>NZ_CP088285.1:7154074-7815648 GCF_011516645.4 Bradyrhizobium septentrionale | reverse complement strand
CCTGATCTATCTCGGTGTTCACACCACGCGGGGCGAGGCGCAGGATGCGCCGGCCAAGAAGCCGGACGCGGCGGCAGCCAAGAAGTAGCCGGTCATGAGCAACTCCTCGGACGCTCCCCATCTTCCGAGGTCGGCGCCGATCGAGGCCTACGGCAAGGGCGGCTTCGCGTTCGCCGATATGTCGCACCGCGGCTCGTTGCTGTGCCTGCCTGACGCGATCTGGGCCTGGCCGGTGACCAGGCCGCAGGAGATCGACGAATATTCGCTGCAGAAGGTGTTCGCATCGGCCAATGCGATCGACACGCTGATCGTCGGCACCGGCACCGAGGTCTGGGTGCCGCCAAAGGGCCTGCGCGAGGCCTTGCGCGCGGTGCGGGTGGTGCTCGACCCGATGCAGACCGGCCCCGCGATCCGCACTTACAACATCATGCTGGGCGAGCGGCGCCGCGTCGCGGCGGCGCTGATCGCTGTGCCATGAGCGCCGCGGAGGCGCCAAAGGACGGCGCGGGCTTCTGCGCCGATCTGGTGCGCACCCATGACTTCGTGCGCTACGCGTCGACCCTGTTCATGCCGGGGCCGGAACGGCGGGCGCTGCTTGCGCTCTACGCCTTCAACATCGAGGTCTCGCGCGTGCACGAGCAGGTCAGCCAGCCGCTACCCGGCGAGATGCGGCTGCAATGGTGGACCGACATGCTGGCCGGGGCAGGGCATGGCGGTGTCGAAGGCAATCCGGTCGCAGCCGAACTGCTGCAGGCGATCCGCACTCACCGCCTGCCGGTCTCGCCGTTGTCGCAGCTGGTCGAGGAGCACCAGTTCGATCTCTACAACGACCCGATGCCGTCGCTGGCTGCGCTCGAGGGCTATCTTGACGCTACGGCCTCAGTGCTGTTCTCGGAGGCCACGCGCATCGTGGCGCGGCCATCGGAGGCGATCGATCACCTGGCCCGTCATGCCGGCCTTGCCCAGGGCATGGCGCAGGTCATCGCGGCGCTGGGCCGCGACGCCTCGCGGCAGCAGCTGTTTCTGCCGCTACCGCTGCTTCAGCAGCACGGCAGCAGCAAAGAGGAGGTGTTTGCCGGCAAGCCGACGCCCAACATCCGTGCGGCGGTCGAGCAGCTCGCGGACGAGGCACTGGGCCATCTCAAGACCGCATTCGGGCTGCTCGCGGATGTGCCATCCGGCGTGCGGCCGATCTTTCTGCCGCTCGCTTATGTCAGGCGCGAACTGAACCGGGCGAGGAGGGCCGACAACGATCCGTTCCTGCCGCAACCGGTCTCACGCCTGCGCACGCTCTGGACGTTGTGGCGAGCCGCGCGCACCGAGGAATTCGGTCGCTAAGGCATCATGCCGAAAAGTGCGGAGCGTTTGCGCGGGGATGATACTCAACTCGGCTCTTTCGAGATGTGCTTGGTGAAGATCCGGATCGTTGCGCCCCGGACCACCGGACCGCTGTCAAAGATGTCGGATGCGATCATCTCGATAGCGTCGCGCAGCGCAACGAATTGCGCCTGCCGGGCCAGGCTCGGTGTTCCGCGCGTGCCGGCCAGCTCGTCCATTGCGGCATCGCTGATCTGGCATTCAATTTCCTGATCGCCGTGCATCATGGTGAATCCGAACGCCAGGCGTTCGGAATTATATCCCCCGATACGGCCACGGGTGAGTGGCATTAAACTTGTCCCTTGAGCGCGCTAGCCCTCGCAAGATTGGCGCTTCGAGCTGCGTTTGTCGAGAGTGCGCGCGCTAAAGCGCGATGAGATTGGGTTGGATCGTCGTCGCGCTTTAGCTTGTTGTTTGAGCATGATCTTTTCGGAAAACCGCTTCGCACTTTTCCGGATCACGCTTTAACGCGCCGGCCGATCCATCTCGGCCACTTCAAAATTGAATCGATCGCGCAGATTCTTGCGTTGCTCGAGGATGTCCTTGAGGAACTCGCGATCGGCGTCGCTGCGCATCATCGGCTCGATCAGGTCGATCTGGTTCATGGCGACGAGCTGCAGGATTTCGGTGCGCGGCTTGCCGGCCGCATCGCGCGGCAGCGCATGCACGATCTGGATGTGTTCGGGCGGCTTGACGCCCTTGGCGGCAGCAAGCTCGCTGCGCAGCGTCCTCTCCAGCGCGGACTGGTCGGCCTCGACGAACGCATAGAGCCCGACGCCGACGCGCCGGTCGGCAAAGGCAACGATCGCGGTGTCGCGCACATCCGGATTCCTGCGGATCAGATCGACCAGCACCGGGGCGTCGTTGACCAGCCGCCGGCCGCCGCCCTCGCGGTCGGTGAAATTGAAGATGCCGCGCGTGATCGCCTGATAGACCTTCTTGCCGGTCCTGAGCCAGATGCTGGCGACCGCCGACTTCTTGGCGAGCACCTTGCGCTCCTTCGGCGTCAACGCCTCCGGCGCGTAGCTGCGCTTGTGCTTCAAGAGATGCCGCAGATCCTCATAGGCCGCGATGCGGAACAGCCGGCTTCGGCTCTTGAAGCAGGCGGCGAGTTGGAAGTCGGTGAGGTAGGCGCGGCCGTCGCGGCCGACCAGCCAGTTCTGCTCCTTGGCGAGGTCGTTGTGGCAGATACCGGCGCGATGCAGCTTGCGCAACGCGGCCTTGGCGGAGCGGAAATAGGCGACGTCGCCGTGCGGCTTCGCCAGATGCAGCGCCGCGCCGTCGATGAAGCCGCGCACCAGCGCGCGCTTGCCGGCCCACAGCAACTTGGGGCCGACGTCGAGGTCGCGCGCCAAGGTCAGCGCGCGGCGTTCGCGCGAAAACAGATGCAGCGCCACGAGGAACGACCAGAACGGCACCTGGTCGAGCCGGCGCAGCACGCCGTCGACCTCGCCGTCATCGGCGCGGAAGCGGCCGCGCTCGACGGTCGAGAACACATCGCGCTTGAGCAGGACACCCTGGCGCCATCGCGCCGACAGCGTCGCGTCGTCGTCTTTCGGCAAGCTCATGGTGGTCAGGCCGCCGCTGCAATACGCAGGTGCTCTGCGATCCAATGGTCGAGGTCGGCGAGCGCCCGCGCGCTGATCGCCTGTTTCTTGGCGACCGTCTTCTCGTTGCCGCGCAGCCGCGAGCCGTCCGGCTTCTTGGTCGGAGGGCTGGCCAGCGGCGGGAACAGACCGAAATTGATGTTCATCGGCTGGAACGAGCGCGGGCCGGATTCGATGGTCTCGATATGGCCGCCGGTGATGTGGCCGAGCAGCGCGCCGAGTGCGGTCGTGGCCGGCGGCGGCGTCAGCACTGCGCCGCGCGTGTCGGCGGCGGCGCAGAGCCCGGCAATCAGGCCGACGCTGGCCGACTCGACATAGCCCTCGCAGCCGGTCATCTGCCCGGCGAAGCGCAGCCGCGGCTGGGCGCGCAGGCGCAATTGCGCGTCGAGCAGCTTTGGCGAATTGAGGAAGGTGTTGCGATGCAGGCCGCCGAGGCGGGCGAACTCCGCCTGCTCAAGGCCCGGGATGGTGCGGAACACACGCTGCTGTGCGCCGTGCTTCAGCTTGGTCTGGAAGCCGACGATGTTGTAGAGCGTGCCGAGCTTGTTGTCCTGCCGCAGCTGGACGATCGCATAGGGCTTGACCGTCGGATTGTGCGGATTGGTCAATCCGACCGGCTTCATCGGCCCGTGGCGCAGCGTTTCGTGACCGCGTTCGGCCATCACCTCGACCGGCAGGCAGCCGTCGAAATAGGGCGTGTTGGTCTCCCAGTCCTTGAAGTCGACCTTCTCGCCATCGAGCAACGCCGCGACGAAGGCGTCATACTGCTCCTTCGTCATCGGACAGTTGATGTAGTCGGCGCCGGTGCCGCCGGGGCCGACTTTGTCGTAGCGCGATTGAAACCAGGCCACCGACATGTCGATGGAATCCCTGTGCACGATCGGCGCGATCGCGTCGAAGAACGCGAGCGCGCTCTCGTCGGTCAGCTGCCTGATGGCGTCGGCGAGCGGTGCCGAGGTGAGGGGACCGGTGGCGACGATGACGTTGCTCCAGTCGGCCGGCGGCAGGCCGGCGACTTCCTCGCGGCTGATCTCGATCAGCGGATGTTCGTTCAGCGCCTTGGTGACGGCGGCGGAAAAGCCGTCGCGGTCGACCGCCAGCGCGCCGCCGGCGGGCACCTGGTTGGCGTCGGCCGAACGCATGATCAGCGAGCCCAACCGCCGCATCTCGGCGTGCAGCAGCCCGACCGCGTTGTTGGCGGCATCGTCGGAGCGGAAGGAGTTCGAGCAGACCAGTTCGGCGCAGCCTTCGGTCCGATGCGCCTCGGTCATCCGGTGCGGGCGCATTTCATGCAGGACGGCGCGAATGCCGGCACTGGCGACCTGCCAGGCGGCTTCCGAGCCGGCGAGCCCCGCGCCCACGATGTGCACGGATTGGGAAGAGGATTGATGCGGTGTCATCGCGCAGCGTTAGCGCGTTTTGATTCCATATGCATCTGAAACCGCGCTAGAACTCTTTCCGTTCCGATGGAATCGGAACGGAGCTCTAGATTCTTGTTTTGACGCGTTTTCTTCACGCGAACCGGTATCCGCTTCGCTCGAAAACGCTCTAGAAACGATAACGCCCGCTGCAGGAGCGGGCGTTATCCGTTCATCAGATGGCTTGCGGCCGATTAGCCGTTGTAGGTACCGGCGGCAACGCGCGGAATGTCCGAGCGGTCGAGGCCGATATCGGCCAGTTCGCGATCGCTGAGCTGGGACAGTTCGCTGACATTGCGCTGATAATCCCGGAAAGCCTGGATCATGCGGATGAGCGAGAGCAACATGGTAGTCTCCTAGTAGTTCCGATTCAGCTTTTCAACGCCTCATCGTTGAAGTGAATATAGATGATATGGTGCAGCGCGGTAGTTCCAATGGTGCGATGCAGCTAAGCTCAAAACGCATGGCGGAGGTAAGTTTCGATTAACCGTTCCGGGCATCCGGGGCAGGCCTGCGGACGGACGTTCCGTAGGAGCTGAATCTCCCGGATAAATATTCCTGAGATCAGTAGGTTAATAGAATTTCAGCGCGTCTAAAGACTTTGCTCATGTGGTAATTAAAGACCGTTCAATCAACTTCTAGCGCGCCCATTAGAGACGGATCACGTCGATGTGTTCCATGCGTCGCATACAGAATCGTGACGTAAGAATGATCAATAGTTCATTGTATCATCTTGATGGCGCTGAATGATTGCAGCGTCAATCGGTCGCATTGACCCGAGAGGTAATTCGATCTTGTGGCTGCTTCATATTTGGCTCTCGATCGGCATGTTGCGCAGATCGAATTGCTGATTACCGGAAACGCACTTCGGTTGAAGTGAACAGCTGCAGCAAAGCTAACGCGGCGGCGCTTCCTTACGGACATGTAATCAAAACACTATGCAACGCATGCGCGATCCGCGCGCAACGCTCATCACATTTGGATCGCACGAAGTTCATTCTGAACGCTGCCGGGAACAGCGATAAATCGTTCTGCAGATTCCGCAATCACGCTGGTTTCTGTTCAAGAACAAAAGATGGAACATCTCATGATCAAGACATTGATCGCAGCAGCCACTGTAGCTGCCGTTGCTTACGCCGTCGCTCCCGCTCAGGCCGCGCATCGTCATCATGCGGGCCTCGGCTGCAGCGGTGATAACCTCGGCAAGACCGAAGCCGCTGTCGAAGCTATGGCCGACAACGAGGTCAAATTCGCGGCGGAGAAGGAAGTCTCGCTCGCCCAGGACGCGATGCTGAACAACAAGTGGGGCGCTTGCGGCGCGCACCTCAGCAAGGCCGCAGAAGCCAGCATGGCGAAGTAAGCTTTTGATCGTGGCGATAAGGGCCGATTGCCTGGGGCGATCGGCCCTTTTTGATTCATCCAGGCAGGACCGGCGCTGATCGAACCTGCGCCGAAGTTCGGGCTTCTCGTCTTGGCTGTCGTTCCTGGCTCGCCGCCACGCAAGCCGGTGCGAACTCCAAAGCGCTATGGCGCCTTGGCGAGTTGGGTCGCGAAGAAGCCGATCGTTCGAGCGTAAATCTCGCTCTTGTTCCACTGCTGGATCACCGTAAAATTCTCGCTGCCGGGCTCCCAGCCCTTGCCCTGCTTCCAGCCATGGCTCTTCAGGAAATTCGCCGTCGACGCCAGCACGTCGGGCACGTTGCGCAGGAGATCGCGCTTGCCGTTGCCGTCGAAGTCGACCGCGAACTTGATGTAGGACGACGGCATGAACTGGGTCTGGCCGAGCTCGCCAGCCCAGGCGCCGCGCATCTCCTGCGGCGCGAGATCGCCGCGCTCGACGATGCGCAACGCATCCATCAGCTCGGCCTTGAACATGTCGGAGCGGCGGCAATCATAGGCGAGCGTCGCCAGCGAGCGTATGGTCGCAAACTTGCCGGTGTTGACGCCGAAATCGGTCTCCAGCCCCCAGATCGCGACCAGGATTTCGCCCGGCACGCCATAGGCCTCCTCGATGCGCGACAGCACCGAGCCGTAGCGCTTCATCATGTCGGAGCCGCGGTTGAGACGCGGCGGCACCATGCGGCCCGAGAACTGCTCAAACGTCTGGCTGAACACCTGCTGCGAGTGGTCGCGCGCCAGGATCGCCTTGTCCTGCGTGACACCATTCAGCCCGGCCTGGATCGCGTTCTGCGAAATGCCCTTCGCCGCAGCCTCCTTCCTGAAATCGTCGAGCCAGGACTCGAACGTGCCCGTGCCGCACGGGGCGGCGAGCGCGGACGCCGTCGAGGTCACGAGCCATGCGCCGATGGCGAGCGTGCGAAAGGAAAGGTGAGAGGTCATCAGGCAATTCACTCCGGAGTCTGCGATGTTATAGGTTGGTCGCGGAATCCGGCGGTATGTTCGCGGCAACAGCGGCCAAAACAAGGCTCTTGATCAATCGATCTATCTCAGTTGGCGTTGCAAATGCCACGCCGATCTCACGTCCATTTGACGGTCAGGACAACAAAACCGCCGGCCAAGCATCGGCCGGCGGTTGCTTTGACGTTCACGAGTTCACGTTCCGCCAGCGCTTACCCGCGATCGCTGCGCCGCCACGGGAACAGGTTGGCGGGGAAGTCCGCGGCGGGCTTACGCTCGCGCGGCTCGGGAATCACCGGCCGCGCATTCGGATCCTTGACGATGACCTCGCGATAGAGATGCCAGGTGGCGTGACCAAGCAGCGGGATCACGACGGCAAGCCCGAGGAAGAACGGGATCGAGCCCAGCAGCAGCAGCACCGCGACGATCAGGCCCCAGGCGGCCATCGGCACCGGGTTTTGCGCCACGGCGCGCATCGACGTCACCATCGCTTCGCCGGCGGTTGCCTGGCGGTCGAGCATCATGGGGAAGGCGACCACGCTGATGCACAGCGCCACGAGCGCGAACAGGAAGCCGACGCTGCAGCCGACCACGATCAGCCACCAGCCTTGCGGGGTGGTCAGCACGCGCGCGGCAAAATCGGGAATGTTGGCGGCGGTCTCATAGCCGAACACCGCCGTGTAGATCGCCTGGGCGGTCGCGATCCAGGTCACGAACAGCGCGAAGAGCAGCGTTCCGACCCCGAGCATCGCGCCGAACGACGGCGAACGGAATACCTCCAGGGCATCCCATGCCGATGCTTCCCCGCCATCCTCGCGGCGGCGGCTCATCTCGTAAAGACCGATCGCGGCAAACGGGCCGAGCAGGGCAAAGCCCGCGGCCAGCGGAAACAGCAGGGGCAGCACGGAATAACCGTGCACCGTGCGCGCCAGCACGAGGCCGAGCACGGGATAGATCAGACACAGGATGATGGCGTGGCTTGGCACCGCCTTGAAGTCTTCCCAGCCGAGACGCAGCGCATGATGCAAATCGGACAGGCCGATGGTGCGGATGACAGGCGCAGATGCGGCGCCGCTCTGCGTCATCGATGTGACATTGCCTTGGTATTGAGTGGCCATGGTCGTTGTCTCCCCCTGGACGGTCGCATTTTTCGCCCGGCACGCGGGCACAAACGTACCGCCTCTCGAAGCGATCACGATCAAGCCAGACGCGAAAGACAAAGCAGGGAACTGGCCGTGTCGCGAACTGTGCATTGAGGCTACTCCCAAACCGCGCCAAAAGCACTCACGCTTAAGTGAAATGTCGCATTGGCAGGCTATGGTGGGGGCGATACACTTTATCGGCGACCTCGGTCAGGCGTCCCAGCGCCGTCTGGCCTTCACATCTCAACTCTCTTGGGAGCGAACGATGAGCATTTTCGGAAAAATCATGGGCGCGATCTTCGGCAGCAGCGCGAGTGCCGCGCCCGCTGGCGGCACCAGCACAGCTCCCGCCGGTGGATCCGGCAGCACGTCGCCGTCTCCCGCCGCAGTGCCCGCCGGTGCGGCGCCCGCCCAGTCCGTTGACGTCGCCCCGATCCTCGACAAGGCGGTCGCCGCGAAGGGCGAGAAGCTCGAGTGGCGGACCTCGATCGTCGACCTGATGAAGGCGCTCGACATCGATTCCAGCCTGTCGGCCCGCAAGGAGCTCGCCAAGGAGCTCGGCTATTCCGGCGACACCAGCGATTCCGCCAGCATGAACATCTGGCTGCACAAGCAGGTGATGGGCAAGCTCGCGGCCAATGGCGGCAAGCTGCCTCCTGATATCAAGCACTGACGGGATCATCATCCCGCACACGGCCAGGGCCCGCGCCAGCGCGGGCCCTTTTTTATGGGGCGGCGAACATCTATAGATCAGCCAACAACAAGGAGAACTCCCATGACAGATCTCGACCGCCGGACCATGCTTGCGACCGGCGCCTTCGCACTCGCCGGCGCCGCCGCTCAATCCGCGCCGGCCCACGCGCAGGCCGGACCGAAGGCGATATTTCCGGTACCGGCGGTGACGATCCCGATCGTCGACGAGGCCGAGGTGTTCCAGGTCCGCCGCATCTACTGCATCGGCCGCAACTATGCGGCGCACGCGATCGAGCGCGGCTCCGATCCGACGCGCGAGCCGCCGTTCTTCTTCCAGAAGCCGACCGACGCGATCCAGAATGTTGCGATCGGCATTGTCGCCGACCATTCCTATCCGTCGCTGACCAAGAACTATCACCATGAGGTCGAGCTGGTCGCGGCGCTGAAATCCGGCGGCACCAATATCCCGGCCGAGAAGGCGCTCGATCACGTCTATGGCTACGCGCTCGGGCTCGACATGACGCGGCGCGATCTGCAGAACGGCATGGCCGCGGAGAAGAAGCCGTGGGAGATCGGCAAGAGCTTTGACCACGCGGCGGTGCTCGGGCCGATCCATCCGGCAAGCAAGACCGGCCACTTCACGCAAGGCGCGATCTCGCTCGCGATCAACGGTACGGTGCGGCAGAGCTCCGATCTGAAGAACATGATCTGGAGCGTCGCCGAGCAGATCGCAAAGCTGTCCGAGGCATTCGAGCTGAAGGCCGGCGACATCATCTATTCCGGCACGCCGGAGAATGTCGGCCCGGTCGTCAAGGGCGACGTGCTGCTTTGCAAGCTCGAGGGCTTGCCGGACATGTCGATCAAGATCGTCTGACGGGTGGGGCGCTAGCCCGCGAGATCCGCATATTCCGGATGCTTACCGAGATAGTCCACCACGAAGCCGCAGCCGGCGACCACCTTGTGGCCGTCGGCGCGGATCAGCTCCAGCGCCCCCTTGACCAGCTCCGAGGCGATGCCGCGGCCGCGCAGGGCGCGGGGCGTCTCGGTATGGGTGATGATCACGGCTGACGGCGTCCGCCGGTAGTTCGCAATGGCGAGACCACCCTCGGTGTCGAGCTCGAAGCGCCTCTCGGCCTTGTTGTCGCGGACGGCAGCCATCGCAAAATCCCGGTTGATTCACAGGCCCTGATCTAAGCGCGTGAACCCGCCGGTGCAAAGCCGCGACCAACCCGCAAATTGGCATTTGTGGATTGACGCTATGCGCATTTTGGCCTGCCTGACCGCCGCATTGCTCGGCGCCGCCCTGACGCTGCCAAATCCGCCGCAAGCCGCCGCCGGTGACGATCCGAACTGGCAGGCCTGCGTCGGCCTGACGACGGCGCCCGGCGACCGTGTGACGGCTTGCAACGCCGTGATCGACGGCAAGACCGAGACCGGCAAGCGGCTGGCCGGGGCCTATTGCAACCGCGGCCACGGCCTGACCGAGAAGCGCGAGCTCGACGCCGCGCTCGCCGACCTCAACGAGGCGATCAAGCTCGATCCTGCCTACGCCTGCGCCTATTCCAATCGCGGCCGCGTCTACGCCTTCAAGCGCGATCTCGATCATGCGATGGCCGACTACGACGAGGCGATCCGTATCGATCCGACCTTCGCGCTGGCCTACAACAATCGCGGCGACGCCTGGGCTACCAAGGGCGATCTCGACCGTGCGCTGGCCGATTTCAGCCTCGCGATCCAGTACGATCCGCAGCTCGCTATCGCCTATGGCAATCGGGGCTTTGCCTATTTCCGCAAGCGCGATGCGGCGCATGCGATCGCCGACTACACCACCGAGATCAAGCTCGAGCCCAACGTGCTCGCCTATATCAACCGCGGCAATGTCTATCGCGACATCAATCAGCTCGACCGCGCCGCGGCCGACTATGGCGAGGCCGCGCGGATTGCGCCGACGGACGCGCGCGGCTGGCGCAACCGCGGCCTGATCCGCCTCTATCAGGACGACATCAAGGGCGGGATCGCCGATTACGACAAGGCGCTGCAATACGATCCGAATGACGCCTATTCCTGGAGCAACCGCGGGCTGGGCAAGATGCAGCTTGGCGACAAGAAGGGGGCCGCGGCCGATTTCCGCAGGGCGCTCGAACTGCGTCCGGATCTCAAGACCGCCCAGGAGGCGCTGGAGCGCCTCGGCGGGGCACGGTGAGATTCAAGGCGGTCGGCCGGCGCTTCTGCCGCGCCGCACACAGCCGCCAGGGCCTTGCGGGCCGATACGGTTCGATTAGGTTTGATATCAGACATACGCGCCTGATGCGGCCGGATGGTCGACTGATATGGAGTGGCCGCTGACGTATGCCCCTTGTCGCAAGGAGGTTGGTCATGTCGGGTAATCGCTTCTTCAACACACACCG
Organism: Bradyrhizobium septentrionale; assembly: GCF_011516645.4. Lineage (NCBI taxonomy): Bacteria > Pseudomonadati > Pseudomonadota > Alphaproteobacteria > Hyphomicrobiales > Nitrobacteraceae > Bradyrhizobium > Bradyrhizobium septentrionale. The sequence goes on along the minus strand of NZ_CP088285.1, from coordinate 7,804,645 downwards.
CCCCTGGGAGGACTGGGTCGGCATGCTGCTCGGCGTGCTGATCATGGTCTCGCCCTGGTTTCCGATGCAGGTCAGCGGCGCCGTCGATATCGAGCGCAGCCATCTCGTCCTCAACAGCTTCATGGTCGGCATGCTGGTACTGGGCGTCTCCCAGCTCGAATATGTCGCGCTGCATCGCTGGGAGGAGGTGGCGAGCATCCTGCTCGGCCTCTGGCTGATGGCATCGCCGTTGGTCTTCGGCTACTCCGAAGATCAGGCGCTGCAGTTCTGGCACATCCTGCTCGGCGCGCTGGTCGCCATAATCGGCGCGTTGCAGCTCTGGCAGGACTGGAACCTGAGCGAGCAGGAACTGGCCAGGCATCCGCAGTAGCGGTCCGGCCCAAGACCAACGGATTGACCGCCGCCGCGGTATCATGGCGCTGCGCCCGGCGGGCCTTGCCGAAGGCTGCGGCTTGGCGATAAACCGGACCAGCACCATCCCCTTGCGGCGCTTGAAGACGCCCGGTTCTGACCGAGGAAAGACCCGATGACCGTCCTGATCCTGCCCAGTCTGTTGTGCGTGTTGGCGGGGCAGCAATGAGCGAGGAGGCTTCGACCGCGCCGCGCGGCGGGATCGCGCGGGTGTCGCGCCGGGTGATGAACCTCGCCTACATCCTGACCCAGAACGCCCGCCGCCACGGCGATCGGCCCGGCTTCATCTGGAACGAGAAGGCCTGGTCGTGGCGCCATATCGACCAGAACGTCTCGGCGCTGGCCGCGGCGCTCGCGGCCCGCGGCATCGTCAAGGGCGACCGTATCCTGGTGCACTCCAAGAACTGCGACGAGATGTTCTGGTCGATGTTCGCGGCCTTCCGGCTCGGCGCGGTCTGGGTGCCGACCAATTTCCGCCTGATGCCGAACGAGGTCGCCTATCTGGCGGCAGCCTCCGGCGCCAAGGCGTTTCTGTGCCACAGCGATTTCCCCGAGCACGCCAAGGCGACCGCCAATCCCGCGCTCGAATTCGTCTGGCGGATCGGCGAGGAGGGCACGTTCGGCGAGGCGACGCTCGGTGACGTCATCGCCAAACATGCCGGTGCTGCGGTCGAGAACACAGCGGTCGAGTACGACGACCCCTGCTGGTTCTTCTTCACCTCCGGCACCACCGGCCGCTCCAAGGCCGCGGTGCTGACCCACGGCCAGATGGCCTTCGTGATCACCAACCATCTCGCCGACCTGATGCCCGGCACCACCGAACACGACGCCTCGCTGGTGGTGGCACCGCTGTCGCATGGCGCCGGCGTGCATCAGCTGGTGCAGACCGCGCGTGGCGTGCCGACCATCCTGCTGCCGTCGGAGAAATTCGACATCGCCGAGGCGTTCCGCCTGATCGCCAGGCACCGCGTCAGCAACATGTTCACGGTGCCGACCATTTTGAAGATGATGGTCGAGCATCCCGCTGTAGACCAGCACGATCATTCCTCGTTGCGCTACATCATCTATGCCGGCGCGCCGATGTATCGCGAGGACCAGAAGGCGGCGCTGAGCAAGCTCGGCGGTGTGCTGGTGCAGTATTTCGGGCTCGGCGAGGTCACCGGCAACATCACCGTGCTGCCGCCCGGCCTGCACGATCCCGCGGACGGGCCGCATGCGCGGATCGGCACCTGCGGCTTCGAGCGCACCGGCATGCAGGTCTCGATCCAGGGCGACGAGGGGTGCGAGCTGAAGCCGCACGAGACCGGCGAGATCTGCGTGATCGGCCCGGGCGTATTCGCCGGCTATTACGACAACCCCGAGGCCAATGCGAAGGCGTTTCGCGACGGCTGGTTCCGCACCGGCGATCTCGGCCACATCGACGAGGAGGGCTTTGTCTACATCACCGGCCGCGCCTCCGACATGTACATCTCCGGCGGCTCCAACATCTATCCGCGCGAGATCGAGGAGAAGCTGCTGAGCCATCCCGCGGTCGGCGAGGTCGCGGTGCTCGGCGTGCCCGATCCGTTCTGGGGCGAGGTCGGCGTCGCCGTCTGCGTCGCGCGCGAGGGCACCGAGGCCGTCGGCGAGGCGGAGCTTGCGGCGTATCTCGCGCCAAAAGTGCCGCGCTACAAGATGCCGAAGCGCTTCTTCTTTTGGGAGGCGCTGCCGAAGTCCGGTTACGGCAAGGTGCCGAAGCGACTGATCCGCGACGAGCTCGAGGCGCGCGGGTTGCTCGAGGTGATTGCCAAATCGACGGGCGCTTGAGGCGATGCGCAGCATCGCCCAGCCTGGCGCTCCCATCCCCGAGCGCATCCAGTGGGTCGCCGCGCGCGGCCGCGCCTTTTCATTCGTGCTGGAGGCCGGCATTCCCTTGCTCGAGGCCGTGCGCCGCGGCTTTGCGGCGGAAGGATTTGCCGGCGGCGTGCTGAGCGCGAAGGCCGGCGCGCTCGGCCCGTTCGCCTACGTGATGCCGGCGCTGTCGAAGGACGGCGTCAATGCCGCGTTCTACAGCGACGCGTTCCGTCCCGACGGCGTGACGCGGCTCAAGCTCGCGGCGCTGACCTTCGGCGAACGCGACGGCGCGCCGTTCTTTCACTGTCATGGCCTGTGGACCGAGGCCGACGGCCGCTTCAACGGCGGCCACATGCTGCCGGATGAGACCATCGTCGCCGAGCCGTTCGAGGTGAATGCGTTCGGGATCGACGGCGCGACGTTTCTGGCGGAGCCCGACAGCGAGACCAATTTCAAGCTGTTCGGCCCCGTCGCAACCGAGCCACGCGGGGCGAAGACCACGCGCCATGCCTACGCGTTGCGGCTGCGGCCGAACCAGGATTTTGCCTGCGCGCTGGAAGGCTTTTGCCGCCAGCACGGCATTTTGCGCGCGCGGCTGCATGGCGGTGTCGGCTCGACCATCGGCGCCATCTTCACCGACGGCCACAGCGTGGTGCCATTCGCGACCGAGCTTGCGGTGACCGCAGGCGAGATCGCGCCTGATGCGGATGGCCGTCTGCACGCCGAGCTCGACATCGCGCTGGTCGATTATCTCGGCGGCATCGCCGAGGGACATCTGGTGCGCGGCGACAATCCGGTGCTGATGACGATGGAGCTCGCACTCGAGGTGCTGGAAGAGGCGGAGCGGCCTTAGGGGCGGGGTGCGTTGTCTCGATCGAGGCGTCGCAGCGAGACGACAATCAATCCCGTCATCCTGAGGTGCGAGCGGAGCGAGCCTCGAAGGATGTACGGCCCGGCCGGTGGCCGTCGATCCTTCGAGACGCGCTTCGCGCTCCTCAGGATGACGGGATTCAAAGCTGATTCAACCTGTCAGACAGCCAAGCATTCGGTGTCATCACCCGCGCATGCGGGTGATCCAGTATTCCAGAGGCACCTGTGCTTGAACCGAGAGGCCGCGGCGTACTGGATCGCCCGGTCGAGCCGGGCGATGACAGATGTGGTGAGGACGCGGCTTCGCATTCTCGCGACATGAATCGTCCGAGCTTTGCTTCTCGTTCCGCCCTCTTGAACAGAGGGCGCAGGGAAAGCCGGGTGCCGATCGCACCCATGGGCCCCGAGCAAAAGGTAGAAAGCTCGGGGGTAGGACCACAGGTGTAACCGGAGCAATCCGGCTTTCCCTGCGCGATGGGCTACGGCTTATACGTGCTCTCCCCGGCGAGACTTGGCTTGTTTGTCACCGCCGTCGCAGAAACGCGTTCGCGTTTCGCAAGGGGACACCGGCCACTAGGGCGTCAGGACCACACGATTTCACCGTCCGCTCCGCGTGCTCTCGTCAGTCACACACTCGGCGTCCACCGCATCCCACGCCGCGTTCGTGACGACCGCGAAGCGCCCCTCGATCGGGTGAGACGGGCAGACCATACACTGAGTTGGGTATGCGGATAAACCGAAATATTTTCGCTGCGAGGGGCTTGCGCCGTCGGGCAACTCAGTGGCAGGGGCGCTACCATGCGCCTGCGCGCATGGATGTTGATGTAGAGGTCGATTGCGCTGACGAAGGTCTGCGCGGCGTAGCGCGAGCCGCCTTCGCGCGAGCGGCCCGCGCGCGTGCTCTGCAACGAAAGTCGCAAACGGCGTAACCCGCTTGCGCGCCGCAGCGCGCTTGAAACGAAAGCCTGCGGCCGACTAAAGCGTGATGGCATTAAGTTCGATAGCCTGAATTTTTCAGGTAATTGGCGCATTCCTCGGGGGTGAAGGCGTCGAGTGCGTGGCCGATTGCGGCGCAGACCGCGTCGACGGTTCGCGCGGCAGCTTTGCGGAGCAGATGCTTGAGCTTGGCAAAGACCTGTTCGATCGGGTTCAGGTCGGGCGAGTATTTGGGCAGGAAGAAGAGTTTGGCGCCGACCGAACGGATGAGTTGGCGAACTGCTTTGCTCCTGTGGCTACCGAGGTTATCCAAGACGACGATATCGCCGGGTCGAAGGACAGGCAGAAGAACCTTCTCGACATAGGTGCGAAAGCTCACGCCATCGATCGGCCCCTCGATGAACCATGGCGCATCGATCCGGTCATGGCGCAGGGCCGCCAGGAAGGTCATGGTCTTCCAGCGACCGTGGGGAACCGTGGCAGGAAGTCTGTGCCCGCGCGGTGCCCATCCACGCAAAGGCGCCATATCGGTTCTGGTCCATGTCTCGTCGATGAAGACGAGCCGCTCAGCTTCGACGCGCCCTTGATATTTTGTCCACTGGGCTCGCCGCCGCGCGACCGCGGGTCGATCCCGTTCGCCAGCCGCCACGCTTTTTTTTGAAGCTTAGCTTCTCGGCATGCACGAAGTCCCACACCGAGTGATAGTCGACCTTCAGGCCGCGTCCAGCAAGCTCGGCAACGAGCCCCCGTATAGTGAAATCGCCGTCCTTGATCCGCTGCGACAGCCAAGCCGCGTGGTCTCCCGAAACCGCCCTCGGCTTATGACCGCCCATCTGGCCAGGCTCAACGCTGCCGGTCTCCTCGACCCGCTGCATCCAACCGATTGCGGTGCTGATCGCGACCCCAAACTGCTTGGCCGCCTGATTGCGAGACATCCCGCCCTCGATCGCCGACACGACTCGCTTGCGAAGATCCAGAGAATAAGGCTTGCCCATCCATGCTGGCCTCCAACCCAGTCAGCATGGTGAATCAGAAACACACCGATTTGGGAATCCCAAATCGATTCAACCTAACCCCATCCCGCTCTAGAATTGCGAGAAGGGGGGCGTCCTGGGGTAGGAGGCTCGTCGATGACGCCACGTTTTGCTTTGATCGTTTTTTCAATTGTATTTGGCCTGGCGGTGACATTCGCCGCGATCACGACGTCCAGGCATATTACGGCTTCTCAGGCTGCCACCACCGCGCGCGCAACTTGATCGGAGAGGCCACAGGGCAAGCGCCGCCGCCTGGTCAACTCAGGCGACGACGCCCGTCTGAGGGCCTCAGGGCGAAGCCCACGCTCAGCGTAGGCAGCTGTTATGAACGGTTCGTATACCGGCGAGGAATGCCACCACGGTTCCTTAGAACGAAGCGTATGCGTTTCGAAACGCAATCGCGCCGGCAATTGATCGCGGCCGCGTGCGCACGGCATGGCCGTCGTTGCCGCTCTGTACGATCCACTGACCGTTCTGCTGGCCTACGATCTTGCCGACGTGGTGACGCCAAACCACGATCGTGCCGACCGAAGGGCCACCCGCATTGCTGCCGTATCGCGTCCAGGATCGTGCCAGATTGAACTGCGGACCCGGATCGCTACCGACCTGGGTGCGCATGAACCATCCGCACCACGCCGCTGGACGGCCGGAATGTGCATGATGGCGATGACGGTGATGGCCGCGGGCTTCGGCGGCAGAAGAAGCAAGGGCCGAAAACACGGCAACCGCAGTCAGGAGTTTACGCATACAAAAGTCCTTCTTGTTGTTGGCAGACCATCCTTGGTGTGGGGAGGGGCGCAGCGACGATCTGCGTTTGGTAGCGAAGGGACCGCATCGGTCCGGCGGCGCTCACGAGGCGGGACATGGCCCGCTCAGGCCTTTAAGAAATGGGCCATGGCCAAAATATGGCCGGGGTTCCCCAACTGGCATGCGCGCGACAGGGCCGCGACGCGAGGCGGCGGCGCGCGTTAGCGATTATATTGTTCCTGTTATGTTCTTGACGATGCTGCGTCGATCTGAAACCTTGGTTTTCGCCGCCGCTGAGCGTTGGGAGGCAGGACGAATGGCCAGAGGACGAAACCGCCCGATCAACATGCCCGCGCCATACCTGCGGCGGGTCTGGCTCGACCCCGCGCGGATTGCGGACCGCGAGACTTACCCATTCGTGCTGCCGCTGCGGCGTGACGATTTCGAGCTGAGCTTCGACAAGGCTGTTACCATCATTGTCGGCGAGAACGGCACCGGCAAGTCGACCCTGCTGGAAGGCATCGCCGTGATGGCCGGCTATGACGACGCCGGCGGCGGCAAGGGCTACATGCCGGTCGATCACGGCAACGCGGTCGAGAAGATGGGCGGCTCGCTTGCGACCGCGCTCCGCGCGAGCTGGCTGCCGAAAATCACCAAAGGCTGGTTCTTCCGCGCCGAGAGCTTCTTCTCGGTCGCCAGATATCTCGACTCCGTCGCTAGCCCCTATGCCGACTTTCTATCGCATTCGCATGGCGAGGGCTTTTTGCGCTTCTTCGAGGAGCGCTGCCAGCGGCAAGGCATCTTCATCTTCGATGAACCGGAGTCGGCGCTGTCGCCCGCGCGCCAGATCGAGTTCCTCAAGCTGCTGCATCGGATGAACTGTAGCGGCCACTGCCAAGTGATCATGGCCACGCATTCGCCTGTCCTGATGGCCTATCCGAACGCCACGCTGCTGCGGCTGACGAAGTACGGGCTCGAGCCGGTGAACCTGAGGGACACGGATCACTACAAGGTCATGCGCGAATTCTGCGACGACCCGAAAGGGTTCGTCGAGGCGGCAATCGCGGAGTGAGGGTGACAATCTACCGCAGACGACCAGCGGCCCGGTGCTGACGGCCACGCGGACGAGGCCGTAGCTGCGACTGGACCTACGTTCTGGCCTCCGAGCATGGATGACGAACGCTGCTGTCATCAGCATGACCTCGACGTCTCATCCCGTTTGATAGCTTGACACTGGGCCATGACTTCACGGCAGCTTGGCAGCTGTGCTGCCTCAATTTTCAATTTTTCTGCGGCAATGGGGAATGATTTGATGACGGACTTTTACGGGGATAGCGGCAATAACACGGTTTTGGCATCCGCTGGGTACAACCATCTCTATGGTGGCCGGGGCAACGACCACCTCGAATCGAGCGTTCCGGGCTTCGCGTACTGGGAAGGTGGTGAGGGCGACGATTACCTGAGCGCCGCATTCGGTGGCACCACGTACGGCAACTATTATGGCGGCGACGGAAACGACGCGATCTTCTTCTATACGACGGTTTCGAACGTCCAATACGTGTACGGCGGAGAAGGCGACGACTACGCGACCAACAGTACAGGCGGCACTGGAAGCACGAATTCCATGGTCTACGGCGGCGGAGGCCGCGATGCCATCCTGGCCGGTGATGGATCGGACACTCTCTACGGAGACGCCGGAAACGAATCCGGTGGCAACATCATCGGTATTAACGGAGTGACCAGCACTCCCGGTCTGTACGGCGGCAACGGCAATGACGTCGTGTTCGGCGGTGACGGATACGATGTCCTGTTCGGCGGGAGCGGCAACGATTGGCTTTATGGCGGCGCCGAGGGAGACACCATGTATGGCGGGACAGGAAACGACGTGCTCCTGACCGGCACTGCCGGGGCGTACACGCTCGGTACCGACGTGGCGCTGGGCGATGCAGGCGACGACTACATCTACATCGGCGGGGCGGCTTCGTCTCCGGTCTCCGCTTATGGAGGAATTGGCAACGATACCCTCGTCGCCCTGGACAACAGCACGTCCATCCTGATCGGCGACGACGGAAACGACTGGTTGTACGGCAACGGCGCCAATGATTACGCCTACGGCGGCACCGGCAACGACACGATGTTCGGCGGCGACGGCGTCGACGTTCTGATCGGGGGTGCCGGAGACGACATTTTTTACGGCGGCACCGGCGTCAACTACTACTTCGGTGGCGACGGCGGAGGCGCGGGGACCTCGACCGGCACCAACACCTACTATGTCGGCGGCACAACGGGGATTCAGGTCGTCCAGGACTTCAACGTGCGCGACAGTGTCGGCTTCATCGGACCCGTCGGCAGCCTCATCAATTCGAACGAATTGCTGCTTTCACACAGCTACCAGAATGGCGCGTATTTCGTCATCCAGCTCGATTCAGCAACGGCAATATGGCTGAACGGGACAAATGCAACCGAGTTCGCCAGTACGCATTCGTTTTGACGGAAGGCACGCGGAGAACCGCACGACAGGGGCCCGGCATTCTTGCCGGGCTCTCTCTTGGGGCAGTCCGGAAATTCTGCGACGGTTCCAAGGCGGTTCGTCGCGGCGGCGAGCAATGAGGGAGGCTTGCCTCCCGGGGAAGACGGCGCCCGCGACTTCGCTCTGGTGCAAGCGGCGGCTCCTCGATCCGGTCTAAACCTCGACCCATAAGCTTCGGCACGCGCTTGGCGGCAGACCGACAGATCAGGGAGACGACATGAGGAGAGCGATCGCGAAGGCTGGCGTCGTGGTGGCGGCATTGGCTGTGCTGGGGGCCGCCTGGGCCCATGGGCCGACCCGGCAGAAGGTGCGGGAATCGATCGAGATCGACGCGCCGCAGGCCAAGGTGTGGGCGGTGATCGGCAATTTCCAGGACATGAGCTGGCTTCCCGGCGTCAGCAAGACCGAAGGCGAGAAGGGCAACGAGATCGGCGCCACACGGCGGCTGACCTTGGCGCCCGGCGCCACCGTCGACGAGGAGCTCTACAAATACGAGCCCGAGATGATGAGCTATTCGTACCGGATTACGGCGGTCGACGTGAAGGTGCTGCCGGTGACCAATTATTCCTCGACGCTGTCGCTGTCGCCGGCGCCCGGCGGCAAGACGAAGCTGGAATGGACCGGCGCGTTCTATCGCGGCTTCCCGAACAACGACCCGCCGCCGGAACTGAGCGACGAAGCCGCGGTGAAGGCTGTGAGCGGGCTCTACCGCGCCGGCCTTGAGGCGTTGAAGAAGAAGATCGAGAGCGGCAGCTGAGCATGCGGGCGATCGTTGTCGCGGCGCTGCTCGGCCTCGGCACCGCGCATGCCGAGGAGGCGTTCGTCACCAACCAGCTCAGCGACGATCTCACGGTGGTCGATCTCGCGACGTCGAAGCCGGTCGCCACCATCGCGATCGGCGGCAAGCCGGCCGGCATCGCCGTCAGCAATGACGGCCGCTTTGCCTATGTGACGAGCCCCGACGCCAAGGCGCTGACCGTGGTCGATGCGTCAGCGCGAAAGGTGGTCGGCCGGGTCGATGTCGGCGGCGGTCCGCTCGGCATCGCGGTCGCGCCCGACGGGGCAACGGTCTATGTCGCCGACTGGTACGCCGCCGCGATACGGGTGATCGATGCCAGGGAACAACGGGTCGTCGCCAGCATCGCGGTCGGCGCATCGCCGTCCGGGCTCGCGGTGACGCTGGACGGGCGCTTGCTGCTCTCGGCGGACCGCGACGATGACAGTGTCTCGATCATCGATACCTCGACGCGGGAGCGGAGAGGGATCGTGAAGGTCGGCACCCGCCCGTTCGGCGTCACCATCGATGCCGAGGGCAAGCGTGCCTACACCGCCAATGTCGGCTCCAACGACGTCTCCGTGATCGACATTGCGACCGCCCGCGAGCTCGGCTGCGTCCATGTCGGCCTGCGCCCCTATGCGGTGGCGCTGGCGCAGGGCCGCGGCTTCGTCACCGACCAGTACGACGGCAAGGTCAGCGTGTTCGACCTCGCGACCTTGCAGCCATTGAAGCGGATCAACGTCGGCGATTACCCCGAAGGCATCGAGGCGACGGCCGACGGCAAGCGCATCGTCGTCGCGAACTGGGAGAGCAACACGCTCAGCGTGATCGATGCCGCCGAGCTGAAGGTGGTCGGCGAGATCAAGGTCGGCGACGGGCCAAGGGCGTTCGGCGTGTTTCTGAGAAGAACGGAGTAGGGCGGTGCTGGCGGAGTAATGTACCGATCGTGCTGCGAATTCGGTGCCGGCCGTTTGGCCAATTCATCCAACACGCGTCATGCCCGGGCTTGTCCCGGGCATCCACGTCTTGGCTTCTGCAGCAAGTAAGACGTGGATGGCCGGGACGTAGGCGAGCGGAAGCGACGCCGTCCTTCGGACGGCTATGCCCGGCCATGACGGATGTGGGAACACCGGCGCAAACGCTCCTTGATGCCACACGCGATACCCGGCGGGTTTGCCGCACCGCGGTAGACACGATCTCTGCACGCCCGGTGTGCGCCAATGCTATAATCTCGTCCGAACAAGGGAAAACAGGGAGGATGCCATGCATCATACCTTGGTGCCCAGCGACCGCGTCGAGCATGTCTGCGTGTTCGGACGCGACGGCACGAAGCTCGGATCGATCGAGCGGCTAATGCTCGACAAGGTGAGCGGAACGGTGGCCTACGCCGTCATCAAGACCGGCGGCGTGCTGAGTACCCACCACCACTATCCCGTCAGATGGACCGCGCTGCGATTCGATCCCGAGCGGCAGGCCTTCGAGGCCGAGGTGACTCTGGAGGATCTGCGCACCGGCCCATCCGAGTTGGACGGCGACGCGTTCGACTGGGGCGACCGCTACACGCACCCGAATTATTGGGCGGTGTAGCGCGGAGGTGAGAGGCGGTTGTTGTAGCCCGCATGAGTGAAGCGACATGCGGGAGCAGTTGATTTGTTCGGCCGACAGTCCCGGATGTCGCTTCGCTCATCCGGGCACTTGCTAATCAGTCCTGTGGGCTCGAAGCAGCCATATGATTTGCTCGCGATGCTTGAGAGGAAATGCGACCGAAAGCGGATGGTCCTGCGACCTCAACATTTTGCGTGCAGCTTCATTCAGTATCGCAGCGTAGGTTATTGCGTTCGGCGCATCACTAATCAGCGGCACGTCAGCGTGCGCAATCAACACTGGACCGGGCGGCAACCACGAGAGATCGCGAATACACTCCTCGAACGCATCCCAATTCGTTCCAGAATAATCGGGAAACTTGAGCTGCGCGGCAAGCGTAGCCAAGAGCGCTGCTTTGCTCGTAACGCTTTCCGGGACGCTGACGCGCGCCGCCGCACGGGACGGCACGCCGTCATCTCCGAACGAGATGAATATTTGCGGCTTGCTCACCAGGCCAACATTACTCCGCCGCCTCGCTCGCGCTGCTCTTTCTTGGCTTGCTGTTGGCCTTCTTCAGCACCGGGGCCAAAAACTTGCCGGTGTAGCTGCGCGGTGCCTTGACGATGTCTTCGGGCGGGCCCCAGGCGACGATCTCGCCGCCGCCGTCGCCGCCTTCGGGGCCGAGGTCGATCACCCAGTCGGCGGTCTTGATGACCTCGAGATTGTGCTCGATCACCACCACCGTGTTGCCCTGGGCGACCAGCTCGTGCAGCACCTCGAGCAGTTTTGCCACGTCGTGGAAGTGTAGGCCCGTCGTGGGTTCGTCCAGGATGTAGAGCGTGCGGCCGGTGGCGCGCTTTGACAGTTCTTTTGCCAGCTTGACGCGCTGGGCTTCGCCGCCTGAGAGCGTGGTGGCCTGCTGGCCGACATGGATGTAGTCGAGGCCGACGCGGTGCAGGGTCTGGAAGGTTTCGCGCACGCGCGGCACCGCCTTGAAGAATTCGGCGGCTTCCTCGACCGTCATGTCGAGCACGTCGGCGATGCTCTTGCCCTTGAACAGCACCTCCAGGGTCTCGCGGTTGTAGCGCTTGCCCTTGCAGGTGTCGCAGGTGACGTAGACGTCGGGCAGGAAGTGCATCTCGATCTTGATGACGCCGTCGCCCTGGCAGGCCTCGCAGCGGCCGCCCTTGACGTTGAAGGAGAAGCGCCCGGGCTCGTAGCCGCGCGCCTTCGCCTCCGGCAGGCCGGCGAACCATTCGCGGATCGGCGTGAAGGCGCCGGTATAGGTCGCGGGGTTGGAGCGCGGCGTGCGGCCGATCGGCGACTGGTCGATGTCGATGATCTTGTCGATGTGCTCGAGCCCCTCGATGCGGTCGTGAGGTGCTGCGCCTTCGCTGGCGTTGTTCAGCTTGCGGGCGATCGCGCGGTACAGCGTGTCGATCAGCAATGTCGACTTGCCGCCGCCGGAGACGCCGGTCACACAGGTGAACAGGCCGAGCGGGATCTCGGCCGAGACGTTCTTCAGATTGTTGCCGCGGGCGTTGATCACCTTGATGGTGCGGCGGTGGTTCGGCGGCCGCCGGTCCGGGATCGCAACCGACAGCTCGCCGGTCAGATATTTGCCAGTCAGCGATTTCGGGTTGCGCATGATCTGGTCGGGCGTGCCCTCGGCCACGATGTGGCCGCCATGCATGCCGGCGCCGGGGCCGATGTCGAGCACATAATCGGCGAGGCGGATCGCGTCCTCGTCATGCTCGACCACGACGACCGTGTTGCCAAGGTCGCGCAGCCGCTTCAGCGTATCGAGCAGGCGGGCGTTGTCGCGCTGGTGCAGGCCGATCGACGGCTCGTCCAGCACGTAGAGCACGCCGGTCAGTCCCGAGCCGATCTGTGACGCCAGGCGGATGCGCTGGCTCTCGCCGCCCGACAGCGTGCCGGAGGAGCGCGACAGCGTCAGGTAATTCAGGCCGACATCGAGCAGGAAGGTCAGGCGCTCGCGGATCTCCTTGAGAATACGCGCGGCGATTTCGTTCTGCTGCGCGTTGAGTGCCGCCGGCACCGTCTCGAACCATTCGCCGGCGCGCCTGACCGAGAGCTCCGAGATCTCGCCGATGTGCTTAGCCCCGATCTTGACGCACAGCGCCTCGGGCTTCAGCCGGTGGCCGTTGCAGCCGGCGCAGGGCACGTCGGAGAAATACTTGCCGAGCTCCTCGCGCGCCCACTCGCTCTCGGTCTCGCGGTAGCGGCGGTTGATGTTGGTGATGACGCCCTCGAACGGCTTCTTGGTGTCGTAGGAGCGCACCCCGTCCTCATAGGAGAACTTGATCTCGTCGTCGCCGGAGCCGTGCAGCAGCGCGGCCTGCACCTTCTTCGGCAGGTCCTTCCACTTGGTGTCGAGCGTGAACTTGTAGTGCTTGCCGAGCGCGGTCAGGGTCTGGATGTAATAGGGCGAGGACGATTTGGCCCAGGGCGCGATCGCGCCCTTGCGCAAGGTCAGCTCCTTGTCGGGGATGACCAGGTCCTCGTCGATATGCTGCTCGACGCCGAGGCCGCCGCAGGCGGGACAGGCGCCATAGGGATTGTTGAATGAGAACAGGCGTGGCTCGATCTCGGGGATCGTGAAGCCCGAAACCGGGCAGGCGAATTTTTCCGAGAACAGGATGCGCTCGGGGCCGCTCTTGTCGTGGATCTTTGCGGTCTTCTTCTTGTCCTCTTTCTTCTCGTCCTGCGCGGCCGCCGCAGGCGCGTCGGCATATTCGATCACGGCGAGGCCTTCGGCGAGCTTCAGCGCGGTCTCGAAGCTTTCCGCGAGGCGCTGCGAAAGGTCGGGGCGCACCACGATGCGGTCGACCACGACGTCGATGTCGTGCGGGAATTTCTTGTCGAGCGCGGGCGCCTCCGACAGCTCATAGAAGGTGCCGTCGATCTTGACGCGCTGAAAGCCCTTCTTCAGGTACTCGGCGAGCTCCTTCTTGTACTCGCCCTTGCGGCCGCGCACGACCGGCGCCAGCAGATAGAGGCGGGTGCCTTCGGGGAGCGCCAGCACGCGGTCGACCATCTGCGAGACGATCTGGCTCTCGATCGGCAGCCCGGTGGCCGGCGAATAGGGCACGCCGACGCGGGCCCACAACAGGCGCATGTAGTCGTAGATCTCGGTGACGGTGCCGACGGTCGAGCGCGGGTTCTTCGAAGTGGTCTTCTGCTCGATCGAGATCGCCGGAGACAGCCCGTCGATCTGGTCGACGTCGGGCTTCTGCATCATCTCGAGGAACTGGCGCGCATAGGCCGACAGCGACTCGACGTAGCGTCGCTGGCCTTCGGCATAGATCGTGTCGAATGCGAGCGACGACTTGCCGGAGCCGGACAGGCCGGTGAACACGACCAGTCTGTCGCGCGGAATCTCGACGTCGATGTTCTTCAGATTGTGTTCGCGCGCGCCGCGGATCGTGATGGCGCGCGATGAGGCGCCGGCGGTCTGTTGGCGCTTCGCCTTGAGCACTTCATCCATAGCGACAATTCCGGGCGCATGATGTGGCGCCTTTTGGGCGCGCATCGCCGGTGCTGCCGGGACCTTGCGCCGATGGGTGAGAAGACTGGAACGTAGGAAGAACGGCGGCGGATTTCCAGTGTTGAGTCGCATCCATCAACGGATAGTTTGCCCGATGGCAGCAGCCGTCAGCAGGGCCGGTTCCCAGACGCAAAAAGGCCGACGCGAGGCGTCGGCCTTTCCGTGGTCTCAAGGTCGCTTCAGCTCAGTACTTCAATCAGTACTTGGCGACGATCGGGCCGCCGAAGTGATAGTTCACGCCGAACTGGACGCTGTGCAGGTTGAGGTCGCCGGAGGGCACGCCGAAATAGTCCTCGCTGCTCAGGCTGCGATACAGATACTCGCCCTTGATCGACCACTGCGGCGCGATGAAGGCCTCGATGCCCGCGCCGACGGTCCAGCCGGAGTGGAAGTGGCTCTGTGAGGTGGTCAGGCCGAAGCCGCTAAAAGGTAATCTTGTTGTCGATCCAGGCATAGCCGCCGGTGCCGTAGAACAGCACCTTGTCGACCGCGAAGCCGAGGCGGCCGCGCACAGTGCCCAGCGCGTCGATCTTGCTCGTCGCGGTGATGCCGAAGCCGGTGATGGAGGCATTGACGTCAGCCCAGGCGCCGTCGGCCTCAAGGCCGTATACGATGTTGCTGGCCTGCCAGTTGTAGCCGATGGTGCCGCCGCCGAAGCCGCCTTCCATCTTCGGATTGCCGGAATCCTCGCTGGCATAGCCACCGAAGCCGCCAATGTAGAAGCCGGTCCAGTTGTAGATCGCGGCCGGCGGCGGAGCCTTCACGTAGGGGGCGCGTGCAGCCATGTCGGCGGCCAACGCGGGTGCAAGAGCGCTCAGTGCGAGCATGCCGGCCGATGCCAGCAAAACATTCCTGATTTTCAAAGTCCGAGTCCCGTTTCTATTGCCCATTTTCATGTGGTCACTTCAAACATTCGAAGAGAGCGTCACAGCATTGCGTGACGATCACATGTTTCTACACAGAGATCGCGGAGGTTGTGTAACCGGGAAACCACAATGCACGGAAAACGAGCGCGCGAGGTGCGTACGTACCAATAGGAGAGCCGGCGCGAGGCTGGCTCGATGGAGATCAACCGTCGCGCGGACGGTATCCGGCTCAGTATTCGAATCGATCGCGCAAACAAAAAGACCGGCACAGCGCCGGCCTTTCGTCGGGATCAGATCCGCTGCGTGCGATCAGTAGCGCGCAACGACCGGGCCACCCCACTTGTAGTTCACGCGGACGGTGACGAGGTCGACGTCCTGGCGGTCGCGGATGGTGCTGAACAGCGCGCCATTCGGGGTGGTGAGGTTGTAGGTCTTGTCCTGCATGAACAGGTGGTCGTATTCGATGCCAGCGGTCCAGTTCGGCGCGAAGCCGACTTCGATGCCGGCGCCGATGGTGCCACCCCAGCGGGTGTCGGTGGCGCGGCCGCCGAGCGCGCCTGTCGGCGTGAAGTAGGTGCTGAAGCGGTTGTCGGTCAGCGCCGCACCGCCCTTGGCGTAGAGCAGCACGTTGTTGACCGCGTAGCCGATCTGGCCGGTGAACAGGCCGAACGCGTCGATCTTGCTCTGGTTGGTGAACAGGCCCGGGAAGATCGCGCTGCCGTTGCTGCCCTTCAGGTCAGCCCAGTCGCCCTGCGCTTCGAGGCCGAACACCCAGGTGCCGGCCTGCCAGCGATAGCCGATCTGGCCACCGGCGACGCCGCCCGTCGCATCGTGGCAACCATCCGATCCGATGAAAGTGCCGCCCGGGAGCTGATCCCAGCAATTGTGGCTTGAACCCCAACCGCCGTTGGCGCCGATATAGAAGCCGCTCCAGTCATAGACGGCGGCGATCATCGGCGGCGCCTTGGTGTAGGGGCGGGCAGCCAGATCGGCAGCCGCCGCCGGCGCGGCGAACGCAATCAGAGCAACGGTCGCGAGCAAAAACTTCTTCATCATCAATCCCCAGCTTCCCAAATCGGCTTCCAACTGGTCCCGAAGCACGATCTCAGACGCGAGCGCCCGCGCCATGGTTGGAATCTATACGCTGATTCAACCGGAAACGCCGTCTCCCAAATGCAACACTCGCGGAAGAAGTGCCGACAGCGCAAGGTGCTGATTTGGTTGCTATTTTTCTGAACGATCACCGCGAGGCAACCGCTGATCCGGTGACCGGCGGCCGTGCCGACGCCGTCGCCGGCTGCTACGGCAGGTTGTGGTGAACAAAACTGGAACAATGCCGTCGGCGATGCTATATCTCGATCTCGATAATCGTGGATAACCGCGCGACGGCAAAGGCGTCGGGCCGGCGCCGGCGTATAGGGTCATCCACGACGCCTGCAATGTAAGTGGCGAAGGTTGAGAGTGGCGGCCGATGTCCGGCGCCCGGTTTTTGAGTGGAGATGATGCGATGGCGGGAAGCGTGAACAAAGTGATCCTGGTTGGAAACCTCGGCAAGGATCCGGAAATCCGGCGGACGCAGGACGGCCGTCCGATCGCAAATCTGTCGATCGCCACCTCGGAAACCTGGCGCGACAAGGGCACCGGCGAGCGCAAGGAAAAGACCGAGTGGCACCGCGTCGTGATCTTCAACGAAGGTCTCTGCAAGGTCGCCGAGCAGTACCTGAAGAAGGGTGCCAAGGTTTACATCGAGGGTCAGTTGCAGACCCGCAAATGGACCGACCAGAGCGGCGTCGAGAAGTACTCGACCGAGGTCGTGCTGCAGGGCTTCAACTCCAACCTGACGATGCTCGACGGGCGTAGCGGCGGAGGCGGCAGCTTCTCCGATGATGGCGGCAGCGATTTCGGCTCGGCCGGACCGGTCAGTTCGGCGCCACGCCGTGCGGTCGCCGCAGGTGGCCGCAACAGCGATATGGACGACGACATCCCGTTCTGACCGGATCGTGCCTCCCACATTCTGCCAGGAGTCGCCCCCGTGAAGATCATATTTCCCGGGGCGGCGGTACGACGTGCGAGGGAAGTCCTTTGTGTGAACTATGAGGATAATCTCGTATCGATCTGATATTACGTGATTGTTGGAAAGGCCTTCGCGGTTCCCCGTGCTTTGACACAGGCTTATGTGAATGATATTTACATCAGCCTGCGGCGAGCGATGCCTGGCCGCGCGCATCACCCGAGGGCCGCCATCATGAGCCTCGCGCCATTGCTCGACGCTGCGCCTGCGATCCCGCTCCATGCCTTCGCTGCGATGGCCGCCTTCGTGCTCGGCTCGATTCAGCTCACCGCACCGAAGGGCACGCTGCCGCACCGGACGCTCGGCTGGATCTGGGTGATCCTGATGCTGGTGGTCGCCGGGAGCTCGTTCTGGATCCACCAGATCCGGCTGCTGGGCCCTTGGAGCCCGATCCACCTGCTGTCGATCTTCTCGCTGGCGATGCTGGTGCTCGGCGTGACGGCCGCGCGAAGCCACAATGTCCGCCGCCACAGGTTCACGATGATCGGCATTTTCTTCGGCGCGCTCCTCATTGCCGGCCTGTTCACCTTCATGCCCGGGCGGATCATGCACGCGGTGATCTTCGGCCAGTAACCGAGCGCAAGAGGGCATTGCGAAGCCGGTTCCGCCCGGTCTTCGCCAGCTCGCATTCGCCACGCAGAGCAGGCCCGCCGGGAACCTGCAATGTCGCCGGTAAGTGCATGAAAAAACGAAGGGAAAAACGGCTTGCCGGAGCCGCGTAAGGGTGGTTATCAGGCCCTCGATACGCTATATGATTCCCCAGCAGAACTGACCGGATTTCCCCTTTGTCCGAACCCGAAGACGACAAGCCCGGCGAGCCGCCGGTGCCCTCAGATATTCGTCCCGTTTCCATTCTCGACGAGATGAAGAAGTCCTACCTCGATTACGCGATGAGCGTGATCGTGTCGCGTGCGCTGCCCGATGCGCGCGACGGGCTGAAGCCGGTACACCGGCGCATTCTCTACTCGATGCATGAGCAGGGACACACGCCGGACAAGAAGTACGTAAAATCGGCGCGCGTCGTCGGCGACGTGATCGGTAAATATCACCCGCACGGCGACCAGTCGATTTACGACGCGATGGTCCGGATGGCGCAAGACTTCTCGCTGCGCGTGCCGCTGATCGACGGACAGGGCAATTTCGGCTCGGTCGATGGCGATCCGCCTGCGGCCTATCGATATACCGAGGCACGGCTGACGAAGGCGGCGCTCGCCGTTCTCGCCGACATCGACATGGAAACCGTCGATTTCCAGCCGAACTACGACAATTCCGAGCAGGAGCCGACGGTTCTGCCGGCCAGGTTCCCGAACCTTCTGGTCAACGGCGCCGGCGGCATCGCGGTCGGCATGGCGACCAACATCCCGCCGCACAATCTCGGCGAGGTCGTCGACGCCTGTGTGGCGCTGATCGACAACCCGGCGCTTTCGATCGACGAGCTAATCAACATCATTCCGGGACCGGATTTCCCAACCGGTGGCGTCATCCTGGGACGCCAGGGCATCCGCTCGGCCTATCACCTCGGCCGTGGCTCGATCGTGATGCGCGGCAAGGTGGCGATCGACACCATCCGCAAGGATCGTGAAGCGATCATCATCACCGAAATTCCCTATCAGGTGAACAAGGCGACGATGGTCGAGCGTATCGCCGACCTGGTGAAAGAGAAGAAGATCGAGGGCATTGGCGATCTGCGCGACGAGTCCGACCGCGACGGCTATCGCGTCGTCATCGAGCTGAAGCGCGAAGCGGTGCCCGATGTGGTGCTCAACCAGCTCTATCGGTTCACGCCGCTGCAGTCGAACTTCCCTGCCAACATGCTGGCGCTGGATTCCGGTCGTCCGCAGACGATGAATCTGAAGGACCTGCTCACCATCTTCGTTGCGTTCCGCGAGCAGGTGGTGACCCGGCGGACCAAATTCCTGCTCGGCAAGGCGCGTGACCGCGCCCATATCCTGGTCGGCCTTGCGATCGCGGTCGCCAATATCGATGAAATGATCCGCGTCATCAGAACCTCGCCCGATCCGAACACCGCGCGCGACACCCTGATGTCGCGCGACTGGCCGGCGCGCGACGTCGAGGCGATGATCACGCTGATCGACGATCCCCGGCATCGCATCAACGATGACGGCACGCTCCGGCTGTCGATGGAGCAGGCCAAGGCCATCCTCGACCTGCGGCTGCAGCGCCTGACCGCGCTGGGGCGGGACGAGATCTCCGAAGAGCTCGACAAGCTCGCGGCGGAGATCGCCGACTATCTCGACATCCTGCGGTCTCGCGCCCGCGTTCAGGCGATCATCAAGACCGAACTGGCCGAGGTGAAGCAGCAGTTCGCAACCCCGCGCAAGACCGTGATCATCGAGCAGGAAGGCGAGGTCGAGGACGAGGACCTGATCCAGCGCGAGGACATGGTCGTGACGGTGTCGCACGCCGGCTACGTCAAGCGCGTGCCGCTCTCGGCCTACCGGGCGCAGCGCCGCGGCGGCAAGGGCCGCGCCGGCATGCAGACCCGCGACGAGGATTTCGTCTCGCGCCTGTTCGTGGCCTCCACGCACACGCCGGTGCTGTTCTTCTCCTCGCGCGGCCAGGTCTACAAGGAGAAGGTCTGGCGGCTGCCGATGGCAGCTCCAAACGCGCGCGGCAAGGCGCTGATCAACATCCTGCCGCTGGAGCAGGGCGAGCGTATCACCACCATCATGCCGTTGCCGGAGGATGAATCCTCCTGGGGCAATCTCGACGTGATGTTCGCGACCACCAGCGGCACCGTTCGCCGCAACAAGCTGTCCGACTTCGTCGACGTCCGCCGCTCCGGCATCATCGCCATGAAGCTCGGCGAGGGCGAAGCGATCGTCGACGTGCAGATCTGCACCGAGCGTGACGACGTGCTGCTGACCGCCGCCGGCGGGCAGTGCATCCGCTTCCCGGTCACCGATGTGCGCGTCTTCACCGGCCGTACCTCGATGGGCGTGCGCGGCATTGCGCTGGCCGAGGCCGACAAGCTGATCTCGCTGTCGATCCTGCGCCATGTCGAAACCAGTTCGGACGAGCGCTCGGCGTACTTGAAGATGCGCCGTGCGGTGGCCGGCGAGACCGCGGCCGAGGAGCCGGTCGAGGCGGAAGGCGAAGAGACGGCGAATGATGCGATCCAGCTGTCGCAGGAACGCTATGCCGAGCTGTCGGCGGCCGAGCAGGTGGTGCTGACGGTCTCCGTGAACGGCTTCGGCAAGCGGACCTCGTCCTACGAGTACCGTACCACCGGCCGCGGCGGCAAAGGCATTGTCGCGATGAGCGTCAACAACCGCAACGGCAATTTGGTGGCGTCGTTCCCGGTCGAGGACGCCGACCAGATCATGCTGGTCACCGACAAGGGCCAGCTGATCCGCTGCCCGGTGGCCGACATCCGCGTCGCCGGCCGCTCCACCCAGGGCGTGATCGTGTTCGACACCGCCGAGGACGAGCACGTGGTCTCGGTCGAACACATTCCGGAAGAGGAAAACGGCGCGAACGGGAACGGCGAGTAACGCCGTTCTCGAACGTGGTTCGTTGCATGCGGCTCCAGATCAGGCCCCCGCCGCGGGTTGATACATGCCTGGTTGCCTGGGCGGGCCGGACTGCGCCTGTGCGTCGCTTCGCCGAGCTTCAGGCGCTTGCTTCTCTGTTCGACGAAAGCGACCCGCTCAGGGCGTCTGGGAGGCGGATAGCATTGTGAACAGTGCGCTATCGCCGTCTCTCTGCGCTGTTTCGCGTGACGTCGCATAGCCGTGCACGAGCTCCAGACCGCCTTCGGAAATATGCCATTTCCAGCGCGTGGGCTCGTTCTGCGCAATCACGGTAACCTCAAGGAGGCGAACGCGGCTTTGTTTGGCCATCTTGCCGATATGCGTCCTGGGCGGCCCGTTTGCCAGTGCGGCCAATCTGGTCGCGCAGGGGTTATCTCTTCTTCTTCTTCGGCGGCGGCGGTGGCGGATCGATCTCGGCGATTTTGCGCAGGCAATCGGCTTCGGTGTCATGCGGGCCCGTCACGAACGTTCCGCTGACTTTTGTGGAATACCAACCGGAAATCACGCCGAGGCGGGCGGACTCTTCAGTCGTGACGTGACGAGGCGAGAGATTTTGCATCAAGGTCTTTCGGTGAACGCGTTTCGAAACTGTGTCGAACGCGCGGAGGAGGCTTTCAACCATCCGACTCGAACATACGTCGGGTTCGACTCGCGCTGGCAAGGCCGCGCCAGCTCGGCAAGCGCTGCCGTTCCTGCGCGCTATCGCAGCAAATAGCCATCATTTTCTCGCGCGATGCGGGTATTTGTCCGATGATGCAGATCGTGCCTTGTATTCGACCTCTTCGTAGCCATGTCGGTGGTACAAAGAGGGATGTATTTCGAATGAAGCTTCGCGTCGGATTCGAAATGCACTACGAGTTCCCGCAGCCGACGCCCATCATCATGGTGCTGGGCACGCATTTTACGCGCGCATCCGACATCATCGTCCCCGACCACCTGACCACCACCCCCTCGGTGCCGATCACGCCGTATCGCGACGGATTCGGCAATTGGTGCAGCCGTATCGCTGCGCCGGCCGGTCCGATGCGGCTGGCGGCCGATGGCGTCGTGCGCGACAGCGGCGAGCCTGATCCGGTGTTTGCTTCAGCCGGCCAGCACGCGGTCGAGGACTTGCCGTCGGATACGCTGGTCTATCTGCTTGGCAGCCGCTATTGCGAGACCGACCGGCTTTCGGAAATCGCATGGAAGCTGTTCGAGGCTACGCCGCCGGGCTGGCCACGGGTCCAGGCGATTTGCGATTTCGTCCATCGCCACATCATTTTCGGCTACGAGCACGCTCGCGCCACCAGGACGGCGTGGGAGGCCTTCAACGAATGCAGGGGCGTGTGCCGCGACTACGCGCATCTCGCTATTGCCTTCTGCCGCTGCATGAACATTCCGGCGCGCTATTGCACAGGCTATCTCAGCGACATCGGCACCCCGCGGCCTTGGGCGGCCGGTGATTTCGCCGGCTGGTTCGAGGCCTATATCGGGGGGCGTTGGCATATGTTCGACCCGCGCAACAACGTGCCGAGGATCGGCCGGGTTCTGATTGCACAGGGACGGGATGCCTCCGACGTTCCGATCACGCAGACGTTTGGGCCAAACACGCTGATTTCGTTCAAGGTCTGGACCGACGAGGCCGCGTCATGACGGATGCTCCCCAAGCCCTCAGTTCGGACGAGTTCGCCTCCCTGGTCGAGGTCGGCAAGGGCGAAGCGCAACGGGAGATTCCCCAGTTGCACTGGGAGCGCCTTGTCGATCTCGGCTACGCAGTCAGACGGCTCGGTGAACTCAGCCTGACTGCATCCGGCATTCGTCGTCTCGCGGCGGGCGAATAGACGTTTCAGGCCCTTGGATGTCTGTGTCCGACTTGGATCACTGAGCCACGCCCTGACCGGTCGAATTCTCGAGTTCTCTGGTGAGGCCGGCCAGCGCGTCCGCTTGGCCGATCTGGGCGAACCAGCACCACAGCTCCAGCGTGCAGGCGAGCCGGTAGAGCCCGATCGTGGCCTCCCAGTCGGGGCGGTCGCGGGTGCCGTGGCCCGCGAGCAATCCGTCGCGCTTCGGTGCATCCTTCGGCGTGAAGTAGTACAGCGCCTTGGCGATATCCATCAGCGGATCGCCGGCGGTGGCATTCTCGAAATCGACGATGCCTGAGAGTTGCGGTGTGCCTTGCGGCGTCACCAGCACATTGCCGGCATGGAGATCGTAGTGGCACAGGCGGGGCCGGTCGGCGGCGTCGAGCAGGTCGCTGCGTGCGGCAATGCTGTCCCGGAGCCGCTCCGCGAGCGCGGCGTCTCCGCCGCGCGTGCAAAACTCAGTCAGCTTCCGCTCGAACTGGGCGGACATGTAGGCGCGGTTGGTCGGGTGCGGCGTCCAGACCCCGTGCGGGCCGATATAGCCGAAGCTGTCGAGCGTGATGTCGTTGATGCGGCGGAGCGCTTCGCCCATGGCGGCGTAGATCGCAAACAGCTCCTGATCGGTCAGGGCCGGCTCGCGGCCGCCGAGCACGACGCCGTCGAGTTTCGCCATCAGCACGAAGCTGAGGTCGATCACCGAACGCGTGTCGTCGGCGAGGAGAATGCGGGGGACGGGGATGTCGACCTCGCGCAACAGCCCGAGGACGTGGACCTCCTTCGCCATCTTCCATTGCAGCTGCGCGGGGTAGACCTTGAGAATGCAGGCCGGCGCGTCCGCCAGCGCGATCTCGAGGATCGTGCTGATCTCGCCGCCGCGCAGCTCGATCACGTCGTGCACCGTCGCGCCCGGCGCGACGCGGCTGATGATGGCCTGCGCCTGGTCGATCGTAATCGCCAGCCGCGGCTTCAGCTGAAGGGGCGGATCGTCTGACATTCCCGGAGATCACTCGTAGATGGGGTAACGGGCCGGCCGCCCGCTCGCTACGGCGCGATTTGGAAGCGCGCTCGCGAGCGGCCTGTTGGTTGGAAGGCGGTCGTCCCTCAAACTGATGGTGTCAACGGAGTCGGGCAAGCCCGCTCCAAGCATCATTAAGGGACGACCATGTACCACTATGCAGGAATCGACGTGTCTTTGGAATGCTCGAGCGTCTGCCTTGTCGATGGGACGGGTAAGATTTTGCGCGAGGCGAAGGTTGCGAGCGAGCCGGAGGCCCTGATCACCTGGTTCCGGTCGCTGGGGTTGGTGCTGGAACGGATCGGGCTGGAGGCTGGTCCGCTGTCGCAATGGCTCTACGCAGCGATGCGGGATGCGGGCCTGGCAGTCGAACTGTTGGAGACGCGGCACGTCCGCGATGCCTTCAAGGCGATGCCGGTGAAGTCGGACCGCAACGATGCCCGCGGGATCGCGCAACTGATGCGGCTGGGCTGGTTCCGGCCGGTGCACTGCAAGTCGATCGAAGCGCAGGAGACGCGGGCGGTTCTGACGGCACGCAAGCTGCTGCAGTCGAAGCTGCGCGACATCGAGAACAGCCTGCGCGGCGTGCTCCGCGGCTTCGGTCTGAAGGTCGGCCCGACCACCGAGCGCACGTTCGCCGAACGCATCCGGGAGCTCGTAGCGGGCCATCCTGGACTTGAGGTGGTGGCCCAGGCACTGCTCGAAGCCCACGCCGTGCTGCGGCGCGAGTTCAATGGCCTGGATAAGCACACCCAAAGGCTCGCCAGGTCGCACCCGCAGGCGAAGCTCTTGATGACGACACCGTCCGTCGGCCCGATCGTGGCGCTCACCTATGCCTCGGCGATCGACGACCCGAAGCGCTTCCGGTCATCGAAGGCGACGGGAGCGCATTTCGGCCTCACCCCGAAGAAGTACCAATCGGGCGAAACCGACTATACCGGCCGCATCAGCAAGATCGGCGATGCCTCCGTGCGCGAGGCGCTCTATCAGGCGGCTCATGTCATGCTGACCAAGCCGGTCAGGAACTGCTCGGCGCTGAAGGGCTGGGCGATGCGGATCGCCCGGCGCGCAGGCATGCGCAAGGCCAAGGTGGCGCTTGCACGCAAGCTCGCCGTGATCCTGCATCGCATGCTCGCCGACGCCAAACCGTTCAACCCGATGGCCAAGGCCTCGGCAACCTAAGCAAGGAGCAGCAATCGGCTCTGGGCGGGCCACGACACCAGGCTCTCCCTGAGCGAGGTCCCTTCGCCGGGACGATGGATCCGGTCAGGCCGCCATCCGGGAAGTGGCTCACAACCACGCTTCCGTAGATTGGCCGGCCGGCTCCTCAATGCACCCCATCAGGCGACGGCCACCGCGCCGATCCCGTACAGAAGCAAGTGCCCGGCGAGTGGATCACGCAAAAAGGGATTGACTTACCAAGGCCCGTTACAGAAGCCCGGATGCAGCGAAGCGAAATCCGGGGGCTTGCGATGCGCTCGTCACTTGTCCCGGATTGAGCGGCGCCTGTCATCGGGCGCGCGTTCGCGCGACCCGTTGGCTGCATCCGGTCTACCCTGACGGCGAGATCAGATCTCGATCTCCGTGCCGAACTCCACGACCTGACCGGTCGGCACGCCGAAGAACGCCGCCGTCCGCTCCGCATTGCGCTGCAGGAAGGCGAACACCGATTCCCGCCACACCCACATGCCCGGAACGTCCTCGCGCGGGATGATGGTCTCGCGGCCGATGTAATAGGTCACGTCGGAAAGATCGATGCCAGGCAACTTGCTCTGCTGGCAGGCGAGCTTCAGGCCCTCGTAGATCGTCGGGTACTGCATGAAGCCGTAGTGCAGGATGATCCGGGTGATGCCCGGGCTGATCTCGTGCACGTCGGCGCGCTCCTCGTCGGAAATCCTCGGCCGCTCCTCGATCAGCACGGTGACCAGCAGCACGCGCTGATGCAGCACGTGGTTGTGCTTGACGAATTGGGTCAGCGCGAGTGGCACCCCGTTGGGGGCCGACGCCAGGAACACGGCGGTGCCGGGCAGGCGGGCGCTGCATTTGTTGACCGCGGTCTCGATCAGATCCTCTTCCGGCTGCCGCAGCTTGCCGCGCGCCTTTTCGACCAGCTTCACGCCGCTGCGCCAGGTCAGCATCAGGAACGCGACGGCGGCCGCGAGCAGCAGCGGGAACCAGCCGCCTTCGAACAGCTTGGTCGAGTTTGCCGCAAAGAAGATCGCGTCGATGATGAAGAAGAAGCCGTTCACCGCGATCACGATGATCGGCGAATAGCCCCACTGGATCGCGACCAGCGCGGCGAGCAGCGTGGTGATCGCCATCAACAGCGACACCGCGATGCCGTAGGCGCCGGCCAGCGCGTCCGAGGTGCCGAAGGCCAGCACCGCGCCGAGCGTCCCGGCCGCGAGCAGCCAGTTCACCAGCGGCACGTAGATCTGGCCGATCGCATCGCTCGTGGTGTGCTCGATATGCATGCGCGGCAGGAAGCCGAGCTGGATCGCCTGCTGGGTCAGCGAGAACACGCCGGAGATGATGGCCTGCGAGGCGATCACGGTGGCGATGGTCGCGAGCAGGACGAGCGGGTAATGCGCCCAGTCGGGCGACAGCTGGAAGAACGGGTTGTCGATCGCGGTCGGGTCGGTGATCAGGAGCCCGGCCTGGCCGAAATAATTCAGCACCAGCGCGGGCAGGCAGATGGCGAACCAGGCGAGCCGGATCGGAAAGCGGCCGAAATGCCCCATGTCGGCATACATTGCCTCACCGCCGGTGACCGCGAGGAAGGCGGCGCCGAGGATGGCAAAGCTAACGTGAAAATCCTGATGGATCAGGAAATCGAATGCGTAGAACGGGCTCAGCGCAACCAGCACGCCGGGCGCCTTGATGATGCCGTGAATGCCCAGCACTGCGAGCACTCCGAACCAGAACAGCATCACGGGGCCGAAGATCTTGCCGATGAAACCCGTGCCCTGCTTCTGCATCATGAACAGGCCGATCAGGATGACCACGGTGACCGGCACCACGGCCGGCGCCAGCGATGGCGCGTCGACCTTCAGGCCCTCGATCGCCGACAGCACCGAGATCGCCGGCGTGATCGCACCGTCGCCGTAGAGCAGGGCGGCGCCGATCAGCCCGACGACCAGAAGATGGGCGCGCCAGGTGCCGGGCGCCGCGTTGCGCGCCGAGAGCAGCGCCAGCAGGGCGACGATGCCCCCTTCGCCGCGGTTGTCCGCGCGCAGGATCAGCATCGCATATTTGACCGAGATGATGAGGATCAGCGCCCACAGGATCAGCGAGACCACGCCGAGCACCGCGCTCTCGGTGAGCGGTCCGCCATGGGTGGCGGCCTTGGCGGCTTCCTTGAGGGCGTAGAGGGGGCTGGTGCCGATGTCGCCATAGACGACGCCCAAGGCGCCGAGGGTGACGGCAAACGGGATCGGACTGCTCGGAGGGTGGCCAGAAGAAACGACGGCGGGCGTACTCGTCACGGCAATCCCCTGATGGCTTGCGCCCGCCGGATCATCCGGACGGGCGCCTTAGACAATAGTCTGCGACGGGACGCCGCAAATTACCATTGGGATTTGTGTGACGGCCTGAGCTTACGCGATGCTGACGAGGGCTGTCCGTTCCGGTGACGTCGGAGCGGTGCCTGCCTTGCTCGGAAACGAACTACGGGGTGCGGTCGGCGGTGACGAGGCGGGCTTCGCGAACCACCGTCTTGGTGCTGGCGGAGCGCAGGCAGGAGGCCTCGAAATTCGGCCATGCCTGCTGCGAACAGTCCTTGCCGACCAGATGGATATCGAGACGATCGGCCTTGGCGAGCGGCCGCGGAGTGGAGGCTTCGACCTGCGGAGCAAAGCCCGGCAGGATGGTGAGCGCGGCGGCGATGAACGCGGCAACGGCGATGGCGGAAAATGCCTTGATCATGACGGTCCCCATGTGAACGAGCCCCCCGGGCCCGTCGTTTCGTTGTGCAATCTCTACCGGCCGCACGTTTCCTGGTGTCTTCGCCACCGCGGGAAATGGTTTCGTCGGGGGCCGGTTTTGTTTCGTCCGCCAGCGGCCGACGAAACATTCACCCACGTAGACGCTGGCATCCCAGGACTCGTTCACTGGACGAGCGACAAAATGTTTTGTGGGTATCGATGGAACCAAGGCCGCTTGCCGGGGCGAGCGGGGCGGGTTAGGAGGGGCTATGCCCCGTATCGCGATCTATCCTGGTTCCTTCGATCCCGTGACCAACGGCCATCTGGACGTGGTGAAACAGGCCGTCTTCCTCTGCGATCGTCTGATCGTCGCCATCGGCGTCCATCCCGGCAAGAAGCCGCTGTTTTCGACCGAGGAGCGGCTGGCCATGGTCCATGAGGTGTTCGACCCGATCGCCCAAAAAGCCGGCTGCGCCTTTGAGGCCTCTACCTACGACAACCTCACGGTCGCGGCGGCGCGGACGGCCGGGGCCACGCTGATGATTCGCGGCCTGCGCGACGGCACCGATCTCGACTACGAGATGCAGCTTGCCGGCATGAACGAGGCGATGGCGCCCGAGGTGCATACCGTGTTCGTTCCGGCGTCGGTCGCGGTCCGCCCGATCACCGCCACACTGGTGCGCCAAATCGCCCAGATGGGCGGCGACTTCTCTTCATTCGTGCCGTCATCAGTCGCCGCTAGCCTGAAGGCCAAGTTCGCCGGCTGACCCCGGCTGCCTGCCACATCCCGAACGTCCAGAGAGATCCGGAGTTTCCATGATCCGCATTCTTGCATTCGTTGCCGCGCTGCTTTGCGTCGTGCCCGCGGTCGCGCAACCGCTGCCCGCCGGTCTCGACAAAGCCAATGCGATCGTGATCGATACCACCAAGGGCCGCATCGTCATCAAGCTGCGCACCGACATCGCGCCCCAGCACGCCGAGCGTATCAAGCAGCTCGCGCGCGAGGGCTACTACAACAATGTGCCGTTCCATCGGGTAATGGACGGCTTCATGGCGCAGACCGGCGACGGCCAGAATTTCAACGGCACCGGCGGCTCGAAATATCCGAACCTGAAGCAGGAGTTCTCGCAGGTTCCGTTCAAGCGCGGCATCGTCGGCATGGCCCGGCGCGGCGATAGCGTCGACAGCGCCAATTCGCAGTTCTTCATCATGTTCGCCGACGGCTCGAGCCTCAACGGCCAATACACCGTGATCGGCGAGGTGGTGTCGGGCATGGACGTGGTGGACAAGCTGAAGAAGGCGCCTGCGGGCTCGCCCAGTGGCAGCGTCACCGATCCCGACAAGATGGTGAAGGTGCAGGTCGCATCCGACGTCAAGTGATCCGCGATGGCGGCGCGCAGCAGACCACTTGCCTGGTTCGCCGTGCCGCTCGCGGTATGGCTCGCGCTGCCCGGATCGGTGGCGGCCGAGCCGGAGCAACTCAATACGATCAAGGATGTGGTGCTGGCCATCCACCGCTGCTGGCGGCCGCCGCCGGCGGACAAGGCCGGTCCGGTCGACATCACCGTGATCGTCAGCTTCAACCGCGAGGGCGCGATCCTCGGACATCCGAGGATCAGCTATGAATCGCAGGAAGCCACCGACAATGACCGGATCGCATACCGGGTCGCGGTGATGGAGGCGTTGCAACGCTGCACGCCGTTGCCATTTACCGAGAGTCTGGGCGGTGCAGTGGCTGGCCGCCCGTTCGCGATCCCGTTCAGGAACAAGAAATATCCACCCCGAAGCCAGGAGAAGCGAGCATGGCTGCTACCGAAAATACTCTGATCCTCGAAACCACCCAGGGCCCGGTCACGATCGAGATGCGCCCGGATCTCGCGCCAGGCCACGTTGCGCGGATCAAGGAGCTGGTGCGCGAGGGCTTTTACGACGGCATCGTGTTCCACCGCGTGATCGACGGCTTCATGGCGCAGACCGGCTGTCCGCAGGGCACCGGCATGGGCGGCTCCGGCAAGAAGCTGAAGGCCGAATTCAACAAGGAGCCGCATGTCCGCGGCACCGCCTCGATGGCCCGCGCCGCCAATCCGGATTCCGGCGACAGCCAGTTCTTCATCTGCTTCGACGACGCCTCCTTCCTCAACGGCCAGTACACGGTCTGGGGCAAGGTCACCGAGGGCATGGAGAATGTCGACAAGATCAAGCGCGGCGAGCCGGTGAAGGATCCGGACAACATCGTCAAGGCGCGCATGGCCGCCGACGCGGCTTAAGCCATTCACTGTCATTCCGGGGCGTCGCGAGAGCGAACGAACCCGGAATGACGGCGTCGAAACATGCGCACTGATCTCTTCGACTTCGAGCTCCCGCCCGATAGCATCGCGCTCCGCCCCGCGAGCCCGCGCGATGCCGCGCGGATGCTGGTGGTGCATCCCGACGGCGTGCTGCGCGACGCGACCATCGCCGACCTGCCGCAGTGGCTGGAGCCGGGCGATCAGATCGTCGTCAACGACACCAAGGTGATCGCGGCCCAGCTCAAGGGCCGCCGCATCGGGCGCGAGACCGAGCCGAAGATCGAGGCGACGCTCATCAAGCGGCTCGACGGCTCGCGCTGGCAGGCGCTGGTGAAGCCGGCGAAGAAGCTCAGCTCCGGCGACACCATCCGCTTCGGCAATGAGGGCAAGGTCTGCCTGCTCGGCCATCTCGATGCTGAGGTCGAGGCCAAGGGGCAGGAAGGCGAGGTGACGCTGTCATTCTCGTTCCACGGCCCCGCGCTCGACCAGGCCATTTCGGACGTCGGCGTCACGCCGCTGCCGCCCTACATCGCCTCCAAGCGCACGCCCGACGACCAGGACGTCAGCGACTACCAGACCATGTTCGCGGCCAATGAAGGCGCGGTCGCAGCGCCGACGGCGGGGCTGCATTTCACGCCCGCGCTACAGGCCGCGTTGCGCAATCGCGGCATCGAGCTGCATCAGCTAACGCTGCATGTCGGGGCAGGGACGTTCCTGCCGGTCAAGATGGACGAAACCTCCGAGCACAAGATGCATGCCGAATGGGGCTGCATCACCGCCGAGACCGCCGCCGCGCTGAACGCCGCGCGCGCGAAAGGCGGCCGGATCGTCGCGATCGGCACCACGTCGCTGCGGCTTCTGGAAAGCGCCGCCAATGCCGATGGCACGATCCAGCCGTTTGCGGCGGAAACCTCGATCTTCATCACGCCGGGCTACCGCTTCCGCGCGGTCGATATCCTGCTGACGAACTTCCATTTGCCGCGCTCGACGCTGTTCATGCTGGTCTCGGCCTTCTCCGGCCTCGAGACGATGCAGCGCGCCTACGCGCACGCGATCAGGGATGGCTACCGGTTCTATTCCTATGGCGATGCCTGCCTGCTGTTCCGCGCGCGGGACTAGCAGGCCGATCGGCAGCGGAAGTCGACTGTTTGTGCGCGGTTGAATCGGCCGGCAGCGGCCGTGGTCAAACCCAGCCGCCGTCGACGATATAGTTCTGATTGGTGCAGGCGCCGCTGTCGTCGGCGGCGAAGAACAGCACGACGCGGGCGATGTCGTCAGGCACCAGCTTGCGCTTGAGGCATTGGCGCTCCATGAGCTCGGTCACGCCTTCCGGCGTCAACCACATCTCCTGCTGCCGTTGCGTCATGATCCATCCGGGCAAGATCGAATTGACCCGCACATTGTGCGGTCCGAGATCGCGGGCGAGCGCGCGGGTCAGGCCCTGAACCGCCGATTTGGCCGTGGTGTAGCAGGGCATGTTGCCCTGGCCGATCACCCAGCTCACCGAGCCGATATTGACGATCGCACCGCCGCCGGCCTGCTTCATGTCAGGCGCGATCGCCTGGGCGCTGAAGAACTGATGCTTCAGGTTGACGGCGATCCGCTCGTCCCAGAATTCCGGTGTGACGTCCTCGATCGCGTGACGGTCGTCGCGCGCCGCGTTGTTGACTAGGATGGTGATCGGCCCGAGCACCTCGCGGATAGCGGCGACCGCGCGGCGCAGGGCGCCGATGTCGCGCAGATCGGCGTGCGCGAAGTGCACGCGGGCCTGCGCCGGCAGGCTGGACAGCAGCTGGTTCGAGGCCGTCGCATCGATGTCGATGAAGCCGACCCGTGCGCCCTGGTCGACGAATTGGCGGACGATGGCCTCGCCGATGCCTGAACCGCCGCCGGTCACCAGTACGGTCCGGTCCTTGAGGCTTGGATAGATCGCGCCCTGCATTGGCATTCTCTCGGTTTTGCGCCTGAACGGCGTCTGTTGCGTTACTGCGGCTGAAAGGCGCCGCAGCTTCCGATATTCACTCGGCGGTTTCCATGCGGTTTCGATCCACGACCCGCAGCGTCCGCCGCACCATGCCGTCGACAATGGCCGCGGATTCGCTCGGGCGCACATAGATCGCGGTGGATTTGAGCAGCCACGGCAGCACCGCCTGCTCGAGCCGCTCCTCATAGGCGTGGCGCATCATCTCGAAGGCCTGCAGGCCGGGGCCCGCGAGAATGACGTGATGCGGGCGCAGCACCGAGATCGTCGCGGCGACCGCCTCGGCAAGCGAACGGCCTGCCGCCTGGAATAGATGCTCGAGGCGGGGATCGCCGCCCTGTGCGCGCTCGCACAGCAGCGCCATCTGCGGCTCGGACGGCTGCTGCGACGCCGCCGGCGGCAGGTCGAGGAAGGTGCGCGCGTCGCGGTAGAGCGCATAGTCGGCGAGATAGGCCTCGATGCAGCCGCGCTGGCCGCAGCGGCATTGCGGACCGTCCGGAGCCAGCTTGACGTGGCCGATCTCGCTGCCGGCGTCGGCGCCCCAGCGGGCTTCACCGTCGAGGACGACGCCCATGCCGACGCCGTGGCCGACCACGATGGTGGCCGAAAGGCCCTGCGCCAGCGCCGGCTCCGCGGCGGTCAGCGCCAGCGCAACGGCGACCGCGTCGTTCGCCATCACCGGCTCGATGCCGAAGGCCTCGCGGATCGGCTTCGCCAGATCGATGTCCGTGGCTGACAGTGCCGGGCTCCACAGATGGTGGCCGGTATCGGCGTTCACGATGCCTTGCAGTGCGATCCCGATTCCCAGCAGCCGATGGCGCGGCGTTGCCGTTGCATCGAGCATCGCATCGATCTGCGCGACGACGAGGGTGCGCAACGCGCTCGCATCGAGCGCGCGCGTCGGGAGTTCAAGCCGGGATTGCGCCACGGCGGAGCCTGAGAAATCCGCGATCAGCGTCTCAATCATGTTCATGCGCAGCGAGACCGCGACGACGCGCCCGAACTCCGGGTTCAGGGTCAGCAGCACCGCCGGCCGGCCACGGCGGCGGAGTGTCAGCCCGTCGGCATCCTCGTCCTCGCTGTCGTCAGGCCAGGACACCGTCTCGGTCTCGGCCTCGCGCAGCACCTCTTCGGCGATCAGTTTCGAGGTGATGGCTGAAATGGCCGGGAAGCTCAGCCCTGTGCTGCGTGCGAGCTCGACACGCGGCAATGGCCCTTGGCGTCGCAGGACCTCCACGAGACGTCCGCGATTCGATCCGCGGGAGACGGCTGAAACACGCTTCGACGGCTCGGTCTGCTCAATCATATCGCTTTTTTAATTTTGATGGTGAAATTAATCAACGCGTATGGCGCCAAGTGTAATCGAAAAAGCACAGTCGGATGCCGATCTATCGGGCCATATTTACTATCATCGTACCTTGTGCACTATTCAAGCTAGAAGAAGAGGGTAAAAACATCCTTGACTGCATGTTTTTCCCTTCTTAGTTTATTCGATAAGTAAATAAAATAAAGCGCAGCAAGCGCGATGCGTGACGCCCCTCACACCGGGGGGATCAAGGGGAGGTACATATGAGAAGCCCAATGAAGAAATTGCTCCTGCTGCTGCTGGCGAGTGCTGCCGCGCTCGCGATGGCCGCAGGCGTGGCGCATGCCGAGTCGAAAAAGACCATCGCGCTGGTGACCAATGTGGCGGCCGACTTCTGGACCATTGCCGGCCGCGGCCTCGAGAAGGCGCAGAAGGAGCACCCGGACTACAACATCGAGCTGATCGTCACCAACGAAGGCACCGCGGCAGGCCAGCGGCGCGAGCTGGACGACCTCCTGGTGCGCGGCGTCGCCGGCATCTCGATCTCGGTCGACGATGCGCCGCACGCAACCGAACAACTCAACAAGGTTGCAGCCAAGACCGTGCTGATCACGACGGATAGCGACGCGCCGCAGAGCAATCGTGTCGCCTATATCGGCACCGACAACGTCGCGGCCGGGCGGCAGGCGGGCGAGGAGATCAAGAAGGCGCTGCCGAACGGCGGCAAGATCGCGCTGTTCGTCGGCACGATGGACGCCGACAACGCCCGCGAGCGCGTGCAGGGCATCAAGGAATCGATCGCCGGCACCAAGGTCGAGCTGGTCGACGTTTTCACCGACCAGGTGGACTTCGCCAAGGCCAAGGCGAACATGGAAAACGTGCTCGTCAAATATCCCGACGTCGCGCTGTTGTCCGGGCTGTGGAGCTACGAGACGCCGCTGATCTACGACGCGGTCAAGGCGGCGGGCAAGGCCGGCAAGGTGAAGATCGTCGGCTTCGACGAGGACCAGCGCACCTTGCGGGGCATTTCCGACGGCACGATCGAATCCACGGTCGTGCAGCAGCCCTACGAGTTCGGCTATCTCTCCGCGACCAACATCATCAAGACGCTGAACGGCGACAAGTCCTGGATTCCGAAGGACAGCAAGCTGATCGTGCCGACCAAGGTGATCAGCAAGTCCAACGTCGCGGAATTCACCGCATACCTGAAAGAACTGCTGAAGAAGTGACTTCAGTGTGTCTCACCGCCCGGCCGCCACTGGCTGCCGGGCGTCGTGCGGAAGGAAACGACGAATGGCGGAGACGCTGCTTGAACTCGCCGGCATCAGCAAGACCTATCCCGGTGTCAGGGCCCTCGACGATGTCAGCCTGCGCGTTGACCGCGGTGAGGTGTTGGGCCTGATCGGCGAGAACGGCGCCGGCAAATCGACGCTGATGCGCGTGCTGGGCGGCGTGATCGCGCCGAGCGAGGGCGTGATCCGGATCGGCGGCGACGACCATGCCCGGATGACGGTGAGCGAGGCGACGCGATGCGGAATCGCCTTCGTGCATCAGGAGCTCAACCTGTTCGAGAATCTCGACGTCGCGGCCAACGTCTTCATCGGGCGCGAGAAGCTCACCGGCGGCCCGCTCAAGCTGGTGGACAATTCGGAAATGCACGCCCGCGTGGCGCCGCTGCTCAAGCGGCTCGGCGCTGATTTCGCGCCGGACACGGTGGTCGACAGCCTGTCGATCGCCGAGCGGCAGATGGTGGAGATCGCCAGGGCGCTCTCGATGGACGCACGCGTGATCATCATGGACGAGCCGACCTCGAGCCTGACGATCTCGGAGACCGAACGGCTGCTGGGGGTGATTGCCGATCTGAAGGCGCACGGCATTTCGGTGATCTATATCTCGCACCGGCTGTGCGAGATCATGACCTGCGCCGACCGCGTCGCGGTGCTGCGCGACGGGCGCACGGTGGGCGAGCTGGCGCGTCATGAGCTCAGCCATGCCGCGATGATCCGGCTGATGATCGGCCGCGACCTGAACACGCTCTACACGCCGCCCAAGCAGCCGCCACAGCCGGGCGGCTGCGATATCAGCGGCGTTGTGACCAGCGCCTATCCCGACCAGGAGATCAATCTGTCGGTGCGGCGCGGCGAGATCCTGGGCCTCGCAGGGCTCGTGGGTGCCGGCCGCACCTCGCTCGCCCGCGCGGCGTTCGGCATCGACCCACTGCTCGGCGGCGAGATCAGGATCGACAATGCGCCGGTCGGTGTCAGGTCGCCGAAGGATGCGATCAGGCAGGGGATCTATCTGGTGCCGGAGGACCGCAAGAAATCCGGGCTGGTGCTGGAGTTGCCGATCCGGGAGAACGTGACGCTCGCGAACCTGCGCGAATATGCGCGGATGTGGCTGGTCAGCGGCGCGGCCGAGCGCGAGGTCGCGCAACGGCAGGCGAGGAGCCTGTCGATCAAGGCGCCGAGCATCGATATCGAGGCGGTGACGCTCTCCGGCGGCAACCAGCAGAAAGTCGTGCTGGGCAAGTGGTTGTCGATGCAGCCGCGCGTGATGTTCTTCGACGAGCCGACCCGGGGCATCGATGTCGGTGCCAAGAGCGAGATCTACGCGCTGATGCGCGACCTTGCCGACCGGGGCGTCGCGGTCGTGATGATCTCCTCGGACATGGAGGAGGTGATCGGCGTCTCCGACCGCGTGGCGGTGATGCATGAAGGCGCCGTCAGCGGCGTGCTCGAGCGCAGGCAGTTCAGCGAATACAACGTGCTGCGGCTGGCGATCGGTCAAGCACTCGAAACCACGGAAGCCGCTGCGCCATGATGAAGAAAGAACTCGGACTGCTCATCCTGCTGATGGTGATCTCCGCGATCACGGGCGCGATCAATCCGGCCTTCCTGTCATGGGTGAACCTCTTGAACATGGCCAATCTGATCGGCCTGTTCGGCGTGTTCGCGCTGGGCGAGGGGCTCGTGATCATCACCGGCGGTATCGATCTTTCGCTCGGCTCGATGTTCGCGCTGCTTGGCGTCGTATTCGTCGATCTGCTGACGACCTATCAGCTCGATTGGCCGCTGGCGCTGCTCCTGGTGCTGCTGGGCGGGCTGGGGCTCGGCGGCATCCAGGGGTTCCTGATCACACGGCTGAAAATGCAGCCCTTCATCGTGACGCTGTGCGGGCTGCTGATCTATCGCGGCGTCGCGCGCTACTACACCAGCGATTCGACGCGCGGCTTCGGCTACGGCGATGAAGCCAAGACACTGAGCGACATCGCCTCCGGCAACGTGGCCGGCATCCCGAACACCTTCATCCTCCTGATCATCCTCGCGCTGATCCTCGGCGTGCTGCTGCACCGCTCGGTCTACGGGCGCTGGCTCTACGCCGTGGGCAAGAACGAGGAAGCGGCGCGGTTCTCGGGGATCAGCACGAATATCGTGATCGCGACGGCATACATCATCAGCGGCGGGCTCGCCGGGATCTCCACAGTGCTGTTCGTGTTCTACACCAACTCGGTCTCGCCGAGTTCGTTCGGCAATTTCTACGAACTCTATGCGATCGCGGCTGCCGTGCTCGGCGGCTGCAGCCTGCGCGGCGGCGAGGGATCGATCCTCGGCATCGTGCTGGGGACGGCGCTGCTGCAAGTGCTGCAGAACCTGGTGAACATCCTCGGCATCCCCAATTCGCTGAACTTCGCGGTGATGGGGACGGTCATTCT
Source organism: Bradyrhizobium septentrionale (assembly GCF_011516645.4). Lineage (NCBI taxonomy): Bacteria > Pseudomonadati > Pseudomonadota > Alphaproteobacteria > Hyphomicrobiales > Nitrobacteraceae > Bradyrhizobium > Bradyrhizobium septentrionale. The sequence continues at coordinate 7,767,797 of NZ_CP088285.1, read as the reverse complement.
GCTTGGCGTGCTGGCGGATCAGCAACTGCAGGCGCGGCGGCGGCGCAAGGTGGCGCTGGCCGGCCTTTCCCGCACGGCGCCGCGATCGACGGCTGCGCAAGGAAATCAGCTGGGAAAGCCGAGCGCGTCACCGCGCGATCCGGCTGCGTTGGCGGCAAGAACGGGTGATCAGGCATGACAGCTCCAACCTCCAGCTGACACACGGCCGCGGCTTCTGCTGATGGCATCGGTGTGCGCTGGCGAGGGGCACGTTCCACGCTCGTGGGCTTTGGGCAGGGACGTGACAAAAAACAGACAAGGCCTGGGACGGTGGGAGGATAAAAAATGTTGCATCGGGTTGTGAGCGTCGCACGCGCGTGCGGCGTCGGGATCGCTTTGTCATCGCTGTTGAGTGGCGGCGCACACGCGGCCTATCTCCTGACCAAGGCTCCGCCGCTGCCTTACGTTGATCCCGCCGATGACTTCTGGACCAGGCCGTATCTGTTCGGCGATCTCGGCAGGACGAAGCTGAAGGAGCAGGGCATCTCGCTGGCCCTGACGTTCGGCGACGAAGCCGTGACCAACATATCGGGCGGCAACAAGAACACCGGGGCCAACGCCGGACAGCTGTTCTTTCAGGCCAAGTTCGACATGGCGAAGCTTGCCGGCATCCAGGGCGGCCTGGTCGGCCTCACGCTGGTCGACCGCTTCGGCCGCAATCTGAATGACGAGGCCGGCATTCCGGCATTGCAGCTGACCAACGAAGTGTTTGGCCGCGGCAACATCCTGCGCCTGACCGAACTTTACTACTCGCAGAAACTCTTCGATGATCGCCTCGAGCTCAAGGGCGGCCGTCTTCCGGTCGGCTCCGATTTCTTCTTCGGCCTGTGCGAGTTCATCAACCTGACCTTCTGCGGCGGCCAGCCCGGCAACATCCTGGGCGGCTACATCTATAACTGGCCGGTGAGCCAATGGGCCGGCGTGGTCCACTACAACTTCGCCAAGGAATTCCAGCTCTCGGTCGGCGTTTACGACGCCAACCCGAACTATCTGACGACGTCGGACTCCGCGACCTACTTCCTGCCCGGCGTCCCCGGCTCGAGCCCGGCCTCCGGCGTGCTGGTGCCGGTCGAGCTGGTCTGGGCGCCGAGCGGTCCGTTGAACGGGACCTGGCGGTTCGGCGGCTGGTATGACAGCGCATCGACGATCGATGGCGGCCTCCCGGGCATCATCGCGATCGTCCCGGGCACCGGCGGTGTCCCGGACCAGAATCTCGGCGATCAGCGTGGCCGGTACGGCGTCTATGAATCGATCCTGCAGCGGCTGACCGTTGAGGGTCCGAAGGCGCAGGGCTGGTACACGTTCCTCAATACGACCGTCGCCGATCACCGGACGTCGTATCAGGACTACCAGATCGCCTGGGGCTTCAGGCACACCGGAACGTTCGCCTCGCGTCCCGAGGACGAAGTCGGCTTCGCGGTGGGCACGACCCATGTCAACTCGGCGGCGCTCACCCCGAATGCTGGCGGCAACGAAGTGCCGATCGAAGCCTGGTACGGCTGGCAGGCGACCGGCTGGATGAACCTCAAATTCGACGCCCAGTACGTGATCCATCCTGGCGGGCGCGGATATAACGTCGCCGGCGTGAAGACCGACAATGCCTGGGTTCTCGGTCTGCGCACCCTGGTCCACTTCTGATCCGGTGGCGGTCCGCCGGCATGCCTGAGCGAGGCCAGCGATGCAGAGCGCCTTCGTGCGCGCGATTGAAGCTTACGTGCGAGGCTCAAGCCTCGCACAGAGATAGCGGACCGTCTTTGCGCCCCCGTCGATGGTGGCCCGGCCGACTTCCTCGAAGCCAAGCGAATGATGGAACGCGTCCGATATCGGATTCGGCGGCTGGACGTTGACCTCGCACACGACACGGCGATGACCGCGACGTGCGGCCTGCCGGAAGACCTCGCGGTAGAGCTTGCGCGCCAGTCCGTGCCGCCGCCACGCCGCCCCAACGACGATTCGATCGACGTAGAGGAATTGCTCCATCCGGCCGCGGAACCAGCCAAAGTGAGCGCCGTCGTAGTTGTCGCCGTGCTCAAACGCCAACAGCATCGCGGCGGCCGATGGGACGAACAACGCGATCGTTGCGGTATCGATCAATTGTTCGAACCTCGCGGCCGTGAGCAGGGACGTTTCACTGGCGCTGGCGTTGTTCAGTCGCAACAACTCCTCGCGCCCGGAATGAGCGTGCAGGTCTCTGATCTCGAACTGTTCTGATGAGGAATGCATGTCGGAAGGATTCCGTCGGCAAGGCGTCGGAGCGGGTTACGGCTTCGCTCGACCCGCCCTGCGATGCAACTGGAGCATGGCTGTCAGACGTCAACCTTGAACCCGAGGTCAATTTCGGACGCAGGCAAACCTCCGCGCAAGCCCCCAATTGTCGGGTGGAACCTCGATCAGAACGGTCTTGATCTCATTCGCGGGCACGCCGAGGGCGGAGAGGTTCGCCACTACGGCGCCGTACAGAGCTTTCTTCGCCTCCAGCGATCGTCCGGAAAACAGGAAAATCTCGATGCGTGTGTAGCGCTCCGATCGGCCCGTTGGAACGATCCGGGCGGCGTCATCATAGAGGTCGAGCACGACATCGCGGTCGTAGTCAGGGATTTTCAGCGCCGCGAGCAGAGCGTCCTGGACGGCTCCGATCACCTGGGCCTCGATGCCGCGGGCCCAAATGCCGGTCGTGATCCGAGTGCTTGGCATGATACGTCCTGCTCTTGCTTTTCGGGTTGAGGTGGGCGCAGCGCTGGCGCCTTGCCCACCCTCCATTGTCGCTCACGCCATCGCGCGTTCGGGCAAGAGCTCGGCGATCTGCACCGCGTTCAGCGCGGCGCCCTTGAGCAACTGATCGGCCGCGACGAACATCGAGATCGAATGGCCAGAAGGATCGCTTAGATCCTTTCGGATGCGGCCGACCAGCACGTCGTCCTGGCCGGACGCGTCGATCGGCATCGGGAAGTAGTTCTTGGTGCGATCGTCGACGATCTTGACGCCCGGCGCCTGCGCCATGATTGCGCGGACCTGGTCCTCGGTGATCGGCTTCTCGCATTCGAAGGTGATCGCCTCGCAATGCGCGCGCAGCACCGGCACCCGCACGCAGGTCACGCCGATCGCGATCTTGTCGTCCTCGAAGATCTTGCGGGTCTCCTTGATGACCTTGGTCTCTTCGCCGTTGTAGCCGGTCTCGGGGTCAACGGCCGTGTTGTGGTTGAACAGGTTGAAGGCGTAGGGGTGCGGCATCACCTTCGGCGTGTAGACCTGTCCGTTGAGACTGGCGCGGGTCGATTCGACGAGCTCCTCCATCGCGGCGGCACCGGCGCCGCTCGCGGCCTGATAGGTCGAAATGATCACGCGCTTGATGCGGTTCTTCTGGTGGATCGGCCATAGCGGCACCAGCGCGGTGATGGCGGCACAATTCGGGTTGGCGATGATGCCCTTGTGGTCGCGGATGCGGTTGGCGTTGATCTCGGGGATCACCAGCGGCACGTTCGGATCCATCCGGAACGCCGAGGAATTGTCGACCACGACCGCACCGGACTTCACTGCCAGCGGCGCGAACTTCTTCGAGATGCCGCTGCCGGCCGAGAACAGCGCGATGTCGACACCCTCGAAGGCGCGCTCGGTCAGCTCCTCGATCACGACCGGCTTGCCACGGAAGGCGACGGTCCTGCCGGCCGAGCGGGCGCTCGCCAGCGCCTTCAGCTTGCCGACGCGGAAGCCGCGCTTGTCCATGGTGGAAATGAATTCGGCGCCGACTGCGCCGGTGACGCCGACAATCGCGACGACGGGATCGTTACTCACTTTGTCCTCCATTTGAGATGTGCTGCAGACAACAAAAAAGCCCCGGACCTTCATCAGGCGGGGCTTCGGGTAGAGATGATGCGGTTCGACCGACTACGCGCGCACGCCTCCCGAGGCCCCGGAGGGCTTGGTGGTTTTGGTGGTGCGTTTGGTCGCGGTGATCATGGTTCGGACTTATGCGGCAGAGATCGGCGTCCGTCAACGACTTTTGGGCGAAAATCTGGCAAGGCCCGCGTAGAGCTTCGGTTCTGATTGAACCAGGACCGAAGCTCCAGCTTCTTGTTTTGACGCGTTTTCTTCACGCGAACCGGTGTCCGCTTCGCTCGAAAACGCTCTGCCTCACCGCCTGCGTGCGCCGGGCGGTTCGAGGATCACCTCTTTCAGATCGCTGCCGGCGAGCACCACGATCACGAAATTCAGCTTGCCGCGCTCGCGCATCAGGCCGCCGCTGATCGCCTTTCCCGAGGTCGAGCGTTCGGCGACGCGTACCGCATCCGACAGGCGGTGCCGGAGCGCCCTGAGCACGACGAGGTTGCCGCGGTCCTCGGCGCCCAGCGACGTCAGCGGCGAGGCGGCCTCGCCACCCACCACTTCACCGGTCGCAGCGTCGATGGCGTGGTGCCAGATGCGGTCCTGCTGCATGGTCTTGACGCGGTAGACCGCGGGAAGCGATGCGCCGTCAAAGCTGATGTCGGCGGTGATCGCACCGGAGTGCAGCGCTTCCGCAATTGCCATCGCCTTGCGCAGCGAGATCTGGGCGGCCTGGAAGCTGTCGAGCTCGCGGCGAACCGCATGCACGTCGAGCGCGTTGTCATTGTCACGCGGGGTGAGGGCTGCGGCAGCCGAACTCGTGATCGCATGGGCCGGCGCCGCGAAGGGCAGGGCCAGCACCGCGGTTGCAAGCAGCCGCGTTCCCAATGCCAAATACCTCAGTGCGCGCAATCGTCCTGTCCTCATCGTCGAACCTGTATCGAACTGTGCGCGTTGCCCGCGCTTGCAGCGGCCGCGCGGGCCGGGAAAGGTGCGGCCGACCCCGGTTAGTCAGAGGTCGGCCGCCGAACGTTCAGACAGAGCGATGGCGGCAGCCCCGTCGTGACGGTCGAAGTTACAAGTCGGCGCCAAAACCCTTGGGGGGCTGATCCGGATTCTGCGCCTCATTGCAACTAAACAATACGGTTTCGTTCTGTTTCGTTCAAGGCTCATCACGACAACGTGCGTGGCGCTGAAACGATCCTGGAAAAACTGTCAGCGGGCCGGCCGGCGGCGCGCCTTTGCTACCTCTTTGGCCGCCTCCCTGGCGGCCTCGCGCAGCCGATCCTGCGGCCCGACGGCGCCGGCAAGGAACAGCCGGATCGAGACCTCCATCCGCGTCTCGGCGGTCTTCATGTCGATCGGGATCCCGAAGGTTGCCATCCGATGGGTGTGGCCGACCACCATGTTGAGGAAGGTCTCGGCCGCGATCGTGGTGTCCTCGAGGTCGAGGGCGCCCTTGTCGACCAGGTGGTCGAAGAAATCCGCCGTCGTGGACACGGCTTTCGACCAGCCTTCGTCGACGGCAAGCTTGGCGACCTCGGGGAAGTTGATCGCCTGCGCGGTCAGGATCCGGCTGAAGGCGATGGAGTCCGCGCTGCAATTCAGCACCAATAACTGGCGCCCGAGCTCGGTCAGCCGCTCCTCGACCAAACCCTCGCAATTGCCGTCGCCCTGCGCTTCGGCTGCCGCGGCGGCGAGCGGGGCAAGCCAGCGGGCAATTTCGCGCCGGAGCACCGCGGCGAAAAGGCCGCGCTTGTCGCCATACTGTCCATAGACGGTGGGCTTGCTGACGCGGGCGGCCTCGGCCACCGCATCGATCGACGTCGCATCGAAGCCACGCTCGAGGAACAGGCGGGTGGCGACCTCGATCAGCCGCTGGTCGCGCTCGATCGCGGCATCCCGGGTCGGCCGGCCGCCGCGTGACTTGATCACGCCGCGTTTGGCAGGCTGTTTGGCGCCCTTGGCCTTGGTTGCGGTCAATCCCATTGCCCATTCATCTCGTTGTGCGTCGGACGGGTCTGTCCGGTCTATAACCCGCGCGGTACGGATTCGTCCATTCGGTGGTACCGGGGGCGGCCCGCTCACGGCGGCGTCGCGGTCCAGGCCTGCCCTGCGGCGGCCTTCTCGTATCCGTACTGATAGAGCGCGCGCATATAGGCCGTATCGAACCCTTCCGTCTCCGGCGCCGGATAATCGCGCTCGATATAGGACAAATGGAAGCCGAGGCGGTTGCGCCGGGCGAAATCATAGGTCGAGAGGATCACGGAGCGGGTTTGCGCCTGCGTGATCGCCGAAATGCTGCGGGAGGCGACGTCGATCGTCGAGTTCGACACCAGCTCGAAGTTGCCCTCAAGCTTCTTGTTGACGAGGATGTAGATGTTCATCCGGCCGTTGGCCGGCCAGCTGCGCTCCCGGAACAGCAGTGCGTCCGGCAGCGTCAGCACCGGTGCGGTCACGCCGCCATCGACGTGCATCTCCTGGAAGCGTTTTCCCTGGCCCTCGGCATCGATCATGATCGGCGGAAACACCAGCGGGATGCTGGCGGAGGCGGCCATCACGTCACGAAACAGCTGCAGCGCCTCGGGCGTTCCGACGGCGGCGATCCGCCCCATGTCCCAGATCACCGTGCGCTGGGTGTCGAGATCGGTGGTGACGATCAGGAGCTTTCGGCCCTTCGCGTTTTCGCGCGCCACCTCGCTCAGGATGTCCTGGCCGACATAACGCGCCACCAGTTCGCGCAGCCGCTTGTTGCCGAACAGGCCGGAGCCGAACAGCACCCGCATCAGGCTCGGGTCCTGCAGCAGGCTCTCCGCGATGCCTGAGGTGTAGACCTCCTTCAGCGTGTCATCGTAGCGCGGGCCAAGGAACGCAAAGGGCGCAATCAGCCCGCCGGTGCTGACGCCGGAGACGACCGAGAAGGCCGGGCGATTGCCGGAAGCGGTCCAGCCGTTGAGGACACCCACGCCGTAGGCGCCGTCGGCACCGCCGCCGGAGAGGGCGAGATAGGTCTTGATCGGGGCGACGTCGCTCTTGTCGAGCCGGAATTTGGACGCCGGCTCGTCGGCGTAACGGCGCAGCCCGTCGAGATCGAGCACCCGCGAATTGACGGCGTCGGCCGCCGTGTAGGGCGTCCGCGGCAGCGAGCTGCAGGCCGCCAGCGCGAAGGCGAGGCCGCACAGCAGGGCGATTTGCCGGACCCTGCGGAAAACCATGAGCCGGTAGCCGGTGCCGCCAGGCCGGGCGCTTGGGGGTGAGAACATTGCTGCCAGTCACGTTTCGCGCGGATCGGGGTCGCGGCGGGAATGTCGGTTTGCCTTATTGTCGTCATAAAACGACACTGTTTCGTTTTGTTTAACGAGATGGCCGGTCGAGAGCAAGCTTCCGTCCGGCCGCTCGCGTTCACGAAGTCGCGCGAGAGCCGTCATCGACGGGTTGATCGGGCGTCAGTGACACGCAATAAGCAGCCGCATGAATCTTCCCAATCAGTTCGAGCTCCTGGCAACCGACGGCGCTGCCCGCACCGGGCGCCTGACCACGCCGCATGGCCCGGTGCGGACGCCGGCGTTCATGCCGGTCGGCACGGCCGGCGCGATGAAGGGCATGCATTGGCGCGAGGTGCGCGATGCCGGCGCCGACATCGTGCTCGGCAACACCTATCATCTGATGTTGCGGCCGGGCGCCGAGCGGATCGCCGGGCTTGGCGGCCTGCAGCGCTTCACCGGCTGGGGCGGTCCGATGCTGACGGATTCCGGCGGCTTCCAGGTGATGTCGCTCTCGGAGCTGCGCAAGGTGACCGAAAAGGCCGTGACCTTCCGCTCGCATATCGACGGCGCCAAGGTCGAGCTGTCGCCGGAGCGCTCGATCGAGGTGCAGCTTCTGCTCGGCTCCGATATCGCGATGCAGATGGACGAATGCGTGCGGCTGCCCGCCGAGCGCGCCGACATCGAGCGCGCGATGCAGCTGTCGCTGCGCTGGGCCGAGCGCTCCAAGCGCGCGTTCGAGGCGGCGCCGGACGGCTACATGCTGTTCGGCATCGTGCAGGGCGGCGATGTCCCTGATCTCAGGCACGCCAGCGCGCGCGGGCTCACCGATATCGGCTTTCACGGCTATGCGATCGGCGGGCTGGCGGTCGGCGAGCCGCAGGCGGTGATGTTGTCGATGATCGAGGAGACCGCGCCGGCGCTGCCGGCCGATCGGCCGCGTTATCTGATGGGCGTCGGCACGCCGGAGGACATTCTCGAGGCGGTGGCGCGCGGCGTCGACATGTTCGACTGTGTGATGCCGACACGGAACGGACGCCACGGCATGGCGTTCACCCGCTTCGGTCAGATCAACTTGCGCAACGCCCGGCACGTCGACGATCCGCGCCCGCTCGATGAAGAGAGCCCGTGGCCGGCGGCACGCAGCACTTCGCGCGCCTATCTGCACCATCTGGTGCGTGCGGGCGAAACGCTTGGGGCAATGCTGCTGTCCGAAATCAACGTCGCCTATTACCAGGAGCTGATGCAGGGCATCCGTGACGCGGTCGAAAACGGCACGTTCGAGGCGTTCAGAACGAAAACGCGCGCCGGTTGGGCGCGCGGGGACATCGCTCCGAGGTGAGCTGTGTGATCAGTTGCACACGATAGGTTTGACCGAGTGCTTGGTGACGAACCCGTAACCGCACGTGTCGCAGGTCCAGAGATAGCTGATCAAATTGTCTTGGAGGTACGCGGACGCTTCTGCCGCGATCATGGAGTCCGCACACACCGGACAGGTCGGCAAATCGCTGCCGCGCGGATCGGGTCTGGACGCTGCGGTCGACAGAACTTCAGCGAGAGCTGGCATGTGACCTCCTTTGCGTTCGGAGCTGCACCTGACGAAAGTATATAGACGCACTTGTTTGAACTTGTCGCAACACAAATGCGTAGGTTTTACGTTATTTGCGCAGGTTCTCATTTTTGCGATGCAACGAATTTGTGCCTCGGCGGTTTCTCACTTGCGCGTCATGATGCGCTGCTTCTAATGAGAGAAGACCGCATATTCCCAGCATATCCCGCAACAGGAGCCGCCTGATGGACGCGCCGTCGACAACGAGTGCAGTGCAACCCGGACGCGGCCGCGTCTTCGACTCCATCGTCGATGCGATCGGCTCGACCCCGACCGTGCGCCTGCGCAGATTGCCGCAGGCGGGTGGCGTCAACGCGACGATCCTCGCCAAGCTGGAATATTTCAATCCTGCGGCCAGCGTGAAGGACCGCATCGGCGCGGCGATGATCGTGGCGATGGAGAAGGCAGGCATCATCAACGCCGACACCGTGCTGATCGAGCCGACCTCGGGCAATACCGGCATTGCGCTCGCCTATGTCGCCGCGTCGCGCGGCTATCGGCTGAAGCTCGTAATGCCGGAATCGATGTCGATCGAGCGGCGGCGGATGCTGGCCTTCCTTGGTGCCGAGATCGTGCTCACGCCGGCCGCGCAGGGCATGAAGGGCTCGATCGCGGCCGCGGAAGAACTGGTGCGCACGACGCCCAACGCTGTGATGCCGCAACAGTTCAAGAACCTCGCCAATCCCGAAATCCATCGCCGCACCACCGCCGAGGAGATCTGGAATGATACCGGCGGCGACATCGACTATTTCGTCGCCGGCGTCGGCACCGGCGGCACCATCACCGGGGTCGGGCAGGTGCTGAAGCCGCGCAAGCCGTCCTTGCGGATCGTCGCGGTGGAGCCGGAAGAGAGCCCGGTGCTGTCGGGCGGTCAGCACACGCCGCACAAGATCCAGGGCATCGGCGCGGGCTTCATCCCTGACATCCTCGATCGCTCGGTGATCGACGAGATAGTCAAGATCAACAGCGCGACCGCGATCGAGACCTCGCGCGCGCTGGCGCGCAACGAAGGAATCCCCGGCGGCATTTCCTCGGGGGCCGCGATCGCGGCCGCCTTGCAGATCGGCAAGCGGCCGGAGGCTGCGGGCAAGACCATCCTGGCGATTGTGCCGTCATTCTCGGAGCGCTATCTCTCGACGGCGTTGTTTGAAGGAATTTAAGAGACAGGAATCCAGGATATGGCCGATCAGCCAAGGCGACCGCGAACCCTGAACGATGCCCGCAGCGAGGCCGAGGCGGCGTTCAAGCGCGCCACCACCAAGGTCGCGGACGCGGTGCCAAAGACCGTCGCCGTCCCCGGCGTCCGCGAGCAGGTCACGCTGCGGATCGATCAGGACGTGCTGCAATATTTCCAGGAGGGCGGCCCCGGCTGGCAGGAGCGCATCAACGCGGCGCTGCGCAAGGCCGCCGGGAAGTAGCGCCTCCGAAGCAAGCCCGGGATGATCCCCGGGCTTGTTGTTATGCGGCTGCTTGCGAGGCTAGACGCGAGCGTCACCTTGCGCGCGCCAGCGGCGCTGCGCCCGGCTTCAGGTTCAGGAGGTTGCCGGCCAGGATCATGGCTGCGCCGAGCACCGTGTAGGCATCGAGCTGCTCGGCGTAGATCAGCCAGCCGAGGATCGCCGTCAGCGGCACGCGGATGAAATCCATCGGGATCACCACGGTTGCGTCAGCGTGGAGCAGGGCGCGCGCCATGCAGTAATGCGAGAACGTGCCGCAGAACGCGATCGCCGCGAGCCAGCCCCAGGTCGAGAGCGGCGGCCAGATCCAGACATAGAGCGCGGGCCCGATGCTCGCGAGCGATTGCACCACCAGCATCCAGAACAGGATCGTCAGCGTCTGTTCGGTCCGATCAGCGACTTGACCACCGCGACCGAGACCCCGAAGCCGACGGCCGCGGCGAGCGCGATCAGCTGGCCGGGATTGATCGCGCCGGTTGCCGGTCGCACGATGACGAACACGCCGACCAGGCCAAGCACGATCGCGACGATCTTCCAGGATGTCATCCGTTCGCCGAGAAAGCTCGCCGCGAGGATCGCGGTCCAGATCGGCATCGTGAACTCGATCGCGACCACCTGGCCGATCGGGATCAATGTCAGCGCATAGAACCAACCGAGTTGCGCGCAGAAATGAACCAGGTTGCGCGCGATGTGGACGTGCACGCGTGCCGTCTTCACGATCGCGAACCCGCCGTTCATGGCGATCAGCGGATAGAGCATCACGAAGCCGAGCACGCCGCGAACCGCCATCAGCTGGAACACGTTGACCTCGCGCGTCGCCTCGCGGCCGGCCACCGCCACGATCAGCATCAGCGCGAGCCAGCCAGACATCCACAGCGCTGCGCGGGTTTTTGAAGGCGTGCGATCCATGACGGGAAACGAGGTGAGGGGTACCCGGTATCGACGAGCCGATACGAATTTGCAACGTGCAATTCTGCCGGCGTGGTGATGCGTCGACCATGTGATCTCTGCTAAGCAGGTCGGGAATAATCACATCAGGAGGATCTGCTCATGCGTGTCTTGCAACCGGCCGAATGGTCGAAACCCCGCGGCTTCTCGCACGGTGTCGCGTTCGACGCTCCGGGCAAATGGATCGTGCTGGCGGGGCAGACCGGCGGCGACGAAAAGGGCGACTACGTTTCCGACATGGCAGCCCAGGTCGGCACGGCGCTGAAGCGCATCGTCAAGCTGTTGAGCGAAGCCGGCGCCGGTCCCGAGCACATCGTCCGCCTGACCTGGTACCTGACCAGCCGCAGCGAATATGAGGCTGCGGGCGCCGGCATCGGCGCGGCGTGGAAGGAAACGCTCGGGCGCAATTTCCCGCCCTCCACGCTGCTCTATATCGACGGGCTGGTCGATCAGCGCGCCAAGGTCGAGATCGAGGTCACGGCGTTCGTGCCGGCCGCCTAGCAACGCCGAGATGCGTGCGACGTCATTGTTGCACAGCCAGCAAAAAGCCCTCGGGGATGACCCGAGGGCTTTTCTCGTCGGCGGAGCGATCGATTACTTCGACAGCGTGATGTTGGCGCCGCGGAACTGGCTGTCGGCCCGGATGGTAACGGACTGCTTGTTGCCGGAGGTGCGCATCGAGATGTCGGCGTTGAAGCCGGGAGCGCTGGCAACGACCTGGAAGTTGCCGCCACCGCCGCGACCTCGCAGGTCGCCGCTGACATTGCGGCTGGTCTCGCTCCACGACCCCCTGACGGCGCTGCCTTCAGCCTGCACGTCGGCCGCCAGGTTGAACTTGTAGGCGTCGCTGGCGCAGGTCAGGCTCATGGTCATGTTCGGGCCGCCGACACGGTAGGTCGCGCGGCAGCGAATCCGCTCGCTGGAGCCGTCGTCCAGCGTGACCGAGCCGCCGCCCGACCAGGTGCCCGCCATCCCGGCGAACGGGCTGGACTGGGCATGGCCTGCGGTGCTGGCCAATGCGGTCACGAAAAACGCGGCGGCTGCAAATGCTGGCCGCCGCGCGATGGCGAAGAACCTTGATACGCGGGTGATCTTACTGACGGGACGCTTCCCATCGGCCGCTGCACGGTACGCCAGCTGATGCCCCATTCCACTTCCCCGATCCGGAGTTGCCACTGAGTTGACCGTTCGCATATGCACCATTGATCGAGACTCGCACAAGTCCCCCGCTGCCCACGGTGCCGGAGATCGCCGCACCCTGCGCCGAGATCTTTCCCTCGACGACATTCACCGTCGAACGGGACGACGGCTCGCAGCTACCGGTCTTGGTCACGACGGTGACGTTCCAGAGGCCGTCATAGGGCTGCTGCGCGGACACTGGAGCAGCGGTGAGGGCAGCAGCCGAAGCGACCGAAGTGACCAAAATCAGGTCGCGAATGCGGATCGAACGCATGAATCAAATCCCTGTAATTTCGTGTGATGACGCGGCTTATCCTGTCACAATGTGTTCAAAATTTGCTGCGTCGCGGGAGCCCCAGAATGTTCCTGTGAACTCAAACACATCATGGTGAATCTGGTTCCGGATCAGGAACGAGAAATTTGCCTCCGCGACTCGCGAAATGAGGTATTTCAGTACCTTATTTCGCCTTAGTGCTTGGTACCGCTCAGGTTTGGCGCCTTGGTCGCAAACTGCTCATCCTGCGGCTTGGCCGGCAGCGAACCGTTGACCTTGCCGTAGTCGATGACCTCGGCGAGCAGACGCAGGCCGAGCGGCGCCAGCGCGCGCTCCCAAAGCTCGCGGGCGGTCTCGCCTTTTTTGACGAACACCCAGTCCTGGGCCGCGATTGCGCCCGCGTCCATCCGGTCGGCGAGGTGATAGATGCTGCCGCCGGCGATCGGATCGCCTTCCTTGATGGTCCACTCCACCGCCGCGATGCCGCGGTGGCGGGGCAGCAGCGATGGGTGGTACCCGACACCGCCAAGCTTGGCCACGGCAAGCGCCTCCTTGCTGACGCGGGCGTGACTGTGGGCGGTCACGATCAGGTCGGTGCCCGGGGCGATCTCGGCGGCCGTCACCAGCTTGGGGTCGGCCTGAACGACGACCTCGATGCCGGTTGCCCGGGCCGCTGCCGCCAGCCGGTCCTCGCCGTCATGGACGACCACCCTGACGAGCGTGACGTGATGCTCGCGCAGCATGTTCAGGGTCGTCACGCCGAAATGGCGGGAACCGACAAGGGTAATGCGCATGGGATGAATTCCGTGGGGGTTATTCTGGGTCTATTCGGGCCGCCGCTATGCCGATAGCACACCGCGGCGGCCTGTTTTGCTGTCCTGCCCGTTATCAACAAGCCGGCCGGGTGGCAATCTCAGGCCGCCGGCTGCTTGCTCACCAGAACCTTGTCGATGCGCCGGCCGTCGAGGTCGACGATCTCGAATTCCCAGCCCTGCGCCGTGGTTTTGGCGCCGACATCGGGGATCGCGCCGAATTCATGCAGCAGGAAGCCGGCCGCGGTCTGGTAGGGGCGCGGAGAGGGCAGCGCGATGCCGAGCAGTTCGCTGAATTCGAGCGCGGGCATCCAGCCCGAGATCAGATAGGAGCCGTCGTCGCGCCTGACATAAGCGGGCTCGGCCGGACCTTCCTCGGTGTGGAAGGCGCCGACGATGGCCTCGAGGATATCGGCGCTGGTGACGACGCCCTGGAAGGTGCCGTATTCGTCATGCACGAGGCCGATATGCACCGCGGAGTCGCGCAGGATCGCGACCACGTCGCGGGCGTCCACCGTTTCCGGGATGATCGGCGCATCGCGCGTCAGCGCGCGGATGTCGGGCGTCTGGCCGGCGAGGTAGACGTCGAGCACGTCCTTGGCCTGCACGATGCCGAGCGCATGATCGCGGTTGCCGTCGAACACCACGCAGCGCGAGTGGCTGCTCTTCTGCAGCGTTGCGAGGATCTCGGGCGCGGGAGCGGCGAGGTCGATCAGGCTGACTTCGTGGCGCGGCGTCATCACGGCGCCGACCGGAAGATCGCCGAGCCGCATCACGCCGGCGATCATCTCCTTTTCGCCGGGCTCCAGCACGCCGGCGTTCTCGGCTTCCACCACCAGCGTCTTGATCTCGTCCTCGCTGACGCGGTCCTGCGCATCCTCGCGATGGCCGAGCAGCCAGAGCAACGCCTTGCCGGAGCGGTCGAGCAACCACACCACCGGCAGCGACAGTTTTGCCATCACCGTCATGGCCGGCGCAGCCTTGACCGCGATCGACTCCGGATCGCGCAGCGCGATCTGTTTCGGCACCAGTTCGCCGATGATCAGCGAGGCATAGGTGATCGCGCCGACAACGATGCCGACACCGGCGGCGTCGGCGACGTTTGCCGGCAGTCCGAGCTCGAACAGCCATTGCGAGAGGCGCTGGCCGAGCGTTGCGCCCGAGAAGGCGCCCGACAGCACGCCGATCAGCGTGATGCCGATCTGCACGGTGGAGAGGAATTTTCCGGGATTGGAGGCGAGCGCAAGGGCACGGCGCGAGCCGCTGACGCCGCGTTCGACCAGCGCCGCGAGGCGCGCCGGGCGGGAGGAGACGATGGCGAGTTCTGACATCGCCAACAGACCGTTGACGACGATCAAGACCGCCACGATCGCAAGTTCCAGATATAACACGGGAGTCCCTGAGCTTGGGCGGCGTCGGCCGCTGCACGACGCCCTATATAGGCATACCGGCGCGGCTTTGCTGTGCCCTGTCGGGCGTCCCTGCACAAGCAAAGCGTGCGAATGGCGCGCATGCAGCAGGAGATCGCGGCATTTTGGCGCGCGGGCTGTTGTGGCAATCGGAGGCGCGGTTCGCGGACGCCCGCATCACGGCATCAATCTCTACGCGAGTATCCGCAGCTCCGGTTTGGCGAACTTTCTTGCAGGCGATGCAGGCTGTCTCGGCGCTCGTTCGGCAGCCTGCAGCTGCGTGCGCAAATCGGCACTGCACTGCTTCATCTGGTTGCGCAATTCGCGGCGGGAGAAGGCGGTGAGCGAGGGGTCCGCAAGCTGCTGCCAGGCCTTGCGCAGCCATTCCTGCAGCTCGCGAATATTCCGATCCAGAATCTTCTGATCAAGAATTTTCTGATCCAAGACGTCGGGCTGGGTCATGCCGCCAAATCCCACGAAGTGATCAGTTGCAAAGTAACGCTGATTCGCGCCGTTTCACCTAACGCTATGTTGCGCGGGTGAGCTTGAGGCGGCGAGATCTGCACGGGCAGGCGTGCCGATATCCGCGTCAGCTGGCGGTGCCGGATCCTGCGCGCAGGAAATCCACCACGATCGGCAGCGCGAGGACGAGCGCTGCCAGCACCGAGAGATGACGCGTCTGCGCGGTGGAGAGGCCGAGATCGTATTGAGCAAGATAGGCAAGCATGATCGCTGCGTAGGCAGCAACGCAGACCGCCACAACGATGCTCACGAAATCGGTCTTGCTCTGCATGGCGACACCGCGTTGTTGCCGACGCGGTGTAGCGCGGCTCAGCCTTTGCCAACTATGAGCTGGTTCACGGGCGGCCAACTATGAGCTGGTTCACGGGCGCGGCGCCCACCGTGCCAACGAGCTCCGTGGATCGCTGCGGTCAACCGCCGGCAACGTTGCTCACGCGTACCGCAACAAGGCCTGACCCGCCGCCAGCAGGCTTAGCGAGGAGCGTTGCCTTGGCTTCCGCGCGGAAGCTTGACCGGGATGTGGGGCGACGTGCTCACCACACGCGGGCTTCCGTCGGAATGGGTCTGGCCGTTAAGCAACGTCTCGAGCAACAGAATGAATTTCTCGGCAAGCATGGGCGTAGCCCTCGTCGTCCAATTCCTGTAAGTCGCGGCGTCCTCTCGAAAATTCGATCAACAAAATGCGAGCCGCAGCCGACTTGGCAATGCTGCGCCGCGAGCCCGTCCATGTGCAATCCGGGAGACTACCGGCGTCCGCCGGCTCAGGTCGCGCGCTGCTGCGGCGAGAAGGCGGGTCTGGATCCCTCGCAGCCAGCAGCCGCGGGGCCATGAGCCAAGCCCTCGAAACGCCAAAGCGTCGTCAGCGATACCGTGCCACAGCGCTCGCAGCGAAGCGGCGTGTCGCCATGCAAATATCGTCCGCGCCGGAACAGTTGAGGCGACGCGATTTCCTTGCAGCTCGGGCAAGCCAACGCCAGCTTGCTCGTCTTCCAGCGTCGAAATAATCGAAACACCGTACCCTCAGCGTTTCCGAGACGTCCGATGGCGGCAATTTAGCAATCGACACCCCTGCGTGGAAAGGTGCTGAACGTCACAGCTGTGGGTTTTGTAGCATCCGGCCCACGGGGCCTTTGCCGAGAATCGGGACGGAATGGTTGCCAAATCCCTACCGGCGGGCCACCCAGCGCGTGATCTCATCACACCGTTCCTTCAAGGATGTACGCTAGCGATAGCGACCATGGATCGGCAGCAAGATATTGATGAGGGTATCGTACCGGCGCTGCGCCGCAGCTACGGGCGGGTGGCCTGGTGGATCGTGCGACTCAATCGCGTATTCGAGCCGTCGCGCGCCTCCGAGCCGTCACGGACCGAGGTGCCGTCGCGCGCGGCCGTCCCGCCACGGCGACCGGTCCCGCCGCGCCCGGAATAGTCATCACCAGAATACCGGTACCCCCTGTATCGGCCGCTCGACCGGACTGCTATGCATGCGCCATCCGCGGACTTTCGGTCCGCCGTTTTGACGATGCAGCCGCGCGGCGGCGCAAGCGACGGGAAGGACTGACACAATGATCGAGACGGTTGGCATCATCGGCGCCGGAACCATGGGCAACGGCATCGCGCAGATCTGCGCGGCGGCGGGGCTTGCTGTCACCATGGTGGATATCTCCGACGCGGCGGTGCAGCGCGGCCTGAAGACGGTCGGGACCAGCCTCGATCGCCTGGTCGCGAAGGAGAAGATGACGGCCGCCGATCGCGACGCGACGCTCGGGCGCATCAACGCGACCACCGACAAGTCGAAGCTTGCCGCCTGCGATCTCGTGATCGAAGCCGCGACCGAGAACGAGGAGCTGAAGATCAAGATCCTGAAGGATCTCTGCGCCGGGCTGAAGCCGAGCACGCTGGTTGCGACCAACACCTCGTCGATCTCGATCACCCGCCTGGCGGCCTCCACCGATCGTCCTGATCGCTTCATCGGGATGCACTTCTTCAATCCGGTCCCGGTGATGGCGCTGCTCGAATTGATCCGCGGCTTGCAGACCTCCGACGACACCGTCGCCAAGGCCGAAGCCTTCGCCAAGCGCGTCGGCAAGGTCGCGATCACGGCGAAGAACAGCCCGGGCTTTGCGGTCAACCGCATCCTGTGCCCGATGATCAACGAGGCGATCTTCGCGCTGCAGGAAGGCATTGCGACCGCCGAGGAGATCGATGCCGGCATGAAGCTCGGCTGCAACCATCCGATCGGTCCGCTCGCGCTTGCCGACCTGATCGGGCTCGACACCATGCTGTCGGTGATGGAGGTGTTCTACACCGGCTTCAACGACCCCAAATACCGGCCGGCGCCGCTGCTGAAGGAGATGGTCGATGCCGGCCATCTCGGCCGCAAGACCGGGCAGGGGTTCTACAGCTACAGCAAGTAAGGTCGCGCCACGTGACGAACACCGTAGTCATCCGGGATGGATCGCGCCTGTGACCTGACGTACACGCAGACCTCTGATCCGCCACGTGAGGCGGGGGACATCAGACACGAGGCCCGGGCTCCTAGGCACACCGGGCCTCGTGTTTTTTGTGCGGTCCTGAACTCAGTTAGCGGGGGGCGACCGGCGTGACGCTGGTTTCTTCGGGATCGGCGCCGAACAGGCCGACGACATACTTGTAATAGTCCGGCATCTTTTCCTTGAGCATGGCGCGCGTGTAGGGCTCGTGCCCGGAATCCTTGCTGGCAAGGAAGATGCTCGCGGTCACCGCGAAGTACTCCTGCTGGTTCTTCAAGAGGCCTCCTTGGCGAACAACTCCTTTGACTTGGCCTGCCGAGGAAGCTCTTGATACCCTTGTTCTCATAGCCATCCCGGATCAGCCGGCCCCGTTCATGCTGAAAAGGGGTCTTGAACCTTCCTTACAACTCTTGCTCACAGCTTCTTGAGGCGGCGACCGGAAACCTCGCACATCTCGCCGGCGTACCTACATCAGTAGCTGGGTGCCGATTGAGGAAGGAAGCAGGATCATGCGCAGGACGAATTGGGCAATTCTGGCGTTTGCGGCGCTCGGAACGAGCTGGATTGTCGGCTCCGCATCGCCGGCGGTCGCCGATCCCTATGATTATCCGTGGTGCATCCAGGGCAAGCAGGAGGGGTATCCCGGCTACTGCGGGTACCAGACCTACCAGCAGTGCCAGGCGGCGGCGTCAGGCCGCGATGCCTATTGCGGCGTCAACCCGCGCGTCGCGTTCAGCCAGCAGCGGATGGCGCCGCGGGCGATCCGCTGAGAGGCGCCAGGACGCAGGCCTTGCGGTCGTCAGGCACGATGATTGCATTGCTAGTGGACGGATAGTTACCCCCTTGGAGAACACATGGGCGAGATCATCAGGTTTGTCTCGAAGTCTGAACGGGAGCGCGCGCGTCTGATCCGCGAGGCCCGGGCGAACTACGAGCGCATCTTTCCATCGGCCGGTTCCACCGACGTGGAAGGCGGGGCGGTCGAGGGCGACGCAGGCGGGGCCTCGTCGAAGTCGTAGCGTGCCGGTCTTGCACCCGAGTCTTGCACCCGAGGGATGGCTGACGCCGCAATGTGGAAACGAATCTGGCAAACTTGGACGATTGACAGGCCGGCCGCGTTTGGCGACTGGCTCTGGCAGGTTCTGGTGGTGGAGCTCGCTGCCTTGCTCGACCGGCTGACGCTGCGCAAGCTGATTGCGCTGATCCCGGTCGTCATCTTGATCGGCGCCTATTGGCACCGGATTCCGCTTCCTCCCGAGTTGATGCTGGTTGGCGATGTGCTGGCCTATATCGACATTTTCTCGATGATCTTCCTGATCGGCTTCTTCACGCGCGCGGCGACCGTGCTGGCCGTCGTCCGCCAGGCGATCGATTCGATCAGCTGGATGCTGCGGCGTCTGCCGACGGCGCTGCGCAGGCTCGATATCCGTCACCGTCGCGCAAGCGACACCATCCGCCGCAAGCGGTCCACGCGCGCGAGCACCGACGAGGAGGACGCCGCTGTCATACCCGGTCTTGCCTGGGCCTAATCCGGGGCGACGTGCGGTGAAGACCGCGAGTGCTCCGCTATCGCGGCTGCCCGGCCTGCTCATCGCCGTCGTCGGCCTGCAGCCGGGCCGGGCTGCGCGCGGAGGCGCCGTCCTGGCTACGCCGCTGCGAACTGGAGAGATCGGTCGCGCCCTGTCGGGATCGATGAAACGCGAGACCCATCTGGAAGCTCCAGACACCGAACAGCACGGCACCTGCCACACAGGCGGCCACGAAGGCCCAATCGCGCTTCTTCATCTGTTCAACAAAGCCAAATCGATGCCGCGCCGGCCGCGGCCCGCTCCAATGAAATGTCTCGCAACGATGCGTGCGAGGCAAGGCTCCGATATCCCAAAGCGATCAGGCGCACTTGTCGATCTGCGCAACTCGGGGCGGGCCGGTCACGGAGCGGTGATTATCAAATCATGCATCCAGAAACACTCGGACCAGATAGTCCGGCCCCCGCAACAATCTTGCCAAACTTTCACTAGGTCGCGGGCGCAGTGAGTTCGACAATGCAGAACCTAATCGGACGAATCGCAATGACCGAACTTGAGGAGCTTCGCTACTTCGAGCACCAGTGCCTGGAGATGGCGAAGCAATCCACGCTGCCGGACGCGCGCCGCGCGCTGCAGATACTAGCGCGCAATTACGCCACCGCGGCCGAGGTCCTCGAACGCCGCGCCCAATCTGCCAACACCGCGCTCGCGCAATTGTTTCGATGCCTGAGGCTGTGACGAGGGGAGGCACCGGCATGGCCCGAGGGCCGTGCAGATAATCCTGGTATAGGGGGGGACAGTCGCTGCGGTCCTACTTCCGCGCGGTCGCATAGAGATCAGTTCCGAACAGCCGGCCTTCGGTCTGAACTCGCCAGTCGCGCGGAATGAGGCCGACAATCGGATGATCCGGCACATTGGTGCGACGGATCGTGTGCTTCTTGAATGCGTTCAACATGCGCGAGAATGCGGTCTTTGAGGCAAGCACGACTTCCGGCGCGACGCGTCCATCAGGGGCGGCGTCGAAGTCGGCCCGGCCATGCTTGTCGAGGGCGAGCGGCTCGTCACTCCCGGCGGCAACCGACCTGACATAGCGCCAGGTCTCGGCGGGGTGTTTCAGCCAGCGCAGATGGCTCGTCGCGCTGTAGACCATGATGATTGCCGTTCCCCCGGGACGAAGGACCCGGTGCACCTCTGAAATCGCTTTCTTCAGATCTCCGGTGTGATGAAGGCAGCCGATCGTCACGACGTGGTCGAAGTTGCCTTCAGGGAACGGAATATCGAGGGCTGAGCCCTGGATCGCTTGCCCCGGCAAGCCGGCCAGCGCAAGTCGATGGCGCAACCAGTTGACGGGACCGGCCGCAATGTCGAGGCCGGTCAATTGCGCGCCCGCGGCCGCAACGGCCTGCGACACCGAACCGTAACCAAGGCCGATCTCGAGAACGGACTTTCCCGCCAGTTGATCGAACGGGATGAAGCGCCGCAGATAGGGATAATACTGGAAAAACCATCGGTCGAAATTGCCGATCGAAACCGCGTCGGAGCCCTCGTAACCATAGAGTTTCGCCGCCTTCGTCCCGCAGACGTGCTGCCAGAATTCCATGTTGTCGGCGTCGAGAGCGGTCTGATTGGTCACCGGAGGGCCTAGCTCACGATCGAGAAATTCGCCGCGGTGACCGTGCTCGCGGTTGCGTTGTTCAACCAGACCGACGTGTACACGACATCGTTTCCATCGCCGCCGTAGATCGAGTCGATACCGATGCCGCCTGACAGATTGTCGTCGCCACCAAACCCATTGACAACGTGATTGTCGTCGCCGCCGACGATGACGTCGTTCCCGGATGTTCCATCGCAAGTCGCCATCGTACCTTCCTTGTTATCGCGCTCGCGCGTGCTCCTGTGCCGCGCCTTGACGCGGACCGCATGCCATCGATGCTAGCTCGATCGATGACGCTGGCCGCAAAGGATGTTGGTCTTGACGTCGCCGGACACGTTCCACACGCGTTAAGCGTTATCGCCGAAAACGAAAGCAAACTTATCTCGCCCCCAGCGCGAGCGGAAGGGCGCCCAATCGCTTGCTGATCAGCGCTCTCCGGCTGAATTGTCACAAACCTGCGATACATCCGTGGCAGCCAGCACGACCGGTTGGATGCCATTCGCTCACCTCGACAGGTTGCCTCGGCCAACTCCTGAGAGGCTCGTACGATCCCTCGAATCTCAGTCCGTGGCGGGCAGCGATTGATCCGACGGAGACCGCGCCGGCGCGGGAAACGTGCCAAGCGATGCGCTCAGTCATCGACTTTCGAGCGAGCGCGGAGACGTCTGGCAAAATTTTCACGGCCCGTGATTCCGCGGTGGAGGCGGTACCGCACCGGACACCGGGTTGTGGACCCGGGGACGCTCAGTTCGATTCCGACAGGCGGGACCAATTCGGGAGTGAAGCTCGAGTGGACGAGCGCCGGTCTCCAAAGCCGGAGGCTCCAGGTTCGAGGCGTGGCGCTCCCGCCACCCTGCATCAGGCTGAATAGCTGTTCAGGAAAGTTCCGATCGTGTTCCTGCAACATGCGCGGACGCCGATCGTTATCTCGGTGCAGTAGAAAGGAGCATGCCATGACGAAGCTTACTTACGCTCTTGCCGCGGCTGCGGCACTCTCGATAGCGGCACCGACCATTGCCAGCGCGCAGGGTGTGGGCGTCTACATCGGCGGCGGCCACGGCTACTACGGCGATCGATATGGTGGCCCGCGCATCGTGTACCGGGAGCACGACCGTGGCTGGCACCGCGGCTGGTATAACCATCATCGGGACTACTACCGGGACCGCGGCTTCATGATCCGCGATCGTGACTGGGACGACTAGCAAGTCCCGAGCACATCTTGCGGTAAACAACGAGGGCCTCGCTTCGGCGGGGCCCTTTTTCGTGGTCCGCAACGCATGTGCCTGCTCGTACAGCTAGGAACTTTGGCTTCTCGGCCAGATTGTCTGGACGGAATTAAGCGGAGGAGGCTTGCATGAACCAGTTGATTTATCTGGTCGGACTGATCGTGGTCATTCTTGCGGTACTGTCGTTCTTTGGATTGCGGTAGGCGCATCATGGACACTGATCGAAGCGTTGCCGACGTCGTCGACAATAAGGGCGGCTTGCGGCTGCAATGGAGTCCGATTTTCGCGGGCGCGCTCGCCGCTTCGGCCTTGTCGCTGATCCTGATCAGCTTCGGAGCAGCAGTTGGATTGGGTGTGAGTTCGAGCTCGCCATCGTGGCGTGATGCATCGGCTGCGCTCGCGCTGCTATCCGGGCTGTTCCTGATCCTTCAGGCCCTGGTGAGCTTTGGCGTAGGCGGCTACATCGCGGGCCGAACGCAACGTGTGATCGGCGCGACGCTGGCCGACGTGGTCGAAAGCAACGACGGACTTCATGGGCTGACCGCCTGGGCGCTCGCCGTTATCGTGGGCGGGACAATCATCGCGCTGGTTGGCCTGTCGGCCGTGCGCCCGGCGGTCCAGAGCCGGCCTGCTGCCACGGCCGCGGAGCCGTTGCTGAGCGTCGAACTCGACCGTCTGTACCGGTCTCTGCGGCGTCCGGCCAATCTCGACATCGGTTACGAGCGGGCCGAGGCAGGCCGCATCCTGCTGACCAGCTCCGGCCACAGCGGCGTCAGCACCGAAGATCGCGGCTATCTGATCCAGCAGGTCGCGGCCGCGACCGGTCTGCCCGCTGCCGAGGCCGAGAAGCGCGTCGACAGTGTCATCGGTGATGCCAAAACCGCCATCCAGCGATCGCGGCGCAGCTCTGTAATCCTCGCATTCTCGGTTGCGGCGGCGCTGTTGTTCGGCGCGGTCGCGGCCTGGGCCGCAGCCTGTGCAGGCGGCCGGCACCGCGACGGCGCGGCGCTGCCGGAGTGGATGGGCGGCACGCCAACGAACCCAGTGCCGGTGGTCTGATGCAACCGTGAATGTGCTTCGATGGAGACGATGATGGCAACGATTTTGGTCATGGATCACACCGGCGACACAAGGCAGCATTTCGATCCCGAGGACAGCGAGCAACTGGCTTGGGCGAATGCGCGCTTCATAGAGCTGACGTCGGACGGCTAGACCGCCGCCGTGCGGAGATCGTCCGGCGAAGCCGCGCTCGTCCGCGCGCTGGATCCGACCGCCGAGGAAACCTTGTTCTATCCCAGGCTGGTCGGCGGCTGACGCCATGATGGCCCGTCTGCGCACCGTGCCTCTGCTGTCCAGGCTGCAGTGCGGCGCCGGCGCGCTGCGTGCGACGATGGCCGCGATCTGGGAGCGCTGGCAGGCTTATGAACGAAAGGAGGCGCGCGGGCTGGCGCTGATGTCCGCATGGTTGTCGCCGGAGCAGCGGTCGCAGTTCGAGAAATGCAACCGCTTCGACGTCATCGGCTCGGAGTCCGGCAAGCGATATCGGATCTGCTACGGCACGTCGACCAATGTCTATGAGATGGACGGCAGCGACCGCGTTGTGCTCGGCTGGTGCTTCCGGCCTGCAGGTTCTCTGGTGGCGGGCGACGTGATGCTTGCCCAGAAGATCGCATTGGAAACCGATGAGCGCGCGACGCTCATGGTGGCGCGGCCATTCCCGAGTTCCTTTCCGCTACGCGCGACGCTTCCTCCCACCCATTAAGCCCACGGTTCGCTCGCCGGCCACAGTGAAGGTGTCCACGTCCTTCCCGGTCCGTGCGGGCAGGCCGATCGAGCGCGCGGCGAACAGATTCTGAAGCATTTGCGCGAGGACTCGCGGATTGAGGCACGTCCCGCACCCGAAGTGCACGTCTCGAAACAGGTCGACATCTGCGATGCTGTGCATCCGATCGTCGAACTGACGGTCAGCGCGAACGCGAAGCCGGCCGATGCGGACGCCGCGAAACAGCGGCTCTTGGACACCGCAATGCTCACCGACGCAGGCGCCACGCGGCCGGGGGCGTCACACGCGCCGGGGTGGGGAACGTCGATCATCCTGCCGGGTTGTCCGATGCCGACTTGCAGTGGACACCGCCATGCGCGCCAACGCCCGACCGTCACTCAGCGTGATCGCCCGATCTTACCTCGCGGACTTGCGACAATGGATTGGGCGTCTGGTGACCGGCTACGCGCTGGCATGCGGCTTCATGCTCGTCGGCGCGGTGTCGCTTCTGGTGGCGATCGGGATCGGAGGTGCCGCGGCCTTCCATGCTCTCGAGCTGCGTTACGGCATCTGGATCGCCTATGCCGCGATCGGGGGCGTCTTTCTCCTCCTCGGGCTGCTGGGGCTGGGGACAGGCCGCGGGCTGCTCGCGCGTCCAGCGCCCGCCGCCCCGCGGCCAAGCCGGCAAGCCGATATGCTCAAGCGAGCGATCGCAGTGCCCGTGGCGGCGCGCTTGATCGCCACCTCGCGGTCGGGAGCAGGGGTAAACGCCGATCTTACCACCCAGGTACTGGCCGCCGCGGCTGCCGCTATGCTCGCCGGCTGGTTTGCCGCTTCGCGTTTCAAGCGTCCGCGCGACGCCATTCAGGACTAGCGATGGCTCCGCGCTCGAATTGGCCGAACGACCTGATGCTAGCTGGTGCAACCGCGCTGGCGACTTTGGCGATCTATCGCCACTTGTTCCGATCGCAGACGCCGCCTGTCCAGGAGCGGGGTGCCGAGCCGGTGCTCATCGAAACGCAAGAGCGTGGACGGTTGGCTCACACGCCGCTTCAGATTCCGGCCGCCGGCTGGAAGGACATTCTGCTGCGTACCTATCAGCAGATCGACGAGGACCGGCTGCTGGCGACCGCCGCCGGCGTCGTGTTCTACGGGCTGCTCGCGATCTTTCCGGCCATCACGGCGCTGGTCTCGAGTTACGGCTTGTTCGCCGATCCGTCCACGATCTCAGCCAATCTGCAAAGCCTGGCGCTGATGCTGCCGGAAGGTTCATTTGCCATCGTCCAGGACCAGATCGCGCGTGTGCTCGCGAAGGGGACCTCGACACTCGGCCTTACCTTTGCCGTCGGTCTGTTGATCGCGATCTGGAGCGCCAACGCTGGAATGAAGGCGGTCTTCGATGCGCTCAACGTCGTTTATGAGGAAAAGGAAAAGCGCGGCTTCATCAAACTCAACCTGATGACACTCACGTTCACGATCGCCGCCCTCTTATCGATTATGCTGATGGTGGGAGCGGTGGTCGTCGTCCCGCTTCTGTTGCAGCAGGTCGGACTGGGCACACGGGCCGAACTCATCATCCGGTTCGGACGGTGGCCCATCCTGGTCGTCCTGCTCCTCGTCGCGCTCGCGGTGCTCTATCGCTACGGCCCGAGCCGAACCAAGCCGCGCTGGCAATGGCTGAGCGTCGGCGCCGTCGTTGCGGCCGTGCTGTGGCTGATGGGTTCGACACTGCTGTCTTGGTACCTTGCGAATTTCGGCGACTACAGCGCGACGTACGGCTCGCTTGGCGCGGCCATTGGCCTGATGACCTGGATGTGGATGTCCGCCATCATCGTGCTGTGCGGGGCGGAACTGAACTCGGAGATCGAGCATCAGACCGTCATCGATTCGACCGAGGGCCGTCGCAAGCCGCTCGGAGCGCGTGGCGCAACAATGGCCGACACGGTCGGCCGGCCGTCATAGCGAGACCGACGTTCGCCGCTGCACCGGCAAGCTTTCATTAACCCGACTCACACAAGGTTCGTTCCAGGCCGTCTGGATGGGCCGCTTGCAGAAGGCCGCCACGCGTAGCAGCGTGGCGGCTTTTTGCGTCTGACAGCGTTACAACAGCGTTACAGGAGACGACCGATGGACTACGGCGCCTTCACCGACGCCAGCTTGAAGATGATGTATGAAGCCGTCCGCGGCGCGCTCGCGGCCGACGATGAATTCGAGGCATACGGCGAAGAGCCAAAATTCCGGGTCCGCTCGACGCCCGAGTGGAAACGGCATGCCGGCAGTCTTGAGGCCGAGATGCTAAGGCGAGGGCTCCAGGTCGACATCATCGACTGGACGGGCGGTCAGGGCGAGCTTCCGCTGACCGACGCCTGAAGTCAGGCCGCAGAAGGTGTGTCGCGCCCGCAACGCCGCAAGAGTTCCGTTGGCGTTGGTGCGTTTCGGACTTCACTGTGTGGCAATTTCCCGATCTAATAATGGCGGACCTGAGGCGAATATTTTTACTTCCAAGGCGTTCATTTTAGGTCAGGTTCAGGAGGCCGCTGTCCAGCGCCAGCGGCCTCTTCGTATTGCTTGAATGATTTTGCTTCATTGATTGCAAAGAGATTGTCCGATGCCCCTGCAGGTGTGGACCGTTGTCGCATCGATCGGCTGGACCGCCATCGTGGGCGTGATGCTGGTCTATATGATTTTCGGACCGAGCTAACGGGATCGAGGCGTTCAGCGGATATGGCTGAGACAGACGGGAACAGGGGCGATGATGGCGTAGCGCCGGCTGCCATCGATTGTCAGCCTGATCCGGCCGACGCGTGAGCGCGAAACGGCATCAACCGTCCCAACGAGCCGCGCGCAGCAGCACGAGCGAATTCTCGTGATGCGGAGTTCTCGCGTTCCAGGTTCCCGAGACGCGAACCCTGCGCCACTGACAAATTGCCGCACTGGGCGAGTTCCGCAGCATCGTCTCGTACTTAATGTCAAGCCGTTGGCCAGGGACTACCTCTAAATCTCCCGCCTAAATTGTCTTTTTCATTGTTCAATCCATCACTGCATATTGAGTGGGGAGATTTTTCATTGCCGCTCCAATCCGCCTGAACGGCCTCGATTGGATTTCCGCCACCTGATCAGCTCGACCCGCTACCTGAGCCCAGCAGCTTTTCGCTGCTGTACGGCGTTCGCATTCCTGGACTCTCGAGCGGTTCATTCTGGTTCGGTGATTAACACGCAGGTTCTTCTGCCGATTTCTGAGTTCTGCAGACTACGCGCATTGCACAGCCACTATTGATGACGGGAAAGCATTTCGCCATGGCAACATTTACAGGCACGTCAGGTCCAGACACCCTGATCGGAACACCCAACGGTTCGAACACAGATGACACGCTGTCGGGACTTGGCGGCGATGACACCCTGATCGGCGGCGATGGCGCCGACTCGCTTGACGGTGGGACCGGAACCGACTTCGCATCCTACAGCGACTCCGGCACCGGGGTTGTGGCAAGCCTGCTGAACCCGGGCAATAACACGGGCTTTGCGGCCGGGGACACCTACACTTCGATAGAAGGGCTGAGTGGCTCGAACTTCGACGATACCTTGATCGGCGATGGCGGTAACAACCTGCTGGACGGCTCGGGTGGGGCAGATTCGCTCGTAGGCGGCTTGGGCGATGACATCTATATTCTTGATAATGCCGGCGATGTCATTACCGAGAATCCGGGAGAGGGCATCGACACCGCGATCGTCATAGGTAACTTCGACTACACACTGGCTGCCAACGTCGACGACCTCCTGTTTACGACTTCTGCGAATGTTTCGGGCACCGGTAACGAACTCGCAAATTTCATCACTGGCGGCGCAGGCGACAACACGCTGGACGGCGGAATTGGCGTCGACACGATGGCCGGTGGACTCGGCGATGACACCTATTTCGTCGACGATGTCGCCGATCTGGTGATCGAGAACAGTGGCGAAGGCACCGACACAGTTCACAGTACCGTCAGCTATACTCTGGAGCAAAACGTCGAGAACCTGATCCTGGAGGGATCGGGTAATCTCGCTGGCACCGGCAACGAGCTCGCGAATGTCATCACAGGCGGCACGGGCAACGACACGCTGGACGGCGGAATTGGCGCCGACACCATGGCCGGTGGGCTCGGCGCTGACATCTATGTTGTTGATAATGCCGGCGATGTCATTACCGAGAATCCGGGAGAGGGCATCGACACCGCGATCGTCATAGGCAACTTCAACTACACGCTCGCTGAAAACGTCGACGACCTCGTGTTTACGACTTCTGCCAATGTTTCGGGCACCGGCAACGAGCTCGCAAATTTCATCACTGGCGGGGCGGGCGACAATGCGCTGGACGGCGGGATTGGCGCCGACACGATGCTCGGTGGGCTCGGCAACGACACTTATTACGTCGACAATGCCGGCGACGTGGTGACCGAGAACCCCGGCGAGGGCACCGACACCGTTCACAGCACCATCGACTATACGCTGACCGCCAACGTCGAGAATCTGATCCTGGACGGCACCGGCAATCTCGCCGGCACCGGCAACGCGCTTGCAAATGTCATCACCGGCAACACGGGCAACAACACGCTGGACGGCGGCATTGGCGCCGACACGATGGCTGGCGGGCTCGGCAACGACACCTATTTCGTCGACGATGCCGGCGATGTGGTGACCGAGAACAGCGGCGAGGGCACCGACACCGTTCACAGCACGATCGACTATACTCTGGGCGCTAACGTCGAGAACCTGATCCTGGACGGCACCGGCAATCTAGCCGGCACCGGCAACGCGCTCGCAAATGTCATCACGGGCAACACGGGCAACAACACGCTGGACGGCGGCATTGGCGCCGACACGATGGCCGGTGGGCTCGGCAACGACACCTACTTCGTCGACAATGCCGGCGACGTGGTGACCGAGAACAGTGGCGAGGGCACCGACACCGTTCACAGCACGATCGACTATACCCTGACCGCCAACGTCGAGAATCTGATCCTGGACGGCTCGGGCAATCTCGCCGGCACCGGCAACGCGCTCGCAAACGTCATCACCGGCAATTCCGGCAACAACACGCTGGACGGCGGGATCGGCGCCGACACCATGGCCGGCGGGCTCGGCAACGACACCTACTTCGTCGACAATGCCGGCGATGTGGTGACCGAGAACAGCGGCGAAGGCACCGACACTGTTCACTCGACCATCGACTATACCCTGACCGCCAACGTCGAGAACCTGATCCTGGACGGCTCGGGCAATCTCGCCGGAACCGGCAACGGGCTTGCAAACGTCATCACCGGCAATTCCGGCAACAACACGCTGGACGGCGGGATAGGCGCCGACACCATGGCCGGCGGGCTCGGCAACGACACCTACTTCGTCGACAATGCCGGCGATGTGGTGACCGAGAACAGTGGCGAAGGCACCGACACCGTTCACAGCACGATCAACTATACTCTGGGCGCCAACGTCGAGAACCTGATTCTGGACGGCACCGGCAATCTCGCCGGCACCGGCAACGCGCTCGCGAATGTCATCACGGGCAACACGGGCAACAACACGCTGGACGGCGGAATCGGCACCGACACGATGGCCGGCGGGCTCGGCAACGACACCTATTTCGTCGACAATGCCGGCGATGTGGTGACCGAGAACAGCGGCGAGGGCACCGACACCGTTCACACCACCATCACCTATGCCCTGACCGCCAACGTCGAGAACCTGATCCTGGACGGATCCGGCAATCTCGCCGGCACCGGCAACGGGCTTGCAAACGTCATCACCGGCAATTCCGGCAACAACACGCTGGACGGCGGAATTGGCGCCGACACGATGGCCGGCGGGCTCGGCAACGACACCTATTTCGTCGACAATGCCGGCGATGTGGTGACCGAAAACAGCGGCGAGGGCACCGACACCGTTCACACCACCATCACCTATGCCCTGACCGCCAACGTCGAGAATCTGATCCTGGACGGATCCGGTAATCTCACCGGCAGCGGCAACGCATTGAACAATGTTTTGACAGGCAACGCCGGCAACAATTCCCTCTACGGCAACGACGGCAATGATACCGCCTACGGAGGGGCTGGAGCTGACATCCTCGTTCTCGGCAACGGCGACGACTATGGCGATGCCGGCGACGGCAACGACTACATCTATGCCGGAGCCGGCAATGACGTTCTGATCGGCGGCGCCGGTCTCGACGTTCTGCTGGGAGAGGACGGCAATGATGTGGAGTATGGCGGTTCCGGCTTCAACTATCTGTTCGGCGGCGCCGGCACCGACACCTTGATTGGCTCGGGAGGGACTGCCGCGAGCGATGTCAACGTGATGTACGGCGAAGCAGGTGCCGACTACCTCTATGGCGGGCAAGGCACCAACTACTTCTACGGCGGCACCGGCGTCGATACGATGTTCGGCGGTTCGGGCCTGAACATCTTCATCTCGTCGGGCGAGACCGACGGCAACGTCATCTACGGCGGTTCTGGCCAAAACTATGTCTACGGCTCCAACGGCGGCGACACGGTGACCGGCGGCAGCGGCGTCGACGTGTTCCTGATGGGCACCGGAGCCGACAACATCACTGGCGGCGGCGGGGTCGACTATGCCTGGGGGGGCGCTGGCGCGGATACCTTCAACATCAGCGACTCCAGCCAGGAGATCATGGTCATCCAGGACTTCAATACAGGCGGAGTGAATGACTTCGTGCGTTTCGCGGGCACATCGCTGCATTCATTCGCCGATGTCCAGGCCCACGAGACCTACGTTGCCGGGATCAACACCACGATCATCACCGACGCCGCGGGCAGCGCGGTTTGGCTGATCGGCGTCGCGCCGGGACAGCTGGACGCGAGCATGTTCAAGTTCAGCTGAGGACCGACGCCGTGATCGCTTGAACTTGATCGTCCAACGTACAAAAGAAGGCCGCCCGTCGAGGCGGCCTTCCTGTTTTCAAACGTCTAGCGCTGGGCCGTGAATTCCCGGTGCCGATAGCGCGGCGAGGATCACGCCCATCAACGTATCCCTCCATTGAGGGCCGCCTTGTTTGACGGACGCGAGCGCTGCAGGTCCTAGGGGTAATCCTAGGAGAAGCGCTATGACGATTTCGCGGGCAGAGGTGATCACATCGGTCGAGCGGCGGCGTCGGTGGTCACAGGATGAGAAGGAACGGCTAGTTGCAGCATCGTTCGAGCCCGGAGCCACTGTTTCCGAGGTGGCTCGCATGGCCGGCCTTCATGTGAGCCAGCTGTTCAGGTGGCGCAAAGAGCTTTGCAAGCACGGTGAAACGAGTGTAGCGCCGTTGGTGCCGGTCGAGATTGGGCCGTCTGTGCCGCCGCGGGATGTGGCCGAAGCGCCATTGACGACGGCGCCGGCGCGTCGACGGAGGAGCCAGGGCATCATCGAGATTGATCTCGGTAGCGGACACCGCATCCGGGTCGACGGTGACGTTGATGGAGACGCGCTGCGGCGAGTTCTCGATGCCCTGGTGCGCCGATGATCCCGGTTCCGACAGGCGCGCGAGTGTGGCTCGCGACAGGCTACACGGATATGCGCAGAGGCTTTCCGTCGTTGGCACTCCAAGTGCAGGAGGTGTTGCGCAAAGACCCGCTCAGCGGTCATCTGTTCGTCTTCCGCGGTCGCCGCAGCGATCTTGTGAAGATGATCTGGCACGATGGCCAGGGAGCATGCTTGTTTACCAAAAGACTCGAGAGAGGAAGGTTCATCTGGCCATCGGTTGCCGGTGAATCGGTAACGATCTCTCCGGCGCAATTGAGCTATCTGTTGTCCGGGATCGATTGGCGCAACCCTCAAGAAACCCAGCGTCCGACGCGGGTCGGTTAGTCGTTTTGCAGGTTTGAATCTGCTGCTTGATCTGATTCAATGGCTTCGTGATATCAAAGCCGGACGATCTTCCATCGGACCTTGTCAGTGCCCTGGCGGCGCTGCAGGCCGAGCGTGAGGCGCGGCTGCGAGCTGAGGCGATGGCTGCCAGCGCGCAGGCGGAGCTGTCGAACAACGAGGCGCTGGTCGCGCATCTCGAGCGTATCCGTCCGAGGGCGGCCGTCTTGCGAGTTTTTCCGATCTGTAGCTGACTGTCCTTATGGACGTACATAAGGACAGTGCGGTGCTGAGCCGCATGGATTTGGTGGAGACCGGTCGGCGGCGACGCTGGACGCGTGCGGAGAAGCTCAGAATCGTAGAGGAGAGCTTCTCGGGGCCACGACTGGTGTCGGCGACGGCTCGCCGGTATGGGATATCACGTCAGCTTCTGCTGAGCTGGCGCAAGGCTTGGACCTGTCATGATCCGGCCGAAGAGGATTCGATCGGCCCGACATTCGTCCCTGCGATAGTTGCGGCAAGTACGCCGCCAACGACGGAAGCTGTCGAGACAGGTCAGATCGAAATCGTGAGCCCTCAGGGGCTGCGCGTGGTCTTCGGCCCCGGTGCGGATATCGAGGCGGTCGTTCGAATTGCTCGGGGCCTGGCGCGCCGATGATCCCGATCCCGACGGGCGTGCGGGTGTGGCTGGCGACGGGCCATACCGACATGCGGTGCGGCTTTCCGAGCCTGGCTCTGCGCGTGCAGGAAGTGCTCAAGCGCGACGCCATGGGCGGCGGTCTTTTCTGCTTCCGGGGCAAACGCGGTGATCTATTGAAGGTCATTTGGCACGATGGCCAGGGCGCCTGCTTGTTCACCAAAAGACTCGAGAGAGGCAGGTTCATCTGGCCATCGGTTGCTGGTGAATCGGTAACGATCTCTCCGGCGCAGTTGAGCTATCTGTTGTCCGGGATCGATTGGCGCAACCCTCAAGAAACCCAGCGTCCGACGCGGGTCGGATAGTCGTTTTACGGTTTGAATCTGCGGCTCGATCTGATTCAATGGCTCCATGATATCGAAGCCGGATGATCTTCCATCGGACCTTGTCAGTGCCCTGGCGGCGCTGCAGGCCGAGCGTGAGGCGCGACAGAAAGCCGAGGCGAAGGCCGCCAACTGGCAGGCGCAAGCCGCGAATGCGCAGGCGAAACTGTCGGATACCGAGGCGCTGATCGCTCATCTCGAGTTGCGCATCGAGAAGCTGAAACGCGAACTGTACGGGCAGCGCTCCGAGCGCACGGCGCGGCTGCTCGAGCAGTTGGAACTGGAGCTCGAAGACCTCGTCGCCACGGCGAGCGAGGATGAGCTTGCGGCGCAGGCCGCAGCGGCGAAGACGCAGAACGTCCGCCCCTTCACGCGCAAGCGGCCGGTGCGCAAGCCTTGGCCGGACGACATCGAACACGAGCGCGTCGTCATTGACGCTCCGACGAGCTGCGCCTGCTGCGGCGGATCGCGGCTGGCGAAGGTCGGCGAGGATGTGACCAAGACGCTGGAGGAGATCCCGCGTCGCTTCAAGGTCATCGAAACAGTGCGCGAGAAGTTCACCTGCCGCGATTGCGAGAAGATCAGCCAGCCGCCTGCGCCGTTCCATGCCACGCCGCGCGGCTTCATCGGCCCACAATTGCTGGCGACGATCCTGTTCGACAAGTTCGGCATGCATATCCCGCTCAACCGCCAGAGTGCGCGCTTTAAGGCCGAGAGGATCGATTTGCCGCTGTCGACGCTGGCCGACCAGGTCGGCCACGGGACCTTCGCCGTCATGCCACTCTTCCACTTGATCGAACGCCATGTGCTCGCTGCTGAGCGCCTTCATGGCGATGACACCACCATCCGTATCCTGGCGAAGGGCAAGTGCACGACCGGGCGGATCTGGACTTATGTGCGGGATAACCGGCCCTTTGCCGGGCCTGCGCCGCCGGCGGCGGTCTATTACGCCTCGAGCGACCGACGAGGCGAGCATCCGCAGAAGCATCTGGCCGCCTTCGCCGGCATCCTGCAAGCCGATTGCTACAACGGCTTCGAGCCACTGTTCGACCCGCAGAAGAAGGTGCTGCCGATTACGCCGGCGTTTTGCTTCGCCCATGCGCGGCGGGGCTTCTTCGAGCTGGCTGACATCGAGAAGAATGCCCGGGAAGGCAAGAGAGGTAAACCGGTCTCTCCGATCGCGCTGGAGGCGGTCAGGCGCCTGGATGTGTTGTTCGAGATCGAGCGCGCCATTAACGGCTGCGGCGCCGAAGAGCGGCGCGCCGTGCGCCAGGAAAAGAGCAAGCCGCTCCTCGGGGACATGCACGCCTGGTTGCTGCGTGAGCGCGAAACCCTCTCTCGCTCCTCCGAGGTCCTGAAGCCTATGAATTACATGCTCAGGCGCTGGGACGACTTCGCCCGCTTCCTCGACGATGGCAGGATCTGCTTGACCAACAATTGTGCTGAGCGCGCATTGAGAGGCATCGCCTTGGGAAGGCGCAACTGGACCTTCGCCGGCAGCCAGCGTGGTGCCGACCGTGCCGCCATCATGCTGACGATGATCACGACCTGTCGTCTCAACGACGTCGATCCGAAAGCCTGGCTCGCCGACGTCCTCGCCCGTATCGCCGATCTTCCCGCATCGCGTCTGCACGAATTGCTGCCCTGGGAATGGAAGCTCCTGCGCCAAGCCGACAAGCCCGCCGATCAGCAGGCCGCCTGACCTTCACGCAACGCCATCATAGAGCTCGCCGTACCCGCGCGCATGCGTCCATCACGCGGTCCTCGTCGTATGCGTACTCTCGAGCTGCGGATCGAGAAGCTCAAACGCGAACTGTACGGGCAGCGCTCCGAGCGCACGGCGCGGCTGCTCGAGCAGTTGGAACTGGAGCTCGAAGACCTCGTCGCCACGGCGAGCGAGGATGAGCTTGCGGCGCAGGCCGCAGCGGCGAAGACGCAGAACGTCCGCCCCTTCACGCGCAAGCGGCCGGTGCGCAAGCCTTGGCCGGACGACATCGAACACGAGCGCGTCGTCATTGACGCTCCGACGAGCTGCGCCTGCTGCGGCGGATCGCGGCTGGCGAAGGTCGGCGAGGATGTGACCAAGACGCTGGAGGAGATCCCGCGTCGCTTCAAGGTCATCGAGACAGTGCGCGAGAAGTTCACCTGCCGCGATTGCGAGAAGATCAGCCAGCCGCCTGCGCCGTTCCATGCCACGCCGCGCGGCTTCATCGGCCCACAATTGCTGGCGACGATCCTGTTCGACAAGTTCGGCATGCATATCCCGCTCAACCGCCAGAGTGCGCGCTTT
Source organism: Bradyrhizobium septentrionale (assembly GCF_011516645.4). Taxonomy (NCBI): domain Bacteria; kingdom Pseudomonadati; phylum Pseudomonadota; class Alphaproteobacteria; order Hyphomicrobiales; family Nitrobacteraceae; genus Bradyrhizobium; species Bradyrhizobium septentrionale. The sequence goes on along the minus strand of NZ_CP088285.1, from coordinate 7,732,648 downwards.
AAGGCCGAGAGGATCGATTTGCCGCTGTCGACGCTGGCCGACCAGGTCGGCCACGGGACCTTCGCCGTCATGCCACTCTTCCACTTGATCGAACGCCATGTGCTCGCTGCTGAGCGCCTTCATGGCGATGACACCACCATCCGTATCCTGGCGAAGGGCAAGTGCACGACCGGGCGGATCTGGACTTATGTGCGGGATGACCGGCCCTTTGCCGGGCCTGCGCCGCCGGCGGCGGTCTATTACGCCTCGAGCGACCGACGAGGCGAGCATCCGCAGAAGCATCTGGCCGCCTTCGCCGGCATCCTGCAAGCCGATTGCTACAACGGCTTCGAGCCGCTGTTCGACCCGCAGAAGAAGGTGCTGCCGATTACGCCGGCGTTTTGCTTCGCCCATGCGCGGCGGGGCTTCTTCGAGCTGGCTGACATCGAGAAGAATGCCCGGGAAGGCAAGAGAGGTAAACCGGTCTCTCCGATCGCGCTGGAGGCGGTCAGGCGCCTGGATGTGTTGTTCGAGATCGAGCGCGCCATTAACGGCTGCGGCGCCGAAGAGCGGCGCGCCGTGCGCCAGGAAAAGAGCAAGCCGCTCCTCGGGGACATGCACGCCTGGTTGCTGCGTGAGCGCGAAACCCTCTCTCGCTCCTCCGAGGTCCTGAAGCCTATGAATTACATGCTCAGGCGCTGGGACGACTTCGCCCGCTTCCTCGACGATGGCAGGATCTGCTTGACCAACAATTGTGCTGAGCGCGCATTGAGAGGCATCGCCTTGGGAAGGCGCAACTGGACCTTCGCCGGCAGCCAGCGTGGTGCCGACCGTGCCGCCATCATGCTGACGATGATCACGACCTGTCGTCTCAACGACGTCGATCCGAAAGCCTGGCTCGCCGACGTCCTCGCCCGTATCGCCGATCTTCCCGCATCGCGTCTGCACGAATTGCTGCCCTGGGAATGGAAGCTCCTGCGCCAAGCCGACAAGCCCGCCGATCAGCAGGCCGCCTGACCTTCACGCAAACGCCATCATAGAGCTCGCCGTACCCGCGCGCATGCGTCCATCACGCGGTCCTCGTCGTATGCGTACCCATCAACTGTTGCTTCGTTCACACAAATTAAGAAGAGCCGGTGAAGCTTTTCTAGCGCTGACTGCAACGCAGTGCGGCCGCCAATGTCGGGAATGCGGTAACGCAGAAACGAACTGAGGCACTACCTTTGCGGCCAAACGATCTCGCCCAGATGCAAGATTGCGTATTCGCCAGGTGGTGAGTTCTTCACGTTGGAGAGCGCTTCATTCAGCGAGCCAAACGGGCTAAGCAGGTCTCGATAAATTCCGTCGATCCGTTCCAATACAAAAAATGGAAACTCCTCGTCGATCGGTGCATCCAACGGCTTTTCTGATAGCATGGGCGGACGGCCCCATCGCATGAAGGCGATCTTGCCATCGGGGGCGAGCTTCAAGGTGGCCATCACCAGCTCGTCGCGAGCGATATAGGAAATTGAAGCCCCATCGCTTTCGGGCACCAAGTCGTGCACCTCGATCGAAACGCCACAGTCTTTGAAGCGTTCAGGCCAAAATGCCCTCAACGGCTCTTTCCCGACGACCGTCTCGGAAACACAACAGGTGCATTCGAGGATCGCTTCGTCCCCAAACAATGACATGAGAGTATCGAGGTCGCGCGAGCGGTAAGCATCCAGCCAATCAATGGCGGCGGCCATCGGGTCACAGGACATATTCCCCACCTAAATGCCGTTCTCTCCAGGTGATATTTAGAGCATTTCCAGGCCGGGGCCTATACGGAATAACCATATTCTTTGGGAGGCAGCTCGTCGGCGGTCCTTGAGGAAAAGAGCGCAACCGGTTTTACTTGCTTCGAACGCAGGAGCAATCGCCCCATGTGCGCGCGATGCGCAGAGTTGGATAAGAAAATCGGGCACCTCACGGAGCTTGCCGGGCGCATCTCCGATCCGCTTACGTTGCACGACATCAGGGACTTGCTAGCCGAACTCCAGAGCGCGAAACGCGACATACATTCGGAGCCACCAAGAGAGTGAGGCTATCGTTCTGCAAGCCACCAGATGATTACACCGGAGGGGGTGGCTGCGGGCCCGGGCAATTACGGGGAATGCTACAAAGCGCTTGCAGGAGTGCTGCGCAAAAAGCAAAAGGAAGGAATTTTAGAGATCGGCTTTTTTCAATGTCATTACAAAAGCAAAAGATCACCAAAGACCAGCTTCATGAATTGATCCTGGAACGGTTTGGATTGACCGCCTTCTTTCAAATCAGCGAGGACAAGCGGCTCGGGTTTCGCACAACTGTGGTCGCCGCGCCGCAAGATCTCTACGAATTACATGATCGGCTCGAGCGCATCTGCAGAGAGCTGCGCTCGAAATTTGAGTTGGTTGCCGAGTCGAAGCGAGATCGAACGTAGTCGTCCGATCAGCGGTTGTTGCAATGTGCATCTCATAATCGTTCTTTTATGAGACGTCGCTTGAGCGCGTCGAGACTGACCATGGTGATGGCCTCATCCAGGAGTTCGAGGCGCGCTTTGAAGATTGCAATGAGGCTGAGGTTGTCCTCTCGGCTGGAAACAAGCGGTCTGCGTGTAGCCGCGGTGTAGATAGACCGGAGGCCTTGAAGCGCCGCTAGGTTACCCTGGGTAATGTAGCCATCCACCAAGATGACGAAGGCAGGACTGTACTCGGTCGCCGCTTCGCCATTTCTGTCGTCGATCATTCCTCAAGGTCCCAATGATGCGCGCGCCCGCCCCGGTGCAGTCGCATTCTCTCGACGTGCCTTCTTTAGATCAAGCGTTTTGGTCGTTTCATCGTGGCTCACCCGCAATGCGTCGCGTAGATGAGGGAAGGTGGAAAATACGAGCACTTGCCTACTATGCACTTTGTGCCAGGAGGCATGTCCCAAATTGATTACCATCAGCGTTAGGCCGGGCGGCCGATTAGCGCTAGCGACCTACAGTTGAGGACGGGGCCTTGTCAGTAAGCACCGTGGCCGCTTTAATGGAACGATTGTATTACGTTAATCATTTTAGTTTGGGTTTTCCGATGAACGCCATAGAGCAAATCATCGCTGGCTACGTGTCTTTGAAGAATCGCCGAGCGCTCGAAGAGATCAGAGACCATCGCAAGCGGCTGTTTGACGACCTTCAGACCAGGAGCGTTCCCGGTTTCCAGCCATCGGTCTTGAGCGGCATTCTTCGCGAGGAGATCGACCTCGTCGAAGCGGCATTGGCTCGCTTCGATGATGATCGGGCAGTTTCCGCGAGCGACAGCCTGGAGCAGATCGAAACCAAGGCTACGGTTGGCGACGATGAACGCAGCCAACCTAACGATCCGGGACCGGAGGATGATCAGACCTTCGTCTCATCAGAGCATCAATGATATCAGCGGAAGCTACGCCGATCCTATCGTCTCCTTGCTCTTTGCGGATATTCAGCGGATGGCAGGCCGCGTGACGCTGGGCCTTCGATGCAACTTGTAAAAGTACGCCGCCGGGCCCGAAATGGTTTGTCCCGGCGGCGCCCTGTCATTTCCAGCGCTGGGGCCCTGAATTCCCAGTATCAATAGCCTAGCAGGACTTGCGCCAAACGGCTGTTGCTTGGCTCACACAAACGTTTGGAAGAAGAGCCGGCGCCAGGGCCGCGCGCCAGCTCCTCCCGAAACGTGACCGTACTCTACGATCCCCATCGGTCCCGTCCCTCCGGAAAGCCTGCGCCGACCTGCTTGCTGATTTGCTAATGGCCTCGCTTGGCCAGCCAATTCAGACGGAGAATAGATATCGTTTTCCGGCGAGCCGGGCGGGAGTAATCCTACCCATCCGATACCCGGCCAATTGCGGACCTGGTCCGGACACGAACACGAGCGACCATGTGTTGTGCAGCAAGTGTTTGACTTAGCTCACGATTTGGTAAGCGTAAGAGGGACTCGAACCCTCGACCCCATGACTAAAAGTCACATCAGGCCGTTTCGGCTATGCGCGCGAGTACCCATTCGCGCTCAGCCAGGCGCTGCCGTGATTGCCTGGCTCAGCCGCCGCAGCTTCATGTTACGGCCGAGGGGCTACAGGTCCTCATTCGGCGGGTCCCGGTGAGAGGACCCCGGCGGTAGCTGCTCCGCAAAGCGGATTTCCGACCGTCGGCGCCACGATTTCCAGTGTACCATCCTCACCGCATTAACTTGAATAGCTCTTCACTTCGCTCAGCCGCAGCTTGGTGCCGGTCGGCGTATGCTCGAGTAGCATGTGCCTGGTGCCGACCGCGATCCGGTCGCGCTGGTTATTATCCTGTTCGGCGTGATAGGCCTTCATGTCCGCTGCGAACTGGCGGGCGACTTGCGGCGGGATCTCGATCGGCTTTCGGGTAATCGGCATCCCCGAAAGATAGGTATCGAGGGGTCGTTTGGCGAACCCAAACGGAAACGGCCCCAACCGGGGACCGCCAACCCGAGCAGTACGGGTTTTCTTCCAACAGTCGGGGGGCGCCCTTGGCTGGAAGCTTCATATGGACGTTCGGTCGGTCCGATCGTTCCTACCTGCAGCGCAAAGTTCGGGAAAAAGTGGCAATTCCTGAAAGGCGTGTTAGATTTGGAATCTCGGGTGTCACGCCCCGATTTTCATTGATGCATAGGAAAAACTTGGCCCCAGTGCTCCGACGCTCTGGGGTTCTTTCTGTTGCTCGCTCCTTCCGGGGTAGCCCGCCAGCGCAGTATCGATTGCCACTTTTTCCCGATACCGTGAATCGCGCTCCTCCGGAAAGGGGCGCCCCACGAAGCGGCCCCGGTGTGCTCCCCAAGCCCGACCGGGGCCGTTTCGCTTTCCGTAGTGCGCTAAATTGAAGGGCTCATTGATCCGCAGGTCTCTTGTGTTTTCTTGTGCGCGTGCGCACGCCAATGTTTGAGCACGTACCCCTGCCCACAGTGATGGTGTTTCTGGGCGTAGCTAAGCGAACCGATCACAATCAAAGCCACTACGACAAGTCCGGCGACGATGTTCTGCACCATGGCTGCCACTCCCGGGGACCGCGCCGCCCCCAAACGGGGATGATTGACACCGGAACTCTTCGGGGCGATGGAAATTTGGGATTAGGTTTCCCGCAGGGCAGGCGGCTCGGGCGACGCCTCTGCCACGGCTAGCTCTTCCGAAGCGAATTCGGAACTTTCAGTCGTCAATCTCGCTTAATGACCAGGAGATCGTAGATTGAGCCTGTAAGATTTTTGAGCGGTATCCGATATCCATCTTCGCCTTCGTGGTGGACGGTGTCTTGAGCCACGCGCTGGAAAGCACCTAGGTCGTTCGAACCATTGCCGGCGGGCTGAATTGAGAATGTACGATCATCGACGATCGTAGCCCGGTGCAGCCCCGATCCCTTACGAAGCTTGTCGAAGTAGCTCATTCGCATCCCCTTCAGAAACCAATTCAAATAGCAAAAAGCGGCAATCCCTTATTTGGTTCCGTTCCTGCGGCGCTGATTTTTGAGACGCGCTGGGAGCAAACCTGCTCACGCTCTCCAGTTCTTCGTGAACGGCACAGCATGGCCTTCCATGTCATACCAGTTAGGAACGATGTGCACGGCGCCGGCCACGCCGCAGACCGTGCAGACCAAGCGCCAGCCCACTCGAGACCAAGGCTGATCTTGCGGCAGCGAATCTAGACGGACGTCCACCATCCGGTCGCAGCCGCCGTGGCACTTGATGTTGCAGGTGACGTGGCCATCCTCGAGCCACTGCGCGGGACTGCCAGGCGGGAAGCAGCGGCCGGACCACTTCGTGTATCGGCGCTGGGGCATCGGCTCGTGATCGCGCCGATCGCGCGCTTAGAGAATCCGCTAGGAATCGGTTGCTGATAGCGGTCGATCACCAATGGTGGGTCAATCGTCTAGCGCGGTTGGTCCGGATTTTCTTGCCAGGTCGTCGAGTGCTCAGAAATCCACTTGGTGGCGTCGTGCTCCGTAACAAAACCCTTGATGACTTCCGTTTCGCCATCGGGCCACAGAATATCGATCCTCCAGCCGGTGCCGGGATTTTTGCAAGCCATGAAAGCTGGTCGCTGCTCGATCATTGGGTGATTATGCCCCGACGGTGGCCAGCTACAAGCCAGTGATCCTGCCACACTTCGCTTTCTGGCCCCGCAAACCTATTGGCGCTGAAATCCCGATCGACGCCAATCCCTTCAGTGATCGGGAGGCTCCGGTAGTCATCCCTCGATAATGAGGCGACCCAGGAACGCATTGCAGGCCTGCTCGGCTTCAGCGAACGTGCTGAAGGGCGATCCGGACACTTGAGCCGCGGGCATATTCAGAAAGTCTGGGCGATATGACGCAACAAAACCGGGCTCTCCATGTAGGCCAGGTCCACTTCGGCTCTCGCTGCTGATAACGAATGAATAGTCGTCGCTGCTTGCGATCCAAATTTCCAGATCCTCAGCAGCGCGGCGAAAGTGCAGGGCCATTTTTCACCCTCCACCAGGCAGGGGTCCAAAAGCGTGGTCCTCCGCGGTCATCCAGCGATGCTTAATTTGCTTTTGTGCGGTTGGCCGCTTCAGCCTCCCGCGCCAGCCGTTCCGTTTTTAGGCGCTCTCGATTATCGTAGAGTGCTTTTTGCGCTTTCGCGTATTCGGTCATAGTTTCCTTCGTCGTGACCGCCTTAAAGATCTTATGGGCTTCGCGGTCTGCAGCTGTTGGTGCCCGTCGGCTTCGGTCGTTAGTCATTGTTGACCTCCCATTTGGGCTTAGCGGGTCAACGCAGAGATGACTTTCGATCCTGTCGGCTGGCGGGCTCCGCAGCCGACTATTAGCGGCATCGGCGGCTGCTCCCTGCGGGGGCAAAACCGCTTCAACAAGATTTTAGCGGCATATGACGAGTATCGCGCGGCTTACGACGCCGTATGTGTTGAGCTAGGACTTAGGGAGTCTGATCTCGAGGTCTCCGCAGCATTCGATGGGATCGAGGACATGGCAGACCGGGTCAAAGGGATGGAGGCGCATACGATCGATGGGCTAAAAGCGAAGGCCACAGTGCTGCTTCGCTGGCATTGGATTTCGCGACGTAGCTTCGAGGACATGAGCTTCCAGGGTGAGTTCGCTACATCAATCTTGGAGCAGTTGGTCGACATGCCGAAAGAAGATCAGTTGGTCGCCGCTTAGGGTGAATTGCAAAAGTAGCCGCCGGGCCCGAAATGGTTTGTCCCGGCGGCACGCGCAATAATGGTGGCCGCTACGGTCTCGCGCTCGCGCGCCTTAAGCCAGCCGGTTCAATTCGAAGAGGTTTTCTCTGGGCTTTGAGTGGAGCGGCGAGGGGTTGATCCGGCTTTGCAGACTGATGCTTTTCGGGCTGTCGCACTTCCACTGGCCGAGCAAATCTGGCGGCCCACCGCTCTTCGAACTTTCTTTGAATATCCCGAGGAACGTCACACATCACCCACCTCCGGGTTCAGCCCCTCGATGGGGCCTCAACGCGCAAGGCACTCTAAAGGATCCCAAACGGCACCATTTTCATTCGTTGGCAGGCCACCTTTGACGACGACAAAAACTCCGCTCGCGCGCATGCTTGCTAACGGCGGAGTTGATTCGGCCATGATGCTGGAAGCCCTCGTGCCGCTGATGGGACTAGGCGCTTGCGCCTTGCTGCTCATTGCCTTCTGGGGGCTTACCTCGCGCTAATTCCAATAAAGACGCCGCCGGTCTCACAAATGCACGCCCGGCGGCGTTTTCTTCCTGAGCTGGGATGCTGAAATCCCCAGCATCAAATCAACTTCAGAGCCGTGCCGTTAGATTGAAAGCGGTACGGGCACTTGTTGTTACGCCTCGTTACCTTGCGGGAGCGGGAACAAGTGGCAATGCAGGGTGTCATGCATATGGCTCCTGCGATCTGGTTGCCCCCCCGACCGGGAGTTTTAGTGGCGACCCTGGCGCTCCCTGCACCAGGGTCGCTGTTCCGGCGCACTTTGAGCGCGCTGGGCTTGTCCGGCATCAAGTGCGCGTGAATTGTAAGGCCATTCACATTTGAAGATCGCGAGTTGATCTAACGACGGGCAAACCCCGGTGTCGGAGAATCGCGATGCCATTATTCGGCAACAAAAACTGGTCGGGAATAGCCGCCGCTTCGGTGGCCGGAGTTCTCGTCGTAGCAGTGATTGCCTTTGCGGTCGTTGGTTATGTGGAGTGGTCGTCGGACGCCAATCTGGCCCAATTTATGGGCCGGACGACCGAGGTCGCCGCTGCTACGTTGCCACCCAAGGGACGAACAGGTTGCGAGCAAAAGTCGCCTTCGGCGCTTTCTCTTCCGCTCGACGACGAGTGAACGCCGTCAGTTGTTTGTCGGTATTCACCCAATCGGGTGATGAGCATACGCTGGCAAGCTCCTAGAGTTGTGCCGTGAAAAGGTTTTTGGTGGGGGGCTTCCAGGCAGAGGAGCGAGAAGATCGCGACAAAGGCCGTGCTGACTGCATTGGCCATCGCCGTTGCCGTTTGGGCAACCATCGGACCGCCGCAGCCAAGCTCAAATTCGCCTGTGCACGTCGCTAGCAGGCGATGATGGGGGTGGCATGCAGGCTGGAATTGCGCCCTGAGTGGTTACTCCGTGAGACCTCGGCAGCACTCTGCGACGTCGCGTACAATTCAAGTTGCCGCGGATGTACCGGCGCTCTGCTGAATCGAGGCGGCCTGCTCACTGGCGCCCGCGCCCCCAGCAGACGGAATGACGGCCCCGGCAATCCCCATGCTGGGGCCGTTTCGTGCCTCTGACGGAATGGACGAGCTAACCGCGATGCCCGGGCCAGCCCCGGGCATTTTCCTGTTTCGTGCCCCCGGCGTGCCCCCCAGCATCAAAATTGGCCAGTGCAACCGATCGCTGAAGTGTCTGATTTTGCTTGGTGAGCGCGGAGGGACTCGAACCCTCGACCCCATGATTAAAAGTCACGGAATGACCGAGCCGAATGTTCCTGCTCTTTCTTGAACATAGCCTCGATTCCTGATATTCATACAGTTGAATCAATGGCTTATGAATTTCCCATTGATGCCAGAACGTTCCCGCTGATGCACACTTTTTCCTATCTTGAGTGTGCACAGAGTGTGCACACTGAGGCGAAGGGTCATGAAAGTCAGGATCATCAAGCGAAGTGTCGATGCCCTTTCATCGGGCGACATCATTGCTGATGACGAGGTGAGGGGCTTCGTTGCTAGGCGGTTGGCAAGCGGAGTGGTCACCTACGGTTTTCGGTATCGGGACAAGACGACGAACAAGCAGCGATGGGTCGGTCTAGGGCTCCACGGGGCGATTACGGCTGAGCAGGCCCGCACCCTCGCCAAGAAACGGGCGGGCGAGGTCGCCGACGGCCGGGATCCGGCAGCCGAGTTGGAGGCATCCCGCGCGGAAGCAGCTATGGCGAAGTTGGCTGAGGCCAACACGGTGAATGTCGTGATCGACCGTTTTCTGTCGGAGTACGTCAACGGCGCCGACGCTCTTCGGAGCGCTGATCAGATCGAACGGGCGTTCGAAGTCTATGTGCGACCTCGAATCGGAACGAAATCGATCTACGAGCTGGAGCGTTCCGACATCCAGACGATGCTGGGAGAAATTTCCAAGGAGCACGGCCCCGTCATGGCGGACCGTGTTCTGGCCTATGTTCGCAAAGCCTTCAATTGGCAGATGATTGACGATGACAAATTCAATTCGCCCATCGTCCGTGGAATGGCTCGAACCAAGCCCAAGCAGCGGGCACGCAAGCGCACGCTGTCTGATGACGAGATTCGAGATGTTTGGACGGCTCTCGAAACGGCTGAAGTTCCTGAGTGTTATCCGCGGCTTCTAAAGTCGCTTCTGTTCAATTCGGCGCGTCGGAATGAGTGCTCCAGGATGCATTCGATCGAAATCGAGGCCGATATTTGGGTTATTCCGGGAAGCCGCTACAAGACCAAGCTGGATCATGCTCTCCCGCTCACGGAAGCTTTCCGAGAACTGATCGGCGAGAAGCCGGCCGGTTGCCGCGGCAATTCTTGGTTCATCTTTTCTACGACCAATGGTGCGCGGCCGTTCAGTGGGTTTTCCAAGGCCAAGAAGGTCCTCGACGCTGAGATTGCCAAGCTGCGAAAACGCGCGGGCCGACCTCCGATGACTCGCTGGACGCTGCACGACCTGCGTCGCACGGGCCGGTCATTGATGAGCCGGGCAAAGGTCTCCAGTGATCATGCGGAGCGAGTGCTCGGCCACGTTATGGGCGGAGTGCGTGAGACCTACGATCGTTACGAATATCTGGACGAAAAGCGAGAGGCGCTAGTCAAATTGGCCGACTTGCTCCGGACAATCGTAGGTCAGCCCACCCCCAAGGCCGACGTAGCGTCTTCGGTATCGTTGGCGGCCGCGTGACGAACCTGATCTCTTATTTTTCGCGCTCCAGATAGCTCTGGAATACGCCGACATGGACTAGCGCCGAATCGGCTGAGTTCGGCCACAAGTCCTCTGTGCGGAAGGCGACGTCGAAGGTCGGCTCGTCAGCGGCTTCGACACCGTGGGCATGCGCATCGGGGAACGGATATCGCGGAGATTCGCTCACCACGATGCCGGGCTTCCCTCGGATGTAGCCAGGCATCCGGACGTGCCCGGCGAAAAAGTCGTTTTTGACGCGGACGCGGTCGCCCCGCTGAAAGGTCTCGCGGTCGGGCAGGTTGGTGCGGCCGGGTGCGCTCGGCTCGGACAGAGGTACAGTTCCCTGAGCCAGGTGCTCCAGCTCCTCGCGGCTCACGATGCCCTTCTCAACGCATAGGGTCAGCAAGCTAGTCAGCGATCGCTCATAGTAGCTGGCCGAAAGATAATAGCGCGCGGGCATGCGCTCGATCGCGTGACGATATTCATCCATGTTGAAGATACCGCGCCGGACGGCCATGCCGTACAACGCGTTAACTCGCTTTTCCCAAGCGGCGTGGAATGCCGGAGCGCCGGGCGCGTAGCGTATCGTTCCGAAACCCTGGCGGCCGCCAAGATCGTGAATGCCGTCCATCGTTCACCTCATTCCGCAGGGGCGTTACAGCCGCGCGACGCCAATCATGGATTCCTTGGTCACGATGTCGATCAGCCTGTCTTCAGGCCAGCCGACGGTCTCCGGCGGTTGGACCGGGATCACCATGTAGCGGGTATCGGCCGTCGTATCCCAGACGCGGATCTCGATTTCGGGCGGCAGATCGAGGCCCATTTCCCGCAGCACCGTGCGTGACTCGCGGACCGCGCGGGCGCGGTAATCGAGATCCTTGTACCAGTCGGGCGGCAGTCCGATGATAGTGAAGGCGGTGCAGGAGCACAGCGTGCAGACGATGACGTTGTGAACGGTCTCGGTGTTCTCAAGCGCCACCAGATGGCGATGATGCGCCGGCATGCTCAGACCTAGTTCGGCGACGGCATCCTTGCCATTCGCAAACAGCCGCTGACGGAAGGCGGGATCGGTCCACGCTTTGGCGACGACCCGGCCGCCATTGCGCGGCACCCATTCCTCTTCGGCTGCATGGGTCATGGTCTCGATGAAAGGCTTGGGCTCCATGCCCCGCTGTTCGAAGACGGCTTCGATCGCGGCGACCCGGTTCTCGACGGGGGCAACTTGCGACGGGCGGGATTGGGTATTCATGGGGCTTGCCTCCGACCAACGTCCGAAACGACGACCAAGATTGACACAATGGACACGCCCTTACCAGCTTCCGGGCAGGCAAGCTGGCGGGCAAACTAACGCGGGTTTCCACAATCGCGCAGAAGTGTTCGTAATTCCCGTATCGGCGGAAAGACCTCCTGATTCCAGTCGGCGCCTTGTTCGTCGAACGCGGCTTGCTCCATCTCAACGATTTCGCAATCCTCGGCGAAAACGCGATCGGTGAACCAGGCGAGGACCGGCCACGCCAGATCGAGCACTCCGGGAATTTTGGGCTTACGCACCGACAGCACGATAAAGGTCCGGTTGCGGCGCTGTTCGGCATCGACTGGCGTGTACCCCAGCCACACGCTCAAAACTGGCTTGTCGTCGCGGGTCCACATGCGGAGCGTCTGATAGGGGTAATCCGTCCGCACCGTCATGAGGTCACGCGCCGTGCGGGCGCTGCCGCGCAGGCTCCCGACAATCACCGTCTCGCCGAGCGGCGGCTTCTGATCCGGACGAGCGAAGCTGTAGTCGACCTCCATCCAACCGTCGCCCTTGCGGCTAGAGCATTTTCCGACCGGAAAGAATCGGGTGGGGATTCCCAAAACGGCGCGAGTCAGATTCAAGCTGCATGCTGGCGAGGGAGGCCAGCATGTATGGCCAGGGCGCTTTCGGTTGATCTTCGCCAAAGGGTGGTAGCCGCGATTGACGGTGGCATGTCCTGTCGACAGGCTGCTGAGCGCTTTGGTGTCAGCGCGGCCAGTGCGATCCGCTGGCGCGGTCGCCTCAAGAAAGTTGGCGACATCGTTCCTAAACGCCAGGGCGGTGACCGCAAATCGCAGCGCATCGAAGCGCATTCGCAATTGATTCTGGAGGCGGTGACAGCGAGGCCGGATATCACGCTTGCCGAGTTGCGAGAACTGTTGAAACGTCGTGGAATATCGACTGGCATCGCGTCGCTCTGGCGTTTTTTCCAGCGCAGAAAGATCACACTTAAAAAAAGACAGCGCACGCCGCCGAGCAACGGCGCGGCGATATAAATGCCGCACGTGAGGAGTGGTTCGAAGGGCAAATCGACCTTGACCCTGAGCGTCTCGTCTTCATCGACGAAACCAGCGCCAACACCAAAATGGCGCGGCGTTACGGGCGCTCGCCACGCGGCGAGCGATGTCGTGCAGCTATCCCACACGGACATTGGAAGACGACGACGTTCACCGCTGGATTGCGCTCCGACGGTCTGATCGCGCCGCTTGTTCTGGACGGTCCAATGGATGGCGACGCTTTCCTGGCCTACGTCGAGCAATTGCTCGCCCCATCGCTGCGGCCGGGCGATACCGTTATCATGGACAACTTGCCCGCTCACAAGGTCCATGGCGTTCGAGAGGCCATCCAGGCGGTCGGAGCTAGCCTGCTCTATCTTCCGCCCTACAGTCCAGACTTCAACCCGATTGAAATGGCCTTCTCCAAACTGAAAGCGCTGTTGCGGGCCGCCGCAGCGCGCACCATGCCCGATCTCTGGCAAGCAATCGCCAACGCTCTCAAACGCTTCTCACCCGAGGAATGTCAAAATTATCTCGTCGCGGCTGGTTACGACGCAACGTGATCGGAAAACGCTCTAGCAAGGTAGCGCGGCGTGACCTTGCCTGTGGTGCGGCGGTGCAGGAACTGATGGTTCATGTCCATCAGGTTCTCGTGCATGAACGTGTAGTGGCAGCGGACAATCTTGCCGAACCGGCGGCTCTTGTACCCCGGCTCGGCAGCGTGCCCGATCTGTGCGAGCGGATCGGCCGCCGGCGCGGTGCCCGGCCAGACGAAAATGATGCCATTGCTCTCGAAGCAGGGATACGACCTGACGCCGTTGGGCAGCTTGCCCTTGCCGAGATAGGGGACATCGACGCATTGGCCCGAGCCGTCGTAGCGCCAGCCGTGATAGCAGCAGCGTACGGTGCAGCCATCAACGGTACCTTTCGAGAGCGGCACCTGACGGTGCGCGCACCGGTCTTCCAGCGCAAACACATCGCCTTCGACCGAGCGAACCAGCACGATGGGCTCGCCTGCAAAATGCCCAGCGAAAGTCCTGCCGGGCTTTAGTTCATGCGACCACGCGATTGGATACCAATAATCCGGATGGGATCCGACTTTTCGGAGGTCGGAATGCGAGCGGGATGCGGTCGCCTCAACGCTGAGATTTCCAACTGTCATTGCCTGATCAAGCGGCTCCTGTCGGCCCGAGGTGCATGGTCATGATCTGCTCGGGTGTCTGGGTGACTTCGACACGCTCGGCGTCGCCGCCGACGAAGGCGAGGATGGTTCGCTCGCCGTCATGCCACATGCTGCCGACAAGGGCGATGTTGATGTGGACGGGCTTGTTCGTCTCGTGTCGCGTACATTCGATCCAGAAGCGCATCGATGACCTCAATGAAATGATGGAGCGCGCGATGTATCCGCGCGCTCCGGGAGCATGCCTCAGGAGGCGTGCCGCATTTCGCGTGCGGCCGCCACCATGTTGACGAGGGCAGGGCGCACCTCTTCCCATTTGCGGGTTTTTAGGCCGCAATCCGGATTGATCCAGAGCTGGGAGTCGGTCAGCCGCTTGCGCGCGAGCGAGAGCAGCTCGGCCATTTCGCTGACCTCCGGAACGCGGGGCGAATGGATGTCGTAGACGCCGGGCCCGATCTCGTTCGGATACTTGTAGGTCTTGAAAGCGTCCAGCAGTTCCATCTTGGAACGCGACGTCTCGATCGAGATCACGTCCGCATCCATGGCGCCAATCGCGTCAATGATGTCATTGAACTCCGAGTAGCACATGTGGGTGTGGATCTGGGTCTCGTCGGTCACGCCGGTCGAGCAGATGCGGAAGCTTTCGACGGCCCAGTCGAGATAGGTTTTCCATTCCGACTTCCGCAGCGGCAGGCCCTCGCGCAGGGCAGCCTCGTCGATCTGGATCATCTTGGCACCGGCCTTTTCGAGGTCAGTCACTTCGTCGCGGATCGCGAGCGCGATCTGCCGGCACGCCTCGCTGCGCGGAATGTCGTCGCGGACGAACGACCAGTTCAGGATGGTCACCGGTCCGGTGAGCATGGCCTTCATTGGCTTCTGGGTCAGCGACTGCGCGTAACGCCACCATTCGACCGTCATCGGCTTGGGGCGGGAAACATCCCCGAAAAGGATCGGCGGGCGGACATAACGTGAGCCGTACGACTGGACCCAGCCGTGCTTGGTGAAGGTGAAGCCCGACAATTGCTCGCCGAAATACTGCACCATGTCGTTGCGCTCGAATTCGCCATGCACCAGCACGTCGAGGCCAATTTCCTCCTGCCAACGTACGGCGCGGGCGGTTTCTTCCTTGAGGAATTGCTCGTACTGCGCATCGCTCATCGCGCCCTTGCCATGGGCGGCCCGCGCATTGCGGACTTCCGTGGTCTGCGGGAACGAGCCGATCGTCGTGGTTGGGAACGCTGGCAGCCCGAACCGCGCGCGCTGCAATCCAGATCGCTTCGTGAAGACGTTCTGGCGCCGGCGCATGGCGTCGTCGATCGCCATCATCCGCTTCGCCACGTCGGCATTGTGAATCTTCGGCGACGTCTCGCGCGAGCGAGCCGCGGCGTCCGATGCTGCCAGCGCGTCGGCGACCTTGTCCCGGCCGCCGGCGAGCGCCGTGCCCAGCGTGGCCAGTTCGGCGATCTTCTGCACCGAGAAGGCAAGCCAGCTCTTCACGTCCGGATCGAGGCTGGTTTCCTGTTCGAGGTCGATCGGGACATGCAGCAGCGAACAGGAGGGCGCGATCTGCACCCGGTCCAGGCCGAGCTTCGCGACCGCCGGTTCCAGCCGCTTCAGCAAGGCGGAAAGGTTGGAGCGCCAGATATTGCGCCCGTCGATCGCACCGAGCGACAGGGTCATTCCCTTCGGTGCGGCGCTGACGATCTTGTCGAGTTGCTCCGGCGCGCGCACAAGGTCGATGTGAAGTCCGGCGACCGGCAGCGATAGCGCGGTATCGGCGTTGTCGCCCAGGCTGCCGAAATAGCTGGCGAGCATGATCTTCAGGCCCGGCACCATTTCCGCCAAGAGCGCGTAAGTCATTTGAAGCGCGCCCTGGGTCTCGCGGTCTGCGTACAGCACCAGGCACGGTTCGTCGATCTGCACCCATTCGCAGCCTTCGGCGACGAGTTGCTGCAAAACCTTGACGTAAACCGGCAGCAGGACTGGCAGCAGCGATAGCGGGTTCAGCGCCGCGTCCTTGCTCTTGCCAAGCCTGAGGAAGGTCACCGGTCCGAGCAGGACGGGCCGGGTTTTGTAGCCGAGCGCCTTGGCCTCCCGATATTCATCGACCGCCTTGGAGGAGGATAGCTTGAAGATCTGGCCAGCGCTGAATTCGGGCACCATGTAGTGGTAATTGGTATCGAACCACTTGGTCATTTCCTGCGCAGGCACGCCGTGTGAAGAGCCGTGCGCGTGATGCGCATGACCGCAGCTTTCATCGTGTTCGGAGCCCTGCGCGCCGCGGGCCATCGCGAAATAGGTCGCCAGCGACACATCGCCGCCTTTCCAGCCGTACACTTCCGGAATGGCGCCGACCATCACGCTGGTGTCGAGCACCTGGTCGTAGAATGAAAAATCATTAGACGGGATGACGCTAACGCCGAGGGACTTTTGGCGGGCCCAGTTGGCGGCGCGCAGGCCGACGGCCGTTTCACGCAGCGCCCGCTCGCTGGATTTGCCGGACCAGAAGCTTTCGAGCGCCAACTTGAGTTCGCGGCGCGGTCCTATACGCGGTGTTCCAAGTGTTGCGACGGGAAGTGAAGAAATAGACATGGCTTACCCCGATGTTGGGGGCGTGGGCCACGTGACACGTCTGGACTCCGGGCAAAAGGTGGCGCGCGGGGTCGCAACCGCACCACCGAGACACCCCGCCCGAGTACGTTCTGTTGTCGAGGCAGGTCTCCTGGCTCACGGGTCAGTGCTGTTGTCCGGTCTTCCCAAGACCCTCGCGGGCCTCAGTGACTTTGTTGGACAACAACTCACCGCTTACAGTTGCGGGGGCAGCGCCGGCTTTCAACCGGCTTCCCTCTTAGCTCCGGGCCAAACGAGCCCGCAGAACCACGACAGCACTGGAGTTAAGGTCAAGTCCGGCCGCAGTCAATGACCGTGACTGGAAACACCTTGGTATTGCTCAATCGCCCGTTACCGGCTTGTCCTCAAACCCCTAGAATTGGGTTCCGATTTCAATCGGTTCGCGGCCCTGACGGCGCCGGTGCTGGTTGGTGTCCCGGAGCGAACAGCGTCGGAAAGAAGGGCTATCTAGAGCCCGCGACCCGCTGCGGCATGCCTTCGGGAATAATGGTCTGGACGATGGAAGCATCGAGGGCCTCGTAATCGTGCAGTCCAATCGTTGCGTATAGTTCCGCTCGCGTCTGCATCCGATCGACTGCCTTGTGCGTGCCGCCGTCACGCGCGATCGCGGCGTAAAGCTGTTCCTGCGCCTTGTTGGCGACCCGAAGCGACGACACCGGCCAGATCACCATCGAATAGCCCATCTCCTCGAATTCGGACGCGGTGAAGAAGGGCGTCTTGCCGAACTCGGTCATGTTGGCGAGCAGGGGGACGCCCGGCATCCGCTTGGCGAACGCGCGGAACATCTCGGCCGTATTGAGCGCCTCCGGGAAAATCGCGTCTGCACCGGCCTCCATATAGAGCTTGGCCCGGGCGACCGCACCATCGAGCCCTTCGCTCGCGGCCGCATCGGTTCGCGCAAGAATGACGAGATCACGCCGCGCCTTGGCGGCAGCGGCCACCTTGGCCGCCATGTCGTGCGCATCCGCCAGCTTCTTGTCGTTGAGGTGGCCGCACTTCTTGGGGAGGAGCTGATCTTCGATATGGACCGCGCCGGCACCGGCTTCCTCGAAGACGCGCACCATGTGCATGACGTTGAGGGCTTCGCCATAGCCGGTATCGCCGTCCACCAGCAGCGGCAGACCCGACGCACGGGCGATCTGGCGGATGAAGAACGCGACTTCGTCTACGGTGATGATTCCGAGGTCGGGCAATCCCATCGACGCCGTCATGGCCGCACCCGAGAGATACAGCCCCTCGAAACCCGCCGTCTTGGCCTGAATGGCCGACATGCCGTTGTGGGTGCCGGGCAGGCGAAGAATGCCCGGGCGCCTCAGCAACGCGCGAAAGCGGCTGCCGGCGGTTTCACGCGGAAGTTCTTCTGCGACGAGATAGGGCACGTGTTTCTCCTTACGCCGCACGGACCGATGCAGGCGGCAAGTCGCGCGCCTCCAGCGGGACATAGCTGCGGTTCTCGGGGCCGACATAGTTGGCGGCCGGCCGGATGATCTTGTTGTCGATCCGCTGTTCGATGACGTGAGCCGCCCAACCCGAAGTGCGTGAGATCACGAACAGCGGCGTGAACATCGCGGTCGGCACACCCATCGCGTGGTAGGAGACCGCGCTGAACCAGTCGAGGTTGGCGAACATCCGCTTCGCGTTGGCCATCACGGTCTCGATGCGATCGGCAATCTCGAACATGCGTATGCTGCCGGCCTCGACGCTGAGGTCACGGGCGACCTGCTTGATCACCTTGTTGCGGGGATCGGAGATCGTATAGACGGGGTGCCCGAACCCGATCACGACTTCCTTGGCCTCGATCCGGCGGCGGATGTCCGCTTCGGCTTCGTTGGGGGTGGCGTAGCGCTTCTGGACCTCGAAGGCGACTTCGTTGGCGCCGCCATGCTTCGGCCCACGCAACGCACCGATCGCGCCGGTTACCGCCGAATACAGGTCCGCGCCGGTACCGGCGATCGAGCGCGCCGTGAAGGTCGAAGCGTTGAATTCGTGCTCGGCATAGAGATTGAGCGAGGTGTGCATCGCGCGTTCATGCGAAGCTGACGGCGGCTTGCCGTGCAGCAGGTGCAGGACGTGCGCCCCGATCGAATCGTCGTCGGTCTCGACCTCGATACGGCGGCCGTTGTGGGCGTAGTGGTGCCAGTACAGCAACATCGAGCCGAGCGAGGCCATCAGGCGATCGGCGATGTCGCGCGCGCCTGGCGTGTTGTGGTCATGACTCTCCGGCAGCACGCAACCGAGTGCCGAGACGCCGGAGCGCATGACGTCCATTGGATGGGCTGCGGCCGGCAATTGTTCCAGCGTGTTGAGTACCGCGCGCGGGAGGCCACGCAGCGCCTTCAGCTTGGCCTTGTAGTTGGCGAGTTCGGCGCGGGTCGGCAGGCTGCCGTGCACCAGCAGATGGGCAATCTCCTCGAATTCGCAGACGCCGGCGACATCAAGGATGTCGTAACCGCGATAGTGCAGGTCGTTGCCGCTGCGGCCGACGCTGCAAAGAGCCGTGTTGCCGGCGACGACGCCGGAGAGGGCGACGGATTTCTTGGGCGCGGGTTTCACGTCAGTCATGGTATCCTCCCTATGATCCTGCCGCGCGTCGTGCCGCGGTCTGTGTATCCGGTTTCCAGTCGAAGATTCCGTGGCTGGCCGGGGTGCCCAACTTTGAGGCGTCGACCGTGAAGGTCAGCTCCGACAGTTCGCCGGCGCGCAGCGACGGCAGCCGCTCGACGGCGGCGAGGAAGCGATCCTGCTCGGCGGTTGCGATCACGCCTTCCGCCAAGGTACGGAACTTGCGGATGTAGTCAGGCCGCTTGAACGGGCGCGCGCCCAGCGGATGCGCGTCGGCAACCGCGAGTTCGTCGCTGACGGTCGAACCGCCTTTCAGCCTGACGACGACGCGCCCGCCGAAAGCCTTCTCCTTGGGATCGTGGCTGTGATAGCGCCGGGTCCACTCGGGGTCCTCGACGGTCGAAATCTTGTGCCAGAGCTCGACCGTCGACGGACGGGCCGCACGCTCGGGCGCGTAGGACTTTTCGTGGTGCCAGCAGCCGTCTTCGAGCGCGACCGCGAAGATGTACATGATCGAATGGTCGAGCGTTTCGCGGCTCGCTTTCGGGTCCATCTTCTGCGGATCGTTGGCGCCGGTGCCGATCACGTAATGGGTGTGATGACTGGTGTGGATGACGATGCTTTCGATCGCAGCGAGATTGCCGATCTTTGGCCCCATCCGCCGCGCCAGGTCGATCAGCGCTTGGCTCTGGTACTCCGCCGAATGCTCCTTGGTATAGGTGTCGAGGATGGCGCGCTTCAGTTCGCCCTTTTGCGGCAGCGGCACGGTGTACGAGGCGGATGGACCCGAGAGCAGCCAGGCGATGAAGCCGTCTTCGCCTTCCCATGCCGGCGACGGGGCGCCTTCACCGCGCATGACGCGATCGACAGCCTCGATCGCCATCTTGCCGGCGAACGCCGGGGCAAAAGCTTTCCAGCTCGAAATCTCGCCCTTGCGCGACTGACGGGTGGTCGTGGTGACGTGTAACGCTTGCTGCACGGCTTGGTAGATCGTCTCGGTCGAAAGGCCGAGCAGGGCGCCGATTCCGGCGGCCGCCGACGGGCCGAGATGGGCGATATGATCGATCTTGTGCTCGTGCAGGCAGATGCCCTTCACCAGATCGACCTGGATTTCATACGCCGCAGCCAGTCCGCGCAGCAGATCTTCCCCCGAGGCACCACAGTGCTGGCCGACGGCGAGCACGGGTGGAATGTTGTCGCCGGGATGCGAATAGTCGGCGGCCAGGAAGGTGTCGTGGAAATCCAGCTCGCGGACGGCGACGCCGTTGGCCCACGCCGCCCATTCCGGCGAATATTTCTGGCTGCTCGGTAGGCCGAAGATGGTCGCGCCGGGCTGCCGCGGATGCGCCTCCGCCTGGGCACGGGCGCTGACGACTGGGTGCCGCGCGATCGAAGCAGCCGCAACCGCGGCGTTGTCGATGATGCGATTGCCGATCATGTCGATGACGGGGTCTTCGATCCGGACCGGATCGGAAGCGACGGACGCGATCTTCCACGCCAGTTGATCGGCGCAGGCTAGATGTTCGGCGGACTTGTAGGTACGGACCTTGTGGTGCTTCACGAAACGGCTTCCTCTGACGTGTGGTGGCTTGTTGACTCGATTGCGGCGGGACGCCCGTTGGCGTCTACGGCAACCATCTCGAACGTTCCCCGAATGACGGATTGGCGCTGGCCGCTCATCAGGTTTTCACGGACCATCTCGACCGCGACCGTCATCGAACTTCTGCCGACGCGATCGACGCGCGCAATCAGCTCGATCAATTCGCCGACCCGGATCGGCTCGTGGAATTCGATCTTGTCGGACGTGGCCATGACGACGTTTCGGCGGGCGTGACGGGTGGCGGCGACGAACGCGGCCTTGCCCATCAGGCTCAAAGCGTTGCCGCCGAACAACGTGCCATAGTGATTGGCGAGGTCGGGAAACACGATTTCGACAAATCGGGTTTCGCCCGAGGGCTGGTCTTCACAGCATGTGCCAGCATGGGACAATCCAAAGGGCTTGCTATTCGGTGGCGACTTCGCAATATCTGCAAACTCCTTCGCTTGAAAATGGCTGAAAAAGTGTAGTTTTGCGTAGGTTTTCTCTTCGGTTTGCAAAGTTTGCAAAGGCGCCGTGATGAAAAAGACCTTCATGGGTGTGCGGCTGAAACGCCTGCGGGAAGAACGCCGACTTACCCAGGCTGCCCTCGCGGACAAGCTCGGCATCTCGCTGAGCTATCTGAACCAGATGGAGAATAACCAAAGGCCGCTGACGCTTCCGGTCTTGCTCGCGCTGAACTCGGCCTTCGGTCTCGATCTCCAGATGTTTGCCGAAGGCGACGAAGCGCGGTTGATGTCCGACCTCAAGGAAGTGCTGTCAGACCCATCCCTCGGCGAGACCATCGCCACCGCTGAAGTCCGGGAAATTGCGCTCAACATGCCAGCGGTCGGCCGCGCCCTGGTCGGGCTGCATCGCAGATCGCGCCAGGCGGTAGAGCAGGCCGCCGCGCTGGCGGCGCGCCTTGGGGAAGACAGGCAAGCGGATGCCGCCATGCTGCCCTCGACGGCATTCGAGGAGGTCCGCGACTTCTTTTACGCCAATCACAACTACATCGCCGAGCTGGACGAGACCGCCGAGCAGATTGCCCTCAAGATCAACCTGAAGGCAGGGCAGGCGGCATCGGCACTCGCTTCTCACCTCGAAAGCGATTTTGGCGTGCGTATCGTGCTCGACGGCGTGGATGATATCGCCGCCGGTACGCAGAGATGGTTCGACGGCCAGACGAAGACCCTACATCTGTCTCGGCGCCTCCATCCGGGACAACAGGCGTTCCAGTTGGGCACGCAGATTGCGATGTTGTCGTTCGATCGCGAGCTTCACGCACTAGTCGACAAGGCCGGCCTGACCAGCAAGGAAGCGCGGGGCCTTGCTCGCATCGGCCTGGCCAACTATTTCGCCGGCGCGCTCGTGCTGCCTTATGCGCTATTTCTCGAACAGGCAGAGCAAAGGCGTTACGACGTCGAACTTCTGACGCAACAATTCGACGTCGGATTTGAGACGATCTGCCATCGGTTGAGCACGTTGCAGCGTCCCAGCGCGCGCGGCGTTCCTTTCTTCTTCATTCGGGTCGATCGCGCAGGCAACATCTCAAAGCGTCAGTCCGCGACTGACTTCCACTTCTCTCGTGTAGGCGGGACGTGCCCGCTTTGGAACGTCTACGAGGCGTTCGCCAACCCCGGAAGGATACTCACGCAGTTGGCGCGGATGCCCGACGAACGGACGTATCTTTGGATCGCGCGAACCGTGTCGCATGGGCGCGGCGGATATCTGGCGCCGGCCAAAACCTTCGCCGTCGCGCTGGGTTGCGACATTCGCCACGCCGGCAGCGTCGTCTATTCGCAGGGGCTCGACTTGTCCGATCCCTCGGTGCCGACGCCCATCGGGATGGGCTGCAAGGTCTGCGAACGCCCGGAATGCGCGCAGCGGGCATTCCCGCCAATCGGCCGTGCGCTTCAGATCGACGAGACGCGCTCCCGCTTCGCGCCGTATGCGACGTCGTGAACGGCATCATTGATGACATTCTGTAGTCGCCGACAAAGAGGTCGCACTGCGGTACCTATCCAAGCCAGACCTACAAGGCCCGTTCATCGAGAATAGTGCGCCGCTCATCCTCGGAATTTAAAAGATGCTTCCATCTCGTAGGTCCGGGGTGCGCCGAGAAATATCTGATCCGGATAGAAAGGATCGCTCCATGTCGCGTACTTTGTATCCGGCGCCATCGCGCACCGAACTCGCCAGTCGCACGCGCGTCGTCACAGCCGAAGCGCTTCGCGAATACGAGAATCTGTACAGCGCTGACTATCGCTATGCCTCGGATCCGGACGCCTTGCTGATCAAAGATGGCCACATCGAGATTCCGGCTCGAATGTGGGCGTTCTTCCTCGCAAAACAGCGGGTGGACGAGCAGATCGAACCGTTGCTCAAGAATTTCGATCGCCAATTGTTGCGACAGCAAGACCTGGTCGACAAGATCGGCTTTTTGTCGCCTGCGATTCTAGTCAACGAAGGGCTCAACGGGGTAGCAGGCACTGACTCGCGCCGCTTTCTCGCTTTTAAAAATCAGACGGAAGAATTTCATAACGTGTGGCGAAAATATTTCGTGCCTCTAATCGCTAACGACCGCGCGACGACGGTCGGTGATGTGGAATCTCTTCCCCGCTGGAAGTGGCGCGAGATATCAGCCGACGAAAACAACCACCGCATCTGGTCGAAGATCGGGTTGATGCTGGTGCTCCTAGCCGGGCTGGCCTGGGCAACCGTTTTCGGCGTGTCCCGCGGCTCCATTATCTAAGCATTTCAGAAAAAACTAGTGTGTAAACCACCAAACTTTAATCTAACCGGTATTTCGAAACTCACGGCACATCCGGTTACTGCCGGAAGCCTTACGCACCTATGAAGCATCCGCTGCCTTCAAAGGGAGAGACTTCGGCATGCTGAGCGCGATTGTCCTGCTCCATCGTTGGTTGGGGTTCGCGTTCGCACTTTTGTTTGCGATGTGGTTCGCGACGGGAATGGTGATGCACTTCGTGCCATTTCCGTCGTTGAAGGAAGCGGACCGGTTCGCGGGCCTCTCTCCGATCGACGCCAAGAACTTGATCGGGCCGGCCGACGCCATCAAGGCCGCCGGCGTCGCCGATGTGTTGCGTGTACGGTTGGTTCAGCGGTCGGACGGTCCAGTCTACATTGTCTCCGGCCGATCGGCCGCGAGGTCAGTGAATGCAATCGATGCGAAGGATGCCGCGATCGTATCGCCTGACGCTGCGCGGGCCGTCGTCGATCGGTATGCCCGCAACCGCGGGATGACGGCACCATCCCTATCGGTCAGCCTTAACGACTACGATCAGTGGTCCGTGCCGAACGGTTTCGATCGCTATCGGCCGCTGTTTCGCGTCGCGCTCGGCAACGCCGACGGCGATGAACTCTACGTGGCCTGGAACACCGGCGAGGTGGTGCTGGTCACGAACTCCCGCGAGCGGCTATGGAATTACGCGGGCAGTGTGTTGCACTGGAGTTATCCAACGGTTCTGCGGCGAAATTGGGCTGCATGGGATTGGGTGGTCTGGACGGCATCGTTTCTGGCGTCGATCGCCGCCTTGCTTGGCGCGATCCTGGGTATCGCACGTCTGAAGCGGCGGCAGGGCCACCTGACGACGCCGTATCGCGGCTGGCACGCCTTACATCATGTCGTCGGACTGGCAGCAGCCGTTTTCCTGCTCACGTGGATCGTCAGCGGATGGCTTTCGATGGATCATGGACGGCTATTTTCGCGCGGGCAATTGACTGACGCTGAAGCGGCGGTAGCGGTCACCGGGGTCGACATTGCGGGCCTGGCATCGTCAATTTGGCCCCCGGTCTCGCCAGGTGCACGTGAAGTCGAGTGGTTCGCATTTGGCGGACAGCAGTTTCGGCGCGACCGCGTGGCGCTCGACAAACAGATGCTGGTTCGGTCGGGCGTAGCGGCATCTGATCCGACCGGCCTTCTGGGTGCGGACGATGTCACCGGCCTGATGTCGCGCTTGGCGCCTGGATGCGGCGCGCCGGGGGCCGTGCCGGCCGACGACGCCTATGAGGCTGCATCACAACTCCCTTCGGCGCCTGTCTATCGTACGATATGCGGCGACGTCTGGTTCGATGTCGACAGCGTCAACGGCATGGTGTTGCAGCGCCTGGACTCCTCGCGTCGCGCGTATCGCTGGGCTTACCAAGCGCTTCACACGCTTGATTTTCCGGTTCTCGTGCAGCACCCGGCAACCCGTACGCTGATCGTCGTCGGGCTTTGTACGCTGGGCTTCCTTTTTTCGATCACGGGAATTCTAATTGGCTGGCGAAGATTACTGCTGTCTCTATCCCGATCGTGAAACTATGATTTTCATTACCTTTGTGTCGTGGGGTATTGACCGTGGGGACTGTCCGCTCAATCGAGAGTCAATATTTGGACGTTACACACGAGGGCGAAGCGATCTCTGTGCGCTTTGTTCCGAATACTGATCTGACCGTGGGCTCGCATCGCCGCGCTAGTCAATCGATCAGGTTGGTCAGGACGCAACTGAAGCGGTTTGCCGACAAAGGATGGAGGGGTCACCGCGCATTTCTTGATGGCCGACATGAACGCCGTTTCGGATTTCATCTCGCGCATCGACGAAAAACTCGATCGCCTCCGCAACGAGAAGATCACGATCAAAATGTTGGAAGAGATCCTGCTTCTCACTCCGCTTGAGCGTCAACGCTGGACGAAAGACGGTCGCCTTCCGGCTGCTGGCAATTCCTACATCGATCGCGGCCAGAAAATTCGGCTGTGGACCTATTCACCCGATGTAGTCGCACGGCTTTGGAAAAACCCGGAGATCATCGAGAACTGGCGGAAGGCGGATCTTGCGAGTGGGTCCGCCTCGGCAGGTCAGTCCGATTGAATTGAGAATCAGGCTTGCGCATCGACGTGGTCGAGAACGTCTCTATCGGGCTCCGACAGAATCGGTGCAGTCTCATCAGCGCCTTTTCCCGTCTCGTTCCGTAGGAACACGGAAGTTCAAACGGTCCCCAATGTGGATAACGGGGCCAAGTTGTCTTCGAACTGTCTTGCGAGGCGGTTTTTTGCGTAAAGGCATTAACCGCCCATTGACACTTCGGGACGAATATCACCACATATAGCTGTCATGGTTCCACCGGATCGCAAGATTTGGTGACTAAGAGGGAAGTCGGTGAATCGCACGTGCTGCGAGATTCCGGCGCTGCCCCCGCAACTGTAAGCAGTGAGTCACTCCCGATTTAAGTCACTGGTGCGCCGTGCGCATTGGGAAGACAGGGCGTGGCGATGACCTGCGAGCCAGGAGACCTGCCGTGACATCAGAACGTCCACGGGCGGGGTGTCCGGCGGTTGCTCGTTTGCCATGCCCGGCGTTCGCCGGCCATGCGATCTGGCGCCTGTCGCAAATCCAGCCCCCATAACAACTGCATTTCTACCACGGGGCCTGCCGATGTCTTTGTCTCTCGATCGCGAACTGGCGAAAGCCACTCCAGTCATTCAGTTGCGTCCAGATTCACATGCCGCGCCGGAAGCCGAGCTTCCGATGCAGGTGATCCGCCGCAACGGGACGGTGTCGCGCTTCGACGCCAGCAAGATTTCGGTCGCGATGACCAAGGCGTTCCTCGCGGTCGAGGGCCACACCGCAGCAGCCTCCCGTCGCGTCCATGAAGTGGTCGAGCAGTTGACGGCGGAAGTCGTCACCGCGCTGTCGCGCCGCATGAGCGAAGGCCGTACCTTCCATATCGAGGACGTGCAGGATCAGGTCGAACTGGCCTTGATGCGCAGCGAGCACCACAAGGTGGCGCGCGCCTACGTGCTGTACCGCGACGAGCGCACCCGGCAGCGTGCCGAGCAGGAGGCCGTCAAGCCGCAGGCCGGTCCGCAATTCAACGTCACGCTCGCCAACGGCAGCAAGGTGCCGCTGGACAATGCGCGGCTTGCTCTGATCGCCAACGAAGCCTGCGCCGGCCTCGAAGGCGTCGACGCCGCCGCCGTGCTCGCCGAAACCCATCGCAATCTCTACGACGGCATCAGCCAGGACGAACTTGCGCTTGCGTCCGTGATGGCCGCCCGTACTCTGGTAGAGCAGGAGCCGAATTACGCCTATGTCAGCGCGCGCCTGCTGCTCGACAAGCTGCGCACCGAAGTGCTGTCCTATGTCGAAGGCACGCCGGCCAACGCCTCGCAGGCCGACATGGCGACGCGCTATGCCGAGTATTTTCCGGCCTATATCAGGACCGGCATCAAGGCCGAACTGCTCGACGCTGACCTCGCACGATTCGATCTGCCCCGGCTTGCGGCGGCGCTGAAGCCGGAGCGCGACCTGTCGTTCCAGTTCCTTGGCCTGCAAACGCTCTACGACCGCTATTTCCTGCACGAGCGCGGCAACCGCATCGAACTGCCGCAGGCATTCTTCATGCGCGTCGCGATGGGCCTTGCCGTGCGCGAGATCGACCGCGAGGCGCGCGCCATCGAGTTCTACAATCTGCTGTCATCGTTCGACTTCATGGCCTCGACGCCAACGCTGTTCAACTCCGGTACGCTGCGGCCGCAGCTTTCGTCGTGCTTCCTCACCACCGTGGCCGATGATCTCGATGGCATCTTCAAGTCGGTCAAGGACAACGCGCTGCTGGCGAAGTATTCCGGCGGCCTCGGCAACGACTGGACCCGCGTGCGCGGTCTGGGCGCCCACATCAAGGGGACCAATGGCGAGAGCCAGGGCGTGGTGCCGTTCCTCAAGGTCGCCAACGACACCGCGATCGCCGTCAACCAGGGTGGCAAACGCAAGGGCGCAGTCTGTGCCTATCTTGAGACCTGGCACATCGACATCGAGGAATTCCTCGACCTGCGCAAGAACACCGGCGACGACCGCCGGCGCACCCACGACATGAACACCGCCAACTGGGTGCCCGACCTGTTCATGCAGCGCGTCGCCGCCGACGGCGAATGGACGCTGTTCTCGCCGGACGAGACGCCCGATCTGCACGACCTCTACGGCAAGCCGTTCGCGGAACGCTATGCGTTCTACGAAGCCAAGGCGGCGAGGGGTGAGATCCGCGTGTTCAAGCAGGTCCGCGCCACCGACCTCTGGCGCAAGATGCTGACCATGTTGTTCGAGACCGGCCATCCCTGGATCACGTTCAAGGACCCCTGCAACCTGCGTTCGCCGCAGCGCCATGCCGGCGTCATCCACTCGTCGAACCTCTGTACCGAGATCACGCTCAACACGTCCGACGACGAGACCGCGGTCTGCAACCTTGGTTCGATCAACCTGCTCAACCACATCAAGGACGGGGCGCTCGACGAGATCAGGCTGAAGAACACGACGATGACGGCGATGCGGATACTCGACAATGTCATCGACATCAACTTCTACACCATTCCGGAAGCGCGCCGTTCCAACCTGCGTCACCGTCCGGTCGGCCTCGGCCTGATGGGTTTTCAGGATGCCTTGCAGGCGATGCGGATCGCGATCGCGTCCGATGCGGCGGTGGCGTTCGCCGACACCAGCATGGAAGCGATCTCGTACTACGCGATCTCGGCTTCGGTGAATCTTGCTGCCGAGCGCGGCAAGTATCCGTCGTTCGAGGGATCGCTGTGGAGCCAGGGCATCCTGCCGATCGACTCGATCGAACTGTTGGCCGACGCCCGCGGCGGCCTCGACATGGACCGCTCCAGCACCCGCGACTGGGCCAGCCTGCGTGCCCGCGTCCGGACCATCGGCATGCGCAATTCCAACGTGATGGCGATCGCGCCGACCGCGACGATTTCCAACATCTGCGGCGTCGCGCAGTCGATCGAGCCCGGCTACCAGAACCTCTACGTCAAATCGAACATGTCCGGCGATTTCACCGTCGTGAACGAGTTCCTGGTCCGCGACCTCAAGGCCCGCGGCCTGTGGGACGAGGTGATGGTCAACGACCTCAAATATTTCGACGGCAGCGTCGGTTCGATCGACCGTATCCCTGACGACCTCAAGGCGCTCTATGCGACCGCCTTCGAGATCGACAGCGCCTGGCTGATCGAAGCGGCCTCCCGCCGGCAGAAGTGGATCGACCAGGCCCAGTCGCTCAACCTCTACATTGCCAACCCCTCCGGCAAGAAGCTCGATGCGCTGTATCGCCTGGCGTGGACCCGCGGTCTGAAGACGACCTACTACCTGCGTTCGCGCTCCGCGACCCACGTGGAGAAGTCGACGCTGAAGGGCACCGACGGCAAGCTCAACGCCGTGACCTCGGTCTCGATGATGTCCGCCGGTTCGACCGTCAACGTGTCCTCCGCCGTCACCGCGCCGGACCTGACCACGGTCATGGCGTGCTCGATCGACAACCCCGACTGCGAAGCCTGCCAGTAAGCAGAGAAGAAAAGGAAATCACCATGCTTGACTGGTCAGACAACGCGTCCTCCGCCGCCCGCAAACCGGCGCCTGCGGTCCTGCTCACCACGCCGGCGCCGGAACCAACCGGCCTCGGCACGATCGATCGCAGCGGCGGCCGCGTCTCGGTCGACGAAAAGCGGATGATCAACTGCCGCGCCGACGTAAATCAGCTCCTGCCGCTAAAGTACAAATGGGCGTGGGAGAAGTATCTCGCCGGCTGCAACAATCACTGGATGCCGACCGAAGTCTCGATGCAGGCCGACATCGCGTTGTGGAAGTCGCGCGATGGCCTGACCGAAGACGAGCGCCGCGCCATCAAGCGCAACCTCGGCTTCTTCGCGGCCTCCGAGAGCCTCGTCGCCAACAACATCGTGTTGGCGATCTACCGCCACCTGACCAACCCGGAATGCCGGCAGTACCTGCTACGGCAGGCGTTCGAGGAGGCGGTGCACACCCATACCTTCCAGTACATTGTCGAAAGCCTCGGCCTCGACGAGGGCGAGCTGTTCAACATGTACCGCGAAGTGCCCTCGATCACCGACAAGGCGGCGTGGGCAATCAAGCACACCCAGCATCTCGACGATCCCGACTTCAAGACCGGGACGCCTGAAGCCGACCAGGCGTTCCTGCGCGACCTCGTCGCGTTCTACGTCATCTTCGAAGGCATGTGGTTCTACACGGGTTTTGCGCAGATCCTCTCGCTCGGCCGCCGCAACAAGATGGTCGGGATCGCCGAGCAGTACCAGTACATCCTGCGCGATGAATCGATCCACCTGAACTTCGGTATCGACGTCATCAACCAGATCAAGATCGAGAACCCGCACCTCTGGACGAAGGAGTTCCAGGAGGAAATCCGCGACATGGTGCGAACCGCCGCCGAACTCGAAGCCGCCTACGGCCGCGACACCATGCCCCGCGGCTTCCTCGGCCTCAACGCAGCTCTCTGCGAGCAATACATGCACTTCATCGCCAACCGCCGCTGCGCGCAACTTGGCCTCGCGCGGGTGTTCGACGAGGCGGAAAACCCGTTCCCGTGGATGTCGGAGGCGATGGACCTCAAGAAGGAGAAGAACTTCTTCGAGACGCGCGTGATCGAGTATCAGAACGGCGGCGCGTTGAGCTGGGAGTAGGGAATACGGGTGGCGCTTTGACCCGTGTCAGAGCGCTGCCGTTTTCAACTTGAGCGAGGCTGGTGGAGCGACTGTGACGTCCTGAAACTTCCACTCGATCAGTGCGGTCTGGTTCGTCAAGTCTTCGAACAGAATAGCCTCGCTTGCCCCAACAGGAGATTCCTTCCCGTTGATCCAAAGCAGCCAATAGCAATTCGGCGTAGAACCGTCTGCTACTCCATCGATGCTGTCGATCTGCGCGCCGTAGATTGAGCGGTATTCGACTCGGAAGCTGAAATTGGTGGAATTCATTGCTTCGCCGATGATCGTCGCCTGCAACGCAGTAATCCCGGCGTACCAAGGAACATCAGGAAGTACGTGAGTAGGGTTTGGGTCTGATGGTTTTGCGTAGATTTTGATCTGGATCGAATTCCCGCTGGTCGCCATTGTCGTCCCCAAAATGGAATGCCACAACGACGGACACGGTAATGGTGTACAGTAAAAATGTACAACCATATCTTTCGGAATTTTTGGCGCGGAATCTAGTCCAGTCCTTTGCGGATCAAGTTTCCTAGTTTTTCGCTGCTGCTGAGGCTCGACGCAAAATTGTAGTGCTTATTTGTAATTCGCCGATCTCGATGATGAAGCAAAGCGCTACCCAAATGTGGATTGTCCCCGACATGAATCGCGGCACTGGACGCTGCCGCGGTACGGAACATGTGGGCACCTAACCCGATGCCGACGGTGCTCCGTGTGGCTTCTGCGATTGCGGCCTCCATGCCTCCGTAGCTTAAGGCTTCGCCTCTGTTCGACGAAATCCAAAGCGCGTTGGTCTCGCTGCGCAATAGGACGGGACGGTGGCGCTCCAAGTACACTCTCAGCGCTGGCAAGATCATGGCATCAACTTCCCGTTCGTCGGGACGTTTCTCCTTGGTCTCGGACGCTTTTAACGCGATCCACCAAGCTCCATCTGTCTCGATGAAGTTTCGGTCGATCGTATCCGTCCGAGGGCGGCCGTCTTGCGAGTTTTTCCGATCTGTAGCTGACTGTCCTTATGGACGTACATAAGGACAGTGCGGTGCTGAGCCGCATGGATTTGGTGGAGACCGGTCGGCGGCGACGCTGGACGCGTGCGGAGAAGCTCAGAATCGTAGAGGAGAGCTTCTCGGGGCCACGACTGGTGTCGGCGACGGCTCGCCGGTATGGGATATCACGTCAGCTTCTGCTGAGCTGGCGCAAGGCTTGGACCTGTCATGATCCGGCCGAAGAGGATTCGATCGGCCCGACATTCGTCCCTGCGATAGTTGCGGCAAGTACGCCGCCAACGACGGAAGCTGTCGAGACAGGTCAGATCGAAATCGTGAGCCCTCAGGGGCTGCGCGTGGTCTTCGGCCCCGGTGCGGATATCGAGGCGGTCGTTCGAATTGCTCGGGGCCTGGCGCGCCGATGATCCCGATCCCGACGGGCGTGCGGGTGTGGCTGGCGACGGGCCATACCGACATGCGGTGCGGCTTTCCGAGCCTGGCTCTGCGCGTGCAGGAAGTGCTCAAGCGCGACGCCATGGGCGGCGGTCTTTTCTGCTTCCGGGGCAAACGCGGTGATCTATTGAAGGTCATTTGGCACGATGGCCAGGGCGCCTGCTTGTTCACCAAAAGACTCGAGAGAGGCAGGTTCATCTGGCCATCGGTTGCTGGTGAATCGGTAACGATCTCTCCGGCGCAGTTGAGCTATCTGTTGTCCGGGATCGATTGGCGCAACCCTCAAGAAACCCAGCGTCCGACGCGGGTCGGATAGTCGTTTTACGGTTTGAATCTGCGGCTCGATCTGATTCAATGGCTCCATGATATCGAAGCCGGATGATCTTCCATCGGACCTTGTCAGTGCCCTGGCGGCGCTGCAGGCCGAGCGTGAGGCGCGACAGAAAGCCGAGGCGAAGGCCGCCAACTGGCAGGCGCAAGCCGCGAATGCGCAGGCGAAACTGTCGGATACCGAGGCGCTGATCGCTCATCTCGAGTTGCGCATCGAGAAGCTGAAACGCGAACTGTACGGGCAGCGCTCCGAGCGCACGGCGCGGCTGCTCGAGCAGTTGGAACTGGAGCTCGAAGACCTCGTCGCCACGGCGAGCGAGGATGAGCTTGCGGCGCAGGCCGCAGCGGCGAAGACGCAGAACGTCCGCCCCTTCACGCGCAAGCGGCCGGTGCGCAAGCCTTGGCCGGACGACATCGAACACGAGCGCGTCGTCATTGACGCTCCGACGAGCTGCGCCTGCTGCGGCGGATCGCGGCTGGCGAAGGTCGGCGAGGATGTGACCAAGACGCTGGAGGAGATCCCGCGTCGCTTCAAGGTCATCGAAACAGTGCGCGAGAAGTTCACCTGCCGCGATTGCGAGAAGATCAGCCAGCCGCCTGCGCCGTTCCATGCCACGCCGCGCGGCTTCATCGGCCCACAATTGCTGGCGACGATCCTGTTCGACAAGTTCGGCATGCATATCCCGCTCAACCGCCAGAGTGCGCGCTTTAAGGCCGAGAGGATCGATTTGCCGCTGTCGACGCTGGCCGACCAGGTCGGCCACGGGACCTTCGCCGTCATGCCACTCTTCCACTTGATCGAACGCCATGTGCTCGCTGCTGAGCGCCTTCATGGCGATGACACCACCATCCGTATCCTGGCGAAGGGCAAGTGCACGACCGGGCGGATCTGGACTTATGTGCGGGATAACCGGCCCTTTGCCGGGCCTGCGCCGCCGGCGGCGGTCTATTAC
Organism: Bradyrhizobium septentrionale; assembly: GCF_011516645.4. Taxonomy (NCBI): domain Bacteria; kingdom Pseudomonadati; phylum Pseudomonadota; class Alphaproteobacteria; order Hyphomicrobiales; family Nitrobacteraceae; genus Bradyrhizobium; species Bradyrhizobium septentrionale. Next base: position 7,699,807 of record NZ_CP088285.1, on the reverse strand, counting down.
GCCTCGAGCGACCGACGAGGCGAGCATCCGCAGAAGCATCTGGCCGCCTTCGCCGGCATCCTGCAAGCCGATTGCTACAACGGCTTCGAGCCACTGTTCGACCCGCAGAAGAAGGTGCTGCCGATTACGCCGGCGTTTTGCTTCGCCCATGCGCGGCGGGGCTTCTTCGAGCTGGCTGACATCGAGAAGAATGCCCGGGAAGGCAAGAGAGGTAAACCGGTCTCTCCGATCGCGCTGGAGGCGGTCAGGCGCCTGGATGTGTTGTTCGAGATCGAGCGCGCCATTAACGGCTGCGGCGCCGAAGAGCGGCGCGCCGTGCGCCAGGAAAAGAGCAAGCCGCTCCTCGGGGACATGCACGCCTGGTTGCTGCGTGAGCGCGAAACCCTCTCTCGCTCCTCCGAGGTCCTGAAGCCTATGAATTACATGCTCAGGCGCTGGGACGACTTCGCCCGCTTCCTCGACGATGGCAGGATCTGCTTGACCAACAATTGTGCTGAGCGCGCATTGAGAGGCATCGCCTTGGGAAGGCGCAACTGGACCTTCGCCGGCAGCCAGCGTGGTGCCGACCGTGCCGCCATCATGCTGACGATGATCACGACCTGTCGTCTCAACGACGTCGATCCGAAAGCCTGGCTCGCCGACGTCCTCGCCCGTATCGCCGATCTTCCCGCATCGCGTCTGCACGAATTGCTGCCCTGGGAATGGAAGCTCCTGCGCCAAGCCGACAAGCCCGCCGATCAGCAGGCCGCCTGACCTTCACGCAACGCCATCATAGAGCTCGCCGTACCCGCGCGCATGCGTCCATCACGCGGTCCTCGTCGTATGCGTACGGTCGATCTCCAGGCTCGCGAAGTTCTTCAAACGGATGGGGTGAAGAGCCAGGATTGCAATCATCAGACCGTTTCTGACCTGACGCGCCTTTGCTGTTTCAGACATTCCGCTCGAAAGTATCGCGGCCTCGACCAATGTCAGACCTGCTTCAACAAGCCTTTCGGCCAAAACAAGTTGATCCGCCTTCGATCTCGGCTGCATTACGAGGGCCAGATCCGTTTCGATTTCCATCAACCAATCGAGATCGCATGTGGGATCGAGCAGTTTAGCCGCGCGTCTGAGCTTGTAGATTGTGCCGTGCTGCGTAACCGAGCCGACCCGGCTACGCAGCTCGGTCAGGAATCCTTCAACATTCGCCGGAGTTACTTGGGCAGCCGGTGGCGCCTCTAAGGCGAGAGTGCCGCTCCGGACAAGAAAATCTAAGAAATAGCCGTACCTTCGGCCCAAATCGGCGAATGTTATAGCTTTCAGATGACTTGCCGCGCCACCGCGCCTGAGACGTTCCCGCGGCTGCCGGGCAGCCTGCCATGCCGCGCGATCGGCGACGGGCCAGAGTTCAATTGGAAGGGAGCGAACTTTCTGCACGTCGTCGATCTCAAACATTTTCTGCATCAAACGTTACATGCTGGCGAAGAGTGCTCGCGTATCGTGCATTGGCGTGAGTAGTTTCAAGTCCACAGTAGAAGTTGATGGTCGTTTGAATATTCCGGTGACCGAGGAAGCGGCGAACGGTTTCATACTCACCCGGATAGTGTTTGAGATAGATGGCGGCGCTGGCGTGGCGGAATTGATGGGCTGTTACCCGCAGGCCGGTCGCAGATTCTATGCGGTCGGTGATTTGACCGCTGAACATGTTTGCCGTCTTCGGCTGACCTGCCGTCCCCGGGAAGAGCCAATTAGCGTTTGCCCCTCTGAGCAGCGCGGGTCGGAAATCGTGAATGTATTCGTCGATGAGGAGCGACACGTCCGCATCCAATTGGAAGTTAAGATCGACCCTGTTTTTCACGTCAAATCGCGGAAAGGTTAGCCAGAACGGCGAGGCGGGACCGCCCGGTTTGATGAGGTTTCTCTCCAATTCGATGGCCGCCAAATTGGCGAGCCGTACCGGTGCGTAGGTCAGAATGGCGATGGCCGCTGCAATTTGAGCGGTCAAAGCTGCCTTGACGGGGGCGTGAGCATTCGTGTGACGCGCCTCGATCATGAGTGCGGCGGGCAGATCCGTCACCCGCCTCCAAACGCCGGGAGCAGTCACCTTTCGAATGAGGCTAAGGTTCTTCTCGGTCATTCCACCATGACGATATTCTTCAAGGCGAGCCGCGATCTCTTCGAGCCGATCAATTGCTGTCGATTCGAGGCCCGATAGCCGACCCAGACGCATCAGTTTCTGGCCAACATCAATCGTGAAAACATTCGGTTCGTCGCCGTCTTCGCGCCAATAAGCTTCTATGACGGGTTCGACAACGTCGGGATGCACGAGGGAGGCGAGAGAAGTCAGATTTTCCAACTGAATTCCTGCGCCTACGGCCTTCTTTATGACCGCCACCAGTTCTGCACGGCAAGTCTTGATGGTCCTTGGCGAGCAGGGGCGAGAGCGCCGGCCTGTGGGGCTCCTTCGGATTTTGCTGAGTGAAACTAGGTAATCTTCGATATCCTCACGTAGGCCATTCGGGAAATCGCTCCACGCCAACCCACTGGCCACAGACAGCGGCGGCTCCGTCAGTCGCTGAGTGGGCCAAGCGGGGTCGAGCCCCGCGCTGACGTTCCACTCTCGGGCGACAGAGCGGCGGGCTGCTACGCTTGTCTCCAACGAGGTCGTTGCGGCTCGATATCTGAAATAATCAGCCAGCGTCTCGTCGCCGACCGCATCGGGCGAAATGCCCATGCCGGAGCAATAACGGAAGAAGCCGGATAGTCTGGCTTTGCGCCCATAGTGATCAATTCCATCTCGCAGCGCCGCCCACGCGGGCAGGAGCAAAACGCCACGAGGAGAGACGTTGCTTTCCTTGGCGAACCAGCGGAGCGCGGCAGCTGCGTTGGCCCTGTGGTTGGCAAGGGTCTTCGCGGTCACGTCCAAGGGAGCGTGGTGTAACTGCCCGACCGAGAGGACCACGGCGGTCCAGCGGGCTGGGATCGTTTCGAGCGGACGGTCGAGCCATTCGCCGATCTTCCCAAGCGAACATCGCCAGTGGCTCTTCCTGGAAACACTGAGATCATCGGCCCTGTCTATGGCTGCGATGGCGTCGGCAAAGCTGGGTTCGAGGAGGGCTACTTGTAAGGTCATTGGGACCGCCACGGGCGCGCTGTTGTTGGACCAAGTATCCTGCGGATGGATACTGATGAATTTTTGGAAGATGTCAATAGTATAATGGCTATCTATACTTCTAATAATGATCCTAATCTTTGTTGTCAGAAGTATATATTGATGTTGTTTGATGTATTCGCGTTCCTGCTTATTCCTCCAATGACGTCGATTTTTGACGCATTGCTACGCGCTCGTGGAGATGTGCTGGTTGGACTTGATCCACTGCTGCAACGCAGTGACGCTGTAGCGGACGCAGCCGCCCAGCTTGTGGTACGGGGGGCCGTTGCCGTTGAGGCGCGCTTTAGCGAGCCAGCTCTTGCTGAGCTTCAGATAGGCCGCAGCATCATCGGGCGTCAGGAGCGCATCGGGATGGTTAGCTTTTGAATTCGAGGTCATGGTCTGTCCTGCCGTGGAAAACGTTGGACAGAAGTTGACGTAGGCATTCCCGCAAATCACCGGCTCGTTCCGGCAAAAGTCTTTTGCGGCACCGCCCGTATTAAACGGCGCTTTGGATAGCGCTGATGTTTCTAGCCCGATCTATTCACGAGAGCACGGTCGTTCTTGACGTCTGACGGGGGCTGGCGGCTGGCGTGGGTGACCGTCCGGCCTTTTGTCACCGGGTTCTACATCAAGCTGTTTTGTACGCGTTGGAGGAGTGGGGCGGGTGAGCGGGCGCAGGCCCGGTCGGTTACGGGCCGAGCGGGAGCAGCGCGCCGGGCAAGCTGCGGAAGAGGTCGGCTTCGGGGCATGCCGCGGCGAACGCAAGGCGAATGCGGCTCGCGGTTTCGACGACCCGGGCTGCGATTTTCAAGAGACGAAGACGCAGCGTCGCGAACTCGGCAGTGGCCAATTCCCGGACTTTGGGAATGGCGCCGCGCACGGTCAGCATCAACCAATAAGCGGCGGTGTGGAGAACGAGACGGACCTGGTTGGCGAGCGCCGAACGGCAACTGGTGCGATCGGAGGCGAGCTGCGTCTTATGCAGCTTGATCAGATTCTCGGCTTGGCCGCGCGCGCAATACAGGCTGTCGTAGATCCACTCGGCCGAGCCGACATCGAGGCTGGTGACGACGAAGCGGATGTCGAGGCCGAGCATCGTCGCCTCAATACGGGCGACGGTGCGCCGTTCGCGATCCCAGGACTTTGCCTTGTGGCGCGTCTCGGTATAGCCGCGCAGAACAGCTAGGTTCTCGATGGCGCGTCGGGTGCGGATATCGTCGGCGACCTCGTCGACTTTTCTGGCGAGCGGCTTGGTGCCGGACAGACCGAAGATGTAGTCGATGCCGTTGGTCTCGCACCACGCCATTGCCTCCGGCCGGGCATAGTGCCCGTCGCCACGGAACGTAATTCGCGTGTTGTGCCACCGCGTCCGGATATGCCGTATCAGGCGGCGCAGATGGGCACGCACCTCGACCCCGCCCGGCGTCTTGCCGGGCCGCAGCACGACCGCCACGGGCCGGCTCTTCTCCGTGTCGTAGACGTGGATCGGCAGGAAGCAGCGTTCGTCATAATGAGCGTTGAACAGCGAGAGCTGCTGATGGCCGTGGACGACATCGCAGGTATCATCGATGTCGAGCGTGACGGATGCCGGCTCGCGCGGGTAGCTATCCATCCATGCGTCGACCAAAGTGTAGGTCAGTCGGATCACGTCGCGCAGGCGCGGAGCATTCTCCAGCCGCGACAGCGTCGGTTGGGAACACAGATCGCGACCCGTGTCCGGCAGCCGTCCGCAGGCCAGCTTGAATGCGGGATCGGACCGCAGATGATCGAGGTCGTCGGCGTCCTCGTAGCCGCAGCAGATCGCGAACATGCGCGCGCGGAACATATCGACAAGGCTGTGCACGACCCGCGTCGGATCGCGCCGATCCGGGAACACCCGGGCCAAATTGTCGGCCAAGCCGAGACGCCGCTCGGCCATCGCCAGAAGCATCACGCCCCCGTTCGAGGTCAGCCGACCGCCATCGAAGGCAGCTGTGACTTTCTTGGCGTGAACGGCTGGAAACGAGAAGGGCAGAATCGTATCATCGGTCATGGCGGGCCTGGCGTTCGCGGTTGAGGTGATGGGGTTGGCTTTGCAACCGAATCCTACGCCGCATCAGCGCTTTACACCACGCTCGCCAGCCTCTCAGGCGCCCTCTCGCGAATAAGACGGGCTAGGTTTTCGGCGTGGCCTTTGGAATTTGCGATCCGGGTTGCTTTCGTGGAGTCCATCGAGCGCGCGTGCGACGGTCGACTCACTCAGTCCCTTGTCCCATTTCAACGATCGCTGAACGAGTTGGACCAAAGCCTTTAGCGGCCTGCTTGTGTTCCAGTGGCCTTCTTCAATCTGCTGGCGAACGCAATCACGGACCTGATCGCGACGGCTGGGGCGGCCGATGGCAGGAGAGCCGGGTTTCGGCGCAGCAGCCCTGCGTTGTCGCCGGCGGACCAAGCCTGCTAGTTTTTCGATCTCAACTTTTCGGAACACCAACTTTAGTAAACCGAGGCGCCGCGGCCCAAACTCGGCTGTTATTCTCTCGTGGAGGGAATTCCCCGGGCGAAGAAACATGAAGTCCCCACCCCGTGGCGAGCGGAGGAGGGGAACCAGTCCTGTCTCGAAAGGACTCATTTTTAGCCAGCGATCGCCGGGACCGTAAATGTGGGTCTGAACCTTGTTTTGATCGACCGCGCTCCAAATCTCGGCATTAGCGTCGTCATTGGCTTTGCCGTCTTCGACGTCGATCCCGTTCTGCCGCATTTCACTCACAACGTCGCGGTCGGGAACGCCTGCACACTTGGCGGCAGCAATAATTTCAATGGCCTCACGTCTGGACAGATATTCGATCGGAGTCATGCGTTTGCTTTCGAACAAGACATAGTCCGGACGGTGACTGACCGGCTTATGGTCGCTCAAGTGGCGCCGTCGCGGCTGGCGGGAAAACTTGTGGATACCTGGTCCGGTAGCGCGATCACTTGGGTTGGTCCGGCGGTGACAATTTATGGGTCAGAACCCGCGCAATTTGCCTCAACTCAACGATAAGTCGTTGAATTCACGCGATATCTTGCGAATTATCCGGTTCCGAAGTCTAGATCTTGTGTTTTCTCTATTTGTTCCTATCTCTAGTGGAGGTCTCACCTCCTTGGGGACAGGGAAATGCTCGCACCGAATACCGCGCCGATCTTGGATGATCTCCTGCTGGACGTCGTTACCGTCATCGAACTGAGTGACCACGACCGGCAAGTTGCCGAGAACCGTTACCGTCGCCTGAAGCCGCACCTTGAGAGGCCGTCCAGCCCTCTCCGCGAACCGCTCATGAACAGCGCCAGTATGATCTACGCGCAAGGGTCCATGGCGATCGGCGCGACCATCATCAGCGGCACGGACGAAGACCGGTTCGATGTAGATGCACTGGTCGACATGACCACGCCGGGGCACTGGTCGGACGACGACGTGCTCGACTATCTTTTCGACGCGCTGCAGGGCTTTCCCGACGTCCGCAAGATCGCGCGATGCACCCGCTGCGTACAGATGCACTTTGCCTTCATGCACATGGACGTGACAATACTCGACGCTGCGAGGCAGCCGCGCATCGAGCGTGTTGGCGAAATCTTTCACAGCCCGGATACGGGCACTGGCTACCGCGTGCCCTCGAATCCATACGGCTTCTCGACGTGGTTTCGGGAGAGCGTCACGCAACCGACCTACGACTTCGAGAGGTCGCTGCAGTCGCGCCGGCGAATATACGGCGTTGACCGTCTTCCCGAGTCTTCCATCAAGGCTGAGGTGGATCAGGAAAATCTGCCTGACGTCATTCCCACACGGCTCGACGCTCAGCAGGTTCTGGCGCTGAAACTGATGAAGCGCTTCGTCAATCTTCGGTTCCAGACCCGTACCATCCGCCGGCCGCCATCGATCTACTTCACCAAGCTCGCAGTCACCTGCGGCTACGAGCCGAGCGGTCTCACGACCCAGCTCGAACGGTTTGCCGCCAAGGTCAAGGCCGAGATGGATGCCGCGTTTGCCAAGAACGCCGGGCCGGACGAGCGCAACCCTACTCATCAGCCAGACCGGCTGAATGATCGCTGGCCGACGAGCCAGGACGACCGCAGAACCCTCAGCGCTGACATGGACTATCTCCTGAACGCGCTAAGGATCGCACGCACCGCCGAGCTGAAGGACATCGCCGCTATCTTCGACAACCTGTTCGGCGAGCGGGTCAGCACGCGCACCATCGACACATTCTCGAAGCGCATGGGCAAGGGCTCAGGACGCGAGACCTTCAGGTACGAACGCGGTTCCGGCACTATCATTCCCGTTGCTGCCGCCGCAGCCGCTTCGGTGGCGAGCGCAGCCGTGGCAGCGCCGTCGCACAATTTCCACTGCGAGGAATAGTGCGCGAGCTGTCGTACCACAAGAAGCCGAGGTCGCTGGGTGCGCAGCAGGCGCGGATGGCGGGGCGCTGGCCTGACTTCAAATTCAGGGTCTTCAGCCAGAATCTCGTCGGCTGGGATGGAGCGATACGCGGCGCTCAGAAGTGGTACTTGGTTCGCGTGCTTTGGCTGGCAGATGGCTCGTACAAGCCGTACCTATTTCTTCTCGATCCACCGCTGCGGCCCCGCGACGGCGGCACGTTCGACCAGATTCCGCACCTGCTGTTCGACAGCGACAATCCGGCCTCATCCGGCCTGTGTCTGTTCGACCCGGACGGTGGCGAATGGTCCAATCGGCTGCTCATCGCGGACACCACGATTCCGTGGGCCGCAGAGTGGCTCTTGTACTACGAACTGTGGCACCTCACGGGCGAGTGGCAAGGAGGCGGCGTTGGTCACGAGAGTATCGCCGAAGCGCGGGCTGCCGGCGTTTACCGACAGGCGAGCCCACTCGCTGAAGGAGAGACGCAAGCCGCTGCCGTGGCCGAAGGATAAGCCCTTCAAGATACTGTCGCTGGATGGCGGCGGCATTCGGGGCGTCTATGCTGCTTCGATCCTCGCCTTGATCGAGAAAGAGATCACGGGCGGCGAGCCGATAGCCGACTACTTCGACACCATCGCCGGCACGTCCACGGGTGGCATTATCGCGCTCGGTCTTGGTCTCAAGAAGTCAGCCGCCAAGATCGAGAAGCTCTACGTGGAGGATGGGCACCTCGTCTTTCCCGAGCATTGGCGAAAGCGCCCGCTTCGTCGCTGGCTGCGGCAGCTTTGCGGCTCGCTGCTCGATCACACGGAGCTGGAGCGGCTGTTGTACGACACGTTCCAAGACGAGACGGTCGGCGACTCATCGACGCGCCTCGTGATACCGGCGTTTCTCAGCCCGAAGACGCAGATAGCGGTTCTGAAGACGGACCATCACGAGGATTTCAAGAAGGACTATCTGATGGCGGCGTGGGAGGCAGCTCGCGCTACGTCTGCAGCTCCGACGTTCTTTCAAGGACACACAGCAGGCGACGACTACGTGTTTCTCGATGGCGGCGTGTGGGCAAACAACCCGATCATGGCTGCGATTGTCGACACGCTGTCAGCGTACGACGTTGCGCGCGAGCAAATCCAGATCTTCTCCATCGGCACCGGCAATGCACCATATGATATCGGTGCGTTCGCGTTGCGCGGCGGGCTGTTTCAGTGGAGGGAAATTATCAAGGGTGCAATGTTTCTTACAACCGACAATGCGCAAGCTCAGGCGTGCTTGTTGCTGGGGCCGGAGAACATCTTGCGGCTCGAACCGAAGGGCTGCGGCGCAGAAATTGACATCGACGACTGGCGCGGCGCGATAACTATACTGCCCGCGCAGGCGAGAGCAGATTACGACGCGAACAGGGATCGCATCGCCTCACTGTTCGTCGATAAGGTTGCCCCGAGGCATCGCTTCTACACTACGGGCGACATTCCGTGACCCGCTAAGGCGGCCTTGCCGAGAGGTCTTCGGCTCGCCTAATCGACGGGCGTGCCAAATCGGCTCAGATCTACCAAGGGGAGACTGCCGGTCTTCATCACCTGCTGGCAGCAGTCGCCAAAGCTCGCATCAGCCGGGCACTGCGACCGCGAAAGAGCTTCGCGTCGAATATGTTCGCGCCGGGAAATTCCCAACTCCTGCGCTTGCTGGAGACTCGTCGTTTCGAGCTCGATTGGATCGATGATGGTCAGGCCGAATTTTTCCTGTTCTTTCGCGGACAGGTATCGAACGTCGGAGGGAGCAGTTTTAAGCATTTCATCCGCGAGCTGCGGCGAGACGTTCATCTCGGTCAGGTAGGTTCGGATGTTGGTTAGCATCGCGGTGTATGCGTTGCGGACCGCTTCGGGGCTTATCTGCCCCCTGGGTGTCATTCGGCCTGCAATATTGACCCCCTAAGCCGGGGGATCGGCGTCCAAAATTGACCCCCTGTAGGTTGGTCTGTTGCGCTGCCTGCTTTGGAATGAAGCAGGTGGTCGGGGATGCTGGTCGTGGAGACGATTGCGCGGATTCGGCGCGAGCACTTCATCAAGGGCAAGACGATCAAGGAGATCGCCCGCGACCTGAAGGTGTCGCGGAACACGGTCCGGAAGGTGCTGAGGTCCGGAGGGACCTCCTTCGAGTACGAGCGGCAGGTGCAGCCACGACCAAAGCTGGGGCGGTGGGCATCGGAGCTCGATAGGCTGCTGGCGGCGAACGCGACCAAACCGGCTCGTGAACAGCTGACGCTGATCCGGATCTTCGAAGAGCTGCGCGGGAGCGGCTACGACGGCGGTTACGATGCCGTGCGGCGTTACGCCAGGCGGTGGAGCAAAGAACGCGGGCAATCGACCGCGGCCGCTTATGTCCCGCTGAGCTTTGCCCCCGGCGAAGCCTACCAGTTCGACTGGAGCCACGAGGTGGTCTTGCTGAGCGGCACCACGGTGATGGTGAAGGCCGCCCATGTCCGGCTCTGTCACAGCCGCATGCTGTTCGTGCGGGCCTATCCGCGGGAGACGCAGGAGATGGTGTTCGACGCCCACGACCGGGCGTTCGCCCTGTTCAAAGGCACCTGCACCCGCGGCATCTACGACAACATGAAGACCGCCGTAGAGACGATCTTCGTCGGTAAAGGGCGTCTCTACAATCGCCGCTTCCTGCAGATGTGCAGCCACTATCTGGTCGATCCGGTCGCCTGCACGCCAGCGTCGGGCTGGGAGAAGGGGCAGGTCGAGAACCAGGTCGGGCTGGTCAGGGAACGCTTCTTCACGCCGCGGCTGCGGTTCAAAAACCTCGACGAGTTAAACGTCTGGCTGCTCGACAAATGCATCGCCTACGCCAAGGCTCATCGCCATCCGGAGCTGGTCGATCAGACGATCTGGGAAGTGTTCGAAGCCGAACGCCCCAAACTCGTTCCCTATGCCGGCCGCTTCGACGGCTTGGACATCGCAACAGGATGGACGGAATGCCTGCCCCTGGTGACACGCGATGGCAGCCTCGTCGTGGAAGCGATGAAGCGAGCGCAGGGCCTGTTCCCGTGGGTGATCTGTGGCGCCGACTTCGATAACGACAGCGCGTTCATGAACGACGTCGTCGTTCCATGGTGCCGAGCACAGAAGATCGAGGTAACGCGGTCACGTGCCTACAAAAAGAACGATCAGGCTTTCGTGGAGCAGAAGAACGGTGCGGTGGTCCGGCGGCTCGTCGGATACGGGCGCTTCGACGGGGTCGAGACGGCCCGCGTGATGGCACGTCTCTACGCGGCGGCGCGCCTGCTGGTGAACTTCTTCCAGCCGTCATTCAAGCTCAAAGAGAAGCGCCGCGAGGGTGCCAAGATCATCAAACGCTATCATCCGCCTGCCACACCATACGAACGTGCACTGGGGCACCCGAAACTCCCATCAGCGGTCAAGCGCCGTCTGCGCCACACGTATCGGACTCTCGATCCCATACAATTGCTTGCCACGATCCGCACGGCGCAGGAAGAGCTCGGCGAACGGATCGGCAAGCGCGGTCTTGCGAAGGTTCCCACCGTATCGCCGGCTGATCCGCTCTCGTTTGCCCGATCGCTCGGCACGGCGGCAAAAACCGCCGAAGTGCGGGCCACGCACCGCCGGCCGAAACAGCGATACAAAACGCGTATTCGCATGCCCTCGAAGCTCGATCCCCATCTCGCGATCATCGAGAACTGGCTCGCCGTCGAGCCACAGCTCACTGCACTGGCCATCGTGGGCAGGCTCGCCACGATCGATCCCTCGATGTTCAGCGACAAGCAGCATTCGATCGTTCAGCGCCTGCTTCGGTCCCTCCGGCGGAAGGTGGCGGAGACAGCCATCGTATCCATGCCCGTGGATGAAATACGGCCCGAGGCTGTGGACGGCGCTGCGTGTGATGAGCACTCCGCCCCGCCCACAGCCTCTCCACCGAGCTGGCCGCGGCTCGAGACCGGTCTGGGGCAGTTCGTAGACCTTCATCCCGGGTAACATTACTTCCTGAGGCAATACGAGGGGTCAAATTTGAACGCCGATTGACATTCGCACTCCCGTTGAGCCGGGCCACGCAGATTCGCTCGCAGCAGCAGCGCCAGCGCGGCTGGAAGCTGTATTCCTTCCATGCCCCCGAGGTGGAGTGCATCGGCAAGGGCAAGGCCAGCGCGCCTTACGAGTTCGGCGTGAAGGCTTCCATCGTCACCAACAACCGGCCTGCTCCCGGCGGCCAGTTCGTGCTGCACGCCAAGGCGCTGCCCGATAACCCTTACGACGGTCACACCCTGCGGGACGTCATCGACCGAACCGAGACACTCACCGGCTGCGCGATCGAGTGCGCCTTTGTCGACAAGGGATACCGCGGCCATGACGCACAGAACCCGCGCCGCGTCTTCATCTCCGGCCAGAAGCGCGGCGTCTTCGGCACTATCAAGCGCCAGCTGCGGCGCCGCTCCGCTATCGAGCCCGTGATCGGCCATTTGAAGGCTGACGGACACCTCGGCCGCTGCTACCTCAAAGGCCGCGCCGGCGATACCGCCAACGTCATCCTCTCCGCCGTCGGTTACAACTTCCGCCGCATCCTCGCCTGGCTAAGGGCTCTTTGGTACCTCTTCCTGGCTGCCTTCTTCTCAGTCACCAGCCACCGCACACCACTCAAATCGGCTTCTTAACCGACGACTTGCTACCATTCGCCAAAATAAAAGGCGCACCACTCAGCAAATTCTTGGTCCGGAAAGGGTGCATAGCGTGTGCACACGAAAAGTAATCACTCTGTAAAAATAGCCTACTACTCGGTTAAGTCTTTGATGTTACATGGTGAGCGCGGAGGGACTCGAACCCTCGACCCCATGATTAAAAGTCACGTGCTCTACCGCCTGAGCTACGCGCTCACTCACCTGAACATCGGATCCGGACGTCAGCAGGTTAACCCGCAGGTTAGCCCGTACTTGGGATCGTGCTCCAGCCCGCGCTGTGTAGGGGGCAGGGCCCATCGGGTCAATAGCCGAAGGGCGGTCAATTGTGCATCGATCCGCCGGATTTGCTGTTCCGGCACCTGTGGTTAGGGCCGTTTCTTGAAGTCGGCTCAGCCGTCGTGGCGGATTTCCGATCCGACCGGCTGCGGCGGGGCGGCGACCGAGGGCAGGCTGACCGGGCGCAACCCGATCAGTTCCGCGGTCCGGATCGCGCTGTTGCGCCAGAACGAGAACTCGTTGATCCGCGAATTCTCCAGGATCGCGATGGAAACCGCGGCGAGGAATGGCAGGCTTTGCAGCACCAGCACGCCGGCGAAGATGTAGATCTCGCGCACCTGCTTGTAGCCGTTGGTGACGACCAGCACGACGGCGCCGACCAAGAGCAGCACGCCGATTACTGCTTCCCAGAACGCCTGGAACTCGATCGACATCCGCGACAGGCCGCCCTTGGAGGTGCGGGCGAAGGCGAGGTGCTCGGTGATCAGGCCCTGCGCCACCGCGCGCGACACCGTCCACTGCACGCTCATCGCCGCGATCATGGCGCCCAGCATCTGGCCGGCCTTGATGTTCACCCGCAGCCGGTAGAGCGCGACAAAATGCACCAGCGAGACGATGAAGGAGGCGATGATCGGCAAGGTCAGGATCTTGTCGGGGATCGCGATATCGGCGAAGGCGACGATCGGCACCCAGATCAGGTTGAGGATCGCGACCACCACGCCGAGGCTCTCCGCGCCGAGCCAGTTGAGCCAGCCGAGCGAGAATTCGCGGCGCTGATCCGGCGTCAGCCGGCTGGCGCCGGGCAGGAAGCGCCGCCAGTGCTTCTTGACGATCTGGAAGCCGCCATAGGCCCAGCGGTGGCGCTGCTTCTTGAAGGCCTCATAGGTGTCGGGCAGCAGGCCTTCGCCGTAGCGCACATTCGTATAGTGCGTGAGCCAGCCCTGCTGCTGGATCGAGAGGCCGAGATCGGTGTCCTCGCAGATCGTGTCGCTGGACCAGCCGCCGGCCTTGTCCATCGCGGCGCGGCGGATCAGGCACATCGTGCCGTGCACGATGATGGCGTTGAACTCGTTGCGCTGGACCATGCCGATGTCGAAGAAGCCGGCATATTCGCCGTTCATGATGTAGTGCATCAGCGAGCGGTCACCGTCGCGATGCTCCTGCGGCGCCTGCACCAGGCCGACGCGCGGATCGGCGAAGGCCGGCACGAGATCCTTCAGCCAGTCCGGATGCACGACATAGTCGGCGTCGATGATGCCGATGATCTCGGCATCAACAGCGGTGCGCTCCATCGCGATGCGCAGCGCGCCAGCCTTGAAGCCCTGCACCTTCTCGGCATTGATGAACTTGAAGCGCTCGCCGAGCAGCCGGCAGTGATCCTGGATCGGCCGCCAGAAGTCGGGATCGGGCGTGTTGTTGATGATGCAGACGCACTCGAAATTCGGATAGTCGAGCCGCGACACCGCATCGAGCGTCTGCTTCAGCATCTCAACCGGTTCGAAATAGGCCGGGATGTGGATCGAGACTTTCGGAAACGTCACGCTCTCGCCGACCGTGGCGGGCGCAAGCGGCTCGCTCTTGCCGATCAACCGGCGCGGGCCGCGACCGAATGCCACCGCAGCGATCTCCTCGATTCGCGCCATCGCGATCAGGACCAGCGGAACCAGCAGCACCAGGCCGAGGCTGAGCGCAAAAGCCGAGCCCCAGACGAAGTAATGCGTGGTCCAGTAAGAGAACACGGTCGCAACCCAGGCGCCGACACCGTTGGCAGCGGCCGACAGCAGCAGCGCCTGCATCACGGTTGGCTGGTCCAGCCGCAGGATCGGCAGCGACATGAAGAGCCCGACCAGCACGGCGACCAGCGCGAGCTTCCAGTAGTCCAGATTGGTGATCGGCCCGGTCCAGGAGAATTTCGCCTCGCGGTCGGCATTGAGGATGCCCCAATAGGGGCCGACGCCGCCTTCAGAGTACTTCCAGGGCTGATCGATCGCCTCGACGATGTTGTAGTCCATGCCGATGGCGTCAGCCCGCGCGACGAAGTTGCGCAGCACGGTTGCCTGCTGGAACGCACCGGGCTCGGCGCTGCGCAAATTGTAGCCCTGGCTCGGCCAGCCGAACTCGGCGATCAGGATGCGCTTGCCGGGAAATGAATCGCGCAACAAATTGTAGCGGTCGACCGCCTGGTCCACCGCCTGCTTGTCGGTGAAGTTTTCCCAATAGGGCAGCACATGCGCGGCGACGAAATCGGCCGAATTGGCAAGTTGCGGATGGTCGCGCCAGATGTTCCAGATTTCGCCGGTGGTGACGGGAATGTTGACCGACTTCTTGACCCGTTGGATCACCTTGATCAGCCGGTGCACGTTGTTTTCGGCAATCGCCCAGTTCACGGCTTCAGCGCGCTTGTCCTCCGGCTGCGCCTTGGCGTCTTGAAGCCGTGCCTCTTCCTCTTGATCGATGCGCGGGGTTTCCTCGCGAAGGAAGCGCGCGGTTTCACCAAGGAAGCGCTCCTTCTCTTCAGGGCTTGGATTGACCTTTGGTATCGGCCCGAGGTTTTCGATTGGAACCTGCTCACCGCGATAGATGGTTTCGTTGCCGATCACGATGCCCGTGACATTGCTGTTGCTCTTGGCGAGCTCGACAGCAGCTGCAAGTTCGCGGCTATTGCGGTCGGCATCCGTGCCGATCCAGACGCCAATCATGACCTTCATGCCGAACTCGGCGGCAATCGGCGGCACAAGTTCATTGCCCTCGGTCGAGGAGTATCCACGGACTGCCCGCGTGAGCGTGGACAGTTTCTTCATATCGGCGCGCACCTTGTCGATATCGCCATCGACGACGGTGTGCTTCGGCTCGAATGGCGTATAGGACAGGCTCGGCAGCGTGCCACGGAAATCGGGCGCCGACTGCTTCTCCTGGAAGAGACCCCACAGGGCGGCGTGGGCGGCGGTGACAAGCAACAGGACGGCGACGACGGCGCGCATCGCGGTTAAACCATACGGGGCCTGAGATTGAGGACGAAGCGAACCCGTCCCCTGGGTTCGGCCAACACGACGACGGAGGGAAGGATATCTCCGCCATCTGATTTAACAACTGGTGTGCCGCAATGGCGTTTTAAGGGCGCAAGCCGTTCCAGCCGCGAAAAAAAATCGCGGCCGGACCCGATCGCGGAATGCGGCTATTTCGATGCCGGCGCCGGTGATGCCGACGGGGTCGGCGCGGGCGAGGGCGACGCGGCCGGCGCAGGCGCAGCGTTGCCGGCTGTCGCTGGTGCCGGGGTGGGCGTTGCGGCCGCAGCCGCGGCCTGCGGCTGGGCGCCCGGATTGATCCAGCAGGCGTGGATGCGGCCGTCGAGGCTGCCGCGCACCTTGTCGTCGATCTGGGCGCCGAACCGGGTCAGGCAGCGGAACGCAGCCTGGACGTGGCCGCCGGGGCAGCCGAACCGGTCATAGAGGTCGAGATGGCGGAAGGCGGTGTCGAGGTCGTCGTTCCACATCAGACGGACCACGCGGCGGCCGAGCCAGACGCATTCCGGGTTGCCTGCCGGACCGTTGATGGCCTGCTGGGCCTCGACGAATTCCTCGACCTTGCGCTGGTTGGCTTCCTTCGCTGCATTGGCAGCGGCGTCCGGATTTCCGGACTGCTGTTTGGCCTGATCCGGCGGATTCGGCGTGCCTGACTGGGCGAAAGCGCCGCCGGCTCCGGTCAGGAGCGCAAGGCCTGCCACAAGGCCGGTTACGGCAAGGTGGCGCAAAGCAGTGTTCTTCAACTCAAGCAGCCGTCGACGCATGCATTCCCCGATATGTTCCTGCCCCCGCGGGATCATCCTAACGGCTCGCGTGATGCCGTCCAAATAGGTCTCCAGCGCGGCGGAGACTCTGGCGGAATCCCATGACTGGAATTTGGTATTTTGTCCAGCAAACTCACAACTTTATCGCACCAGCGCAAAACTGTCGCAGGACAACCATGGTATTGACCTAATCCTACTCTTGGCAGATGGGCTGTGACCGTCTAATTCGACGGTCCCCCGGAGGATGGAACCGATTTCGCTTCGTACGCCGCTGGCGCTTCTCCTGATCTCGCTCGCCGTGATTGCAGCCGTGTGGTGGTGGCTCGCCACGCCGATCACGCTCGTGCGCGCGCCGATCGATCCTGCCGCAAAGCTGCAATGCGTGTCCTACACGCCGTTCCGCGGCGCCCAGACGCCGCTGGATCCGACCACGCAAATCCCGGTCGAGCAGATCGAGCAGGACCTCGCCGATCTCGCCAAGGTCACCGATTGCGTGCGCACCTATTCGATCGAGAACGGCCTCGATCAGGTCCCCGGCGTCGCGGCTAAGGTCGGCTTGAAGGTGATGCAGGGCATCTGGCTCGGCAGCAATCGCTTCAAGAACCTGCAGCAGATCGCGATCGCGGTACGGCTCTCCAAGGAATATCCCGGTGTCGTCACCGCGCTGATCGTCGGCAATGAGGTGCTGCTGCGCGGCGAGATGACGGCCGCCGATCTCGCCGGCAACATCCGCGCGGTGAAGGCCGCGGCGGGCAATGTCCCTGTCACCTATGCCGACGTCTGGGAATACTGGCTGAAGAATCGCGAGATCTATGAGGCCGTCGATTTCGTCACGATTCACATCCTGCCGTATTGGGAGGACGTCCCGATCAAGGCCAAATACGCCGCCGCCCATGTCGACGACATCCGCAAGCGGATGGCGGTGACGTTCCCGGGCAAGGAGATCCTGATCGGCGAGACCGGCTGGCCGAGCACCGGGCGGATGCGGGAGGGCGCCTTGCCGTCGCGCACCAACCAGGCGCGGGTGGTGTCCGAGATCCTCGATCTCGCCAAGCGCGAGGGGTTTCGGGTCAATTTAATCGAGGCCTATGACCAGCCCTGGAAGCGCAGGCTCGAGGGCACCGTCGGCGGCTATTGGGGCCTGTTCGATTCGATCAAGCGGCAGGTGAAGTATCCGCCGGGCGTTGCGATCAGCAACTATCCGGCCTGGAAGCTGCAGATGGCGGGCGGCATGGCGCTGTCGGTCGCTACCTTCCTGGTGGCCTGGCTGACGCTGCGCCGTCGGCCCTGGACGCCGCGGCCGTCGGCCTGGTTCGCGGTCGCCATTTCGGCGACGACGGCGGGGACGCTGCTCGGGATCGCCGGCGACAAGATGTATTATGAGAGCTACGGCGCCGGTGGCTGGCTGCATTGGGGCGTGCTGCTCGCGGCCGCGATCGCCTCGCCCTTGCTGACGGCGCATGCGCTGATCGCCGGGCGCTCGCTGCCGACCTTCCTCGAACTGGTCGGGCCGCGCGACTATCGCGGCAAGGGCGCGATCGGCGCGTTGCTGGCGATCGTGCTGGCGGTGACCACCGTGATCGCGGCCGAGACCGCTCTGGGCTTCACCTTCGATCCGCGCTATCGCGATTTCCCGTATGCTTCGCTGACCATGGCCGTGGTGCCGTTCGCGCTGCTGACCATGCTCAATCGCCCGAAGGAGGGCGTCCGGCCGATCGCGGAATCGGTGTTCGCCGGCCTGTTGGCGATCGCAGCCGGCTACATGATCTTCAACGAGGGCACCATCAACTGGCAGTCGGTCTGGACCTGCGTGATGTATCTGCTGCTGGCGGCTACGCTGTGGCGGGCGCGGGCCGCGCAAAACCCAGGATAAACAGCCCGATCGCGAGCCCCGACAGCACGACATTGTAGAGCACGATGCCGAGCCCGGCGGCGATCAGCCCGACGGTCAGCAGCACGATCGACGGCCGGGTCAGGTTCAGCACCGCAATCACCAGCGCGGTGATGCCGAACACCGAATTCTTGAACAGCACGGTCGAGAGCGCGCGCGCCTTGCAGAGCATGTTCTGCGTGCCCGCGTCGCAGGCCAGCGCAACGGGTGAGAATTCGATCGCCAGATAGCGCACATACAGTGCGTAACCGACGGTGAGGAAGCCGATGACCAGCAGGAACTGGACCTGATAGGGCGAGAGGCGAAACGGAGGTTTTGTCATCGCGGCACTATGGTCGGGAAAAGGTTCTGGGACAAGGCTCGGTCAGAGCAGTGAAATCGGTTGAGAATTTGGCCGTAATCCCTTGCCGGACATGATTATTGGCTATTCCGCCGGAACATCGACGAAATCGTCGTCGGCTCCGGCTTCTTGTCCTCGGCCACAGGCTGCGGGGGTGGTGCAGCAGCCCGCTTCGGCGCCATCCGCCGATGCGCCGGGACAGGCTTGCTGCCAGCCGGCGGCTCGTTCAGGGCGAGCCGCTGGCCGTCATAGATCGCCGTCTCGCAGGTCCGCTGGATCAGGCTGAGGCCCGCGCAAATCTTGGCGGCGGTGCCGGCGTCGTTCAGCGGTCCGGCCACCAGGCGCAGCTGCATGCCGAGCCCGTTGCTGTTCTCCTTGATCACGATGATCGGCCGCAGCGCGGCCAGCGGCGCGTTGGCCTTGGACTTCAAGAGACCGCGCCACAGCGCGCGTAGCCCGTTGACCGAATTCGCGGTGCCGAGATCGACGCCGAATTCGGTGCGCTGGATCTGCGCCTTCGGCGCGCTGGCATCGTCGTCGACGTCGGAGTCCGGATCGGGAGTGATGACCAGCGGCGGCATCGGTGCCGCGGTCACGTCGTTGACGGTCGGCGGCTTGCCGGCCTCGGTTGCCTTGTTCGACGCGGGCTCGCGCGATGCCACCAGCTGCTTGTCCGCGACTGGCGTGGCCAAGGGCACCGGCGCAGCCGCTTTCGCATCCTCCGGGCTGGTCGCCGCGGCGGCGGTCATCGGGCTCGCAATCGTTGCCGCGGCGCCGGAGCCCGGTTGCGAAGACGGTGGCTGCGTGTTCTCCGCAGTCGGCGGCTTCTCGGCCGCGGCCTGCGGTTTGGTCGCGGGAGCGGGTTTCTTGTCCGCCACCGCGGGCTTCTCGGCCGCAGCAACCGGCTTCTCGACCGGTGCAGCGGGCTTGGTCTCGGTTGATGCCGCCGCCTTGTCTGTTAGCGCCGCCTTGTCCGGCGATGTGGTTGCGACGGGGGCGACGGCCGGCACGGGCGCCGGAACGGCGGGCGCTGAATTGGCGGGAACGGGTTGTGTGGGGGCCGCCGCTGCAGAGCTCGACGGCGCCGTGGCCTGCTTGGCGATCGTGCCGGTCACGGAGTCGAGGCCCTGTTCCAGGCTGGTGATGCGTGAATAGAGCCGGTCGCGGTCGCCGTTGAGCGTATCGATCGCGGACGCCAGCCGGCGCGTCTCGTTGTGGCTCTCTTTCGCCAGCGTCTGCAGTTGCTGGGCCTGGCGGGCAATGTCCGAGGCCGCGAGCTGGTCGCGCTTCAGCGTCAGCGCCGACTGGTTGGCCAGCACGGCGACGATCACGGCGCCGACCGCGGCGACGCCCCACGAGCCGAGTCGCCACAGCATGCGGCGATCGAGAGCTTCCTCCTCGGCCAAAAAGCCGGTGGTGCTCTCGGTGTCGAAATCCGCCGCCAGATTGTCGCGATCTTTGGCCAAAGCCCGCTTGGCCCTCCTCAAGGCCCGCCGAATCACGAGGTAAAGATTAACAGGAAATGGACCGGGAACTTGATTCTGAGGAGCGGCGGGGGCGAAACGGTTTCTTCTGCCGGGGAAAACAATTAAAGACGGCCTCAAAGTAAGCTTTGCGCAGCGAACTGCGCCGGAGATCGAGGATTGCGAATGACTGCGCGAACCAGCCTGACTGTGGTGCTTGCGGCCGGTGAGGGCACGCGGATGCGCTCGTCGCTGCCGAAGGTGTTGCATCCGGTGGCCGGGCAGGCGCTGCTGTCGCATGTGCTCAACGCCGCCACCGCCGGCGAAGGATCGCAGCTTGCGGTCGTGATCGGCCCCGACCATGAGGCGGTTGCCGCCGAGGTGCGGCGGGTGCGTCCAGACGCGCAGACCTTCGTGCAGCGCGAACGGCTCGGCACCGCGCATGCGGTGCTGGCCGCGCGCGAGGCGATCGCGCGCGGTGCCGACGATTTGCTGGTCGCGTTCGGCGACACGCCACTGATTTCGGCCGAGACCTTTGCGCGAATGCGCGCGCCGCTGCGCGACGGCGCGGCGCTCGCGGTGCTCGGCTTCCGTGCCGCCGACCCGACCGGTTACGGGCGGCTGGTGGTCGAGAACGGCAGACTGGTCGCGATCCGCGAGCAGGCCGACGCCAGCCCCGAGGAGCGCAATATCTCGCTGTGCAACGCCGGCGTGATGGCGTTCGGCGGCAAGACCGCGCTCGCGATCATCGAGAAGATCGGCAACGCCAACGCCAAGGGCGAATATTATCTGACCGATGCCGTCGGCATTGTCAGGGAACTGGGACTGGAGGCCGTCGTGATCGAAACCAGCGAAGACGAAGTACGCGGCATCAACACCAAGGCGCAGCTCGCGGAGGCCGAGGCCGTGATGCAGGCGCGGCTGCGCAAGCAGGCGCTCGACGCCGGCGTGACCCTGATCGCGCCGGAGACGGTCTATCTCGCGGCCGACACCCAATTCGGCAAGGACGTCACGATCGAGCCGTTCGTGGTGATCGGCCCCGGCGTTTCGATCGACGACGGCGCCGTGATCCATTCCTTCTCGCACATCGTCGAGGCCAGCATCGGCAAGAAGGTGTCGGTCGGTCCCTATGCGCGGCTGCGGCCCGGCACCTCGCTCGGCGACGGCGCGCGGATCGGCAATTTCGTCGAGACCAAGGCCGCGACGCTGGAGGCCGGCGTCAAGGTCAACCATCTCTCCTATGTCGGCGACGCCCATGTCGGCGCCAATTCCAACCTCGGTGCCGGCACCATCACCTGCAACTATGACGGCTTCCTCAAGCACAAGACGCTGATCGGCGAGGGCGCTTTCGTCGGCACCAATACGTCGCTGGTCGCGCCTGTGACGATCGGCAAGGGCGCCTATATCGGCTCGGGCTCGGTCATCACCAAGGACGTCCCTGACGATGCGATGTCCATTGAGCGTAGTGAACAATCCATCCGCGAAGGCGGCGCCGCGCGCTATCGCCAGGCCAAGATGAAGGCGAAGGCTGCGAAGGGGAAGTGAGGCGTTCGCGTCGCCGGCATGCACCTGCCTGACGATGTCGCGGCTGCGCATCCCAATCCGAGGTGTCATCACCCGCGCATGCGAGTGATCCAGTATTCCAGAGGCACCGGTTGTTAAGCCGAGAGGCCGCGGCGTACTGGATCGCCCGGTCGAGGCGGGCGATGACTGTGTTGGTGGGGATGCAGCTTCGCGTTCATTGCGCGACTTTGTCCGCACACTCCACCGTCGTCCCGGCGAATGCCGGGACCCATAACCACAGGGTTGTGTTGTTGGAAACAGGCTGTTGCCCCAGCGTCACCCAACAAAGCATTTCGATCCGATGCCAATAGTCGACATCGATGTCCTAGCATTCCGGGATTTGCAGTAACTTCGCGGCTTTCTGGTAGATACCTGTCAGATCGTCCAGCATATGAAGTGCCTCTTTGAATAGCTTAAAGTTATAATCCGGGCGCAATGCGCTGATGCGTCGACGTGCGGCTTGGGCTTCCTCGACGCGTCCAGCGGCGGCGAGCGTCAGCGCCGACACGGCATGCGCGTGAACATGATCGCCGGCATGCTCGCCAACAAGCTTGGCAAAATCGGCGGCTTCCTCGATTTTACCCAGTCGGAGCAACGCGAACGTCCGCACCCGATGGGTACCGAACATCATCGGATCAAGCGGGCTGAGATGAGATGCGATATCGGCTGCGTCAATTGCGCGCGCAGGGTCCCCGGTCTGAGCTTGTACGAATGCAAGCGTGTAGTGAGCGAAGGCATAATTGGGACTCAAGCGAACGGACTGATTGAGCTCGCCGAGAGCTCCATCATGCGCATGCTGAAGCCAAAGCGCACGGCCGATAGCGCAATGCGCTGCCGGGTCGTTGGGGTCCGACATCAATGCCTGTTCGGCTGTCTCAAAGGCCAACGAAATTTCACGCTCGGGTTGGCTCACATGCAGATGGAACGCATTCTGGAAATGCGTGAAGGACAGCCCGGCATGGCTTCGAGAGAAAGTTGGATCGAGAGTGATCGCCCTCTTGAAGAAATGCTGTGCCTCACGATTGCTGTCGGTCGTAAAGCGGTACATGCATGCGAGGCCACGATGATACGCCTGCCAGGCATCAAGGGAGGCTGGTGGCATGAGCAGCGCACGGTTCCGTTCAATGACATGAATTTCGGCATCAAGGCCCGTTATGATGCGCGCGGCCAGCAACGGAGGTACGGAAAAGGAATCAACGGTGTTGCAACTGAATTCGTCGACCCAGAAGATGCGATCGCTCCTGGGGTCGATCAGTTCCACTGTGACGAGATATTTCTTGCCGTCACGTCGTAAGTGGCCTGACGCGACATATTGCGCATTAACCAGGGTAGCAGCTGCCGCGGGCGTTTGATTCCGCAACGAAAGGGCGGTGCCGCGAGCAATCACGCTGATACTTCGCAATTTGGCAATGCCGAAAATTATGTCGCTGGTGACGCTGTCGGCATCCGCAACGTCTCCCGGCGCGGCCGTAAAAGGTAGCAACAGGAGTGTTGGCCCGCGTGTATCATGCCTCGGTCGTGCGGGCGGAATGCCGGAATGCGCGACGCCCACCAAACTCACGCTGATGGGCTTCGAAATTGACTGTTGTGCAGTGGCAAAGGCGGCTTTCAGCGACGACGGGTCGATGCCTTCGGTCTGAAAGCGAGTAACCGACGCATCGATCTGATGCTCGGCTTCCGCGTAAAGCCCTCGACCAAGCAGAGCGCGAACGAGTTCGATATGAACCGCCTCGTCGAACGGCGCAATGTCGAGGCACTCGCGCAGGACTTCGATACGGTCTTCGCTCTCCGGCGGCAGGAGCGAGCTTAGTCGTTCGAGAAGCTGCTGCCGCAATTGACCAAAGCGGTGCCGTTGGCCCGCCAGCCAGTTTTCGAACGAGGGGGCTCTTTCGACAGAAAGACCCTCGAGAAAGTCACCCCGGAACAGATTGAGGAGCGCCCGAAGGTCGCTCGGCGACCCGCAGGTCAAAGTCTTCTGGGTACGGCGCGCGACGAGGAGTGCGTCGATATCGAGTGCGCTGGTTTCGATGCAGACCTGCTTGCGGTCCGCAACAAGTCGCATCGTTGTTGGCCCGTCGACCAATGGTCGCAGCTTGGACAGGCACCAGCGCAATTCGCCTCGCGGGTCGTCAGCGACGTCCCAAAGGAACTCGCACAATTTTTCGCGGGAAACCGGCCGTGCCGCCATCGCGAGATAGGCAAGCAGAGCGCGGACTTTGCGCGAAGGCGGCTGCGCCACCGGGCTTCCATTGTGGATGACCTGCAACGGTCCCAACAAAAGCAGGCGATCCGCGAACAAGCTCGCCATTTCCATGATCGCTCCAACGCTGGCACCAACGATAGCCGCCTACAGCAGGAGATCTTGGACGCCGTGTGATCACTCGGACGTTAGCACGCGCCGGGTTTCAAGCGGAAGAAAAACATCCAGCGCAACCAGCAACTTAACGAGAAGGCTCTGTCGTCGCCGATTCTGCGTCAGGAGAAACAATCATGATATCTGCAGCATTTCCCTACAATAAGCAGCGGCGCCAGATCCTTGGCCTTGAGATGGCGTATGTGGAGGTTGGAAAGGGCGACCCCATCGTGCTGCTGCACGGCAATCCAACCTCGTCGTACTTGTGGCGCAACGTGCTGCCGCACCTGGAGCCGCTAGGCCGCTGCATCGTCCCCGATCTGATCGGCATGGGCGACTCCGACAAGCTGCCAGACAGTGGGCCTGGCTCCTATCGGTTCGTCGAGCACCGCCGCTACCTCGACGCTCTGCTCGAGGCGCTGAACGTGCGCGAGCGCGTGACCTTGGTCATCCACGACTGGGGATCGGCCCTTGGCTTCGACTGGGCCAACCGCCACCGCGATGCAGTGAGGGGTATCGCATACATGGAAGCGATCGTGGGGCGGCAGTATTGGGACCACTGGGACAAATTCGGAATGCGGCCCGTCTTGCAGGGACTGCGTTCCGAGGCCGGCGAACAGATGGTCCTGCAAGATAATTTCTTCATCGAGAAGGTCTTGCCCGGAGCCATCCTGCGCAAGCTCTCGGACGAGGAGATGGCGGAGTACCGCCGGCCGTTCGCCGAGCCCGGCGAGGATCGGCGGCCGACACTGACGTGGCCTCGGCAAATCCCGATCGAAGGCGATCCCGCCGACGTCACTGCGATTGTGGACGCCTATGCGAACTGGCTGAAGACCAGCCGCGTGCCGAAGCTGTTTCTGAAGGCCGAGCCCGGCGGAATCCTGGCTGACGGCAAGGTTCTTGAACTCGCCCAAAGCTTCCCGGCGCAGACCGAAGTGACGGTCAAGGGAGTCCATTTCGTCCAGGAAGATTCGCCAAACGAAATCGGGCAGGCCGTCGCTGGCTGGTTAAAGACACTGGGCTGATGGGGCGTCCAGACCGCAATACGGGGCGCGTGCGAGTGCATCAGGAAAGAAGATATGATTCAAGCAGAGCAATTTGAGGTTCTCGTCCTGGGCAGCGGGGCTGGTGGCAAGCTCATCGCATGGCACATGGCGCAATCGGGACGGCGAACCGCCGTCGTGGAGCGACGCTGGATCGGCGGCTCCTGTCCCAACATCGCCTGTATGCCGACCAAAAACCAAATCTCCAGCGCAAGTACAGCGCACGTCGCGCGGCATGGCGCGCGACACGGTACAATAAGTGGGGCGGTCGCTGTCGATTTGGCGCTGGTTCGTCGACGCAAGCGCGAGATGGTGGAACGCCAGGTTGCGAAACACCTTCGAATCTACCAGGAAAGCGGTGCCGAACTGATCATGGGAAGCGGCCGTTTTGTAGCGCCGAAGACCCTTGAGGTGAAACTCAACGACGGCGGAACGCGAGTGCTCGCGGCCGACAAAATATTCCTCAATGTTGGAACGCATGCAGCGGTTCCGAATGTGCCTGGCCTGGAGGCGGCTCGTCCACTCACGCATATCGAGGCGCTGGAGCTGGATTATGTCCCGAAGCACCTGATAGTGATCGGCGGCGGCTATTCTGGCCTTGAATTGGCACAGGCTTTTCGCCGCTTTGGCAGCGCCGTGACCGTCGTCGAGTCCGGTCCTCGCCTGATGACGCGTGAGGATGTCGACGTCTCGGATGAGATACGGCGCGTTCTCGGCGACGAAGGTATCCAGATTCTCGCGGGAGCCCAGTTGCTGCAAGTCGGCGGACGATCGGGAGACACGGTTACGCTTTCCCTGCGCACCCCGTCAGGCGAGCAACAAATTGATGGCAGCGATATTCTGGTCGCGGCTGGGCGCATTCCGAACACCGCCGGAATTGGTCTGAAGGAGGCCGGCGTTGAACTGGACGGGCGTGGTTACGTCAGCGTCAACGGCAGACTGGAGACAAGTGCGCCGGATGTATGGGCAGTCGGAGAATGCGCCGGCAGTCCGCAGTTCACGCACATATCCGAAGACGATTTTCGTATCATCCGTGACAATCTCGCCGGAGGACATCGCAGTACGGGCGACCGGCTGGTTCCATATTGCATGTTCACCGATCCCCCGCTCGCCCGGGTAGGGCTCAGCGAAGGTGAAGCCAAACGCCAAGGCGTGCTCGCTCGCGTCGCAACGCTGCCGATGGACTCCGTACTTGGGGCGCAAGCTACCGATCAAAGGCAGGGCTTTATGAAAGTTGTTGTCGGGAACAACGACGATCGGATACTCGGATTCACGATGATTGGGGCCTCGGCCGGTGAAGTCATGGCTGCGGTCCAAACGGCAATGTTGGCGGGCCTTGCCTATTCAAGTCTTGCCGACGCAGATTTTGCCCACCCGACGATGGCCGAAGGGCTAAGCTCATTGTTTTCGAGCGTGCCGCCTCGTAGCGTGCCGGAGACCAAATGATGGCTGGCCGGCATCGCCGCTCCCTGTCGCGAACTCGACTCCAGTCTTGCACGCGCTGCGTTTCGGGCTAGCGATACGGTTCAGGCGGCACTCTTCGCCTGACGCGGCGCGTCGGTGTTCGGCTGGACCGGTCCGAACAGGATGCGCCGCTGCATCTCGTCAAAAGCGAGATTTGCGTTCTTCTCCCGCGTGACCAGCGATAGCAGGATCGCGACCGCAAACGATAGCGGCATGCTGATGATCGCGGGATTGCGCAGCGACACGAACCACCATTCATGCTGGATCGCGGCCAGCGGCTTGCCGAGAATGTCGACCTGGATGGTGGGCGACAGATAGATCAGCACCAGGGAGCTCAGCGTGCCGACGAGGATGCTCGCCACGGCTGCAGGCGTCGTGAAGCGGCGCCAGGTGATGGCGAGCACGAGCGAGGGGAAATTCGCGGCGCAGGCGATCGAGAACGCAAGCCCCGCCATGAAGGCGACGTTCTGGCCTTCGAACGCGACCCCGAGAATGATGGCGAGGATGGAAATCATCACGGTCGCGACGCGCGCGACCTTGAGCTGCTCGGCCTCCGAAGCGGTACCGTCCCGGATCACATTGGTCCAGACGTCGTGGCAGAGCGTTGCGACGCCCGACAACGTCAGCCCCGCAACGACGGCGAGCATCGTCGCGAAGGCGACCGCGCAGATGAAGCCGAAGAACGCATTGCCGCCGACGGTGAGCGCGAGCAGGGGCGCTGCCATGTTGCCGCCGCCTCCGGCCTTTGCCACCGCCTCTGGGCCGACCAGCACCATGGCGCCGAAGCCGATGATGAAGACCATGAGATGAAAGACACCGATCAGGCCGGTGGCATAGAGGATCGACAGCCGCGCGGCCTTGGAATCCTTCACCGTATAGGCCCGCATCAGCACATGCGGCATCGCGGCGGTCCCGAACATCAGGCCGAGCCCGAGCGAGATGGCATCCCATTGGCCGGAGATCACCCTCGATCCCGGCTGCAGAACCTTGGTGCCGTATTTCTCGGACGCCGCGGCGAACAGCTTCAGCGGGTTCATGTCGAAATGGGTCAAGACGAGGAAGGCGAGCAGAATGCCGCCGCCCATCAGCAACGCAGCCTTGACCACCTGCACCCAGGTGGTCGCCAACATCCCGCCGAACAGCACATAGACCAGCATCACGCTGCCGACGATGACGACCGACCAGGTGTAGGGCAGGCCGAACAGCAGCTTGATCAGCGATCCCGTCGCGACCATCTGGGCGATCAGATAGAACAGGATGACGGCAAGTGTACCGACGGCGCCGGCGAGGCGCACCGGGCGCTGACGCAGGCGATAGGCCACGACGTCGGCGAAGGTGAAGCGGCCGACATTGCGCAACGGTTCGACGATCAGGAACAGAATGATCGGCCAGCCGACCAGCCAGCCGATCGAATAGATCATGCCGTCGAAGCCGTTTGAAGTGACGATGCCGGCAATTCCGAGCAAGGCGGCGGCGCTCAGGAAGTCTCCCGCGAGTGCCCAGCCATTCTGCCACGGCGTGACCTGGCCGCCGGCGGCAAAGAAGTGCTCGGTGGTGCGCGTGCGCCGTGCGGCCCAATAGGTGATCGCCAGCGTCAACGCCATGAAGGCGAAGAAGAACCCGATAGAAAGCGCGCTGCTGCCCATTTTCTCTGCCCCTTTAGCGAAGGTTGCGGATGCCAGCGTCGAACACCCGGTTCGCCCACAGCACGTAGACCAGGCAAAGCGCGAAGGACGAAATGATGACGAGCGGGCCGAGCACAATGCAGAGCGTCAGGCCGGGCATCAGGATGGTGCCGAGCAGCGGCTTGTCGAACGCGAAAAGCCCCATGAAGCCGAAATAGATCACCATCATCGCGACGCTGAGAACGAGCGCGACCGTCAGCCGCTTCTTGGCCAGGGCGCCGACGCTCGACGCCGGATCGACATTACCTGATGTAACCACCTTCATATTTGGCCCCTCAAAACTTCAGCGCCCCTGCCTGGCGCCAATCGCAGGAGCTTCAGCCGGGCTCCGACGGAAGGGAATTATGGATTTTTGCAATCTGCCGTGCGCGGCTACGGCACGGCATCGGCCAGGGTGACCTGCATGTCGGGGTCCTGCTTCAGGGTGTTTTTCAGGAACGCGCGGACGGCGCGGATGCGCGGGGCAAATTGCAGGTCGCTGTGGACGTTGAGCCAGACCTCGCGAACGGTGCCGGCGAGGGCGGGTAGCACGGGGATGAGGTCGGGCCGGTCGTTTGTGGCAAAGCTCGGGAGCATCACGATGCCGAGGCCGCCCGCCGCGGCATTCATCTGCGCGATCATGCTGTTGGAGTGGAAGGCGATTTTCGGCTCTTCGATGACGTCGGCGAGCCAGCGCACTGAATCGACCTGGACCAGGTCCTCGATGTAGGAGACGAACCAATGATCCCCGAGGTCGCGAAGGCTTGCCGGCGTGCCGTGATGATCGAGATAGGTCTGGCTCGCGAATAGCCCGAGCCGAAACTTGCCGATGCGCTCCGAGATCAGGCCCGGACCGGGCGGCCGGAAGAAGGACACGAACAGATCCGCTTCGCGCTTGTGGACGTAGACCGTCTGGGCTGATGTGACGAGTTCGACGGTGAGTTGCGGCGTGGTGCGACGCAGCTTGGCAAAGCGTTGCGCAAGGTAGAGCGAGGCGATCCCCTCCATGGTGGCGAGCCGCACGTTCCCGACGAGCTCCTGGGTGTCGCCGGCGCTGGCCTCCTCGCGAATGGCGATCACCGCGCTCTCGACCCGCTCGGCATGACGCAGCAACCGCTCGCCGATTTCGTTGAGCTTGAGCCCGGTGCGGTGGCGTTCGAACACCGCAACCCCGAGGGAAGCCTCCATCTGGGCGATGCGCCGGCTGACGGTGGAATGGTCCAGCCGCAGCCGCTTTGCTGTCTGGCTCAAATTTCCGGCGCGGGCGGCGCAGAGAAAGACCCGCAAATCGTCCCAGTTGATCGTATCGAACATGACCTGCCTCCCGATTGCGGACCTTGTCAGCAAAGCAATTCCCGTTCCAACGCCCGGCGGCTCCGATCCTTCGCAACCGACCTTGCGACAATTCCGATGCACGCCGGGAAGGCAGGGATGATAGCGCTTCGCCCACCCATCCTAGCCGGGATTTTCGACATGCTCCCTCGTTTCAAGGCCGCTGCCGTCCACGCTGCGCCCGTCTTCCTCGACAGCCGGGCGACCACCGAGAAGGCGATCGCCATCATTCGCGAGGCGGCCAGGGCCGGCGCCGAGCTGATCGCGTTTCCGGAAACCTATATTCCCGCCTTTCCGGTTTGGGCCGCGCTGTGGCCTCCGATCGACAATCACGACCTGTTCGTGCGCATGGCGGAGCAATCCGTGCTGGCGGACGGACCGGAAGTGGCGCAGCTTTGCGCCGAGGCGCGCGCCCTCGGCGTCACCGTCTCGATCGGCATCAGCGAGCGCTCGGCCGTCAGCGTTGGGGGGCTGTGGAACTCGAATCTGTTGATCGGAGAGACTGGTGAAATTCTGGTCCACCACCGCAAGCTGGTTCCGACCTTCTATGAGAAGCTGGTGTGGTCGTCGGGGGATGGTGCGGGCCTCAAGGTCGCGGAGACGCGGCAGGGCCGGATCGGCGGGTTGATCTGTGGCGAGAACACCAATCCATTGGCCCGCTTCGCGCTGATGGCACAGGGCGAACAGGTGCACATCTCGAGCTGGCCACCAATGTGGCCCACAAGGCGCCCGGCAGGCGGTGGCAATTTCGACAACGTCGCCGCCAACCGGATCCGGGCCAGCGCCCACTGCTTCGAAGCCAAAGTCTTCGGGATCGTGACAGCCGGCTATATGGACGAGGCAATGCGTGCCTTCCTCATTGAGCGCGATCGAAGCATCGCCGATGTGATCGACCAGACACCACGTGCCGCGAGCTTCTTCGTCGATCCGACGGGCAACGTCTTTGGCGACGCATTGCAGGATCAGGAGGGGATCGCCTACGCGGAGATCGATCTCAATCGTTGCGTCGAGCCGAAACAGTTTCACGACGTGGTCGGTTACTACAACCGGTTCGACATCTTTGACGTGACGGTCGACCGCAGCCGGCTGACCCCGGCACGATTTCGCGATGAAGAACAGCCGACAGCGGAAGCGCAAGACGAGGCAATTCCATCCGTCGATGCTGACGCTGTCTCGAACGGGGAGCGGCGCGATGTGACCAGGTTCAATCGCAGTCGCACGTTTGGTGCCTGACGGCGGTTCGAGCGAAATGGGCGATCGGAGGCGGCTTGGGTAGCTGCATGCCGGTGCTGTTGCCAATAGGGGAATGGTTGATTACGCTTTACCCCAGGTTGGCACCTCAGCGCTCATTCGATCGGCCGGACGCTCATGCCCAAATTCCTTCGCATCGGAGTCCATCAGTCGAACGTGTCCGGATACACGTCAAAGGCATGGTGCATTCGACGGGTTGGTTCGACGGTCTTCCTGAAATGGGGCGCCGTGGAGGTTCAGGGCGCTGGAGTCGGGCGCAAGGTCTACTGGACGTTTCCACCGCAGGAAAAAACTGTTCGCTGCCGCACGGTGCAGCGTGCCCAGGACTACACAAAGGCCGCAGTCGCACGGCGACGCAGCCATCGCTATGAGCCACTGAGTGGAAATATTGCGAACCGGCGTCGAACCGCCAATCGAGCCTCGGAGCTCAAACAGGCGCTCGCCACCATCCTTTTTGTCGATATCGTCCGATCCACCGAAAAGGCCGCGCGGCTCGGCGATTCACGCTGGGCAACGGTGATGAATCATTATTACGCCGCCGTTCGTCGGGAGCTGAAGGCCTTGCGCGGCAAGGAAGTCGTGACGACAGGAGACGGCGTGCTGGCGACGTTCGGCGCGCCGGCCGCCGGGATCCGTTGCGCGACCGCGATCGTTGAGGCCGTGCGCACGCTGGGGCTGGAGATCAGGGTCGGACTGCACGCGGGCGAATACAAGGTGAGTGGGGCGGAGGTGATCGGTCTCGCATTCCACATCGGCGCGCGCGTCGCCGCCAAGGCGCGTGCCGGCGAAGTGCTGGTCTCCAGCGCGGTCAAGGACCTGATGCCGGAGTCAGCAGTCCGCTTCAAGGATCGCGGCGCGCACCAGCTCAAGGGCGTGCCGGAGCGATGGCGGCTCTACCGGGTCGAACCTTAAGGGTGGCAGGGGGGACTGAGCCGATCAGGCCGAAGCCTGTTTCAATCTCGCTTCTCGCCCGTTGTGCGCGAAGCGAGTTTGATCTGCAATATAAAGCAAATCAGCTTTGACGCTTCGGCAAAGGGCGTGTCGAAACGGTCGGCGCCTATCTGCGTGTGACAGACGAAACCCTTCTCATTCAGTGTGACATTGTTGATTGTCGTCATTAATCCTTGCGTGTGGCGTTCCGTAAGCAACAGCCGAACCGGCCATATCTTCTCGGGCTCGTGCATGCGCACTTTGATCGGGGTGTTGAGCCGCTCGGCTACTTCGACCAGCGTTCGTTGCACGTCAGCAAGGCTGGGTGGTTGTCCGTCGGCCTGGTGGAGGATTTCGGTGATCTCCGGGGAGTCTACGAACTGCATCGGGCCCCCGAACAAGTGGTGCAATGGATTCCGGGCTTTCGCTTCGCTAGTCTCGGAATGACGATGGAGAACAGCCTATCTCGCTTGGCTCGTCAGGTGAAGGCGACCTCGATCCGGTTGTCGGCCTTTCCGGTGACCCGGCAGGCCCGCGACAGCGTGTCGGCGGCGATCGCGAGCTTGAACTGGTCGGGGATGCCCGAGGTGGAGAGCACCTCGATCGTCGCCGTGTCGCGCGACAGGCCGCGCACCGTGCAGTCGATCGTCGAATGGCCGGCGTTGAAGCTGATCGTGCCGGCCTTGAAGACGCGCCGCGCGGTCGGTGCGACCGACGGCGCGCGGTCGACCCAGGCTAGCGCCTGATTGCGGCCGGCCTGCTTGGCGCCGTACATCGCAAGATCGGCACCGCGCAGCATGTCGTCGAAGCAGTTGCCGGGCGAAAGCGCGGAGCCGCCGAGGCTGCAGGTGACGCCGATCGTGCCGGCCGGCGTCTCGATCAGCGTCGCAGCGACCGCGGCGCGCACCTTTTCGAGCACGCCCATCGCCTGGTCGAGTCTCGTATGCGGCAACAGGATGCCGAACTCTTCGCCGCCGAGCCGGCCGATCACGTCGGAGCCGCGCAGAGCGCAACGCGCGGCCTCCGCGACCGCCGCAAGCACCATGTCGCCGACCACGTGTCCGTAGGTATCGTTGACCCTGCTTGAAGTGATCGACATCGAGCACGGCACAGGCGAGCGGAGTGAGGTGCCGCATGGCCAGCGCGGTCAGCCGTTCGCCTTCGCCGCGGAACGCGCGCCGCGACGAGCAGCCGGTGAGGCTGTCCTGCATCGACAAGTTCCGCAACTTCAATTCATCGACGGCGATCGCGGCGAGATCGACCAGCATGCTGGTCGCCTCGGCGTCGAAGTCATCGCGCGGCCGGGTGTCGATGGCGCACAGGCTTCCAATCACGACGCCGGACACCTTGAGCTGTGCGCCGGCATAGAAGCGGACGAACGGCGCCCCACGCACGAAGATGTTGTCCGCGAAGCGCGCGTCGCGCAGCATATCCGGGACAACCAGCGGCTCATCCAGCGCGATGGTCAAATTGCACGGCGCCGGCCGCCGGTCGGTTTCGCGCAGGTCCAGGCCGTCGGAGGCCTTGAACCACTGCCGGTGGCCGTCGATGAAGGTCAGCGTCGACATCGGCACGCGAAACATCTTGCGGCAAAGCGAGGTCAGGCGGCGTGTCGAGGATGTCGAGTTCCGCGAGCGTATCGAGGCGACGTGCCTCGCGATCATGCGCAGTCTGCATCGGGCTACCTCCGGCGGCGGCACCCTCGCCGAAAGGCGTTAATGGTGCGTTGACGCAGTCAACGGCGTTTGCCGGCGGCATGCTCTGGGCGTGCCGTGACGGTTGGCTCCGTGCTAAAGGATGGGAACCGTGGGCGACAGCCTAATCCGTCTCTTGGTTGGAGCGTTGTTCGAGTGCTGCGGACTGCATGGCTGATCGGAGGCCTGAGTGAGGAAAGCGCTTCGTCGACGCGTTGGGTCGCCCGCCATCTTCGCGATATTCGCGTGTCTTCTGGTGGGTAGCCTGGCGATAGCGTCGATTGCGCACGGCGATGAAACTTCAAGCGTTGCACGACGCGAGGCGCTCCGCGAATGGAGCAGCCTTGCCAATGGGCGGACGAATTTTGAAATTTCCGATCCGGCCTTGGTGCCGAGAATGCTTGCACTTGCGGCCGAGCAATCCAGCTGCAAATACAAGGATGACATCGAAAAATTGCCGGTTCGCGTCATGAACGTGGCCGGCCATCGTCTCGCGCTCATGTTCTGTCGGTTTTCCGTGACGGGATCGGATCGCGCGTTCGACCTCTCCGATGTGAGCAGGCCAAAGCCACTGGAATTTCCCTACGTAGCGGCGCAGGGGTTCGGCACGACCGACACTCCGGGCATTGTCACATGGAAGGAAGACACTGGCCTGTTTCAGGCCGAAACCTCATCGGACGAGTGCCCCACTTCACGGGTACGGCACGTCTATCGGCTGGGCATGACCAATCGAGAAAGCTTTATCGTCGTTCGCGTCGAGGTCAGCGCGCCCGCGTGTGGCGCGGGTCGGGAATGGACCACGATCTGGGAGGCGAAGCCGTGGCCCGCACCGGCGGGGGTCCATTGAACCGACGCACTCTTGCCAAAATAGTTAGCCCCGATTAACCAGCCTTGTGCGTCAACCTTGCCGTTTAAGACTGTCGCAATCGGCAATAATTATTGAGTATCTTGCGGCCGGCGATTCCCGTTAAGGGACCGTGTCGCCGCTTTGGCAAATTTTCGGCGATTTTGGGGATAGTGAACCGCATGTGCGGCATCGTCGGCATTCTTGGACGCGCTCCGGTGGCGGAGCAATTGGTGGATTCGCTCAAGCGGCTGGAGTATCGCGGCTATGATTCCGCGGGGGTCGCCACGCTGGAGAATGGCACCTTGGCGCGGCGCCGCGCCGAGGGCAAGCTGAAGAATCTGGAGACCCGGCTGGAGGCCAAGCCGCTCGGCGGCCACACCGGCATCGGCCACACCCGCTGGGCCACCCACGGCAGGCCGACCGAGAACAACGCGCATCCGCACGCCACCGAGCGCGTCGCCGTGGTGCATAACGGCATCATCGAGAATTTCCGCGAGCTGCGCGAGGGCCTCGAGGCCAAGGGCGCGGTGTTCTCGACCGAGACCGACACCGAGGTCGTGGTGCATCTGGTCGACAATCTGCTCAAGGGCGGCGTCAAGCCGATCGAGGCGGTGAGGGCGGTGCTGTCGGAATTGCGCGGCGCGTTCGCCCTCGGCTTCATCTTCGCCGGCGAGGACGATCTGATGATCGGCGCCCGCAACGGGCCGCCGCTCGCGATCGGTCATGGCGAGGGCGAGATGTATCTCGGGTCGGACGCGATCGCGCTCGGGCCGTTCACCGACACGATCAGCTATCTCGAGGATGGCGACTGGGTGGTGCTGAACCGCAAGGGCGCCACGATCTACGACAAGGACAACGCTATCGTCCACCGCGAGGCCATCAAGCACCAGACCGCGACCGCCTTGGTCGACAAGGCGAACTATCGCCACTTCATGGCGAAGGAGATCCACGAGCAGCCCGAAGTGGTCGGACACACGCTCGCGCGCTACGTCGACATGGCGACCGAACGCGTCTCCATGCCGGTCAAGCTGCCGTTCGATTTCAAGGATATCCAGCGCATCTCGATCACGGCCTGCGGCACCGCGAGCTATGCCGGCTTTGTCGCAAAATACTGGCTGGAAAAGCTGGCGCGGCTGCCGGTCGAGCTCGATGTCGCTTCCGAATTCCGTTACCGCGAGGCTCCCTTGCGCAAGGGCGACCTTGCGATCTTCATCTCGCAGTCCGGCGAGACCGCCGACACGCTGGCGGCGCTGCGCTACGCCAAGTCGCAGGGCGCGCACACGCTGTCGGTCGTCAACGTGCCGACCTCGACGATCGCGCGCGAGAGCGAGACCGTGCTGCAGACGCTGGCCGGCCCCGAGATCGGCGTCGCCTCGACCAAGGCCTTCACCTGCCAGCTGATGGTGCTGGCCTCGCTCGCGGTCGCCGCCGGCAAGGCGCGCGGCGAGCTCTCCGATGCCGACGAGGCCAAGCTGGTGCATGGCCTGGTCGAGATCCCGCGCCTGATGTCGGAAGCGCTGACCACGGAAGTGCAGATCGAGAAGCTGGCGCGCGAGATCTCGAAGTCGCGCGACGTGCTCTATCTCGGCCGCGGCACCAGCTATCCGCTGGCGCTGGAAGGCGCGCTGAAGCTGAAGGAAATCTCCTACATCCATGCCGAGGGCTACGCCGCCGGCGAGCTCAAGCATGGGCCGATCGCGCTGATCGACGAGCACATGCCGGTCGTGGTGATCGCGCCCTATGACAAGGTGTTCGAGAAGACCGTCTCCAACATGCAGGAGGTCGCCGCCCGCGGCGGCAAGATCATCCTGATGACCGACGCCAAGGGCGCGGCGGAGGCGACCATCCAGTCGCTGGTGACGATCGTGATGCCGGACATGGGGGCGACCTTCGCGCCGATCGTCTACGCCGTTCCGGTGCAGCTGCTCGCCTATCATACCGCCGTGGTGATGGGCACCGACGTCGATCAGCCCCGGAATCTGGCCAAATCGGTCACGGTCGAATAGCCGCAAGCCGCGGCTTCACGTGGCCCTTCAAAAATGCGTCAGAATGGCTTAGCTGGGTGTTGGACTACGGCCGCTTCGACGCCGCTTCGACGACCTAGGAACCGCAATGACTTCCAACAAAGTGCCTCCCCCCGCGCCAGGTGACCTGCCCCCGGACGCTCCCCGAGGGCTGATGGCGCGGTTTCGCAACTATTTCCTGACCGGCCTGGTGGTGGCCGGGCCGATCGCGATCACCTTCTATCTGACCTGGTGGTTCGTGAACTGGGTCGACAATCTGGTCCGGCCGTTTGTGCCGACGGCCTACCGGCCGGAAACCTACCTGCCGTTCGGGCTGCCCGGTTCCGGCCTGATCGTCGCCGTCATCGCGCTGACGCTGCTTGGGTTCCTCACCGCCAATCTGATCGGGCGGACCCTGGTCGATCTCGGCGAGCGGCTGCTCGGGCGGATTCCGGCGGTGCGGGCGATCTATCGCGGCCTGAAGCAGGTGTTCGAGACGCTGTTCTCAGGCAACGGCTCGAGCTTTCGCCGCGTCGGCCTGGTCGAGTTTCCGTCGCCCGGGATGTGGTCGATCGTGCTGATCTCGCAGGCGCCGAACGCCGAGCTCGCCGCCAGCCTGCCCGCAGAGGAGGAGCACATCTCGGTGTTCCTGCCCTGCGCGCCGAACCCGACCACCGGCTTCTTCTTCTACGTGCCGAAGAGCAAGATCATCGAAATCGAGATGAGCACCGAGGACGCCGCAACCCTGATCATGTCGTGTGGTGTGGTGCAGCCCGGCGGCGCCAACGATCAGAAGCGCGCCGCGGCACTCGCCGGCATGGCCAACGCCGCGCGCATCGCCAACCAGGCCTCGCTGCAGCCGGCCACACAGCCTGCGCCGGCGAAGGTTGAGTAGCGGGAGTCACCCCGCGCCGATCAGCGGCACGGCCTCGTCGCGCTCGTAGAGATAGAGCAGGGCGCGCAGCGCCTCGCCGCGCTCGCCCTTCAGCTTCGGATTGTCCTTCATGATGCGCAGCGCCTCGTCGCGGGCCTGGGTGATCAGCTGGCCGTGCACCTCGGAGCGCGCGATGTGGTAGCCGGGCAGGCCGCTCTGGCGGATGCCGAGCACGTCGCCTTCGCCGCGCAGCTTCAGATCCTCCTCGGCGATCCGGAAGCCGTCGGTGGTCTCGCGGATCACTTTCAGCCGCGCCTTCGACATCTCGCCGAGCGGCTCCTTGTAGAGCAACAGGCAGGTCGAGGCTTCCGAGCCGCGGCCGATGCGGCCGCGCAGCTGATGCAATTGCGCCAGACCAAAGCGTTCGGCGTTCTCGATCACCATGATGGTCGCGGCCGGCACGTCGACGCCGACCTCGACGACGGTCGTTGCGACCAGGAGCCCGATCTCGTGCGCGGCGAATTGCGCCATCACGCGATCCTTCTCGGTGCCCTTCATCTGGCCGTGCACCAGCCCGACGCGATCGCCGAACCGCTTTTGCAGCGACTCGAACCGTTCGGTCGCGTTGGTGAGATGCTCGGTGCCTTCGGCCTCCGATTCATCGACCAGCGGGCAGATCCAGTAGACCAGCTTGCCCGCATGGAGCGCGCGGCCAACGCCGTCCATCACATCCTCGATCCGGCTCATCGGCACCGCTCGGGTGTCGATCGGCTGGCGGCCGGCCGGCTTTTCGCGCAGCTCCGAGACATCCATGTCGCCAAAATATGTCAGCACCAGCGTGCGCGGGATCGGGGTCGCGCTCAGCACCAGCACGTCGACGGCCTCGCCCTTGGAGGTCAGCGCAAGCCGTTCGCGCACGCCAAAACGATGCTGCTCGTCGACCACGGCGAGCGCCAGCGCCTTGTAGATTACGTCGTCCTGGATCAGCGCATGGGTGCCGACCAGGAGATCGATTTCGCCGGCCTCGAGCCGCTCCAGGAGCTCGCGGCGCTCCTTGCCCTTCTCGCGGCCGGTGAGGATCGCAACCCGCACGCCGGCGCGTTCGGCGAGCGGCGCGATGGTCTTGATGTGCTGGCGCGCCAGAATTTCGGTCGGCGCCATCAGCGCGGCCTGCTTGCCGGCTTCCGCGACGGCGGCAGCGGCAAGCAGCGCCACCACGGTCTTGCCGGAACCGACATCGCCCTGCACGAGGCGCAGCATCCGCACCGGCTGTTGCAGGTCTGCGATGATCGCGGCCACCGCCTCCTGTTGCGACTTGGTCAGGGCATAGGGCAGGGCGTCGATGATCCTCTTGCGCAGATGGCCGTCGCCGGCATTGCGGACGCCGGCGGGGCGGCGCAGCGTGGCGCGGACCAGGGCTAGCGCGAGCTGGCCGGCCAGCAGTTCGTCGAAGGCGAGCCGCGACCAGAACGGGCCGTCGGGCAGAATGTCGGTCAGCTCGACCGGAACATGGACGCGGGTCAGCGCCTCCCGGATCGGCGGGAAACTGCAGCGGCGCAGCACTTCGGGGCTGATCCATTCCGGCAGATCCGGCAGCTTGATCAGCGCCTGCGCGATCGCGCGGCGGAGCGAGCCGATCGCCAGCCCCTCGGTCAGCGGATAGACCGGGTCGATACCGGACAGTTTTGCAAAGCCGGCTTCATCGACCACGCGATCGGGATGCACGATCTGCGGGATGCCGTCATACATCGCCAGTGTGCCCGAGACGTAACGCTTCTCGCCGACCGGCAGCAGTTTTTCGACATAGCCGGGCTGCGCGCGGAAGAAGGTCAGGACGACGTCGCCGGTGTCGTCGCTGGCATAGACGAGGTAGGGCGCGCGCGAATTGCGCGGCGGTGGCGGACGATGGCGGTCGACGGTGACCTCCAGCGTCACCATGGTTCCGACCGCGGCATCGCGGATCTTCGGCCGCGCGCGGCGGTCGATCACGCTCGCCGGCAAATGCAGCAGGAGGTCGACCAGCCGCGGCGTCTCGCTGCGGTCGAGCAGATAGCGCAATAGCTTGTCCTGCTTCGGGCC
Source organism: Bradyrhizobium septentrionale (assembly GCF_011516645.4). NCBI lineage: Bacteria > Pseudomonadati > Pseudomonadota > Alphaproteobacteria > Hyphomicrobiales > Nitrobacteraceae > Bradyrhizobium > Bradyrhizobium septentrionale. The sequence continues at coordinate 7,660,734 of NZ_CP088285.1, read as the reverse complement.
GACCCCTTGCAGGGTCGTGACCTGGGCAAACAGCGGATTGAGCAGACTAGGGCGCATCGGTGTCCTTTACACACGACTCACGTCATGCGCGGGCTTGACCCGCGCATCCATCTTCACAAGAGGATGGATTGCCGGGTCAAGCCCGGCAATGACGGCATGCGCCACAAGCATCCCAAAGAGCGGCTAAAGAGGGCTGACATCGGCCATCGCCGTCGCTATATCAAGGCCCGCCCGGCACGTCCGGGCTTTTGGCGTTCGATGGATTTTGGGACATGACGGGATCGACGCGATCGAGCAACGGGCTCGATGACCGCCGCAAGCGGCTTTTGTTTCGCTGTTGGCATCGCGGCACCCGGGAGATGGACCTGATCCTCGGCCGCTTTGCCGACGCGACCATTGCCGATCTGACCGACCAGGAGCTCGGCGAGCTCGAGCACCTGATCGAGGTGCCGGATCCCGACCTCTATGCCGCGCTGACCGGCGACAGGGTGCTGCCGGCCGAATACGCGACCGCGCTGTTTGCCCGCATCAAGGCGTTCCGGGTGGCGGATCACGGCGCATGAAACAGCCGATGAAATCGCCGGCCGCGATGCTCGCGCCCGGCCGGGTGCTGACCATCGCCAACGTCGCCGAAGGCGCCGAGGGGCTCGTCATTTCGGATCTGGCGCGCGCCATCGCCGCGCAGCCGAAGCGGCCGGCGGTCAGCCTCGCCGTGGTGTGCCGCGACGGCGCGCGGATGCAGCAGCTCGCCCGCGCGCTGGAGTTCTTCGCGCCCGATATCGCGGTGATGCAGGTTCCGGCCTGGGACTGCCAGCCCTATGACCGCGTCTCGCCGCATTCCGGCATTCTGGCGCAACGCCTGACGGCGCTGGCAAAACTGTCGCGGCTGGTGGGCTCCGACAAGCCGCTGATCGTGCTCACCACCGTGAACGCGGCCGTGCAGCGGGTGCCGGCGCGCGGGCTGGTCGCAGCCCAAGCGCTGTCGGTTGCGCCGGGCAACGTGGTGCCGATGGACTCGGTCGTGGCCTGGCTCGAGCACAACGGCTACACCCGCTCGTCCACGGTGCGCGAGCCTGGCGAATACGCCGTGCGCGGCGGCATTCTCGACCTGTTTCCGGCCGGCCTCGACCAGCCGGTGCGGTTCGACTTCTTCGGCGATAGCCTGGAATCGATCCGCGCTTTCGATGCCGAGACCCAGCGCACGCTGCTCGACATGCGCGGGCTCGACCTCGTGCCGGTCTCGGAATTCCAGCTCACCACCGAAACCATCCGCCGCTTCCGCATGGGCTATGTTGCAGCGTTCGGCGCGCCGGAGCGCGACGACCAGCTCTATGAGGCGGTCTCCGAGGGGCGGCGCCATCCCGGCATGGAGCACTGGCTGCCGCTGTTCCAGGAGCGGATGGACACACTGTTCGACTATCTCGATGGTGCAGCGGTTGCGATCGAGCCGCAGACCGAGGACGCCGCGCGCGAGCGCTTCACGCAAATCGCCGACTATTACGAGGCGCGGCGCGAGGCGCTGGAGCATCCGGGCAGCGGCGCGATTTACAAGCCGCTGCCGCCGGACCAGCTCTATCTGACCGAGGCCGAATGGACAAAACTGCTCGGCGACGCGCCGCTGGCGCGGCTGACACCGTTCGCGGTGCCGGAAGGCTCGCCCGACATGTTCGACGCCGGCGCGCGGCAGGGCCGCAATTTCGCACCGGAGCGCACCGACGGCAACGTCAACGTGTTCGAAGCCGTCGTCGGTCACATCGGCGCGCTGCAGTCGCAGCGCAAGAAGGTCATCGTCGCGCTGTGGAGCGAAGGCTCGCGCGACCGCATGGGCGCGATGCTGCGCGACCACAAGCTGCTCAACACGACCAGCGTCAATACCTGGCGGATCGTGCAGGCGACGCCGCGTAACGAGACCATGCTGGCCGTGGTCGGCATGGAATCCGGCTTCGAGACCGATGAATTCGCCGTCATCAGCGAGCAGGACATTCTCGGCGACCGCCTGGTGCGGCCGCGCAAGGCGAGCCGCAAGCTCGACAATTTCATCTCGGAGGTGACGAGCCTGGCGACCGGCGATCTCGTCGTGCATGTCGAGCACGGCATCGGCCGCTTCGTCGGGCTGCAGACGCTGGAAGTCTCCGGCGCGCCGCATGACTGTCTTGAGCTGCATTACGCCGCCGAGACAAAGCTGTTCCTCCCGGTCGAGAACATCGAGCTGCTGTCGCGCTACGGCTCCGACAGCGCCAATGTCGAGCTCGACCGTCTCGGCGGCGGCGGCTGGCAGGCGCGCAAGGCGAAGCTGAAGAACCGCATCCGCGAGATCGCGGGCGAGCTGATCAAGATCGCCGCCGAACGACAGCTGCACGAGGCGCCGAAATTCCCGCTGCAGCCGCATGTCTATGACGAGTTCTGCGCGCGATTCCCATACGAAGAGACCGAGGATCAGCTCGGTGCCATCACCTCGACCTTGAAGGACCTCGAAATCGGCCGGCCGATGGACCGGCTGATCTGCGGCGACGTCGGCTTCGGCAAGACCGAGGTGGCGCTGCGCGCGGCATTCGCCGTGGCGCTGGAGGGCAAGCAGGTCGCGGTCGTGGTCCCGACCACGCTGCTGGCGCGTCAGCACTCAAGGACCTTCACCGAGCGCTTCCGCGGCTTCCCGGTCAACATCGCGCAGGCCTCGCGGCTGGTCTCGACCAAGGAATTGAACCAGGTCAAGAAGGGGCTCACAGATGGCCAGGTCGACATCGTCGTCGGCACCCACGCGCTGCTCGGCAAGGCCATCAAGTTCAAGGATCTCGGCCTTCTGATCGTCGACGAGGAGCAACATTTCGGCGTCAGCCACAAGGAGCGGCTGAAGCAGCTCCGCGCCCAGGTCCATGTGCTGACGCTGTCGGCGACCCCGATCCCGCGCACCCTGCAATTGGCTTTGACCGGTGTCCGCGAGCTCTCGATCATTGCCTCGCCGCCGGTCGACCGCCTCGCGGTGCGCACCTTCGTCGCGCCGCACGATCCCCTGATGATCCGCGAGGCGCTGCTGCGCGAACGCTATCGCGGCGGGCAGGCGTTCTATGTCGTGCCGCGGATCGAGGACCTCGCCGGCGTCAAGGATTTCCTCGACAAGAACGTGCCGGAGATGAAGGTCGCGGTCGCCCACGGCCAGATGCCGCCGACCGTGATCGAGGACATCATGTCGGCGTTCTACGACGGCAAATACGACATCCTGCTGTCGACCACGATCGTCGAATCCGGCCTCGACATTCCGAACGCCAACACGCTGATCGTGCACCGCGCCGACATGTTCGGCCTCGCCCAGCTCTATCAGCTGCGCGGCCGCGTCGGCCGCTCCAAGCTGCGCGCCTATGCGTTGTTCACCTTGCCGGCGCAGCAGAAGATCACCGCGCAAGCGGAGCGGCGGCTGAAGGTGCTGCAATCGCTGGAGACGTTAGGGGCCGGCTTCCAGCTCGCCTCGCACGACCTCGACATCCGCGGCGCCGGCAATCTGTTGGGCGAGGAACAGTCCGGCCACATCAAGGAAGTCGGCTTCGAGCTGTACCAGTCGATGCTCGAGGAGGCGATCGTCAACCTCAAGGCCGGCGTCGCCGAGCCCGCCGCCGACCGCTGGTCGCCGCAGATCACGATCGGCATGCCGGTCCTGATCCCCGAGGACTACGTCAACGATCTCAGCGTGCGGCTGTCGCTCTATCGCCGGCTCGCCGATCTCGATACCGACGAGGAGATCGACAATTTCGCCGCCGAGATGCGCGATCGCTTCGGCGTGCTGCCGGACGAGGTCCGCTATCTTTTCAAGGTCGCCGCGATCAAGGCCTATTGCCGCCGGGCCAATGTCGGGAAGGTCGATGCCGGGCCGAAGGGCGCCGTGATCGCGTTCCGCGACAACAGCTTTGCGCATCCGGAGCGGCTGGTGTCATTCATCCGCCAGCACGGCCAGGCCGCCAAGGTGCGGCCCGACATGAAGGTGGTGTTCTTCCAGGAATGGGATACGCCGGAAGAACGGCTCGCCGGCACCACCGAGATCCTGCGCCAGCTCGCCAATCTCGCTGAGAGCAAGAAGGCGGCTTAGGGTTAGGCACCAGGCAACATTGTGTACCGGAGGACCAGAGTCAATGTTGCCGCGGCCATGAGACTTTCAGTCGGAAATGACTGCCGATGCAACTACAGAGGCGCCCGGAACATAGATTCCGATGCAGCGATCCTGCGCATCTGTGACGAGCCAAGGGTGACCTTCAAACGTGGGCTGTTCATACCTCTGACCCGAAGAAAGCTCTGCGTAAAACTTTCGACTGCCGGTCCCATCGAGCCAATTCACCCGCACTGGGTCGGATCTGGTGTTTACGAAGACGATGGTTCTAGGCGAGTTGGTGGCTGACGGATGCGACTGAAGGGTCGTCTCCCGATCGCAGGATATCCGTTGCAGAATTGATCCACGATAACTTCGCACCAAAGAATAGTAAACTAACGCTCCAACGAGGGCTGCCAGAAGGATCGCCAGTGCAATGTAGAGGGGAAAGCGTCTTGGCCTCAGTTGCTTGATCAACTTATTCACGTCTTGCTTGAAGCTTTCATTCCTGAGCTTAAGCGCGTTCAGGCCTGTCAAGGGTTTCAAATCATCCGGCAGAATACTCGCTCTTGGGATGGCGGCTCCTTCCAGCAAAATCGGCACCACCGGAATATTGCTCTGGAGCGCGGTCCCGATCTCTACACGGACGAAATCATCTGGTGCTTCGAGGCGTCTAGATCCATGCTCATCACGGATGTCCAGCCACTGCGGGCCAATGACGGCGAGCAGCGTATCGCAGTCTTTAACTCGCTCCCTGATCAGCTTGACGAAATCGGCGCCGAGAGGGACGTTATCGACATCAATGAATACGCGATCCTCGCCAAACTCTCCCTTCAACCGATCACATAAGCGGCCCGCCGATGCGGCGCTATCGTCCCTTCGGTAGCTAACAAAGATCTTCGGCACGGGTCGCGCCCAATGGGTTGCGAGTCAAAATTTAACAGCTGTAAGTGGCAACACGTTGGCGTGCGCGAGATGCGTTGTCACTGCTTACCTTGCACAATCCGGTGTGGCGCGCTGGCGGAAGATCAGCGTGCTTCTTGTCCGAGATCGGCGATTACGGACGATATTCGAAAGATTTGGGAGCTGATAAGCAGCACACAACTTGCTACGACGCCGCCCGCTCCGCCGCTCCGAACAGGCGCCCGAGCAGTGACATCGCGGAATCGGTCGGCAGCAGCGTTGCGACGCTGACGGCCGGCTCGGATCTGACGTCGCGGCGGCCGTTCTGGGTGTGGCGCATCACGCTTGCCAGCCGCCGCGTGATCGCCTGCGCGTTGCGCAGGTCGGTGCCGGCGAACGCCACCACGATCGAGCGGTCGTCATGCACCGCGCCGAAATCGGTCTGACGCATCAGCCGGCTGATGATCCGCGCGCCGTCGAATTGCGCGCGGGGCTGCGCGTTGTCGAAAGTGAACCGCGCCACCGAGAGCGCACCGCCGCGCTCGGCGGTCTGGTAGACGGCGGTTGCAAAATCGCGCTCGAACGCGGCCTTGGTGAGCAGGCCGGTGCGGGGATCGATCAGGCCCTTGGCGTCGATCGCGCGCAGCATGCGGCCGAGCCGCGCTTCGAAAGCGTGCTGCCGGATCATCGGTAACACCATGTCGGCGACGCGTGTCGGCCCGGCCGTGACGATCTCGAGATTGGGCAGTTCGTAACGCGGCGTGAGCTCGCTCGATGCAACGATCACGGGCAACGGGCGGAAGCGGACGTCCTCGGTCAAGACGGTCAGGAAGGCATCCATCACGCGCGGTGTGAAGCCTTCGGCCAGCACGATGCCATCGATATCGCGGTTGCTGAGATGCTTGGCTGCGGCCTCGATGCTGAGCGCCCCGACCACGCCGGCGCGTTCGCCGAGCGCAACCGACAGCGTCGGGTAGGCGCCGCCGCGGCCGATCAACAGCGCGGTGGCTTCTCCGACCGGATCGATATCCGTCAGTGCGACCGGTGTCGGCGGAACCAGGCGGCGCATCACCGTCGCATGCAGCGCGCGCACGCGCAGGCTGGCGTTGAGCCGGGCGGTCAGGCGATCCGGCAGGCCCGGCTTCTGGAAGAATGCGATCGCGGTGTCGGGCAGGGTGGTCGCGGGATCGACCGCGATCAGCGGCAGATAGGGCGCGCGGGCGGCGGCGCGCCTGGCGAGGCCGGACAGGGTGACGAAATCGACGCCCTCGGCGGCCGCGATGATCGCTGCCGGCTTGACCTGCTCGATGGCCCGCCCGGCCTCGTTCCAGTCGGTGACCACGACCGGGAACAGCTTGGTCTCATCGAGGACCGCGGCAAACGGCGGCCTGGCTGCCGCCGATACGATGAGGACCGGACCTTGTTGGGACATTCGAACGCTCGAAACCAATGCAGAGATCAGCAAAGGAGGCGATGCTAGTTCGCATGGCTTAATGCGGCGTCAACACAATGATAAGACTAACGTAATGATAAGATTTTAACTCAATCCAGCGCCGCCGCGGTCGCGAAATGCCTCGACCATCAAGGGGTTAAGGCCAAGTTCTGTCAGCGCGTCGCGGGCCCGCGCATTGTCCTGGGCGCGTCCGGCGAGCCGGTGGCCGCTCAGGCGGTCGGGTAGCGCCGTCAACAACGCGCCCTGGCCGAGGCGCCGCGACCATTCCTGCAGCTCCTGCGCGAGGAAGCGGTAGCCGCCGACCGTCATCACCCCCGACGGCGGGGCGGTGATGTTGATGGCGCCGGTCACGCGATCGACCCGCGCGGCATATTCGGTATCGACATAATCGCGCGGCGGCGGCGCGATCAGGGTGTCGCCCGGCGGAGGCGGCGGCGCATAGGCCGCGACCGGCACCATCGGGCCGCGCAGGCCGAGCGTGCCCTTCGGCGTCAGCAGGATCTCGCCGGCGATCGATGCGCCGGGCGCCTCACGCGGCGCGCTGTGCGGACCGGGCTTGATCTGTGACGGCGAGCCGTCTTCGGCGGTGCGGCGGGCGCCGAACAGCCCGGCCTCGCCGAACAGGTAGACGTCGGTCATGGTCACGCGCCGCGAGCTCCAGTGCGCGCTGGAGGCAACCTGTTCCGGCGTACGCCAGAGCCCGATCACGTTGCGCAGGGTGGGCAGGCGCTCCGACAGGCCGCGCTCGTCGAGCCGCAGCGCGAGCTGCGCCGGCGCGATCAGCGTGTCGCAGCCGTGGTCGTTGAACTGCGTCTCGAACGCCTCATCGTCGAACGGGTGATGCAGCACGAGCGTGCCGCCCGACACCAGCCAGGCCACCAGCGACGCGCAGATGCCGGCAAACGACATTGGCGCGAACGCCGACATGATCGTGGCGCCCTGCGCCAGATCGCTCTCCAGCGACATCGCGAGCCCGCCGGCGATCAGGCCGAAATGGGCGCGCGGCACCGGACGAAGGCCCTCGCTGGTCACGTCGAAAGAGATCAGCGCCGGCTTGCGGCCATCCTGGAGCATCGGCCGCGAGGTCCGGGAGTCCTGCAGGATCGCCTGATCGAGCGACGCCATGCCTTCGGGCAGATCGGTGCCGAAGCCGCAGACATGGCGGATCGAGAAGGCTTCCGCCGCGGCGTTCATCGCGATGTCGGCATAGGAGACGCCGTCGATCCTGCCGCAGGTGACGATCGCCCGCGCCGCGGTGCGGTTGAGGGCGGATATCAGTTCGGCCTGCCGCCACAACAGCGGCAGCGGCACCACCACGAGGCCAACCCGATAGGCGGCCAGCACCGTCAGGGCGAACTCGACCGTGGAGGGCATCTGGACTGCGATCACGGTGTTGGCCGGCAGCCCGTTCTCGACGAAGTGGGCTGCGATCGCCGAGATCGCGCGGTCGGCCTGGGCATAGGTCAGGCGCTTGCGGGTCTGGCCGGTGATGCGCTGCTTGTTGAGCGGGTCGACCAGCGCCAGCGCATCGGGCTGCCGCGCCAGGGTGCGCTTGAACAGGGTATCGAGCGTTGGCGAGGTGATCGACTGGTTCACGGGTTCAACGTCGGTTGCATCGCTTCGATCGGACGGGTCGCGTCACCTGGGTTGCGCGCTGGGCCTCTCCCACCAGGTCTCCGGCAGGTAGCCCGTCAACGCCGTGGTCGAAGGCCGTTCTATCCGATTCCAGCGCGCGATCCATTGCTCTCCCGAGTTAAATAGGGGGATAGCGTAGAAGCCCGACATCAAGGCCCGGTCCAGCGCGCGCACCGCCGAGACGAAGGCCGGCTGCTCCCGCGCCACCAGCAGCGCCTCGATCATGGCGTCGATCGCCGGATCCTTGACGCCCATGTAGTTTCGTGTGCCCGGCACGTCGGCGGCCTGGCTGCCCCAGTAGAACCACTGCTCGTTGCCCGGCGACAGCGACTGGTCCCAGCGGATCGGGATCATGTCGAAGTCGTAGGCGACCCTGCGCTGCTCGAACTGCACGGCGTCGACCACCCGCACCGCGGCGTCGATGCCGGCGCGCTTGAGGTCGCGCTGGTAGGCAAGGGCGATCCGCTCGTGTTCGCGGGTCGTGACCAAGATCTCGATCCGGAGCGGCGTCCCGGTCGAGCGCTGCTTCAACACGGTGCCGTCGAGCGCGTAGCCCGCGTCGGATAGCAGCGTCAGCGCATTGCGGAGAGCAATGCGGTCGCGCCCTGATCCGTCCGTGACCGGCAGGCGGTAGCGGCCATCGAGAATGTCGGGCTGGATATGCGACGCATACGGTTTCAGGAGTTCGCGCTCGCGCGCGTCGGCGGGGCGCTCATAGGCTGACAATTCCGATCCGGCAAAGTAGCCGCCCGCGCGCGAATAGAGCTCGAAATAGTAGATGCGATTGACCCATTCGAAATCGAACAGCAGCGCCAGGGCCTGACGCACTCTGACGTCGGCGAATTTCGGCCGCCGGCTGTTGAACACCAAATATTCGGAGGGCCGCGGCGTGCCGATCTTGATGGCGTCGCGGAGCACCTCGCCATTCTTCACCGCGGAGAAGTCGTAGCCGTCGTGCCAGCGCAGCGGCTCGGGCTCGGTGCGGAAATCGTACAGGCCGCGCTTGAACGCCTCGAACTGGCTGTTGACGTCGCGGTAGTAATCGAGCCGGATCTCGTCGAAATTCCACATGCCGCGGTTGACCGGCAGCTCGCGCCCCCAATAGTCGGGATTGCGGGTGAAGGTCACGCTGGCGCCGGGCCTGACCGCCGTCACGCGGTACGGGCCGGAGCCGATCGGCGGCGCGAATGTCGTCTCCTCGAATTTGGCGACGTCCGTGGCGTGGCGCGGCAGGATCGGCATCAGGCCGAGGATCAGCGGCAATTCGCGATCCGAGACGCCGCCAAAATCGAACCGCACCGTGAGCGGGTCGAGCACTTCGGCCTTTGCGACTTTCGAATAATACTGGTGATGCAGCGGACGGCCGTGATCGCGGAGCAGCGCCAGCGAGAACACCACGTCGTCGGCGGTCACCGGTTGCCCGTCCGAGAAGCGCGCGCGCGAATCGATATGGAAGGTGACGTAGCTCCTGTTGTCGTCGGTCTCGACGCTGCGGGCGAGCAGGCCGTACAGGGTGAACGGCTCGTCATTGTTCCGCACCATCAGGCTCTCGTAGACATAGCCGCGCTCGTAGGCGTAGCCCCGGAGCTGCTGCACGGCGAGCCCCCTGACGATCAGCGGATTGAGGCTGTCGAAGGTGCCGTCCCGGGGGCTCAGCACCAGCCGGCCACCCTTGGGGGCGTCGGGATTGGCGTAGGGCAAATGGGTGAAGTCCGGCGGCAGCGCCGGGGCGCCATGCATCGCGATCGCGTGGCTCTCGGCGGCTGGCGCAGGGGCAAGCCCGATCGTCAGGAATGCCAGGACGAAAGCCGAGGCGAGCCAGAGTACGGCCGACGCGGCGCGCCCCACACGCCCGGGAACGCGTCTGTGAGGCGCCGGTTTTGATTCGCGAAACGTCACGCCCCAAGGTTTATCACAGGCTGCTGAAACCCGCCGTGACAAGCTCGCAAATGCGCTTGTCGGCATTGATCTTTCCGTGCGCCGCTGTATTGAAGGCGTGCAATTGGATGGGCGGGAACGCCAGTCACGTATCCGCCTCAATTGACTAGGAGACAGCCGCCCAAACGGCTATGTGTCGGCGCCTGCAGCGGTTTCGGGCGCTGCCGTTCAGAAAGGGTTTTCCGCAATGAATTTCCGTATCTTGGCCGCCCCGGTCCGGCCGCATGGGCGAATTGTCGCCCTGATGGCGGCGACGGCTCTGTCTGCAGCGCTCCTGGTTCCTGCCGCTCAGGCCCAGCAGCCCGCAGCGCCGACGCCCGCGCCAACGGCACCGAAGGCAGCGCCCAAGGCGGCACCCAAGGCAGCTCCGAAGGCGCCGGCTCCGGCAGCCCAGGCGCCGGCCCAGGCACCGGCCGCCGCCGGTCAGCCGCCCGCTGCGGCCGCCCAGCAGCCGCCGCAGGACCAGCAGATCCAGCTGATCTACGCCCCCTGGACCAAGTTCTGCCTGAAGGGCCAGGAAGCCAACGCCAAGCAGGTGTGCTTCACCGGCAAGGACGGCCGCATCGAGTCCGGCCAGCCGGTGATCGCCGCCGTGATCATCGAGCCGGAAGGCGAGCCGAAGAAGATCCTGCGCGTCACGCTGCCGCTCGGCATGCAGCTCGTTCACGGCACCCGCATCATCGTCGACGGCAACCCGCCGCAGCAGGCGCCCTATGTGATCTGCTTCCAGAACGGCTGCATGTCCGACTATGAAGCAACGCCCGAGCTGATCGCCAACATGAAGAAGGGCCAGAACCTCGTGGTCCAGGCGATCAATTCGAACGGCGCGCCGCTGACGCTGCCGCTGCCGCTCAACACCGAATTCGCCAAGGCCTATGACGGCCCGCCGACCGATCCGAAGGTGTTCGAGGAAAACTCGAAGAAGCTGCAGGAAGAGTTGCAGAAGCGCGCCGAAGAGCAGCGCAAGAAGCTGGAAGGCGCGGGCGGCAGTGGCGCTACGCCGGCTCCGGCGCCGGCCAACCCGGCTTCCAAGTAAAAATACTATCAAGCGTTCAAAACAACGCGAGACCAGCAAAAGGCGCCCGGAAGGGCGCCTTTTTTGTCATGCGATACAGACTGGCTGATGGCAGCCTGCCGCGCTGGTTGTCGTGCACATCGTGTGCGATGTTGGTTGCAGGCACTTCGATTGCGCCGAGCTGCGAGCGCGCATCGTTGGTGTCTTGTCCGGACAATTCCGGCGTCGAAGCACAATCATAAATCCGATACGGGAGGCCAGACGAAAGCGCGGTAAGCGCCTTCGACGCGCAAGCACGCGCGTTTGTTTCCGCGAACCCTGGCTGCCGTGCGGACAAGTGATGACGCGAGACGATCGGACATCCGTCGTTCGCAGTCATGGAAGTCGCTCAATGTCCCACCAAGTCAAAACGCAGCGGCGCGAGCCGGTCTCCCGGCCTTCGCAGCAGCCGACCGGCCGTGCCGCGGCGGATGCTGGTGTCCGCGTCCACCAGGACAATGTCCCCAGCGCCTTTCATCCCGGCATCGTGCATCTCGCGCTGGCGATGGGCGGGTTCGCGATCGGCATCGCCGAATTCGCGACCATGAGCCTGCTGCCGTTCTTCGCACATGATCTCCACATCAGCGAACCCCAGGCCGGTCACGCGATCAGCGCCTATGCGCTCGGCGTCGTCGTCGGCGCGCCCGTGATTGCGGTGCTGTCGGCGCGCATGAGCCGGCGGACGCTGCTGATCGCGCTGATGGGCTTCTTCGCGCTGATGAACGGCCTTTCGGGGCTCGCACCCGACTACCACACGATGCTGGCGCTGCGCTTCCTCGCCGGGCTGCCGCATGGCGCCTATTTCGGGATCGCCATGCTGGTCGCGGCATCGCTGGTCCCGACCGACAAGCGCACGGCGGCCGTCGGCCGCGTGCTGCTCGGGCTCACCATCGCGACGACGATCGGCGTGCCACTGGCCAACGGGGTGGGGCAGGCGATCGGCTGGCGCTGGGCATTCGCGATCGTGGCCGGTCTGGCGCTACTGACCGCCATCCTGGTCCTGATCTTTGCGCCGCGCGATGCCGCCAACGGCAACGCGAGCCCGTTGCGTGAACTCTCGGCGCTCGGGCGCAAGCATGTCTGGCTGACGCTTGGGATCGGCGCGATCGGTTTCGGCGGCCTGTTCTCGGTCTACACCTATCTGGCATCGACCATGCTGGCGGTGACGCACACATCGCCCGCGCTGGTGCCGGTCACGCTGTGCGTGTTCGGCGCCGGCCTCACCGCCGGCAACATCATCGTGCCGCGCTTCGCCGATCGCGCGCTGATGGCCACGGCCGGCGGGCTCCTGCTGTGGTCGGCGGCGACGCTGGCGCTGTATCCGCTGGCGGCCACCAATTTCTGGACGCTGAGCGCCGACGTGTTCCTGATCGGACTGGGCGGCGCGCTTGCGACCGTGTTGCAGACCCGGCTGATGGACGTCGCGGGCGAAGCGCAGAGCCTCGCTGCGGCGCTCAACCATTCCGCCTTCAACGTCGCCAACGCGCTGGGGCCGTGGCTCGGCGGAATGGCGGTTGCCGCCAGCTATGGCTGGACGTCGACCGGCCTTGTCGGCGCAGGACTGGCACTGGCGGGCTTTGCGGTCTGGGCGATCGCCGCGGCGCTGGCCGCGCGGGAGGGGGTATGAGCAGAGCAGCGCTAATGCCGCGGCGTTTGCCGGACGAGCGCCGTGGGTCAGTTCAGCGACGGATTGCGCGGACGGTAGCCGCCCGACTTGTCCTTCACGAAGATCTCCGCGACCTGCGAATGCCGGATCGGCTCGCCGGAATCGTCGGGCAAGAGGTTCTGCTCAGACACATAGGCGACGTACTCGGTCTCCGAGTTTTCCGCGAGCAGATGGTAGAACGGCTGGTCCTTGTGCGGCCGCATGTCCTCGGGGATCGACAGCCACCATTCCTCGGTGTTGTTGAACTCCGGGTCGATATCAAAAATCACGCCCCGGAAGGAGAACACCCGGTGACGGACGATCTGCCCGATCTGAAACTTGGCGGTGCGCGCTTTGATCATGGTTCGTCGATAGACCAACATTGTGGCCGATGCTAGGGGCATGGCGGCGAATTAACCCAGGGTTTACCGATTCCAGCCCTGCAAAAACGACCCAGAATCTGGCCGAGAAACTACTTTCAGAATGATCGATATCCTCAATCTGGCGCTGCCGTATTTCGGCTTGATCTTCATCGGTTACGCGTGCGGCAAAGCCAAAGGTTTGCCCGAGAGCGGGCTCGCCTGGATGAATTTCTTCCTGCTTTACGTTTCGTTGCCAGCGCTGCTGTTCGGGATCATGTCCAAGACCCCGTTCGCGGAGCTGAACAACCCACCATTCCTGATCGCCACCACGCTCGGAACCGTGACCGCGTTCTTCCTGGCGATGCTCGCAGGCAAGCTGATCGGAGGGCTCTCGCTGCGCGAGGCGACGCTCGCGGGCCTGTCGGGCGCTTACGGCAATATCGGCTATATGGGCCCAGGCCTCGCGCTCGCCGTGCTCGGCACCAAGGCGGCGGCGCCGACCGCGCTGATCTTCTGCTGCGACAGCATCTTCCTGTTCTCGATCGTGCCGCTCCTGATCGAGCTCACCGACCGCGACCATCCCTCGTTGCTGCACGCCTTCGGCGTGGTGCTGCGGCAGATCGTGCAGAACCCGCTGATCATGTCGGCCGTGTTCGGAGCGCTGGTCGCCGCGTTCCACATTCCGCTGCCGGTCGCGCTCGACCACACCATCCAGTTCCTGCAGAACGCCGCGGCGCCGATGGCGCTGTTCGTGCTCGGCATCACCGTGGCGCTGCGGCCGTTCGAGCGGGTGCCGTGGGAGGTGCCCGGCGTGGTTGCGATCAAGCTCCTGATCCATCCCCTGCTGGCATTCGCCCTGATGCTGCTGTTCGGCCCGTTCGCGCAGCCCTGGGCTGCGACCGCGGTGCTGATGGCCTCGCTGCCGCCGGCGCTCAATGTCTTTGTGATCGCACGGCAGAACGACACCTGGATCGAGCCGGCGTCGGTCGCGGTCTTGATCGGCACCTTCGCCTCGGTGGTCACGCTGACCAGCGTGATGTGGTTCATCCAGAGCGGGCGGCTGGTGTTTCCTTAAGAGGCCCTGAAGATCAGCGCCGCCATGACGGCGCGAGGCCCTCGCGCATCGCGAGCCGCCGCAGCGGACCGAATGCGCCGATCAGATGCAGGCCGGCAGCCCGCGCCGTCTGCACGCCGAGGAAGTCGCTCAGCAGCGACCGGTTGGCGATGTCGATCGCCCAGGTCCGGCTGGCGACGTCAGGGCGCCGCGCTGCCTGGTAGCGCGACAGCACATTTGGCGCGCCGGGATCTTCGCCGCGCGCGATCGCTTGGCCTGTGATCTCGGCGATATCGGCGGCATCGCGCAGTCCCATATTGAGACCCTGCGCGCCGATCGGCGGCAACACATGCGCGGATTCCCCGACCAGCGCGACGCGATCTTTGGCAAACTGCCGGGGCCGCTCGATGGCGAGCGGGAACACGTGGCGGCCGGGCTGGACCTCAACGCGGCCGAGGATCGAATGCGACTGCCGCTCCGCCGCATCGGACAATTCGCCGTCGCCGAGCGCCATCAGCCGTTCGGCCTCCCTGGGCGCCGAGACCCAGACCACGCTGCTTCTGTTGCCGCTGAGCGGCACGAACACGCAGGGGCCGTGCTCGGTGTGAAACTCGGTCGAGATGTTCCGGTGCGGCCTTGTATGGGTGATGTTGAAGGTGAGGGCGGACTGCCCGAGCTCGCGGCTGACCACCTCGATGCCGGCGGCCTCCCGGGACAATGAATTGCGCCCGTCGGCGCCGACCACGAGCCGGGCCCGAAGCGCCTGACCCTGCCGCGTCACCACGGCGACCGCGCCATCATCCGGTCGCACCGAGGCGGCCTCGTCGTCGAACCGCGTCAGCGCGGCCATCTCGCCGGCGCGGTCCTCGAGCGCTGCGACCAGCGAGCGATTGTCGATATTGAAGCCGAACTGCTCGCGGCCGATCTCCTCGGAGGTGAAGCGCACCTCGGGCGCGCGGATCAGCCGGCCTGTATCGTCGACGAGGCGCATGGTCTTGAGCGCCGCCGCCTTGTCGCTGCAGCGCCGCCAGACGTCGAGCCGGTCCAGGATATCGGTCGAGGCGCCGAGCAGGGCGGTGGTCCGGTTGTCGGCGTAGGGCACGCGGCGGGCCAAGAGCGCTGTCCGCGCGCCGGTATCCGCCAGGGCGATCGCGGCCGTCAATCCGGCCGGGCCGCCGCCTATTACGATAACGTCATAATCCTGCGGGCTGTCGGTCATATCAGGACATTTGACATGGTTGGCCCGATTTTCAAGCCATCGGTAACCACCAAAAGTTTCCAACGGTTTGCGCGGCGGAACGCCGCAAGACTGCATATGCAAAGCGGGCCGATTCCTGATAGCACTTCGGCCGATGGATCACACCAGCCAGGGGGATGCGTTGAGAGAGCGGATGCGGACCGCCGCATTCACCGTTCATATTTTCACGGCGCTCGGCGCCGGGGTCGCGCTGCTGGCGATGCTGGAAGCCGTGCGCGAGCACTGGGCCAACATGTTCGCCTGGCTCGGGATCGCGCTGATCATCGACGGGATCGATGGCCCGCTGGCGCGCCGGTTCGACGTGGTGCGGCTGCAGCCGAACTGGTCGGGCGAGGTGCTCGACCTGGTGGTCGATTTCGTCACCTATGTGTTCGTGCCGGCCTATGCGATCACCGCGAGCGGCCTGCTGCTGCCACTGGCCGCGCCGATCCTCGGCATCGGCATCGTGGTGTCGAGCGCGCTGTATTTCGCCGACCGCCGCATGAAGGCCGACGACAACCATTTCCGTGGCTTCCCGGCGCTGTGGAATGCGGCGGCGTTCTATCTGTTCCTGCTGCATTTGCCGCCGGTGCTGTCGACGATCGTGGTCGCGGCGCTGATCGCGCTGACCTTTGCCCCGTTCCATGTGCTGCACCCGCTCCGCGTGGTGCGGCTGCGCTGGCTGACGCTGTGGCTGCTCGGCGCCTGGGCGCTGCTCGGCGCGTACACGCTCGCCAACGATTTCGTGGTCGGCGCCCCGATCACCTTCGGTCTCTGCGCCATCGCCGTCTACATCGTCGGCAGCGATACCGTGATCCGCCGGATGAAAGCCTTCAGAGCATGATGCAATTGATCACCAGCCCGGAAGCCTGGGCTGCGCTGTTGACCCTGACTGCGCTCGAGATCGTGCTCGGCATCGACAACGTCATCTTCCTGTCGGTGATCGTGTCGCGGATCCCGCCCGCGCAGGCCAAGCGCGCGCGGCAGATCGGCCTGATCCTGGCGCTGGTGTTCCGCATCCTGCTGCTCTCGATCCTGGTCTGGCTGATCGGCCTGACGCAGCCGGTGATCACCGTCAAGGACGTATCGCTGTCGTGGCGCGATATCATCCTGATCGGCGGCGGCCTGTTCCTGATCGCCAAGGCGACCCACGAGATCCACGGCGAGGTCGAGGCGCGCGAGGCGGAGGCCGACGACAAGCCGAGCGCCAGCGCGTTCTTCTGGGTGATCGTGCAGATCATCATCATCGACCTCGTATTCTCGCTGGATTCGATCATCACCGCGATCGGCATGGCGCAGGATATCGAGATCATGATCGCGGCGGTCGTGATCGCCTGCGCCATCATGTACATCTCGTCGGGGCCGGTGGCGCGGTTCGTCGCCGAGCATCCGACCACCAAGATGCTGGCGCTGGCGTTCCTGGTGCTGATCGGCGTGGCGCTGGTGGCCGACGGCTTCCAATTCCACATTCCACGCGGCTACATCTATTTCGCGATCCTATTCTCGGTCGCGGTCGAGATGTTCAACGTGCTGGCCAAGCGCAACCGCAGGAAGGCGGCGCGCCGGGGTTCCGCGCCGCTTGGTTGACAAGCCGGCGCCGATGGCATTCGCTCGCGTGACGCTGATATCTGAGGGGAGCGACTGACATGACCAAGGCTGTGCGCGTGCACAAGGTGGGGGGCCCGGAAGTCCTGACCTATGAGGACGTCGAGGTCGGCCCGCCGGGGACGGGCGAAGTCCGGATCCGCCAGCACGCGGTCGGCCTGAACTTCATCGACGTCTATTTCCGCACCGGCCTCTACAAGGCGCCCGGCCTGCCGTTCATCGCCGGCAACGAGGCCGCGGGCGAGGTTTTGGCCGTCGGCCCGGGGGTGACCAATTTCCATGTCGGCGACCGCGTCGCCTATTACTACAACCTCGGCGGCTATGCCTCCGAGCGCGTCATCCCGGCGGACAAGCTCGTCAAGCTGCCCGACCACATCACGTACGAGCAGGGCGCCGTGCTGATGCTCAAGGGGCTCACGGTCTGGTATCTGCTGCACAAGACCTTCAAGGTCGAGCAGGGCCATCGGGTGCTGATCCACGCCGCGGCCGGCGGCATCGGCCTGCTGGCCTGCCAGTGGGCGCACGCGCTCGGCGCCAATGTTATCGGTACCGTCGGCTCCAAGGCGAAGGCCGACATCGCGCTCGCCAATGGCTGCGACCACGTCATCCTCTACAACGAGGAGAATTTCGTCGAACGCGTCAAGCAGATCAGCCGCGGCGAGCTCTGCGATGTCGTCTATGACGGGGTCGGCAAGACCACCTTCCCGGGATCGCTGGCCTGCCTCAGGCCGCGCGGCCTGTTCGTCAGTTTCGGCAACGCGTCGGGTCCGGTACCGCCGTTCCCGCTCGCCGAGCTCAACAACCACGGCTCGCTGTTCGCGACACGGCCCAAGCTCAACGACTATGTCGGCACCCGCAAGGAACTGCTCGAAGGCGCCGACACGCTGTTCGCGGCCGTGATCAACGGCAAGCTGCACGTGCCGATCAACCACGCCTATGCGCTGAAGGATGCGGCGAAGGCGCATATCGAGCTGGAGAGCCGGGCGACCACGGGCGCGGCGATTTTGAGGCCGTAGAGGTGCAATGGTCGCAGCCGCTTTGCCGGACGGGTGAGTCCGGCAAAGTGGTGGTCCCGCGAGGACTCGAACCTCGAACCTTCGCGTCCGCAACGCGGTGCTCTGTCCAATTGAGCTACGGGACCCATCATACCCTGGCTAAGCCACCCGCCGTGCCGCGCCGACCTTGGTCAGCACCGTCTCCAGGCAGTCGGTCAGCGCAAGAATCTCCTGCCGCGTGACGTTGAGCGCCGGCATGAAGCGCAGCGTGTCCGGCTGCGGCGAGTTGATGAGCACGCCGGCGGCAAACGCCTCGGCGACGACGGCCGCGCCGATCGGCATCTTGAGATCGAGCGCGAGCAGAAGGCCACGGCCCCTGATGTCGCCGAGCCCGTGCCGCGCCGACAGCCGCTGCAATTCGCGCTCGAGCAAGAGGCCGGCATCGACGACCGATTTCAGGAAATCGGGCTGGCCGACCTGGTCGAGCACGACAAGGCCGGCGGCGCACATCAGCGGATTGCCGTTGAAGGTGCCGCCCTGATCGCCATGGTCGAAACACGAGGCATGCTCGGTCGCGAGCAGCGCCGCGAGCGGCACGCCGCCGCCGATGCCCTTGCCGAGCGTCATGATGTCGGGCGCGATCCCGGCATGTTCGTAACCGAACAGCTTTCCGGTCCGGCCCATGCCGGTCTGGATCTCGTCGACGATCAGGAGCAGCCCGCGCTGCTGGGTGAGCGCCCGCAACTCCCTGAGAAACTGATCCGTCGCGGGCCACACGCCGGCTTCGCCCTGGATCGGTTCGAGCATCACCGCAACCGTGGACGACGTGATCAGCTGCCGCACCGACTCGATGTCGTTCAGTTTTGCTTTCCGGAAACCCGAGACCTTTGGCTCGAACAGCGGCTCGAACGCCTTCTTGCCCGAGGCCGACATGGTCGCGAGTGTCCGGCCGTGGAAGCCGCCTTCGAAGGTGATGATCTCGTGCGCGGCGTTCTTGTACTTGGCGCCGTATTTGCGCGCGAGCTTGATTGCGCCTTCATTGGCCTCGGCGCCAGAATTGGCGAAGAACACCTGGTCGAAGCAGCTCTTGTCGACCAGCATCTTCGCCAGCTTCAGGCTCTGCTCGTTGTAGAACGCCGGGCTCGGCGTCAGCAGCCGTCTGGCCTGCGCGGCCAGCGCATCGGCAACGATGGTCGGCGAATGGCCGAGGGGATTCACGGCCCAACCCTGCACGAAGTCGAGAAAGCGATTGCGGTTATGGTCCCACAAATACGAGCCGGCGCCGCGCACGAACACGACTTCAGGGCGGGCAGTGATGTCCATCAGCGCGTCGAACGGATGCGTGGCGTTGGTCATGTCGATCTCCTCTGGGTCAGTGTTGGGAAAGGGCAGGCCGAAAAGCGAGAAGGCCGCGCTTTGGGGCGCGGCCTTCTCGAAAACCTTGGCTGATTTTAGCTAATCAGCGCTGGCGTCGGACATGGCGCAGCCCTTCATCGTCGCGGGTGCGACGACGGCGGATGGCCTGGCGGTGGGTCCGGTTCAGCTTCATGGCGCAGGGCCATACAGCGGGAGGGCAGGCGATGTCAAGCGGGAGCTGACATCGCGGGCAATGGCTCGCGGAGCGTGTTAGGCTGCCACGAGGCAATCTTGGAGGTGGCGCCGTGATCAAGCTTCTGATCGAACGAGATATTCCGGCCAGTTTCGACGTGACCGATGACGCTCAGGCAGCGCGGCATGCGCGGATTGCGTTGGACGCCATCGTCGCGACCCAGGGCAAGATGCACTGGCTGTGCACCTATGCGACCGATGATCGCAAGCTGTTCGGTCTCGTCGTGGTCGAGAGCGAGGAAGTCATCGATGCCTATGTGCGCAATGCTGGCATCGGCACCTCGGTCCGCATCCATCGCGTGCTGCGTACGCTCGACCCGGCACTCGCGGCTCCCGCGCAATAGTCTGGACCAGCACGCTGACAGCGCGTCATTCGACGCCATAGCGCGCGAATTCCCTGGCGATGTCGGACTGAATCGCCTGGGCGGCAGCTATGTCGGCCTGTGCCGCGTCGGCATCGCCCTTCTTGCGCCGTGCGACGCCGCGGCCATAGAGAGAGCTCGGCAGTTTCGGGTTGATCTTCAGCGCCGCATCGAAATCCGCTGTCGCGGCGTCAAGCTCGCCGAGCTTCAGGCGGCAGATTCCTCGGCTGTCGAGCGTGTAGGGATCGTCCGGCTTCCATTGCAGCGACTGCTCGCAATCCGCGAGCGCCTGCTGCGCCTGGCCCAGGATCACGCGCGTCAGGCAACGCGCGTTGAGCGCTGCCGCGTATTTCGCATTGAACTTGATCGCGTTGCTGAAATCGTCGAACGCCCGCGGGTAATCCTGCCGTCCAAGATGCAGGTTGCCGCGCGCGTAGTAGTCGCGGGAGCCGGCCGGATCGAGCCGCAGCGATTGATCGAGATCGGCGAGCGCCCGATCGATCTCGCCACGATCGCGAAACAGCCGGGCGCGATTGCCGTAGGCCGGCGCATAGCGGGGATCGAGCCGGAGCGACGTGTTGTAATCGGCCAGCGCGTGTTCGAAATCGTCGCGGCCGCGATAGGCATTGCCGCGATTGTAATAGGCGAGCGCAAATTTCGGATCGAGACGGATGGCGCGATCATAGTCGGCCATCGCGCGATCCGGCTGCTTGGCGTCGACGTAGGAGTTGCCGCGATTGTTGTAGTACCAGGCGTCCTTCGGGCTGAGGCGGATGGCTTCGTTGTAGTCGGCGATGGCGAGAACAGGTTCGCCACGGTCGCTGTAGGCGATGCCGCGGTTGTAGTATGCGATCGCATCCCTGGGATCGAGTGCGATGGCCTGATCGAGATCGGCGATGGCGGCCGCGACATCGCCCTTGCGGCGATAGGCCTCGCCGCGGTTGGCCAATCCCTTGGCGCGCATCGGCTCGTATTTGATCACGTCCGTGAAGTCGGCGATCGCGCGATCGAGATCGTTGCTTTCGAGATAGGCGCTGCCGCGGTTGAGGGAGGCGCCGGCGCGCTGCTTCCCCCGCAACTTGCGCAGGGCAAGGAGAAAGCTGCAGCCCCCGATGCGCTGTGCGGGGTCTTTCCTGCCGAAGCACCAGGCCTGTGCGGTGGTTTCGGAGGACGGCTGCGGCTCGGCGAGGGCGGCCGTCGCGGCGAGCGGCGGCGCGAGCCAGATCAGGACGGCGACCGCCAGCCGGCCGCGCACCAACAGTTGCTTCCATGAATGCCGCAAGACCAGGCTCCGCGCGACCAAATGGCCGCCACTGCTTTGTGAGCCCAGGCTGCCGCCGGGTTCACAGGAACGGGCGATGCCCGGCACCCGCCGAGGTCTTGAAGGATTGGCCTGGGGCTAGAATCCCGCGACGCTGCCGTGCAGGTCGTATTGGTCGGAGCGCTCGATCTTCGCGGTGACGATCTCGCCCACTTTCAGCGGGCGGCGGCTGGTGAGATAGACGGCGCCGTCGATCTCTGGCGCGTCGGCCTTGGACCGGCCTTTTGCAACCGTCGGGCCGACCTCGTCGATGATCACCTGCTGGCGGGTGCCGACCTTGCGCTTCAGGCGCCTCGCCGAAATCTTCTGCTGCCGCGCCATCAGCGCATTCCAGCGCTCCTGCTTGACCTCGTCGGGCACGGCATTGCCGATCGCGTTCGACGTGGCACCGGCCACCGGCTCGTATTTGAAGCAGCCGAGGCGGTCGATCCCGGCCTCATCGAGCCAGTCGAGCAGATAGGCGAAATCGGCATCGGTCTCGCCGGGGAAGCCGACGATGAAGGTCGAGCGCAGCGTCAGCTCGGGGCACTGCTCGCGCCATTTCTGAATCCGCGCCAGCGTCTTCTCCTGCGCGGCCGGGCGCTTCATCGCGCGCAGCACGTCCGGGCTCGCATGCTGGAACGGGATGTCGAGATAGGGCAGCACCTTGCCCTCGGTCATCAGGCCGATGACCTCGTCGACATGCGGGTAGGGGTAGACATATTGCAGCCGCACCCAGGCGCCGAACTCGCCGAGCTCCTTGGCGAGATCGAAGAATTTGGCGCGGACGCTGCGATCCTGCCAGGGGCTCTCGGCGTATTTCAGGTCGACGCCATAGGCCGAGGTGTCCTGCGAGATCACCAGCAATTCCTTGACGCCGGCCTTCACCAGCTTCTCGGCCTCGCGCAGCACGTCATTGGCCGGCCGCGACACCAGATCGCCGCGCAGCTTCGGGATGATGCAGAAACTGCAACGGTTGTTGCAGCCTTCGGAAATCTTCAGATAGGCGTAGTGCCGCGGCGTCAGCTTGACGCCCTGCGGCGGCACCAGGTCGATGTGTGGATTGTGCACCGGCGGCAGCGCGCGGTGCACGGCATCCAGCACGCTCTCATATTGCTGCGGCCCCGTGATCGAGAGCACGCCGGGATAGGCGCTCTCGATCTGCTCCGGCTCGGCGCCCATGCAGCCGGTGACGATGACCTTGCCGTTCTCGGCCATCGCCTCGCCGATCGCGGCGAGCGATTCCTGCTTGGCGCTGTCGAGGAAGCCGCAGGTGTTGACGATCACGATGTCGGCGCCGTCATGCTTGCGCGCGAGTTCATAGCCCTCCGCGCGCAGCCGGGTGATGATGCGCTCGGAATCGACCAGCGCCTTGGGGCAGCCGAGACTGACGAACGAAATATGGGGCGCTCTTTCCATGTGGTCGCCTGGAGCCTGATCTGAATTGTTCGGATATGGCGATCGAAGTAATTGATCCGACGGGAAAATTCAATGACTTGCGGCGCGGATTGTTACTCCGAACGGAAAACTTGGCCCATTGAAGTGGGCTAATCTTCCGGCTACGCAGCGGTTCCCCGCACCGACGGCACAAGCAATATTATGACCTCCGGAAAATCCGACCTTGCAAAGAGTTTAGACGGGGTACAGGGGCAACTCCGCCCGGTCTTGAAGGATGGCGGTTTCCGCGCGCGCGACCGAACATTCAATCGAACGACTTCAGATGGATTGACGGAAGTCGTTAAGATACAGATGGGCAGCTTCGATCCTCCCGGCACGACCTACGTGCCGGGATTGCGCGAAAACCTCTATGGCAAATTCACGATAAACTTGGGCATTTTCGTTCCGGAGGTTGCCGAGCAAAACGGCGGAGGGGCCCCAAAATCGTTCGTTCAGGAATATCATTGCTGCATTCGCACCCGGCTGCCAGTCCTTGGCCCTGAAGGCAGAGATGTGTGGTGGGACATCCAAGCGCATGAGTCTCTGGCTCACGATCTTCGGCAGCGCATTGAACGGGACGCGATTCCTTTCTTCAAAAAATTCGAAACGCGCGATGCGATTCTAAAGCAATGGCTAGGAGTGTCGAAGGCTCCTTACGCTTCCTCGCCGCCACGGATCGTTTGCGCGATTATCCTGGCCGGACGAGGTCAAAAAGAGGACGCGCGTATTCTCCTGGCAGCTCAGGCAAGAGAGACTTCGATTCCCGGACACGCAGCTCACGTTAGACGCCTTGCCGACAAACTTGGCGTAGCTGATCTCGCATGGTGAGGTGCAGACCTTCTCAAAGCATCGCTCAGTAGTTTACATTCGTCGCCTCAGGGGCACCCCAAGGACACAAAGCTCACTTTCGGCGCGGCCGCCTCTTGCATATCTACCCAAATCTGCCTGATTGATGGGCAGGAGCTAGTCCCAATTGCCGAGAATTACAACCCTTTCCAGGGGCTTCCGGCATGTTATGGATGGCTTTGCCGGGTCCTTAAGAGTCGTCGATGAGCGCTGAGTCGTCTCCCAAGATCGTCATAGTCGACGAGAGCCCGATCCGCGCAGCCATCCTCGAGGAGGGGCTGCGGGAGGCCGGCTATACCGACGTCGTCCATATCAGCGAGATGCAGAGCCTGCTCTCGCGGATTTATGCGCTTGACCCCGATATCATCGTCATCGACCTTGAGAACCCCAGCCGCGACGTGCTGGAACAGATGTTCCAGGTCAGCCGAGCCGTCCGCCGGCCAATCGCGATGTTCGTCGACCAGAGCGATGCCGCCTCGATCCAGGCGTCGGTGGAGGCGGGCGTCTCCGCCTACATCGTCGACGGCCTCAAGAAGGAGCGGATGAAGCCGATCCTCGATCTCTGCGTCTCCCGCTTCAATGCCTTCGCCAAGCTGCAGGACGAACTCGACCGCACCAAGCATGCGCTGGAGGAGCGCAAGGTGATCGACCGCGCCAAAGGCATCCTGATGAAGGTGAAGGGGCTGACCGAAGAGGAGGCCTATGTGCTGATGCGCTCGACCGCGATGCGCGAGAAGAAGAAGATCGGGGAGATCGCGCAATCGATCCTGACGGCGTCGGAGCTGCTGAAATGACCACACCCTTACGCGTCGGGTTCATTCCGCTGGTGGACGCAGCCGCGCTGATCGTAGCTGTCGACAAGGGCTTTGCCGCGGCCGAGGGCCTCGACGTCACCCTGGTCCGCGAAGTGTCGTGGTCGAATGTCCGCGACAAGCTCAATATCGGCCTGTTCGATGCCGCCCATCTGCTGGCGCCGGTCGCGATCGCCTCGAGCCTCGGGCTCGGCCACGTCAAGGTGCCGATCGCAGCCCCCTTCAATCTCGGGCTCAACGGCAACGCCATCACGGTATCGCCGGCGCTGCATGCAGCGCTGATGGACGAGATCGACGGCGACCGCTTCGACCCGATGGCGACCTCGCAGGCGCTTGCCCGTGTCGTGGCGAAGCGGCGGAAGAGCGGGGCGGAGCCGTTGACCTTCGGCATGACCTTCCCGTTCTCGACCCACAATTATCAGCTGCGGTTCTGGATGGCCGCCGGTGGCGTCGATCCGGACGAGGACATCCAGCTCGTGGTGCTGCCGCCACCCTACATGGTGGACAGTCTCGCCAACGGCCATGTCGACGCGTTCTGCGTCGGCGCGCCCTGGAATTCGGTCGCGGTCGATCTCGGCATCGGCCATATCCTGCACTTCGTCTCCGACATCCTGCTCAGTGCGGTCGAGAAGGTGCTGGCGGTGCGCCAGGCCTGGTCGGAGAAGCATCCCGACGCCGTGGCGTCGCTGGTGCGCGCGCATCTGCGCGCCGCGGAGTTCATCGAGCAGCCCGAGAACCGGTCCGAGGTGGCGCGCATCCTGGCTCAGCCGGAGCGGATCGGCGTCGACGCCAGCGTCATCCAGCGCACGTTCGATGGCCGGCTGAAGATCGCGCCTGATGGCACGATGCGCGAAAGCAACCGCTATTTGCTGGTCGGGCGCGAGGCCGCTGCGCGGCCGGACCCGGGGCAGGCGGCATGGCTCTACGCCCAGATGGTTCGCTGGGGCCAGACGCCATTCAAGCCGGAGGCGCTGAAGTCCGCCATGGCCGTGTTCAGGCCCGACCTCTATGACGCCGCGTCCGGCCGCCCAACGGGAGTCCCCAACTTGATCGGCGCGTTCGCCGGTCCACCGTTCGATCCGAGCGACGTTCCGGGCCACCTGGCGGCGTTCAAGATCGGGCGCTGGAAGCCCTGAGCGCGACGCAACGGCGGCGCCTCACAGGGTGACGGGTTGATTGCTCTGCTTGCTCAGTGTCATCACCCGCGCATGCGGGTGATCCAGTATTCCAGAGACCGCAGTGCTTGAGCCGAGGGGCCGCGGCGTACTGGGTCGCCCGGTCCATGTGCGCAATTGCGCACAGGCCGGGCGATGACTGCGGTGGACGAGGATATGGCTTCACATCCTCTCAGCTATCCACCTCCGGCTACTTTGCATGGGGTTGTTTTCGAGATTTTCGGTTATTGCGGGACCGGCGCTGGTTCCCGACGCCTCGAATTGCAACGAATAAGATTCTCGGGGGAAACCACGAGGAAGAATATTCCACTCGGAACCCAGTTCCCCGAGGTGGCGGCATCGCTATTTTCGCCGCCCGCTTGAATCCCGGCGCGAACGCTATTCCATATGCCCGAGAATGGGGCGTTGGAGATCGACCATGCGCGAACTATCGGCGGAAGCCCGCCTGCACTTTTACGCGCGACAAGTTTCAAGGAAGTCCGGAAGCGGAATTCATACCGCGGCGCTCTACAGCGCCTTTGCGGTGATCGCGGCCATCGTGTTCGGCACGCTGTCCGTCCATCCGTTCTGACGTCTTCGGAAATACAAAAGCCGCCGTCTGATGTCCTCAGGCGGCGGCTTTGTGTTGGCGGGATGCTGATCGTTCAGTATCCGGAGCCGTATCCATATCCGTAGCCGTAACCGCCGCCACCGCCGCAGGTGTTGCAGGTCGGCTGCACCGGCGCATAGTAGGAATAGCCCGGCGACACCATCTGGGTGCGCTCCTGGGTGGCGTATTGCGGCGCGATGCGCTCATAGGCGACGCCTTCCGGTGCGACCATCACGGTCTGCGGCACCATCACGGTCCGATACTGCGCCGGCGTGCGATGCGCGATCACGCGGCCCGGCGCCACCATCACGGTCTCCTGCACCGTGCGATATTGCGGCGGCACGCTCTGCACCTGGTAGCAGGTCGTGCAGGGCTGGGGCGGCGGCGTGTAGCAGCTGTAGCAGCCGGCAGATGCTGCGCTGGTGAAGGCGGCCGTGGCAACCGCGGCAATTGCGAGGGAGAGGCTGGTGCGGAACATGCTTTCGTACCCAATTTCCTGAGAGGACAATCAAAGGCTCGGAAGCTGCACCTAGCAATCAAACGGCAAGTTTGGGTTTAGGAAGACTCTTAACGGAATCTAAAAGGGCCGGCGCGAAGGCCGGCCCTTGTCGGTCGATGCGTTCGCGGCTCAGTGCGCGGTCTTGAACGGCGCGACCGTGATGCCGGCCTTGCTCAGCGCCTCGCGCAGGCCGCGCGCGATCTCGACGGCGCCATGCGTGTCGCCATGGATGCAGACGGTATCGGTCCGCATCTTGATCACCTTGCCGGTGACCGACACCACCGCGCCATCCTGCACCATCCGTACTACGCGCTCGGCGATCGCCTTGGGATCGTGCAGCACCGCGCCGGGCTTCTTGCGCGACACCAGATTGCCGTCGTCCTCATAGGCGCGGTCGGCGAACACCTCATGCGCCATCCGCAGATTGGCGGCTTCGCCGGCGCGCACCAGCTTCGAGTTCGCGAGAACCACGAAGATGAGATTGGGGTCGACCGCCTTGATCGCATTGGCGATCGCCCTTGCGGTCATGTCGTCCTCGCAGGCAACGTTGGAAATCGCGCCATGCGCCTTCACATGGGTGACCTTGTGGCCGGCCGCGGTCGCGATCGCCTGCAAGGCGCCGATCTGGTAGGCGATCAGGTTTTCGATCTCCGAGGACGTCAGTCCCGGCATCGGGCGGCGGCCGAAGCCGTGCAGGTCGCGATAGCCGGGATGGGCGCCGACGCTGACGCCGCGCGCCTTCGCCAGTTCGACCGTCTTGCGCATGATGTCGGCGTCGCCGGCATGGAAGCCGCAGGCAACGTTGACCGAGGTCGCAAGCTCGATCATCGCGGCATCATTGCCCATTTCCCAGGGCCCAAAACTTTCGCCGAGATCGCAATTGAGGTCGATGGTTGAGGTCATGACAACAGATCCGCTTGTTGTTGGTTTGATTCTACGGGACGGCGACCTGCCAGGTCGCGGCGTCGATGGCGCTGACCGCCTGGCCCGCGACGTTAGCATCTCTCAGCGCCTCGATGTTGAGGCCAAAATCCTCGATGCCGCGAAGACGTTCGGGCAGCGACCGCAGCAACTGATGGAACTTGATCGCCTCGGCCTGCGCTTCCGCCATCGTCACCGCCTTGAAGCGGAACGGCCGGCCGGCGGAGATCTGCGCGAAGCGGCCGAAATCGGCCGTGATCACGGTCGCGATCTTCGGATAGCCGCCGCTGGTGCCGCGGTCCGGCATCAGCACGATCGGCTGCCCGTTGCCGGGCACCTGAATGCTGCCGTTCACGGTGCCGTCGGAAACGATGTTGTGGCCGTCGAGGTGTTTTATCACCGGGCCTTCGAGGCGGTAGCCCATCCGGTCGCTGGTGGCCGAGATCTTCCACTCGCTGTCAGTGAACAGTTTCTTGTTCTCTTCGGCGAACTCGTCGTCCTGCGGGCCGAACACGATGCGGATCGGAGCATCGGTCGCAGCGGGCAATTCGATGCGGCGCTCGGCGGCGCCGCTGGCAGCCTGCGTCTTCAGCTCGTCGCCGCTCTGCAGCGGCCGCGGGTACGGGCTGCCGAGCCCGGCGCGGGCGTTGACGGCGAGGCTGCCGAACATCGGCTCACCCTCGATGCCGTGCTCGATCGCGAGATAGCTGAACGAGCCGCCGCGCGCGAAGCCGAGATTGAGCGTCTCACCCTCCGCGAGGGTCGCCGTACCGTCGAAGGCAACCGCGCGTCCGCCGATATCGGCATTGCGCGGCGCGCCGGCGAGCCCGACGCGCACGGCGCCGCCACGCGCGGTGAAGGCTGCGCCGAACGGGCCGATCTCGATTGCGGCGGCGAGCAGATCGTTGCCGACCAGCGCGTTGGCGGCGGCGAGCGAAAGCCGGTCCATCGCGCCGCTCGGCGTCAGGCCGTAACGCTGCGAGCCCGGACGCCCGCCGTCCTGCACCGAGCTTGCCGGTCCGATCGAGCTGACGACGAGCTTGCTCATGGCGTCACCAGTTCTGCGACGAACTCGCCAGCCTCGGCGGCGCGGTCCTGTTCGGCAAAGGTCTTGGCATCGACCGCCGAGAAGGTGATGGCGTCGCCCGGCTCCAGCAGGAAGGTCGGATCGCGATGCAATTGGTAGGTTCGCACGGGGGTGCGGCCGAGCAGGTGCCAGCCGCTCGGGCCGGCCAGGCACTGCACGCCGGTCTGAATGCCGCCG
Source organism: Bradyrhizobium septentrionale (assembly GCF_011516645.4). NCBI lineage: Bacteria > Pseudomonadati > Pseudomonadota > Alphaproteobacteria > Hyphomicrobiales > Nitrobacteraceae > Bradyrhizobium > Bradyrhizobium septentrionale. The sequence continues at coordinate 7,631,965 of NZ_CP088285.1, read as the reverse complement.
ATCGAGATGGTGCCGGCCGGGGTCAGCAGCCGCGGGTCCTTGCGCCGGGGCATGTGCAGGAATTTCTCCAGCCCGCTGAGATAGGACCAGCCTGGCGTGAAGCCGATCATCGCGACGCGATAGTCGCCGGCGACATGGCGGGCCACGATCTCATCCGGCGTGGTCTTTAGCGCCTTCGCCACATCCTCCAGATCGATGCCGTGCTCGCCGCCATAGGTGACCGGGATGCGCCAGCGCCGCGTTCCGCTTTCGCTCGGTGGCGCCTTGGCCGCGCGCGCGAGCAGCTGCTCGGCGAGCGCGTCGAAGGTGATCTGCACGGGATCGTAATGCACCAGCAGCGAGCGGTAGGTCGGCACGGTCTCGGTGATGCCGGCGATCGGCTCGGCCGCGATCAGGCGGTCGAGCGCCAGCACCCGCCGGTTGGCGGCGTCGTCGATGGTGCGGCTGAATTCCACCGTGATGGCGCTGTCGCCACTCGGCAAAAGGCGGGGAGGAGCTAGCGTTTCGGCCATTGGATCAAACGGACTCGTTGGCCATCAAGCTAGCGTGTTTTGCAGCGAAACGGAATTCGTCTCGTGCAAAAAGATACAGCAACTTCAATAAATTAATCGGCATGCCGGCGATAAATTTCGATGATCGCAGCATTTTCGCGCTGCCCTTGACGCAACGCCTTTGCCCGGCAACATGCGCCGGACTTTTCCTCCCATCGGAGCAACCTTTCCAGATGTCACTGTCCGCCGAAGCGATCGCGACGCTGTCGCACGTGTCCACCGCCACCATCACCACCGTGCTGCTCAAGAAGGGCCTGCGCAACATCTGGATGCGCGGCACCAAGCCGCTGAAGCCGGGGCAGAAGCGGCTGATCGGACCCGCCTTCACGCTGCGCTTCGTGCCGGCCCGCGAGGATCTGGCGACACCGGAATCCTGGTCGTCGCCGATCTCGACCCGCACCGCGATCGAGGCGATGCCTTCGGGCTGCATTGCCGTGATCGATGCCATGGGCATCACCGACGCCGGCGTTTTCGGCGACATCCTCTGCGCGCGCATGGTCAAGCGCGGGGTGACGGCGCTGATCACCGACGGCGTGGTGCGCGACGTCGAGGGCGTGCTCGGCACCGGCCTGCCGGTGTGGTGCGACGGCTACGCCGCGCCGCCGTCGGTCGCAGGCCTGACCTTCGTCGGCTGGGGTGAACCGATCGCCTGCGGCGGCGTTGCCGTGTTTCCGAACGACGTGGTGGTGGCCGACCAGGACGGCGCCGTGCTGATCCCGCAGGCCTTCCTCGATCACGTGCTGGCCGAGGGGCCCGAGCAGGAGCGGATGGAAGCCTGGATCGTCAACGAGGTGAACAACGGTGCGCAGCTGCCCGGCCTCTATCCGATGAACGCCGAGACCAAGGCGCGCTACGCCGCAAGCAAGAAATAGCGTCAAGCAAGAAATAACATCAAGAGAGGGAGGTAACCCCATGGATATCCACGTTTCCGGCTCGCGGCCGACTCGCCGCGCGCCGAAGGAAAACTTCACCGGCAGCGTGCTGCAGGACCCGATCAACATGGCGCCCGCACCGGCGCGCCTGAACGCATCGCGCGTGTCGTTCGAGCCCGGCGCCCGCACGGCCTGGCACACCCATCCGCTCGGACAGACGCTCTACGTGATCTCCGGCATCGGCCGGGTGCAGGCGAAGGGCGGCCCGATCAGGGAAATCCGCCCCGGCGACGTCGTCTGGATTCCGCCGAACGAGAAGCACTGGCACGGGGCCTCGCCAGACAACAGCATGACCCATATCGCCATGCAGGAGGCGCTCGACGGCGTGTTTTCGACCTGGATGGAGCATGTGACCGACGAGGAATACAACGGCAAGCTCGGCTGAGACGCCGCTGCCAGCCAAGAAAAAAGCCCCGCTCATCGAGCGGGGCTTTTTGATTTTCCAATGGAGGCGATCAATTCACCCGCGTCCAGGTCTGGCCGCCGCAGAACATGCCGCCGAACGCGCAGCCCTGGACACGCAACGTGTCGGGGCTCTTCATCGCGATGGTCGAATCGTAAGTGCTGCCGCTGCTGGGATCGAAGATGCGGCCGCTCCACTTGTCCTTGCCGGGCTTCATGCTGATGAGAATCTGTTCGCCGTTGGCATTCGACTTCTTGTCGACGGCGTAGCCGCAGAGATTGGCGCCGCACTGTTCGATGCGGACATTGCCTTCCTTCTCTTCGGTCAGCCAGACCCCGAGCGGTGAATTGGCGGCTTGTGCCGGGACCGCGGCTGGCTTGGGCGCGGTCGGCGCGACGGCGCCGACCGTAGGGGCCGCGGCGGGCCTTGCCGCCGGCGCTACGCTGTTTTGCGGCACAACTGGCGGCGCGGGTGGCGGCGGCGTGGTCGCTGCGGCAGCCGGAGGCGGCGTGGCTGCGACGCTCGTGGTGGCCGGGTCCGTAGGTGTCGCTGGCGTGGGCGCCGCCGGGGCCGCGGCCTGATCAACGGCAGCCGGGGCGGGCGCGGCAGCCGCTGGCGGCGCGCCGGGCGCGGGCTGGGGATTTGTCGTGGGAGCTGTCTTGGCGTCAGTCTTGGCTTCCGCCGGAGCCGGCTTGCGCTTCTGCCCGGTGTCCTCGCCCTTGGCGCGCTTGGTGCGGCGGGGCGTATTGTCGTAGACGCCGGGGATCGAAACCGTTCCGCGATCCGGATCGATCCGGATGGTACGGCCGTCATAGTCGAAGGTGTATTGCGCCTGCACTTCCGCCGTGCTCGCCAGCAACAGCGTGGCGATCGCGAGAAGCTTCCTCATCTCGACCTCCAGTGCAGGGAATCATTCCCAAGGCTACGTGGTGACCCGCTCCGTTGAACGTGACCCAATCACGGTCAAAACATGAGTCGTGTCCTCGGGAGTTTGGTTCAAGTCACTGGATTGCGGCCTGGTTTCAGGCCGAGCGCGTCAACTTTGTGGGCACTCAAGCAGGCGCGTTTGCCGCAAGCTATTCGAACCACGCAGCATAGATTTGCGCGTAGCTGCCATCCTCACGCGCCATATGAAGCCATTGGTCGACGAACGCTTTCAAGGCGACGTCGCGCTGCATCCAGTAGGCCTTCTCCGCGAAGTCGAACGGCTTGTCGGGATGCACGGCGCAGAGCACGCCGGGATGCAGCTTCTGCTGATAGCGCGTCTCGGACGCATCGGTCATCATCAGGTCGGCGTCGCCCTTGGCGATCTCGTCGAAGATTTTTGAATTGTCGTTGAAGACGCGGATCTCGGCGGTCTTCACATTGGCGCGGGCAAAGCGCTCATTGGTGCCGCCGGGATTGACGATGACGCGGGTGCCCGGCTTGTCGATCTCCGCGATTGTCTCGAACTTGCCCTTGTCGGCGCAGCGCGCGATCGGGGTCTTACCCTCGCGCATGATCGGGGTCGAGAACAGGCCCTTCTTCTGCCGGTCGAAGGTGATGGAGACGCCGCCCATCGCGATGTCGAAACTGTCGGCCTCGAAATCCTTCATCATCTGCGGCCACGAGGTCGGCACGAACTCGACCTTGACGCCCAGCGCCTTGCCGAGCGACTGCGCCATGTCGACGTCGAAGCCGCGGAACGCCTTCGCTTCCTTGTCGAGCGCGGTGAAGGGCAGGTAGTCGCCGGTCATGCCGACGCGCAAGGTGCCGCGCTTGACGATCTCGTCGAGCCGCGACGGCGCCTGCTGCGCGTGCGCGGCAGACAGAAGCAAAGCGAGGGCGAGGCCGGTCAGCGCGCGAAACATCTGATGTCTCCGTCAATTCCCATGACATGTCGTTGCGGAGCATTTAGACCAGATGGGACGATCGAGCCAGCACAGCAGGCGCAAAAGTGACCATCTCGCTCCATGAAGCATCCGTCGGCGTCTATGTGCCGTATCTGCGCAATCTTTCCGCGCTGCTCGATCATGCGGAGGCCCACGCCAGGGCGCGCAATGTCGATCCTGACGTGCTGCTGGCAGTGCGGCTTTCGCCTGACATGTACAGCCTTCGCCAGCAGGTCGGAGAGGCGAACCGGCATGTCGTCCTGAGCTGCGCGTTGCTCGCGGGCTGCGCGCCACCGGCCTTCGCCGAGGCGGAGCCAGACATTGCCGAGCTGAAAGCGCGGATTGCGGCCACGATCGATTTTGCGCAGAGCCTGCCGGAAGCGGCGATCGACGCCGCTGCCGACAAGGACGTCGTCTTCACGTTCCGGAGCGGAGCGACCAGGCCCTTCACCCGCAAATCCCTGATTCTGACCTTCAGCGTCCCGCAGTTCTTCTTCCATGTCGCAACGGCCTACGACATCCTGCGCCACGCCGGCGTCGATCTTGCGAAGAAGGACTTTCTGGGACCACCGAGGCCGCCGCGGGGCTAGCCCTCGTTGCTGTCCTTGCTCGCCCGAAGCGCGGTCGCGCTTCGGCTGATCATCTCGTGCTTGAAATGCTCGAAGCGCCGCCGCGCTTCGGCCTCGCGTTCGTCGACGAACTTGATCGCGGCGTCGCCGTCCATCGGGCCGTTGACGTGCGGGCTCGATCCTTCGCCGACAGTCTCGTCGACATAGTAGCGGCCATCGTCCTCGCGCACCGTCCAGCGGAAGCGCAGCGCGGCCATCGGGCCTGGGCCGGACTTGGAATAGCCGTTGGCCTCGATCGGTCGCGGCGGTTGGACGGGCTCCGGCTCGCTCGGCTCCGGTTCGACTGACTCTGCTTTGACCGACTTCGGTTCGATCGACTCCGGTTCGACCGGCTCGGGCTGCTCCATCGGCGGCGGCTCGACGGGCGCGCCCTCGACGGACACGGCTTCGATGGAGACGATTCCGATGGTCGATGGCAGAGGCGGTGGCATCGCCGCGGAGACCGGCGGCTCCTCGACGGGCTCGGCTGCCTTCTCCGCCGTCTTGTCCGCCGACTTGTCGGCTGATTTGGCCGTCTCGGGAGGCGTCGTCGTCTGATCGAGAATGCTCGCGATTGCGGCGAGCGCATTGTCGGTCGGGTCGCTCACGGTTCGGTCTCCCAGGCATGACGCCGGCGGAATCGTGCCGACGCCCTCCCTATCTAGCTGATTGAACTACCCTTTGTCAGCCTGCAGCTACGGCTCTGATTGAATCAGAGCCGCAGCTGCAGGTTTCTTTATCTGACGCGTTTTCTTGACGCGAACCGGGAGCCACTTCGCTCGAAAACGCTATTAGGCGGACACCGGCGGGCGGCGGTCCTTCCAGGGACGGACCTGTTCGAGCTGGCCGGCCAGGCGGAACAGCAGGCCTTCCTCGCCGAGCTTGGCCGCGAACATCATGCCGAGCGGCAAACCGGCCTTGTTCCAGGCCAGCGGCACCGACATCGCCGGCTGCCCGGACATGTTGAACATCGAGGTGCCCGGCATGTAGCGGCGCAAGACCGGTGCAATGTGGGTCAGATCCTCGGACATCGTGTTCAGCTCGCCGAGGCGGAGCGGCGGCGCGCACAAGGTCGGGCTAAGGAAGATGTCGCAGCCCTCGAAGAAGGTCGCGAGTCCGCGTGAGATCTGGAATGCCGCAAGCTGCGCGGCGACGTAGTCGACCGGTGTCAGCTTGACTGAATTCTCTGCGCTCGCCAGCGTCAGGCGCTCGACGTCGTCGGAGGTCAGCTTGCGCCCGACGCGCTGCTCGATCAGGCGGATCGTCAGCGCCGTATTGCCGCCGACGATCGTCGTCATGGTCGCTGCCGGATCGGCCGCAAGCGGCGGCGCGCGCTCCTCGACATGATGGCCGAGGCCCGCCAGCAGCTTGGCAATGTCGCGGACCGCCGTAGCGATCTCGGGATCGATGGCGTCGCCATAGGGCGACTTGTCGGTGAAGCTGATGCGCAAATGCCCGGGATCGCGGCCCACCTCCTGGGAGAACGGCCGTTGCGGCGGCGGCGCGACGTAGAGGCTCGACGGCTCCGGGCCATGGATCGCATCCATCATCACCGCGCTGTCGCGGACGCTGATGCTGAGCACGTGACCAACTGAAAAGCCGCCCCAGCCTTCGCCGCGATCGGGACCACACGGGTTGCGGGCGCGCGTCGGCTTCACGCCGAACACGCCGGAGGCGGAAGCGGGGATCCGGATCGACCCGCCGCCGTCGCTGGCGTGTGCGACGGGCAGGATGCGCGCCGCGACCGCAGCCCCCGCACCGCCGGACGATCCGCCGGAGGAGTGGTCGAGATTCCAGGGATTGCGGGTCGGGCCGAACAGGCGGGATTCCGTCGTCGGCATCAGGCCGAACTCGGGGCTCGCGCTCTTGCCGAAGATCGTCAGGCCGGCGTCGAGGAAGCGCTGGGCCAGCGTGCCGTTGTGGTCGGCAACGAACTCCTTCAGCAGGCTTGCGCCCGACGTGGTACGCGTGCCCTCGAGCAGGTCGAGGTCCTTGAGCAGGAACGGCACGCCGGTGAAGGGACCATCAGGCAATCCCTTGGCAATCTGGCGTTCGGCATAGTCGTAATGCTTGACGACGACCGCATTGATCTTCGGATCGACGGCGGCCGTGCGCGCGACGGCCTCGTCGAGCAGCTCCTTTGCCGTCACGTCCTTGTTGCGGACGAGCTCGGCCAGACCGACCGCGTCGTAGTCGCCGAATTCCTTGAAGGCCATGTGGGTACTCCGCATCGCCGGGCCAATCGCAAGGATCGGCCGCGGCGCAAAGAGGAAGGCTGAACGCTCAGCCGAGGACGTCCTGGTTGATCACATTCTGGCGCAGCGGATTGCCGTCCAGCACGCTCAGGATATTGCGCGCGGTCTGCTCGCTCATGCGATCGACGGCCTCGACGGTGACGCCGGCAACATGCGGCGCCATGATCACGTTCGGCAAAGCGTGCAGGGGCTGGCCGACCGGTGGCGGTTCGACCTCGAACACGTCGAGGCCGGCGCCGGCGATCTTGTCCGACACCAGCGCATCGTGCAGCGCCTTCTCATCGACGATGCCGCCGCGGGCGGTGTTGATGAGATAGGCGGTCGGCTTCATCAGCCTGATCCGCGCCGCGTTGAACATGCCGACGGTCTCTGATGATTTCGGGCAGTGGATCGTGACGAAATCCGCCCGCGGCAATGCCGCCTCTAGGCTCGGCACCGCCTCGCAGCCGGCCGCCGTGATCTCGCTGGCGGGCTTGTATGGATCGTAGACCAGCACGTTCATTTCCATCGCAAGGCAGCGCTTGGCGGTGCGAGTGCCGATGCGGCCGAAGCCCACGATCAGCACCGTCTTGCCGTAGAGATCGAACGGCAGCACGCCGAGCCGGCTCGCCCAGGTACCGTCCTTGACCATGGCGTGCATTTCGTTCGCGCGCTTGGCCAGCGTCAGCATCATGAACAATGCCTGCTCGGCGACCGAGGGCGAGTTCGCGGTGCCTGCGACCATCAGCGGTACCTTGCGGCGGGACAGCGCCGGCACGTCGACGGCGTCATAACCGACGCCGATCCGGGTCACCACCATCATGCCCTTGGAGGCTTCCAGCTCCGCCTCGCCGAACCGGGTGGCGCCGAGCGCCACTCCATGGACCGGTGCATGCTGCTCCAGCATGGACTGGAAGTCCTTGGCCGAGATCAGGTTGGGAAATTCGATCAGGTCTACGTCGTCCCGCTCGTTGAGGAGCACCCGTGCCCCCGGCGACAGAGTCTGGGTGATGAAAATCTTCTTCTTGTTGGTGGCCATTTCCTGCCCTTGAGGTTTCTTGTACGCCGTCAAAGGACGACGCCGGTCACCTCATTTAGCAAATGCATATTGTTGAGGTCCACAGCCAATCGGAGCGGGCTGCCATCCTGCGCGCCGGCATTGGGATTGACCCGGCCGCAGAGCTGGGAGCCCTCGAGCGTGAAGTAGACCAGCGTCTCCATCCCCATCGGCTCGGTGACGTCGAGCACCGCATCGAACGGCTCGATACCGGGCTCGGCATGCGGGCGGGCCTCCATGACATGCTCAGGCCGGAGGCCCAGCAACAGCTTGTCGGTGCGGGAAAGCGCCTGGTAGCGGGCGGCGCGCGCCGGCGGCAGCGGGAAGGTGAGGCGATCGGTCAGCCGCACGTTGAGCTTGCCGCCGACGTCCTCGAGCCGGCACGGCACGAAGTTCATCGCGGGCGAGCCGATGAAGCTTGCGACGAACTTCGTCGCCGGCTTGTGATAGAGCTCGTTGGGCGTGCCGATCTGCTCGATCCTGCCGTGGTTCATCACCACCACGCGGTCGGCCAGCGTCATCGCCTCGACCTGGTCATGGGTGACGTAGACGGTCGTGGTGCGGACCTTCTGGTGCACCTTCTTGATCTCGATCCGCATCTGCACGCGCAATTTGGCGTCGAGGTTGGACAGCGGCTCGTCGAACAGGAACACTTTCGGGTTGCGCACGATCGCGCGTCCCATCGCGACGCGCTGGCGCTGGCCGCCAGAGAGTTGCTTCGGCTTGCGGTCGATCAGGTCGGTGATGTCGAGCATCCGGGCGGCCTCCGTGACCCGGCTCTTGATCTCGGCCTTGGGGTAGTGCTTCAGCCGCAGCCCGAACGACATGTTCTCGGCGACCGTCATGTGCGGGTACAGCGCATAGTTCTGGAACACCATCGCAATGTCGCGGTCTTTCGGCGGCACGTCGTTGACGACGTCGCCGCCGATCATGATGTCGCCGTCGGAGATATCTTCGAGGCCGGCGATCATCCGCAAGGTCGTCGACTTGCCGCAGCCGCTTGGGCCCACCAGCACCACGAACTCATGGTCGGCGATATCGAGGTCGATGCCGCGCACCGCCTCGACCTCGTCGTAACGCTTCACCACCTTACGCAAACTGACGTCAGCCATGAGTCCTACCTTTGTCGCGTTCAACCCTTTGTCGCACCGGCGGTCAGGCCGGCAATGTAGTAGTCCATCAGGAAGGCGTAGATGATCAGCGGCGGCGCGGCGCCGAGCAGGGCGCCGGTCATGATCTGCCCCCAGTTGAAGACGTCGCCCTTGATCAGGGTCGTGATGATGCCGACCGGCAGCACCAGCTGATCGGTCGAGGTCGTGAACACCAGCGGATAGAGGAATTGGGCCCAGGACACGGTGAAGGCAAAGATCGTCGCCGCGATCAGGCCGGGCAGGGCGACCGGGATGAAGATCCGCGTCAACGTCTGGAACCAGCTCGCGCCGTCGATGATCGCGGCCTCGTCGAGCTCCTTCGGGATCGAGGCGAAATAGCCGATCATGATCCAGGTGCAGAACGGCACCGTCAGCGTCGGATAGATGAAAAGCAGGACGTACCAGCGATTGATGAGCTGAACGCCGGTCCAGTCGCCGATCACCGCGAACATCTTGAACAGCGGGATGAACAGCAGGCTGTCCGGAATGAGATAGGTCAGGAACACCCCGGTCGCGAGCGTCGCCGAGCCCCAGAATTTCATTCGCGCCAGGGCGAATGCCGCCGGCACGCTGATCAGCATCGTGATGGTGACCACGATGATCGAGACCCACGCCGAATTCCAGAAGAAGCGGAGGAACTGGTTCGAGGTCAGCAACTCAGCGTAGTTGGAGAGCGTCGGATGATATACCCACCACGGGTTGGTCGCCGCGGAAATCTCCGCACTGCTCTTCAGCGAGGTGATCAGCATGTAGAGCGGCGGCACCAGCGAGAAGATCGCAAACAGCGTGAGAAAGAAATAGGACCAGCGCAGCGCCCAGGTCCGATCGCGGCTCATGCTGCCGTATTTGACCTTGCGGGTCGGTCCGGACTTGTCGATCGTCACCGTGCTCATCAGGATTCGTTCCCGCGTTTGGTGATGTCGCGCAGGATGAAGATCGCCGCGACCGCGAGGATCGGCACCATGAACAGCGAGACGCTGGCGCCGAGCGGAATGTCACTGCCCTCGATGCCGACGCGGAACGCCCAGGTCGCAAAGATGTGGGTGTGGTCGAGCGGCCCGCCGGCGGTCAGGATGCGCACGATGTCGAAATTGGCGAAGGTCACGATCAGCGAGAACAACGTCGTGATCGCAATGATGTTGCGCATCATCGGCAAGGTCACGTACCAGATGCGCTGCCACCAATTGGCGCCGTCGATCGCGGCCGCCTCATAGAGTTGCTCGGGCACCGATTTCAACGCCGCCAGATACATGATCATGAAGAACGGCGCGCCGTACCAGACGTTGACCAGGATCACCGAGAAGCGCGCCCACATGGCGTCGCCGGTCCACGGGATCGGCCCGATGCCGAAGAAGGAAAGCGTGTAATTGAAGGCGCTGTAGGACGGATCGAACAGCCACAGCCAGGCCAGCGTGCTCATGGCCGGCGGGATCACCCATGGCACCAGCAGCATGCCGCGCCATTTGCGCTGCTTGTTGGCCGGCACGTTGTGCACGAAATGCGCGACGATGAAGCCGATCAGCGCTTTGAACACCACCGCGGAGATCGCGAAAATGCAGGACTGCTTGACCACCAGCCAGAAGGTCTCGCGCTTGAACAGGAACTCGAAGTTGCCAAGACCGACGAACTTGGTCATCGCCTTGTTCAGCGTCGCCAGATGCAGCGAGTAGATGGCCGGGTAGAGTACGAGAATCGCGATCAGAAGGATCAGCGGCAGCGTCATCAGGAACGCGGCCATCGACTTGCGCCGAAGCGCGTTGCGCAGACCGGTGCGCCGTCGCCCTGCCTGGGCTGCGGCTGTGCGGTTGGATTGGAATGCGACGTCAACCATAACGCAGGTCCCTCGCGCGGGTTGGTTGCACGGCTCGCCGGTTCGGCGGTCGGGATGTGAAGACGAGACCTCGCGCGGCCGGCACTAAGGGCGGTCGCGCGAAAGCTCGCTTGTCGTCAGCTTCGCATGAAGCCTTCACACTCGCCCTCGGCCCAGGCGAGCGTCTTTTCCATGCTTTCACCCTGGTAGTAGCGCAGGCACATCTTGGTCAGGGTGGCCTGGAAGTAGATCTGCTGCGCGACCTTGGGCGGCGCAGGCGAGGCCGCCATCGACAGCGTCTGGTGTTTGAAGGGGTTCGGGTAGTGGTAGAGCGTGCCCTTGGGCGGCCCTACCTCTTCCCAGATCTTCAACGTCGTGAGCTTTTCGTAGGCCGGCAGGTCGTAGCCGCCGCTCGCGACCACCATCTTCTCGATCGATGCCGGTTGCGACAGATGGGACAGCAGGCTCTTGGCTGCTTCCTTGTTCTTCGAGAACGACCAGATCGACCAGAAGAACGGCAGATAGGGCGCGAAGCGTCCCTTGGGTCCGGCCGGGAAGCCGTGGGTCCAGCATTGCTCCGCGACCTGCGGGGCATCGCGCTTGGCGACCGCCCATGCGCTCGGCGGGTTCATGATCATCGCGCCCTTGCCGGCGACCAGCCATTTGTTGTTCGAGGCATCGTCCCATGCGGAGACGTCGGGCGGCAGGAAGGCGAGCAGCTTCTTGTAGAACTCGAGCGATTGGCGCACCGCGTCGGTCTTGACGGTGAGGTTGCCCTTGGCGTCGACCAGCTGCGCGCCGAACGAGTTGAAGATCGCGCCGGCGGTGTCGACATTGTCGCTGGTTTCGCCGAGACCGATGCCGAACGGGAAGCCGGCCTTGTGGCAGGCCTCGGCCGCCTTGAGGAACGTATCGAGGGTCCAGTTGTCCGCCTTCGGCGGGCTTCCGGCCGGATACATCTCCTGCACGTCGATATTGGCATACTTCTTCATCAGGTCGATGCGCGAGCAGGGGCCCTTGATCTGGCTGCCGACGCTGGCGGGAACACCGAGCCATTTGCCGTCGGCCTGGCCGAGATATTTCACCGTGCCGTTGACGTCGCCGTTCAGCTTGATGAGCGGGTCCATGATGTCGTTGACCGGCTCGAGCAGCTCGGCATTGGCCTGTGGCCACCAGGTCGGCATCTGGAAGATATCGTGACCGGATTTCGCCTGCGCCTCGGCGGCGATGGTGACGATGTTCTTGTTGCCCTGGCTGGTGATGTAGTCGATCTGGACCTCGACCTTTTCCTTGGCGGCCCATTCATTGACGAGCTCGGTGGAGGCGCTGTTCGCGCCCGGCACCCAGTGATCCCAGAAGCCCATCGATAGCTTGCCGGCTGCGTAGGCGCCACGCACGTAGGGGGCTGTAATGAGCGCCGCCGATGACAGCGCTGTCGCTGCAACGAATTCTCGGCGCGAAAGCTTCTTCCGTGACATGGCATTCCCTCCCTGGTAGCCAACGGACAAAAGACTTTTTGAATCCCGATGTTCTTTTTTGTGCGTCGCGTTCGCGCGACATCGCGGGATTTCGTTGCACCAATCAGAACAGAATTGCCGGCCGCTGTCGAGAAACGTAATGCCTGTGCCACGTAGAACTAACGTTGTGGTCAAATCGCAGGCAGTGTCGTCAACCTCACTGCAATTTCCGGCGGTTTGCTGCACGCCTTGCGATCATGTTGCGACGCACGCACGAGTTGCCACCGACGTATTCGCGGACGGTGCGCCGTTGCGCCGCAGGTTTCCGGCCAAGCCTGATCTAGCTGTGTTCCGTCATGTTGATGCCCCGCGCGAGCAATAGACTTGCCGAAGCTGGAAACGATAAAGTCCGGATTCGTCGAACCTACCCCCGCATCAATTCTGCAATCCACTATCGAACACGGAGACCCGATCATGCTCAACCCGGTAGCGAAGCTGCGAGCACAATGGCGATTGTGCACCGCGGTTGGGGCCGCCACCGTCATGCTGCTCGCAGTGCCTCGTATCGTCGATGCGCAGATTGTGCAGGGCGTCGAGAAGGGCGCGCGCGAGGGCAACAAGGCGGCCGGACCGGTTGGCGGTGTTCTGGGCGGCGCGATCGGCGGCGTCGTCGGTGTGGTGACTGGCGTGACCGGCGTGTTCACCGGCAACAATGCCAACAGCGCGCCCCCCAGTGCCGCTAACGGCAAGAACGCGCAGGCCCCGGCCCCCGGTGACAAGCCGGGCGCCAAGGGCACCAAATCGGCCAAGGCCGCCGCCAAGGACAAGGGCGCGAAACAGCAGACGGCCGTGCTGACCCAGGATGGGGCGCCGCAGCTCACGGCCGAGCAGATGGTCGCCAACAGCGACGCCAACATCGATCGGATCAAGAAGGAGCTGAACCTGACGCCGGAGCAGGAGAAACACTGGTCCGGTTTCAACAGCGCGATGCACTATCTCGGCCACAACGGCGCGGACCGCCTCAATTTGCGCATTGCGCGCGCACAGCGCGATCCGCCTGACGACATCATCGAGCAGATGCGCAATGAGGCCCAGTTCCTCAACGACCGCGCGGTCGATCAGCGCGGCGTCGCCGACGCCGCGGAGCCGCTCTTTGCGAGCCTCGACGACAAGCAGAAACAGATCTTCATCAACGAAATGGTCCGCCTCAGCCACGAACGCGGGCTCGACTAAAGGATCCATCGTCGGCGAAGTGGGGACGAATAGCCGGGCCACCAAGCCCTGGGGTAGGTTAAAGGCGCAGCACCCGGCTATTCTGCCGCAGCGGCGCGGCCCGGTTAATTCGTCATTCAATGTTGAAGAAAAACGGACCGGATCGCGCCCGAGTGATGGCCGAGTCAGGGCCTTGTGGGGAACTATCCACAGCGCAAACCCCGCCGCGGATAGCAGCAAACGGCCGGGACATAGGCGAGCGAAAGCGACGCCCTACTTCGGACGGCTGTGCCCGGCCACCGCGATCCGAAAAGCGCTGGCGCTCAGCTCTTCGGGAAGTTCAGCTCCACGCCGACGCCGTCGGGATCGTAGAGGAAGATTTGGGTATCGCCGGTGCGCGGCACGATCTGCTCGCGGAATTGAACCTTCTTGCCCTGCAGCCGCTTGCGCACCCCGTCGACGTCGGACGCGGCGAAGGCGATGTGGTCGAGGCGGCCGGTGTCCTCATATTTCTTCTCGGTGCCGCGCACCACGATGCCGTCGCGCGGCTTGCGGGTGCCCATCAAATGGACAGTGGCCTGGCCGCCGGAATAGAGCCAGTAGCCGGGAAAATCGAGCGGCGGCCGATCGCCATTCTCGAGCCCGAGCACATCGCAATAGAACTCCTTGGTCTTCTCCAGGTCCTGCGGTTCGATGGTGAAATGCTGTAGTCCACCCAGTGGCATGGTTCTTCTCCTTGAGAAATCGGGTTAAACGAAGCTGAGGTCGGCATCGACGCCGAGCATCCAGGCGCCGACGGTCTCGAAATGGCTGAACCGGCCCTGCAATTGCTGGGTCACGGTGTGGATGTCGCGGAAGCGCCGCTCGAGAGGATGGCCGTCGAAGATCGCGGTGGCGCCGGCGGCATTGTAGGCGAAGTCGACCGCCTCCCGCGCCTTGTGGATGGCATGCGTTGCCGCCATCCGGATCGTCATCCGCTGCGCGACCGTGATGCTGGTCCCGGCAACCAGATCCTTCCAGATGTCGGCCATCGACTGCAGCAGGAACGCGCGCGCCGCCCGCAGATTGACTTCGGCCTGGGCGAGGCCGGATTGCACGACCGCATTGTCGCGCAGCGTCTTCTTCATGCCGCGCGGCACCTTGTTGCGGGCGACATCGACGAAATTGTCCAGCGCGCTGCGGGCAATGCCGCAGGCGACCCCGGCAAAGCCGATCTGATAGCAGGTGTGGTTGCTCATCCGGTACAGCGGGCCATTCTCGCGGCATTCGCGGTCGAATTCGCGGGTGATCGAGTGGTCGGAGCGGACGAAGAAGTCGTCGAGCGCGAACTGGTCGCTGGCGGTGCCGCGCAGCCCGACCGTGTTCCAGATGTCGGTCCATTCGACGTGTTCGGTGCGCACCAGCATGGTGCGTTCGACCTGCTCGCCATTGGCGTCACGGCGCGGCGCGCCGTCGGCGGCATAGACAGGGCAGTGGGCGCCGAGCCAGGTGGCGTGCCGCCCGCCGGAGGCAAACGACCAGACCCCGGTGACGCGGTAGCCGCCTTCGCACTCGATCGCCTTGACCTTCGGGCCGGGACCCCAGGCGAGTACCGCGCGTGGGTCGGCGAACACCTCCTGCGCGACCGGCAGGTCGAGATAGGCGGCCGACATCGCACAGCCGCCGGCCTGGCTCAGGCACCACGCCGTCGAGGCATCGCCTTTGGCGATGGTCTCAATGACATGGAAGAAGGTGACGGGATCGGTCTCGGTCCCATTGGTCGACCGCGGCAGCAGCAGGCGGAACAGCCGGGCCTCATGCAGCCGGTCGAGCAAATCGGGCGGCAGGCGGCGCGTCATCTCGATATCGTCGGAGGCGGCCGCAACCGCGCCCCTGATCGCCTCGGCGCGGGCGATCACGTCGCGATCGCCGGCAAGATCGGCAGAAGTCACGCTCATCTTCGTCTCCCTCAGGCGCGCCGGATCGTTGCGGACGCCGCGACGTCAGCGGTCGCGTTGAGCTCCTTGTCGATCTGCTCGATCGACTTGCCCCGGGTCTCTAGCCCAAAGAACAGATAAACGGCGCCCGCCATCAGGAACCAGCAGCCGAGATAGACGAAGGCGGTCGGGATCTGGGTTAGCGGCACGTCCGGCTTGAGATAGTTGTTGGAGCCGACGATCAGGGCAAGCCCGACCGGCCCGATGATCTTGCCGATGCCGCCGAAGCCATAGGCCGACCCCATGCCCGTGGTGCGCAGGTGCGACGGCCAGACCTCGGCCGCATAGGGGCCGACGATCGCAAAGCCGCCGTCGGCGAAGAAGAAGGCGGCAGCGAGCAGCAGCCAGAACGCCGACATCCCGAACAGCGTCACGTCGTAGTGATAGCCGGCAATGATCGTCAGCGCCCCGGCCCCCAAGCCGAGCAGGCCGCCGGCGACGCGTCGTCCCAGCAGTTCCGAGAACCAGGAGAACGAGATGCGGCCGAGGAAACCGGTGACGCTGAGCAGGATCATCATCTTGGCGGCCTCCTGCGGCGTCACCCTCAGGAGCAGCACGAACAGCGCGGGCGCCCAGAGTGTGATGCCGTAGACGCCGGTCTGCGCGCCGGCATTGCCAAGCCAGGAGACGATCAGGCTGCGCGGATATTTGAACAGGTCGAACCAACTCGTCTTGACGATCGGACCGGCGTCGGCCGCGCTCGGCAATGGCAGTTCGGACGGCTGAACCTGCAGGGCCCAGGCGAGCGATTTGCGGGCTTCGTCATAGCGTCCTTGCCGGCATAGCCAGCGCGGCGATTCCGGAACCCAGAGCCGGACCAGCAGCACCAGGACCGCCGGCAGCACGCCGATCGCAAACAGCAGCCGCCACTGATCAGTGCCCATGATCGCCCCCAGCACCGCGCCAAGACCGACGCCGAGCGGGATCACGCAGGTCACGAGCCCGCCGACCCAGCCGCGCTTGTGCGAAGGCATGAACTCCTGCACCAGCGGCAGGTCGACACAATAGAGGCCGCCGACGCCGACGCCGACGAAGAAGCGCAGGATTGCGAGATAGACCCAGCCATTGTCGGGCGTGAAATAGAGCAGGCCGGTCGCGATCGAGAAGTTCAGAACGGTGCCGATGAAGACGATGCGGCGGCCGATCCGGTCGGCGAGCCAGCCCCAGAGATACGCGCCGATGATGGCGCCGATGCCGGAACTCATCAGCACGGTGGCCGATTGGCCAAAAGTGAGTTTCCACGGTCCGATCAGGAACGCGAGCACAAAGCCGATCAGGAAGTAGTCGAAGAATTCCAGCGCATCGCCGATGATGGCCGCCGCAAGGATCTTGATCTGGTTGCCGGTCAGAGTCGTCCGGCGATCGAGAATCTCGAACATGGCGCGTTTTCCCCATGGCGCTTGTTCATTGTTATCAGGAGCGTGCGTCGCGCCAGCGCTTCGCCCATAGGGTGAGGCTATCCTCGCGCCATCGCGAACGACAAGCCCGCGCTGACGCGGGGCTCATCTGCAGTGACGCGATAAGCAATTCGGCCTGCCGCTGCGCACAAATCGTGGTGCGAAAGCCCGATCCGGCCTGTCGGAGCCGTTGACTTCGGCAATGCCGATCGACCACGCTTGTGTGAAATAAGCTGGGGGGCAGGCCGGGTGGACGAAAAGCGCAGGCATCCGCGAACCGAGGTCAATGAACCCGGCTATGTCTCGTCGGGCGGTTCGGTCATGCATTGCACGATCGTGAACATTTCGCCGGAGGGAGCCGCGATCGAAGTCGAGAATTCAGCCTTCGTCCCGCATCGCTTCCGCCTGGTGATGGCCAAGGACGCCTCTGTTGTCTATGAGTGCCAGGTGGTCTGGAGCAAGAAGACGCGGATCGGACTGAGCTTCGTGACGCCGACCTGAGCGCGGCGCGCTGCAAATCCCGGCCCGGACGTCCTGGATCGCCCGGGTTTCGTTGCTGGAACAACTGGTGGTGTGCCGATGACTCCGGAACCTGCAACGATCTGCCTCGGCTGCTGGCAAAACCTGCATATGCCGATTCCGCTGCGCGGCCCGTTGTCGGCGCCGTTCCGCCTGTTCGGCGTCAAGCCGAGCCGAATGAACCCGAACACGTGCACGCTCTGCGAGATGGCCTTCTCGAAGATCATGAAGGCGCGCGCCGTGACCATCGACGCCACCATCCTGTTTGCCGATCTGCGGGGCTACACCACGCTGACCCAGACCATCGCGCCGGACGGACTGACATCGCTGCTGGATGCGTTCTACGATGACTGCGCCGCCGCGATCTGGCGCTATGACGGCATTCTCAACAAGACGATCGGCGATGCCGTGTTCGCGATCTTCAACTTTCCGGTGCGGCGGGACGATCATGCGGTGCAGGCCTTGCTGGCCGCGCGCGACATCCAGCGCCGCTTCCAGGAAAGGCACGACGCGTTGGTGCGGACGATCGGCGCCGGCGACATCGAGATCGGCATCGGAATCGGGATGGACAGCGGGGATACCAATTTCGGTGAGTTCGGCCAGACCCACCGCGACCTGACGGCGGTCGGCACCGTCGTGAACCGCGCCGCGCGCGCCCAGGCGGCGGCGAAATCCGGCGAGATCCTGGTCACGACGGCGGTGCGGGAACGAACCGGCGACATGATCACGGCAGCCGGTTCCGATCACGCGCTGAAGGGCTTCGACCAGCCCGTCAGATTGTTCCCTGCGTGAATTGACGCGGTGCAAAAAACGACGGCTCCAGCGCGAAACTCCGCGCCGAAGCCGTCGGGGATGGTCGTTTGCCGATTACGAACGCGGCTTCAACGCGAGGCCGGCGGCTTCGTTCCAGGCCGGCTGAAAATCTTTCGCAACCGGCGTCAGCGCCACATGCCGCGCATCCGGGCTCCGATGTCGATCGGCGGCGCGCGGCTGGCGGCCGCGGCCTGCGCGGCGGCGGCGCGCGGCCAGGTGGTCCGCTCGAACATCGGCAGGAGCCGTTCCGGGATGAAACGGGTGCGCGAGGCGTACATGTGGCGGTCGCCCTTGGCCGCCTGGCCGTGGACGAAAAAGCGCTGCGGCACCAACAGATGCAGATCGTCCTTGGCGCGGGTCATGGCGACATAGAGCAGGCGGCGCTCCTCCTCGAGTTCCGCCGATGTGCCGGCGCCGAGATCGGAGGGCATGCAGCCATCGACGACATTGAGCAGGTAGACGGACTTCCATTCCTGCCCCTTGGCGGAGTGGATCGTCGACAGGATCAGGTAATCCTCGTCGAGCAGCGGCACGCCGGCCTGGTCGCTGGTCGCGTCCGGCGGATCGAGTGTGAGCTCGGTGAGGAAGCGTTCGCGTGACGGATAGCCGGCGGCAATCTGCTCAAGTTGGATAAGGTCGGCGCGGCGGACCTCGCTATCCTCGTGGATGCGGTCGAGATGCGGCTCGTACCAGTGGCGCGCGCGCTCGATGTCAACAGGCCATTCCGAATAGCGGAGGTTCTCGATGGCCTCGACGAACAGCCGCCAGTCGGCACCGGCGCGGGGCGTGGCGGGCAGTTCTGCGAGCGCTGCGATCGGATCGGCGGCCTCGGCCATGCAGTCGAGCACGCGCTGCGCCGAGGCCGGCCCGACGCCGGGCAACAGATGCAGGATCCGAAAGCCCGCGACCCGGTCGCGCGGATTGGCGGTGAAGCGCAGCAGCGCCAGCATGTCCTTGACGTGTGCAGCATCGAGGAATTTGAGCCCGCCGAATTTCACGAACGGAATATTGCGGCGGGTCAGCTCGACCTCGAGCGGTCCGCTGTGCGAGGAGGTGCGGAACAGCACCGCCTGGTGCTTGAGCAGCGCGCCTTCTTCGCGGTTGGCCAGCACCTGCTCGACGATGTAGCGCGCCTGATCGGCCTCGTCGCGGATCGTGACGAGCAGCGGCTTGCGGGTCGAGGTGCGGTCGGTCCACAGGTTCTTGGTGAAGCGTTCCTTGGCGAGCGAGATCACGCCATTGGCTGCCGACAGGATCGGCTGCGTCGAGCGATAGTTGCGGTCGAGCGTGACGATCTCGGCTGCCGGGCTGAACTGCGACGGGAAGTCGAGGATGTTGCGCACGGTGGCGGCACGGAACGAATAGATCGACTGCGCGTCGTCGCCGACCACGGTGAGCCCGCGCCCCCCGGGCTTGAGCGCAAGCAGGATGGAGGACTGCAGGCGGTTGGTGTCCTGATATTCGTCGACCATCACATGGTCGAAGCGGCCGCCGATCTCCTCGGCCAATGCCGTGTCCGTCACCATCTGCGCCCAATAGAGCAGGAGGTCATCGTAATCGAGCACGTTCTGCCGTTGCTTGGCTTCGACATAGGCAGCGAACAACTGCTTCAATTCGCCGGCCCAGCCGGCGCACCAGGGGAAGAACTGACCGAGCACGGCTTCAATCGGCATCTCGGCGTTCACGCAGCGCGAATAGATCGCAAGGCAGGTGCCCTTGGTGGGAAACCGGCTTTCGGTGCGGGAGAAACCGAGGTCGTGGCGGACCAAGTTCATCAGGTCGGCGGAGTCCTCCCGATCATGGATCGTGAAGATCGGCTCGAGGGCGATGCGTTCGGCGAATTCCCGCAGCAGCCGCGCGCCGATGCCGTGGAACGTGCCGGCCCAGCTCAGCGCATCGGTCATGATGGAGGCGCGATCGCCGAGCACGCGCCGTGCGATGCGCTCGACGCGGCCGGCCATTTCGGCGGCGGCTCGCCGCGAAAAGGTCATCAGCAGGATGCGACAGGGATCGGCGCCTGCGACGATCAGATGCGCGACGCGATGGGCGAGCGTGTTGGTCTTGCCGGAGCCCGCGCCCGCGATCACCAGCAGCGGGGCGCCGACGATGCAATCCTTACCGATCCCGTGCTCGACCGCACGGCGCTGCTCGGAATTGAGCGCATCGAGATAGGCTGTGTTGGCAAGTTCAGGCACGAATCACCCCCACAAAACGCTAACAGACATTGCGATTCAGTGGAGCCGACGCGCGGGGGCGGACGCAGAGAAATTAGATTGACATTAACGCCGCGCGGCGCACAACCGCGCCATGGGTGACGTATCCAAATCCGACACGCCGCTGAAGGCGACGTTCAAGGTGCGGCTGAACGGCGAGACGGTGACGCTTGCGACCGTCGGTCAGGCCTACCGCTTCATCAGCAATCTCAGCGCCGTCGAATGGATGGAATTCCGCTCGCTGCATGACGAGGCGTTGGTTGCGCTGGAGAGGGCGGCTGGGAACGCCATGCTGACGGTGCAAGCAACCAACGCGTTGCGGACGCTGTTCGTCCGCGCCAAATTGCTTTGAAAAGAAATGGGCCGCCTTGGCCTTCCTTTGGCCCTCCGAGGCGGCCCTAGATTAGCGGCCGAAGCGCAATCCGCTTCCGGCCGTCGCGTGTACCGCCGTTACCTTGTTTGCGGCCATAACGAACAGCGACTTACGAGACCACCGCCGATTCGGCTGTAGCCGCCGCACCACAATCAGGGGCCGACGTCGTCGACGAGGCGGTCATAGACCAGGGCGGACCGCAGGTTCATGGTCGCGATCTTCAGATAGCCCGGTTCGCGCATGGCGTTGTTGAACATCATGATCGCCGTCTTCCAGTAGCCACGCTCACGCTGGTCGATATTCAGCGTCGACAAATAGTCCGCAGCGTCGCCGACCGTCGCGAGCGTTCGCCCGTTTTTCAGCGTGATCGGGAACGCAAGCGGCGATCGCTTCTCCAGCTCCAGCACGTGAGGCTCCCCCAAAGCAGCGATAAAGACAAAGCAGCAACGACAGAAACAGAACTAGCTGCGCCGCTATATCAAAGCCTTAAGGGGGTGTCCGGCCCGTCCGGATCGGAGCTCAGAAAGAGTCCGCCAGCGCGATCTCGGCCCTGAGGGCATCGATGCGCCGGTCGGCTTCCTCGGACGTCAGGTCGCGCGCGTACTGGTTCGGCTGATACGCCTCTTCGGCGAGGCTCCTCAACCGCAGCCCCTGGGCACGGGTCATCAGCCCGCCAAGGCGCTCCGCAACCCCGCCAAATCTTACCGCTGCCATGCTCATCGCTCACCTCACTTGCTGGATCGTGACTTGACAATATGTTCTATATTTGTTCTAACAAGCCATGGACAACAAGATCAATGAAATTCGTCGGAAGATCAGCACCTTGCGGGCTGAAATGACCCTGATCGAGGCGTCGATCAGGGATCAGGTCAACCGCGACCTCGACTGCAGCGAGGCGTCATACCGGCTGATGGCGATGCGAGCCGAAGTGGCCGAACTCATTGGTCGATGGAAAGCCTCCGGCGGCGGCGACCGTCTCCCGACGGTGCGGGAGCGGCTGAGCCGAAGCTTTGCGGATCGCCCTGTTGCGACCGTCAAGCCGGACCCCGCCAAGCCGGCCCCCGTCAAATCGAACAGCGGCAGGTCCAAGCCGGGCCACAGCAACGCGAGGGTTTGATCGGCCCGCCCGCGGAGAGGGCGCGTCTCACACCGGCTCAAGCCCAAATCTGGTTTCGAGGCGGGAACCCGAGCCTCGCATGGGCATTTTCTTGTGGTGAGAGCCAACACCCTAGCATCGCCCAGCGCCATGATCGCCGATCCGACCGCGCCACCGCGGGCATCGATGAATGACGATCGCAGCCCATTGCTGACGCTGATCTCCTGCATCAGCTGCATCAGGACGATGCGGCTTGAGAGCAGCCACCCGGCGGGCACCGAGGGCAGGGATATTCTCCAGTACCGCTGCGAGCAGTGCAGCCGCATCGAGCGGGTGCAACTGGTGCGGCGAAGCTGGCCTGCGGAACGCTAGCCCTTCGATTTTTCGAACTAGGAGTGGGCTTTTGCCTTTGGTCTGGGCGCAATCTTCCGCACCTCGGAATCGAACTCGCCCGCGGCGTCTGCGGACGGGTTGCTCGTGGCGCCGCCCGAGCCTTGTCCGGTCAGTTTCGAGAGTTCGCGGCTGAGATCATGGATGCGGTACGGCTTGCGCAGGACCGGAAAGTCGGATCTCACGTCGCGTGCACTCTCGCTGTAGCCTGTCGTCAGCAGGATCGGCAGCTCGGGCTTCCTGTCCCGGATCGCGCGTGCCAGCTTCAGACCGTCCATCCTGCCGGGCATCACGATGTCGCTGAACACCACATCGACCCCGTTGGTGTCGACTTCCGATAAGGCGGCCTCTGCGCTCGACGCCCAGCGCACGGTGTAGCCGAGCTGTTCGAGCAAGCCCGCGCTTGCGTCGGCGACGGCAGGATTATCCTCGATCAGCAGGACGGTGGCGGAGCCGCGCACGCTGCGAGCCGCAGCCGTGCGCTTTGCGGCCGCGATCCCGCGCGGCAGGTAGATGCTGACCGTCGTGCCCTTGCCGAGCGTGCTTGTTATCTCGACCCGGCCGTCGGCCTGGTGCGCAAATCCGTGGACCTGGGACAGTCCGAGGCCGGTCCCTTTGCCGACCGGCTTGGTGGTGAAGAACGGGTCGAAGACCTTGCTCAGCACGTCCTCGGGGATGCCTTCGCCGGTATCGGCCACACTGGCGGCGACCTCGTTGGTTTCGGGGACGTTGCGGGCCGAGACGGTTAGCGTCCCGCCATTAGGCATCGCGTCCCGCGCATTGACCACAAGGTTGATCAGCGCGGTCTCAAACTCGTTCGGGTCGACGAACACCGGCCAGAGATCCGGCTGGATGTCCATGTTCAGCTTGATCGCGCCGCCGAGCGCGCTGCTCAGCACCTCGCGCACCGCGGCGACCCTGTCGGCGACGTCGACGGTCTGCGGATTGACGCTCTGACGGCGCGCGAAGGTGAGCAGCTGGCTGGTCAGGGAGGCGGCACGCTCGGAGGCGGTCTCGATCGCGCCGAGCGCGAGCTGGCCGCGCTCGCTCGACACCTCGCGTTTGATCCGATGCAGATTGCCCGAATGATCATCAGCAGGTTGTTGAAGTCGTGCGCGACGCCGCCGGTCAATTGACCCAGCGCATCCATCTTCTGCGATTCCGCCAGCTGACGCTGCACCCGCTCGAGCTTCTGTTGCGCCTCGCGCCGCTCGGAAATGTCCCGTGTGATCTTGGCAAAGCCGACCAGGCTGCCGTCGCTGTCGCGGATCGGATCAATCACGACGCTGGCCCAGAAGAACGAGCCGTCCTTGCGGACCCGCCAGCCGTCCTCCTCGTAGTGCCCGGTCTCTTCCGCGATCTTGAGCGCGCGGGCCGGCTTGCCCGCGGCCTGGTCGGCCGGCGTATAGAACCGCGAGAAACTCTGGCCGATGATCTCGTCGGGCGAATAGCCCTTGATGCGCTCGCCGCCGGCGTTCCAGTTGGCGACGATGCCGGCCGGCGTCAGCATGTACAGGGCGTAGTCGGTGACGTTGCTCACCAGCAAGCGGAACTGGCTTTCGCTGGCATCGAGATCCGCGCGCGCTTGCTGCCGCTCGGTAATGTCGCGGGTGACCATCGCGTAGCCGACGAGCTTGCGCTTCTCGTAAATCGGGTCGATGACGACCGAGGCGTGGAATTGCGATCCGTCCTTGCGGACGAACCCGCCCTCCGCCGCGGCATGCTTTTCCTTCCGCGCGATCTGCAGGGCCTTGGCGGGAAGGCCGGATGCGCGATCCTCAGCGGGATAGAAGACCGAGAAGTGCTTCCCGAGGATGGCTTTGGCCGAATAGCCCGTGATGCGCGCGGCGCCCTTATTCCAGTTGGTCACCCGTCCATCGGGAGCGAGCATGCAGATCGCGTAGTCGATCACGCCCCCGGCCAACAGCCGAACGTTGCGCTCGCTCTCGAAAATGCCGCGCTTGAGTCGATCCGATTTCTTAACCATCACAAATCCTGCCCGGCCGGAACGTTTCGGAGAGGCGAATGTTCCAATGCGATCAGATGCGACCGTGAGGACCAGGCAATACGAAAGGCTTACGTCGCTTTGCGAAAAAGTTCCATTCCTCTTTGGAACTTTAGGTTCCATTAGCGATTAAGCCACTCGGTTTGCGTCACAAATCGCGGTTTTGGCGTTTTCCCGCTTGAATAGATCAAGGGCAGTCATTCTTATGGTCACACTGGCTTTTCCGAGTCTCTCGACAGGGGGTCAGCGCGTAGGGGAAATTCCATGACCGATCTCGGTTCGCCGCCTCGTCCCCGTGCTGATACCCGCCGCGCCAAATCATCCAACGGAAGCCTCGATTCCTCGCACGACCTGCTGCAGTCCCTGCAGGCGATGCGCGGCGGCGACTTCTCGGTCCGGATGCGCGGCGACTATCTCGGCATCGACGGCAAGATCGCCGACGCCTTCAACGAAATCGCCGCGGCGAACGAGCGCATGGCGCAGCAATTGGCGCGCGTCGGACAGGTCGTGGGCCGCGAGGGGCAGACCCGTCAGCGCGTCAATTTCGGCCTCGCCAGCGGCGCCTGGGCCGATATGGAAAGCTCGGTCAATACGCTGATCGACGATTTGCTGTGGCCGACCCGCGAGGTCACCCGGGCGGTCGCCGCGGTGGCGCAGGGCGACCTGCTGCAGACCGTGCAACTCGACGTCGAGGGCAGGCCGCTGCGCGGTGAATTCCTGCAGTCCGCGAACATCGTCAACACGATGATCAAGCAACTCTCGGTATTTACCTCGGAGGTCACGCGCGTGGCCCGCGAGGTTGGCACCGAGGGCAAGCTCGGCGGCCAGGCCCAGGTGCCGGAAGTGACCGGTGTCTGGAAGGACCTGACCGAGAGCGTCAACTCGATGGCCAACAACCTGACCGGCCAGGTCCGCAACATCGCCGAGGTGACGATCGCGGTCGCCAATGGCGACTTGTCCAAGAAGATCACGGTCGACGTCCGCGGCGAGATCCTGCAGCTGAAGGAAGCCATCAACACGATGGTCGACCAGTTGCGCTCGTTTGCGTCGGAAGTGACGCGCGTGGCGCGCGAGGTCGGTACTGACGGCAAGCTCGGCGGCCAGGCGATCGTGCCCGGCGTCGCCGGCACCTGGAAGGATTTGACCGACTCGGTGAACGCGATGTGCGGCAACCTGACTGCCCAGGTCCGCAACATCGCCAACGTGACCACGGCGGTGGCGCGCGGCGACCTGTCGCGCAAGATCACGGTCGACGTCAGCGGCGAGATCCTCGAGCTGAAGGACACCATCAACACGATGGTGGACCAGCTCAATTCGTTCGCGTCGGAAGTGACGCGCGTGGCGCGCGAGGTCGGCACCGAAGGCAAACTCGGCGGCCAGGCCCAGGTGCCCGGCGTCGCCGGCACCTGGAAGGACCTGACCGACAACGTCAACTTCATGGCGTCGAACCTGACCGCGCAGGTCCGCAACATCGCGGACGTCGCGACCGCGATCGCCGGCGGCGACCTGTCGAAGAAGATCACGGTGAATGTGTCGGGCGAGATCCTTCAGCTGAAGGAAACCCTCAACACCATGGTTGACCAGCTCAACGCATTCGCGTCGGAAGTGACGCGCGTGGCGCGCGAGGTCGGCACCGAAGGCAAACTCGGCGGCCAGGCCAACGTGCTCGGCGTCGCCGGCACCTGGAAGGACCTGACCGACAACGTCAACTTCATGGCGTCGAACCTGACCGCGCAGGTCCGCAATATCGCCGGCGTCACCACCGCGGTCGCCAATGGCGACCTGTCGAAGAAGATCACGGTGGACGTGCGCGGCGAAATCCTCGAGCTGAAGGACACCATCAACACGATGGTGGACCAACTCAACGCCTTTGCCGGCGAGGTGACGCGCGTGGCGCGTGAGGTCGGCACCGAGGGCAAGCTCGGCGGCCAGGCCGAGGTGCGCGGCGTCGCCGGCACCTGGAAGGATCTCACCGATAGCGTCAACTCGATGGCGTCGAACCTGACCGCGCAGGTCCGCAACATCGCCGAGGTCGCGACAGCGGTCGCGAAGGGCGACCTGTCGAAAAAGATCACGGTGAACGTGTCGGGCGAAATCCTTCAGCTGAAGGAAACGCTCAACACGATGGTGGACCAGCTCAACGCCTTCGCCGGCGAAGTGACGCGCGTGGCGCGCGAGGTCGGCACCGACGGCAAGCTGGGAGGCCAAGCCGAAGTGCCCGGCGTCGCCGGCACCTGGAAGGATCTGACCGACAGCGTCAACTCGATGGCCGGAAATTTGACGGCGCAGGTCCGCAACATCGCCGAAGTCGCGACCGCGATCGCCGGCGGCGACCTGTCGCGCAAGATCACGGTCGACGTGCGCGGCGAGATCCTTCAGCTGAAGGAAACGCTGAACACGATGGTCGATCAGCTCAACCGCTTCGCGGGCGAGGTGACGCGCGTGGCGCGCGAGGTCGGCACCGACGGCAGCCTTGGCGGCCAGGCCAACGTGCCCGGCGTCGCCGGCACCTGGAAGGATCTGACCGACAGCGTCAACTCGATGGCCGGCAATTTGACGGCGCAGGTCCGCAACATCGCGGAAGTGACCACCGCCGTGGCGCGCGGCGACCTGTCACGCAAGATCACGGTCGACGTGAAGGGCGAAATCCTCGAGCTGAAGAACACCATCAACACGATGGTCGACCAGCTCAACGCCTTCGCCGGCGAGGTGACGCGCGTGGCGCGCGAAGTCGGCACCGAGGGCAAGCTCGGCGGCCAGGCCGAAGTGCCCGGCGTCGCCGGCACCTGGAAAGACCTGACCGACAACGTCAACTTCATGGCGTCGAACCTGACCGCGCAGGTCCGCAACATCGCCGAGGTCGCGACCGCGATCGCCGGCGGCGACCTGTCGAAGAAGATCACGGTGGACGTGCGCGGCGAGATCCTGCTGCTCAAGGACACCCTGAACACGATGGTCGAGCAGCTGCGCTCGTTCGCCGCCGAGGTGACGCGCGTCGCGCGCGAGGTCGGCACCGAGGGACGGCTGGGCGGCCAAGCCGTGGTGCCCGGCGTCGGCGGCACCTGGAAGGACCTGACCGACAACGTCAACCTGCTGGCGGCGAACCTGACCACGCAGGTCCGCAACATCGCCGAGGTGACCACCGCTGTGGCGCGCGGCGACCTGTCGCGCAAGATCACGGTCGACGTGAAGGGCGAGATCCTCGAGCTGAAGAACACCATCAACACGATGGTGGACCAGCTCAACGCGTTCGCCGGCGAGGTGACGCGCGTGGCGCGCGAGGTCGGCACCGAGGGCAAGCTCGGTGGCCAGGCCGAGGTGCGCGGCGTCGCCGGCACCTGGAAGGATTTGACCGACACCGTCAACGTCATGGCGGCGAACCTGACCGAGCAGGTGCGCGGCATCGTCAAGGTGGTGACCGCGGTCGCCAACGGCGACCTGAAGCAGAACCTGACGGTGAAGTCGAAGGGCGAGGTGGCCGCGCTCGCCGACACCATCAACAACATGACCGAGACGCTCGCGACCTTCGCCGAGCAGGTCACCAGCGTGGCGCGCGAGGTCGGCGTCGAGGGCCGGCTCGGCGGTCAGGCCAACGTGCCCGGCACCGCCGGCACCTGGAAGGACTTGACCGGCAACGTCAACCTGCTGGCGGCCAACTTGACCTCCCAGGTGCGCGCGATCGCGGAAGTGGCGACCGCGGTCACCAAGGGCGACCTGACGCGCTCGATCCAGGTCGACGTGCGCGGCGAGGTCGCCGAGCTGAAGGACAACATCAACACGATGATCGGCAACCTCCGTCTCACGACGGAGCGCAACACCGAGCAGGACTGGCTGAAGACCAATCTGGCGCGCTTCACCAACATGCTGCAGGGCCAGCGCGATCTTGCGACCGTCGGCCGTCTGCTGCTGACCGAGCTGGCGCCGCTGATCAACGCGCATATGGGCGTGATCTACCAGGTCGACAATCCCGAGAATGCGCAGCTGCGCCTGTTGTCGGCCTATGCCAGCGACAGCAACAACCCGCATCCGCAAATCGTCCGGTTCGGCGATGGATTGGTCGGTCAGTGCGCGCTCGACAAGCGGCAGCGCTTCGTCTCCGATATTCCCGGCGACGCGGTGCCGATCAATTCGGCGTTGATGCGGGTCATGCCGAAAAACCTCGTCGTGTTCCCGGTGCTGTTCGAGAACCAGGTCAAGGCGGTGATCGAGCTGTCCTCGATCTCCTCGTTCACGACCTCGCAGATCACCTTCCTCGAGCAACTGACCGACAGCATCGGCATCGTGCTCAACAGCATCGAGGCGACGATGCAGACCGAGGCGCTGCTCAAGCAGTCGCAACAGCTCGCCGGCGAGCTGCAGACCCAGCAGAAGGAATTGCAGCAGACCAACGATCAGCTCGAGCAGAAGGCCCAACAGCTCGCCGAGCGCAATGTCGACGTCGAACGCAAGAATCAGGAGATCGAGCAGGCGCGGCGCGCGCTGGAAGAGAAGGCGACCGAGCTGTCGCTGACCTCGAAGTACAAGTCCGAATTCCTCGCCAACATGTCGCACGAGCTGCGGACGCCGCTGAACTCGATCCTGATCCTGGGCCAGCAGCTCACCGAGAATCCGGACGGCAATCTGACCGGCAAGCAGGTCGAGTTTGCCCGCACCATTCATGGTGCCGGCACCGACCTGTTGAACCTGATCAGCGACATCCTCGATCTCTCCAAGATCGAGTCCGGCACGGTGACGGTCGATGCGGAGGAAATTCTGACGTCGAGCCTGCTTGAGACCGTTGGACGGCCGTTCCGGCATGAGGCGGAGAACCGGCATCTCTCCTTCAGCATCGACGTCGACGCCAATCTGGCGCGCAGCATGGTTACCGACTCCAAACGGCTGCAGCAGGTGCTGAAGAACCTGCTCTCGAATGCGTTCAAGTTCACCGCGGAGGGCGGCGTCAGCCTGACGGTGTCGGCCGCGCTCGGCGGCTGGGGTGCGGAGCATCCGATCCTCAACGCGGCGCCCGCCGTCGTTGCGTTCGAAGTGTCGGATACTGGTATCGGCATTCCCCAGGAGAAGCAGAAGCTGATCTTCGAGGCGTTCCAGCAGGCCGACGCCGGCACCAGCCGCAAATATGGCGGCACCGGTCTTGGCCTTGCCATCAGCCGCGAGTTGGCGGGCCTGCTTGGCGGCGAGATCCATCTGCGCAGCGCGCCGGGCAAGGGCTCGACCTTTACACTCTACCTGCCGCTGAAATATGCCGGTCCGTCGGCCGGGCTGCGCCCGCAGGCTCAGCCGCTACAGATGCCGCACACCACGGCACCGTCGCTGCAGGCAGCGGGCACGCAGGAGCGCGTGATCGAGCAGCTTCCGGATGACCGCCTCAATCTCGAGCCCGGCGACACTATCCTGCTGATCGTCGAGGACGACCCGCATTACGCGCGGGTCCTGATCGATCTGGCGCGCGACAAGGGCTTCAAGGTTTTGGTCGCAAGCCGCGGAGCCGAGGCGCTCGATCTCGCCAAGCAGTTCCAGCCGAGCGCGGTCTCGCTCGACGTCTTCCTGCCGGACATGCTGGGCTGGACCGTGCTAAGCCAGCTCAAGCACAATCCGCTGACCCGTCACATTCCGGTCCAGATCATTACGCTCGACGAGGACCGGCAACACGCGCTGGCGCGCGGCGCCTTCTCCTTCGTCAACAAGCCGACCACGACCGAAGGCGTCAGCGCCGCGCTGTCGCAGATCAAGGAATACGCAAGACCGCGCCGCAAGCGCCTGCTGATCGTGGAGGATAACGCGGCCGAGCAGCTCAGCATCACCGAGCTGCTCGGGCACGAGGATATCGAGATCGTGACCAGCGGCACCGGGGCAGGGGCGCTCTCGACGCTGCGCGAAAATCCCTGCGACTGCGTCGTGCTCGATCTGCGGCTGCCCGACATGAGCGGTTTCGAGGTGCTGGATCAGATCCGCCAGGACGAGATGCTCCGCAATATTCCCGTTGTCGTGTTTACGGGCCGGGAACTCTCGGCCGAGGAAGACGCGGAACTTCATACGATGGCGCGCAGCATCGTCGTCAAGGGTGTGGAGTCGCCGGAGCGGCTGCTCGATGAAACGTCACTGTTCCTGCACCGTGTGATCACGGAATTGCCCGTCGAAAAACAGAGGATGCTGGAGAAGCTCAATAGTTCCGACGAGGATCTGATTGGCAAGACGGCGCTGCTGGTCGACGATGACGCCCGCAACATCTTCGCGCTGTCGAGCGTGCTGGAACGGCGCGGTATGAAGGTGTTGACCGCGACAACCGGGCATGAAGCGATCTCGCTGGTCGAATCCAACCCGAAGATCGCGATCGTGCTGATGGACATCATGATGCCGCAGATGGACGGTTACCAGACCATCGGCGCTATCAGGCAAAATCCCGCCTTCGCGCGCCTACCGATCATCGCGCTGACCGCGAAGGCGATGAAGGGCGACCGCGAGAAATGCCTGGAGGCAGGCGCGTCCGACTATCTGGCGAAACCCGTCAACACCGAGCAACTGCTGCTGGCGATCCGCATGTGGCTGCACCGCTGATCGGCGATCGAACATGATGGACCATGAAAAGGTAAACATCCTTCTGGTCGATGACCAGCCGGCCAAGCTGCTGGCTTATGAGGTGATCCTGAAGGAGCTCGGCGAAACGCTTGTCGCCGCATCGTCGGGCCGCGAGGCGCTCGAGTTCCTGCTCAAGAACGAAGTCGCGGTCATCCTGGTCGACGTCTGCATGCCCGAGCTCGACGGCTTCGAACTCGCGGCGATGATCCGCGAGCATCCGCGTTTCCAGAAGACCGCGATGATCTTCATCTCGGCGATCCAGGTCAGCGACATCGACCGGCTGCGCGGCTACGAGATGGGCGCGGTCGATTACGTGCCGGTGCCCGTCGTGCCCGAGGTGCTGCGCGCGAAGATCCGCGTGTTCGCCGAGCTCTACCGCAAGACCCGCCAGCTCGAACGCCTCAATTCCGAGCTCGAGGACCGTGTGCGCGCGCGCACCGCCGAGCTCGAGCAATCCACCACGCGGCTGGTCGAAAGCGAAGCGCGCCGCAGCATGGCGATTGCTGCGGGCAAGATGGGCTCGTGGGACTGGGATTGGGTCAACGGCGACTGGATGTGGGACGAGGGGCAATACAAGATCTTCGGCGTCGACCCGAAATCCTTCGCGCTGACCTCCGACAATATCCAGGCGCTGTTTCATCCCGACGATGTCGAAGAACTCCGCCAAGCCTGGGCCGGGTTCGGTAACGGGCAGACGTCGTATGAAGCCGAATTCCGCATCATGCGACCGGACGGCGAGGAGCGCTGGTGTGTCGGCACGGCTGCGGCGACCAGCGACAGGAACGGCAGGGTGGTGCGGGTCAGCGGCGTCACCGTCGACATCACCGATCGCAAGAAGGCCGAGGAACGGCAGACCCTCCTGACCCGCGAGGTCGACCATCGCGCCAAGAACGCCCTCGCGCTGGCGCAATCGATCGTGCGGCTGACCCGCGCGCAGAACGTCACCGCCTATGTACGGGCGGTCGAGGGCCGTATCACGGCGCTGGCCCGCGTTCACACCGTGCTCTCGCTGTCGAGCTGGCAGGGCGCCGAAGTCCGCCGCCTGGTGACCGAGGAGATCGCGCCGTATTCCGAGGCCGGGCAGATCCAGATCGCCGGCGGCGAGGTGCAGTTGCAGCCCGCGACCGCGCAGACGCTGGCGTTGGCGCTGCATGAGCTCGTCACCAATTCCGCGAAATACGGCAGCCTGTCGGTGTTGTCGGGCCGGCTCGCGATCACCTGGGAAGTGCACGACGAGACGCTGATCCTGGCTTGGGTGGAATCCGGCGGGCCGCTGGTGACCAAACCGAAGCAGAAAGGTTTCGGCACGCGAAGCGTGATCGCCAGCATCGAGACCCAGCTCGGCGGACGGGCCGACTTCGACTGGCGCGCCGAAGGCCTAATATGCCGGCTCACGGTCCCTCTCAAGCCGCCGCTTGGAGAGACGCCGGCGTTTCGCGAGCCGTCGGCAGCCGAGCGCAAGCCTGTGGTCATTTCCAGAGTCGTGTAGCGCAACTCGCGAAGCGCGCGTCGATTGATGTGACGGCGCCTCCCAACGAGCATTGATGCGACGACATTGTGAACGCGGCCAGCGGTCGAATTGCGCTATGAGCAGCACGACTGGCAGGGATCGCGCGAGGAGCATATGCGTAAGGCCAATCTTGCCGGCGTCAGCGTTGCCGCTGTTATCCTCGCAGCTATCAGCATCACGCGGTCGGGCGCCGAACCCGTGCTCAGAGGTGCCGAGGCCTTTGGCGACTGGCAGCGCGACAAGCCCGGCACGGTGCGCCTGATCACACCGCAGGACCTGCCCAGGCCGGGCGCAACGGCCTCCAGCAGCAATTCGTCGCGCGTCGTGCAGCGACCTCCCTCAGCGGTGCCGCAGGTGCCGGCAGGGTTCAAGATCGAGTTGTTTGCAAGCGGGCTGAACGGGCCGCGGATCATCCGGACTGCGCCCAATGGCGATATCTTTGTCGTGGAGACCAGCTCCGGCCGCATTCGTATCCTGCGCGGCGCCGACGGCGCCACCAAGCCTGCGACCAATGACGTCTACGCAACCGGATTGAACCGGCCGTTCGGCATCGCATTCTTCCCAAGCGGCGACAACCCGCAATGGCTCTATGTCGCCAACACCGACAGCGTCGTGCGCTTTGCTTACCGCAACGGTGACCTCAAGGCGTCGGGAAAGCCCGAGACCATCGTCGCAAATCTTCCGCACGGCTACAGCCATTCCACGCGTGACATCGTGTTCACGCCCGACGACAAGCGGATGCTGGTATCGGTCGGCTCGGCCGGCAACGCAGGCGAGGGCCTTGGCCGGCCTCCGGATGGCATCGAGGCCTGGAGCCGCGACCACGCGCTTGGCGCGGCCTGGGGGCCCGAAACCAACCGCGCTGCTGTGCTCGGCTTCGATCCCGATGGCAAGAACCAGAAGCTGTTCGCCACCGGGATCCGCAACTGCGTGGGACTAGCGATCCAGCCCGGAAGCGGCACGCCGTGGTGTTCGACCAACGAGCGCGACGGCCGAGGCGACAACCTCGTGCCCGACTATGTGACGCGGGTCCGCGAGGGGGGGATGTCCCGATCGCTGTTGAACTAGGTCGGGCCAACGTTGCCGGAATGAATGTTACGCGGCCCTCGTGACGTGGGCAACGGGGTTGATCTTCATGCGATTTTGGCGAGCTTGAAGGGCCGCACGCAGAACCGACAATTGCTTATGCGCCTTCAATCGTCGGAAGCCCTTGTTGGCCTCGATCATGCCGGCCGCGACCCATCGCAAGGCCATACCGGCATCCCGCCAGCGTTTGATGTTGCGCGTGACGCGGCGAATGGTGCCCATCATGTTCTCGGCGATGTTGGTACAGGCGAGCGATCGACGAAGCTCCTTCGGCAACTTCAACCGGACGACAGTCAGGATTTCGTCGAGGCCTTCAAGGATGCTCGCCGCTACACCGGGCCATTGCTGGTCGAGTC
Source organism: Bradyrhizobium septentrionale (assembly GCF_011516645.4). Taxonomy (NCBI): domain Bacteria; kingdom Pseudomonadati; phylum Pseudomonadota; class Alphaproteobacteria; order Hyphomicrobiales; family Nitrobacteraceae; genus Bradyrhizobium; species Bradyrhizobium septentrionale. The sequence goes on along the minus strand of NZ_CP088285.1, from coordinate 7,598,369 downwards.
GACGCGCGAGATTGCGGATCAATTTTTCAGCCTTGTCGGCGTCATCGAGCTCCCAGGCCTGGCGCAGCACCCGACGGGTGGCCGCATGATGCTCTTTCGGCAGGCGTTCCATGATGTTGCGCGCCTTGTGGATCTGGCAGCGCTGGATCGCAGCGGCCGAACCGAAGGTGCGGCGGATCGCCTTCGACAACGCCTTCGCGCCGTCGGCGATGAACAGTCTTGGCACCGTCGGGTCGAGCCCGCGCGAGACCAGGTTGTCCAGCAGGGCCTGAACCGTGGCGGCATTCTCGGTCGCCCCTTCCACCAGCGCCAGCGGATGCTTGTTGCCTTCGCCGTCAACCCCGATCGCGGCGACCAGCACGAGATCGTCGCCGAGATGCAGCCCGTCGATTTGGACCACCAGAAGGTCGAGCGCGGACAGATCGGTAGCCATGAAGTCGGCCAGCCGCGCCGCCGACAGCGCTACGAACCTCCGCGAGGCCGCCGATTTCGAAATCCCCGATCCGGGCGGTGCCGGCACGTCACCCTCGGGCAGTCGGACAGCACGGCCGAACCGGCGCGTCGACACATTGATCAGCATCAGGTTCATCGCCCAGCGACCGAGCCAGTCCTCTTGCGCCGCCGTTTCCCAGCTCGGGATCGTGACCTCGCGGCCGTCCACGCCCCGGACCCGCGGGCGCTCGACCTCGATCTTGCCGCCGTGGAAACCAATCCGTCCCCGCGTTCGGCCCCAACGGTGCGCCCGCCGCGCCGCATCGCGACCGTGGCGCGGCCCGCAGGCCGCCGTCACATCCGCCTCCATCATCGTGCCGAGCGCCTCGATCCCTGCCGCAAGGCAGAACCGATCGAAGCTCGCTCGCACTTCCGCAAACGCTTCGTCCACAGCCCCGGTCGCCGACCAACCAGCCGGTGTGATATCTCTCGTCATGGCGTTGCTCTCCTTTGTGGAATCAGCACCCCGAGCCTACCGGCTCAAGGTGGGCAACGCCGACCTCTTCAGAACTTCAACAAAACCCGGGACATCCCCCAATCTTCCCCACGGCGCCGATCAGGCGTCTCGCCGGCGTCGGGCATTACTGCTTCGAGGATGCCCCGCAGGAAACCTGTGGGCTGATCGCGGAGTTCATCCGGCAGACCTGACGGCACGTCGATCGACGAGGGCGAGGGAGTACCGCGATAGGACGGACGACGCTCTGCCAGGTTGTGTCGCGGGACAGACTCGCGTCAAGGCCAGCGGGCTGCTAGCCTTTCGGGAGCAACGCATGTAGCTCCGGAAGGAAATTTCTGGTGACCACCTACATTGGAACGCTCGGCGACGACAATCACACGGCCGCTGCCGGTGAGGACATCCTTTACGGTCTGGACGGCAACGATACGCTCGGTGCGACGATGACCGGGAGCGTCGTCTATGGCGGCAACGGCAACGACAGTCTGACCTCGAGCCTTTTTCACAGTGGTACTGTCTATGGTGGCGAAGGCAATGACACGCTTTCAGGCTACGACGCCACTTTAGCGGGAGACGGCGGCGACGACTCGATCCAGGGGTCGGGTGGTATCGCCTACGGTGGCGAAGGCAATGACACCATTTCAACGGGCTGGGACGGTTTTTATGACGCGGGCGCAGGTTACGGTGGCGGCGGAAACGACGTTATCTTTTCAACCGGGTTTGCAGACGGCGGCAGCGGTGATGACACGATCTACGGCGGCTATTTGCTTTTGGGCAGCACCCACGTCGTTTTCCAGGGCGGCGATGGCAATGATGTCATCATCATCACCGGTGGCGGCGGCATCTTCAACCTTGCATCAGCCTACGGTGGCCAAGGTAACGACAGTATCTATGGCGGTGATAACGATGACATCCTGATCGGTGATCAGGGCGTTGATCTGCTCGAAGGCAATGGCGGCAACGATTATCTCTACATGGCATCAGGTGGCGGATCGTCCTATGGCGGCGCCGGCAACGACGTTGGGGTCGGATCGGCAGCCGCCGACGTCTTCAGCGGTGACGACGGCGATGATGTTCTGTACGGATACGAAGGTAACGACTACTTCTACGGCGGGGCCGGCAATGATGTGATGTATGGCGGCGATGGCACCGACGTGCTGTTGGGCGGCGCCGGCAACGACTACTTCGACGGCGGCACCGGCGTGAACTACTATTTCGGCGGAGGCGGCAACAACACCTTCGTTTCCAACGATGTCCCGAGCATCCAGGTGGTTCAGGACTGGACTTCAGCCACCGATACCGTGCTGCTCAACGGCAGCGGCTTCACCTCGTTCGCTGACGTGCTCTCGCACTCGTTCCAGAGCGGCGCTTATTTCGTGGTGCAGATCGATACCGACACTGCGGTCTGGCTGAACGGTGCCACCGCGGGCACGGTCACGGCGGCGAATTTCTCGATCGTGAGCTAGCGCGGTTCAGCAGCGCGTTAGTGAGACGCAGTCGTTGGCTCGAGACGGCCGAAGAGCCGACAGGAGGAGAGCTTGGTTACGTACGTAGGAACTCTGGGGGCCGACAGCCACATCGGCAATGAAGATGTGATGTATGGCCTGGATGGAGGCGATACCCTTGATGGGAATGCTCTGGGAGTCGCCCAAACATTATACGGTGGCGAGGGCGATGACAGTCTTGCTGCCGGTGGCGGGGGCGCCGGGGTGATCGTTTTCACTGGTTCCGGACTCGTTGGCGGAGCCCTTATCTACGGCGGGTTGGGCAATGACAGCATCTATGGTGGCGCCGCGCCGGAAACCATCGTTGGTGATTCCGGCGTGGATTTACTGGAAGGCGGAGCCGGCGACGACTGGCTTTACCTTCCAACAGGTGGAGGCAACGCCTACGGAGGAACCGGCAACGACGTGCTGGTGGGGTCGCAAGTCTTCGATGTCCTGATTGGCGATGACGGCGACGACGCGATGTTTGGCTATGGTGGAAACGATTACGCCTATGGCGGCAACGGCAACGACGCGATGTACGGTGGTGATGGCGTAGACGTGCTGATCGGCGGCGCCGGAAACGACTATTTCGATGGCGGCGCCGGCGTGAATTACTATTTCGGCGGAAACGGCGGCGGTCCGGGCACCGGCGTGGGCAACGACACCTTCGTTGTCAACGACGTTCCCGGGGTGCAGGTCGTGCAGGACTGGACGCCGGGCCTCGACATCGTGCAATTGAACGGCTCCGGCTTCGCGTCCTTCGCCGACGTTCTGTCGCACTCGTACCAGAACGGCGCTTACTTCGTGGTCCAGATTGATGCCGACACTGCGGTCTGGCTGAATGGTGCCACTGCGAGCACCGTCACGGCGGCGAACTTCAACATCGTCAGTTAGCGGATCGCTGATCGATCACGCCAACAACAAGATCATGCTGCATCTGGCCGAGAGCTCACCGGCGCGTTGGCGTTGTGCCGGCCGGCGCCTCCTGCTGCGCTGATACTCGCTGGCGACCACCGGACATCGGCGACGATCCGGCCATCGTTCGAAGCAGAGCGACCCAGCTCTGGCTTTTTCTCCCCAGCCGCCGGGATCGCGCTTGCGAAGCAGGGGGCCCGATGAAATAGTACGCATTTTAAGGTTGTATTCGGGGGTATTTATGACGGTTGTCAGCGACTTCACCGCAATTTTGTCCGGCAACTCATGGTGGGGCAATTCGGTTTCGGGAGCGTCGCTCCCTGGCAGGCCTGCCTTCGTCAGCTTTTCGTTCGACACATCGATTTCGGCAGCCGAGCTTGCTTCGTCAGATACCCAAGCCTTCAAGAACAGCCTTCGACCCTTTACCGAGGACGAGAAGGCCGTCGCGCGGGCGGCGTTGCAACAATGGGCAGCCGCAAGCGGCCTGGTTTTTCTTGAGGTGCCGGCAGGTCTCGGCGATATCCGATTCACTACGGCAGATTTCTCCACCGACCCCAAATACGCCATCTACAGCGGATTTGGGTATTACCCGAACGTATCGATCAATTACGACTACGACAATCAAATCGGCGGCGACGTCTTCGTCCAGTATGGCCGCGTCGCTATCGGGCTAATGCTGCATGAAATCGGACACGCGATCGGGTTCAAGCATCCGTTTGATGGCGATCCGACGCTGACGCCGAGTCTCGACGATAAATCCCAGACGGTGATGAGCTATACCGGTGCGCAACCGACGCACCTCGGACCGCTGGACCTTCAAGCGGTTGCATACCTGTACAATGGACCAGGCACCGGCGGATCCCAGGATTCAGCCTGGCAATGGACCGGCTACAACACACTCATTCAGGTCGGGACGGGCGGTAACGACATCTTTCGCGGCTTCAACACGGGTGACGTTATCTCTGGCGCCGCTGGCGACGACGTTGCCATGCTCAACAACGGCAACGATCAGATGTTCGGCGGCCTCGGCAATGACAGCATCCACGGCGACGCCGGCAACGATCTGCTGTCGGGTGATGACGGCAATGATACTCTGTTCGGCGATGCCGGGAATGACGCATTGCGGGGCGGGGCGGGAGCTGACGCGCTCTACGGAGGCGACGGCCTCGATGTGATCGAAGCTGGATCGGGCAACGATGTCGTCTATGGCGGTGCGGGCGACGATACGCTGACCGGCGGCGACGGAAACGATGTCCTCCAGGGCGACGCCGGTACCGACTTTTTCAATTTCTCCGCGCCGCGAGCTGCCTACAGCATTTCGATCTATGGAGGCACCACCGTGGTCGTCGATGGCGTCGACGGCACGGATACGGTCTACAGCGGGGAATATCTGAATTTCGCCGACGGCAATTATGCCACTGGCGGCCTGGTGGCCAACACGCTGTTTTCCCCGGTCGATCCCTCCGGTCCGGCGACGAACGATCTGCTCTACGGGGGCGCGGGCAATGACACCCTGGCGGGCGGAGCTGGAGCTGACGTTCTGGTCGGACTGGCCGGCAACGACACGGCTTACGGCGGCACCGGCAACGACTACTTCTATGGCGGCGACGGCAACGACGTGTTCTCCGGCGGCGCCGGGGTCGACGTCCTGGTGGCCGGCAACGGCAATGACGTCGCCTATGGTGGCGACGATCAGGACTACCTCTATGGCGGCGCCGGCAACGATGTTCTCGTTGGCGGCGGCGGCGTCGACGTGCTGCTCGGCGAAACCGGCGACGACTACCTGTACGGCGGAGACGGTGGTGACTATTTCTACGGTGACGTCGACAACGACACCGGCTTCGGCGGAGGCGGCAACAACATCTTTGTGATGGCGGCAGGCAACGACGTCGCAACCGGTGAAGATGGTCAGGACTATTTTTACATGGGAGACGGCGACGACATCATGTACGGCGGCGCCGGCGTTGACGTCCTGCTCGGCGAGGCCGGAAACGACACATTCGATGGAGGCGCCGGGACTGACTACCTGTTCCTTGGGCCGGGCGGAAATGACAAGGTGCTGTTCAATGCGAATTCGGGCGTCGATGTCGTGAATGACTTTGAGGTCGCAAACGACCTCGTCGCGCTTCAAGGAACGATGCTGACGAGCTTTGATCAAGTGCTCGCCGCTACGACAGACTACGGTTCGTTCTCCATTATTACAGCCGACGCGAACACGGCCATTTGGCTGATCGGCGTGAACAAGAGCCAGCTCCTGGCAACGGACTTTACGTTCTCCTAGAGCGTTTTCGAGCGAAGTGGCTACCGGTTCGCGTGAATCTAGAGCCCCGTTCCGATTCCGTCGGAACGGCGCCACAAGCCTTTCAACGTGTGCAACGCGCTCGCAGACGCAAGGCAGCGCACTTCAGCCGCAAGGGGACTAGACGCGTTCCCGTGTCGCCCAGACGTACAGCACAAACGCGACGACCACGCCCACCACGATCAACATCCAGTTCTGGCCTTCGAACCCAAGGATGTGGAATGGCTGTATTAGAAATTGCACCGCGTGCCCCTTTTTAGGGCACAGTACGGTCTTTTGCGCCAGAAATATACTATTTGTGTATTTCTGTTCGAGCGAACGATCCTGGCTGTATTACGATGCCGCTCAATTCACCTCGGTCTCCAACCGGTTCTCGAGTCGATAGCCAACGCCTGATTCGGTGACCAGCAGGCGCGGCTGGTTGGGATCGGTCTCGATCTTCTGGCGCAGCTTGCGTACCAGGATACGCAGGTACTGAATGTTGTCCCGCTGATTGCCCGTCCAGATCTCTTTAAGCAACTGGTCGTGCGTGACCACCAGACCGACATGCGTCGCAAGTACGTGAAGCAACCGGTACTCCTTCCGCGTCAGTTTGATTCTGGCGGTATTGAGCTCGACAGTCCGGCTAACGAGATCGACGGAGAGCGGCCCGACCACAACGACGGGATTCTCCGTCGCGCTCTTGAAGTAGCGGCGCAAGGCGGCGTCGCTGCGCGCAAGCAGTTCAGCCATGCCGAACGGCTTGACCACGTAGTCGTCCGCGCCTGCCTGCAGCAGGCGAACCTTTTCAGCTTCGTCGGCTTCGACGGAGAGTACGATCACCGGAACGTTTGACCACGAGCGCAGCCGTTCCAGCGTTTCGCTGCCGTGCAGGTCGGGCAGAGCCAGGTCGAGAATCACGAGGTCGGGCGCGTTGAATGTCGCGATCTTCAGCCCCTCGGCGGCGTTCTCGGCCTCGGCCACGGAGAAGCCGTGGATCTCGAAGCCCGCACGCAGGAAGCGCCGGATCTTGGGCTCGTCGTCGATCAGCAGGACGAGATTGCGCGAATTACTCATCGTCGTAGGCCGCCAGTTCCGGGTCCGAGGTCTGCAACGCCGGTAGCAAGATTGATGCCGTCGTCCCCAGGCCCTGGCCGCGACTCATCAATTCAACGCTGCCGCCATGCGCCCTGATGAATGTCGATGCGATCCAGAAGCCGAGTCCCGAGCCGGGGACGCTTGTCTGATGGCGTGGGCTTCGGAACGACTTGCGGCCGAGCTGGAGCTGCTCGTCGGGCGTGACGCCGATCCCCTGGTCGATGATCGACATCACGACGCGCCCGGAGGCATGCCGGGTCTGCACGGAAATTGTCGACCCGGACGGAGAGTATTTGGCGGCATTTTCCAGCAGCTGGCCACAGGCCTCCTCGATCAGACCGGTATCGACATTGAGCAGCGGGAGGTCGTCGTCGAATCCGATCTCGATCCGGTGCGCCGCCAGCCGCCGCGCACGGGTCTTGAGTGCGGCGTTGACGATGTCGCGTGGGTCGGACCATTCGAGACGGGGCGTCAGCCCGCCAGCCGTCACGCGCGTCGCGTTCAGCAGATTGCGGATGTAGCCGTCGAGCCGGGCGACCTCGTCCGTGACAGCTTCGACCAGCGAGCCGAGCCGATCGTCGGTAGCGACGGCCGGCATCGCGCTCATGACGCTGACCGATCCCTGAATGGCGGCGAGCGGCGAGCACAGCTCGTGCGAGAGCGTGCCGTGGAAGGCGTCCCGCAACAGTTCGGCCTGCAGATGCAGCCGGGCATCGTCCATCGCCTTGCCGATATCGAGCCGCTGCAGGGTCAGCGAGACCTCTTCGAGCACCGCCTCGATCCTTGCGGTTCGGCTTCCGATCGCACCGCGCGTGCTGCGTCCGACATTGATGGCGATGACGCCGTGCACCACCGTGTTCGAGCCGATCGCGCGCAGCAGCCAGACGTCCTGCGTCGGCTCATCGACGACAGTGCCCGCCGTCTTGGTGGCGGCGACCGTCATGGCCGCGACGGCTTCCTGGACGGCGGGCGGGGTGAGCCCCGACTCCGGCAAGGATTCGAAGTGCCCGTCGGCAGATGCGACGAACAGCGCCGCGCGCTGGCCGAGCGTGTGCGCCAGATAGTGGCTGATAGCGTCGATCAGATCGGAGATGGTGAAGCAGGCGGCAAGTCGCTTCGAGAGTTCATAAAGGTGCTGGATTTCCCGCTCGCGACGCCGCAGCCGCTCGGTCTCCTGGCGCAGGCGCGATGCCAGATTGCTGCTTGCCAGTGCGACGACGAGGAACACGAGGAGGTCGATGGCCTCCTGCGGATTGTCGACGCGAAGGCTGTAAAGCGGGGTGAAAAAAAAGAAGTCCGCCGCGGCGATCGCCATCAGCGACGCCAGCGTGCCCGACCAGACGCCCCATCGGGTCGCCGCAAAGATGACCGGGATCAGATAGGCAATCGGGACCAGATTTGCCGCAACCGGCCCCTCCAGCATGAACATGAATGCCGTGACCGCGCCGATCAATCCGGTCGACCAGAGCAGAGGCAGGAAGTCCCGCCGCATCACCGACGATGGACGTTCATCGGATTTCGATGCGAATGGTAGCCCGGCTTCGCCCGGGCGCGCGCTGACGTCTGCGAGCCGTTGCGGCAGGGGCAGGGAATCAATCAAGGATTTCGCCTTCGTAGAGAAAGACACCGGAAGATCCTCGCAATGGCCTTCCCGGCCAGCACGAAATCCACCCCGGCAACATCCGACAGAAACGTGGAGGTGAGGGCGTTGCGCCGTCAAAACGGCCGGGGCCCGCACCCAATATCCAACGTTCGACTGTCGGTTGCTGCCCCGATGTCGCTAACTACCCAGCGATCGGAGCATCCTCCGGAACCAGGTAGAAAAGCTATGCTGTTCGAGGGCGCAGGAAATATAAAAGTAATAGCCGCGGCCCGGCATTCGTGATCGGCCGCGGCGGATTGGACGGGGGCACCCCGTGGCGGGGTGGCGACAACGGGGCGAGGCGGCGGCTTCAACGCTGGTGAAGCGGGGGCGAGGCATCATCCGACTTCTGGAGTATCGCGTTAACATAGCTGAGGGCCAACCGTTCCCCCGCAAGCTCCGGCTTCGACGCCTGGTACAGGCCGGCCTCGCCGGTCTGGCTGGCCCGGGGCGGCGTCAATTTGCTGATCGCCGACGAGCTGATGTATTTCGGCGGATAAAGATAGAAGTCCATCAGCGGGGTCAGCGAGCAACCTGACTGCCGCTTCAGGATCGCGAGCGACCGCGCACCGGCGTCGGGATAGAGCGCACTCCAGCCGGCAAAGCTGCTTGCCAATATCTCCAGCGCCAGGATCGCGGTCGCGATTTCGACAAAGCCCTGGTTGGATTTCTTGGCGCTTCGGGTGGTCGAAGCCTTCCGCAGCCATTGCCGGAATTCGCGATGCCGTTCGATGAACGGCCCGAGCCGCGCACGCCACAGCGTGTCGGGCAGGCAGGCGTAGCCATGAACGTCGTGATAGCTCTCGATCAGGTTGCGGCACTGGACCGTGAGATTGGCCGGAAGAAAGCCAAGATCGACGTCGTTGATCTCGTCGGTGAGAGCGACGTCGTTCGCACAATTCGTAATGTTCGCCACGACGCGCAGCGCTCCATTGCACTCGACGCGAAAGATTCGCTCGATGCCGTGAGATTAGCCACGGGGCGCGTATATCTTCGATCTCCATTCAGGGCTATCTGCATAGCAATAAAATAGCGCGCGTATCGGCTGCTGGCCGAGCTATGGCGGAAATGCCACAGAGTTCTGGAAATCTATCGCAATGCAACCAGCGAATGTCACAAAACAGCAAGATATTCGCCGAGTTCTTGAGCAAGCGCGCGAGCAACTGATGCTTCTGGAAGCAAACGACGCGACGCGGAATGTTTCGGATATTTTATCTTAATGAAAGCGCGGGGAGACCCGTATCGCCTTTTTCTCAACGCCCCACGAAAGATTACGCAGACGTTACACGCGACAGCGTTCGAAGCGTCGGTAGCAATATCTTGGGGCAAAATCATGAAGAGACTCTTTTTGGCGGGCGTATCGTTGACGGCGGTGAGCCTGTTCAACGCGGCTCATGCAGCCGACGCCAATCCGCCGCTGTTGAAAGCGCCGTCCTCGACGTGCGATCCCTACAAGAATTACTCCTGCCTCGACAGCTATCTCGGCAGCGACTTCTTTACGCGGTTCGTCAACTATTACCGGCTGGAATGGGGACACGATGCTGCGCCGTCGGATCCGAAAGCGCCGCCGTCCCGCCGCGCCTACTGGCCGACGACGCCGCAGAGCACGCCGCCGATGCCGTTCGCGGACTGGCCTTATGGCGGCTCGACGAACATCGGCGACACGCGGCCAAGCTCGGTCGACAGCCCGCTGATGGCGGCGCTCGGCAACACGCCAGCAGGTCAGTGGATGAACGATGCGCACATCCAGGTCTATGGCTGGGTCAATGCCGGCGGCAATCTCAGCAACAACACGGTCAAGGGCGGCAATTCGCCGGCGGCTTATGACTACAACCCGAACACGGTCCAGCTCGACCAGGCGGTGGTCTACATCGAGCGCCTGCCGGACACCGTCCAGAAGGATCATGTCGACTGGGGCTTCCGTCTCGCGCCGATCTACGGCGAGAACTATCGTTACACCACCGCCTACGGTCTCTGGAGCAATCAGCTTCTGAACCAGAACAAGAATTACGGCTACGACCTGCCGATGGCCTATGGCGAGGTGTTCGTTCCGCAGGTGCTGGAAGGCCTGATGTTCCGCTTCGGCCGATACATCTCCATTCCCGACATCGAGGCGCAGCTCGCGCCGAACAACTACATGTATACGCACTCGATGACGTATACGTTCGACAACTATACGAACACCGGCCTCAACACCACGCTCGCGGTGACCAAGAACTGGATGTTCCAGCTCGGCCTCACCGTCGGCACCGAGGCAATGCCGTGGCATGTCGGCCAGAAGATCGACAACCCGGCGCCGAACCCGCTGTTTCCGAACTCGACGATGCTGAAGGATCCCGGTGCGCAGCCCAGCGTCAGCGTGGGTGTCCGCTATACGACCGACAGCGGCAATGACGGCGTCTATGTCGTCGCCAACGGCATCAACAACGGCACCTGGGGTTACAATAACCTGCAGTGGTACGGCCTGACCTACTATCACAAGTTCAACGACCAGTGGCACATCTCGTTCGAGACCTACAACGAGCACCAGAACAATGTGCTGAACGCGAACAATCCGGCGGCCTTGGCGTCCTTCCTCGCGGGAGGCACTCCGTTCTCGCCGCAGGTGATGCCGTTTAACTCGCCGTTCCTCGCACAGTGCAGCAACGCTGCGGTGTTCTCCTGCACGGCCTCGGTCCAGACCTTCCTGACCTACATCAGCTACAAGCCGACGCCGCTCGACAACATCTCGTACCGTCTCGAATATTTCGATGACCAGCAGGGACAGCGGACCGGCGTCAAGACCCGCTATGTCGAGACCGGTATCGGCTGGCAGCACTGGTTCTCGCCGCAGATCGAGATCCGGCCCGAAGTTTCGTACTACAGGGCGCTCGACGCGGCGGCATTCAACGGCAACGCGAATCTCGGAATTGCGCCCAACAAGAAGGACGCTCTGATCGGTTCGGCAGACATCATCATTCACTTCTGATCCAGAGGCGGCGCCACGTCGACCAGATCGCGTGGCGTCCCCATCAGAAATTAGGGGATTCACAATGAAGCACGTTTTCTTCACTACCGCAGCGCTCGGAGCGCTGTTGCTTGCCTCGCCGGCGATGAGCGCGGACCTGCCGCTCTATACCAAGGCGCCGGCGATCGTGGCACCGGCATACGACTGGTCCGGCTTCTATCTCGGCGTGTTCGGCGGCGGGGGCTTCGGTAATCACAACCTCAACAACGGACTCGGACCGGCAGGCCAGGCCAACTACACCATCAACTATTCCTCGAGCGGTGGAATTGCCGGCGGCGAGATCGGCTACAACGTGCAGAGCGGGAACATCGTGGTCGGCGTGGAAGCCGATGGCTTCTGGTCCGGCGTCAAGGGCAGCGATATCGGTCAGTTCAATGCCGGCACGCTGCCGATCGGCTCCGCCGATGCGACCAGTCTCCGTGACGGCTTCACGGTTCGCGCGCGCGGCGGCATCGCGGTCGACCGGCTGCTGCTGTTCTTCACCGGCGGCTGGGCCTATGGCGAATTCCAGCACACCAACACCGATCCAGTGCTCGGCATCGATCAGTTCAACGCGAACAGGAGCGGTCTGACGGCAGGCGGCGGCATTGCCTATGCGCTCACCAACAACCTGATCGGCAAGTTCGAGTACCGCTACTACGACTTCGGCCGGTACGAGCGCGCAGCGCCGCTGAACGGCCAGCTCCCGTATACCGTCGACAACACGCTTTCCGTCGTGACGCTGGGCCTCGACTACAAGTTCGGCGGTCCGGTGGTCGCGAAGTACTGATCGGCGACGCGGCTGCAGACCGCAGCCGGAAGGGAGGACGGGGTGATGAGTTCGACACTGAAACGCGTGGTGTTGCGTGTCGTCGCGGTCGCGGGCCTGTGCGCCGCGGGCGCCGGCTGCGCCAGCGATGTGGCGGTGCCTGCGGGGGACGGCTCGGTCCCCCACATGCGCTATTACGGCGGCCCGAAATCGCCGATGTGGCCAGGCCAGTAGGGACCCGATGCGAGCGCTTCGCTTTCATGCAGCAGGACGTTCCGGCATCAGGCTGGCGGTTCATGTTGGCGTGTTGCTGGCGGTCAGCTGCATGGGCGATGCGTCGGCGAAACCGGCTCGCCGGCACGGCCACGTCCGCCGGCCGCATTCGTCCGCGATGGTTGCACTCTGGCTTCCGTCACCGATGCAGCGACCGCTCCGGCTCGGACCGATGCGCTATTACGGCGGCCCGAAGTCGCCGATGTGGCGCGCGCCGGCTGAGAATTGACGGCGGCAAATCGCCGGCTTGGCCCGATCGACGGGCGTGGCGCACGCGTAACCGCGGGAGTGCGGCTTTGAGATGACGATGATTGCGAACTGGACTTGGCGGTCTGCCATGCTGCTCGGCGTGGTCGCGCTGGGGGCCGCAGGATTGTTCGGCGCAAGCCGGATGTTGGTCCCGCATGCCAAATCGACCGAGACGTCGAGCCAGGCGAGGGCCAAATTGCCGCGCTATGTGCCGACCGCCGCCGAATGGGCGACGTTGTCGATCGAGCCGGTATCGGACCATGTCTTCCGCGCCGAGCACATCACCGAGGGCAAGATCGCGGTCAACGAGGAGAGCTCGACCCCGGTGTTCTCGCCCTATGCCGGTCGCGTCACCAAGCTGCTGGTCAAGCCGAGCGATACGGTCGAGCGCGGCCAGGCCCTGTTCGTCGTCGAAGCCACCGACAGCGTCCAGGCGCTGAACGATTTCGTTGCGGCGCTCAGCACTCTCAACACGGCGCGTTCGAAGCTCAAGCTGGCCGAAATCGTGGAGAAGCGGGCCGGCGATCTCTATGCCGGCAAGGCCGTCCCGCTGAAGGACTGGCAGCAGGCGCAGGCCGATCTGACCGGCGCGCAGAACGACCTGCGTTCGGCCGAGACCGCGCTGGAAGCGACGCACAACCGGCTGCGCATCCTTGGCCGCTCCGAAGACCAGATCGCGACGTTCGAGCAGACCCGGCAGATCAGCGCCGACACGCCGATCTATTCGCCGATCGGCGGCACCGTCGTGCAGCGCAAGGTCGGTCCCGGCCAGTTCATCAGCACCGGTGCCAGCGATCCGGTGTTCGTGATCGGCGATCTCTCGACGGTCTGGCTGACTGCGTTCGTTCGCGAGAGCGAGGCAGCTGACGTCGCCGTCGGGCAGGAGATCACGTTCTCGGTCCTCGCGCTGCCCGGCAAACAGTTCAAGGCCAGGCTCGATTATGTCGCGGCGGCGATCGATCCCGCGACACGTCGGCTCCTGGTGCGCGCCACCCTCGACAACAAGGACGGCCAGCTCAAGCCCGAGATGTTCGCCAGCGTCACGATCTACAGCGGGGGCGGCCGCCCGTCGATCGGCGTACCCAGGCAGGCGTTGATCTATGAAGGCGAACACGTGCGCCTGTGGGTCGCGCGCGACGACAAGTCGATCGAGCTGCGCGAGATCGAGCCGGGCCTCGTCAACGGAAAGCTGGTCGAGGTCCGCAGCAACCTGAAGGCGGGCGAGCAGGTCGTGACCCGCGGCAGCCTGTTCATCGATCGGGCGGCCTCGGGCAGCTGATCCACTTATCCGTCCTTGCCAATGAAGATCTGATCGAATGGATCGCCTCGTAGCCTTCGCAGTCAGCCGCCGCTATCTGATGGTGGGCCTGTTTGCCGCCGTCCTGGTCGGCGGGCTGGTCGCGTTCCAGCAACTGAACATCGAGGCCTATCCCGATCCGACCCCGCCGATGGTCGATATCGTCACGCAAAGCCCCGGCCTGTCGGCCGAAGAGATCGAGCGCTACATCACGATCCCGCTGGAGACCCAGGTCGCGGGCCTCAGGAATCTGAAGGTGATCAGGACGATCTCGCTCTATGGCCTGTCGGACGTGAAGCTGCAGTTCTCGTTCGATTACACCTATGACCAGGCCCAGCAGCAGGTGCTGAACCGGTTGTCCCAGCTGGCGCCGCTGCTCAACAACGCCCAGCCGCAGATCTCGCCGCTCAGCCCGATCGGCGAGATCTATCGCTACCGTTTGGTCGGGCCGCCGAACTATTCGGTGCTCGATCTGAAGACATTGCAGGACTGGGTGCTGCAGCGTCGCTTTCGCACCGTGCCCGGCGTGATCGACGTGACCGGCTGGGGCGGCAAGACCAAGACCTACGAGCTCCAGGTCGACTTCAACAAGCTCGTCGCCGACGGCTTGACGCTGCCGCAGCTGCTGCAGGCCGTCAGCAATGCCAACGTCAATGTCGGCGGCAACACCGTCGACATCGGGCCGCAGTCCGCGGTGGTGCGCGGCGTCGGTCTGATCCGCTCGATCGACGGGCTCGCCAGCACCATGGTATCCGGCAGCGGCAGCACACCCGTCCTCGTCAGTGACGTCGCGACCGTCACGGTCGGCGAGCAGCCGCGGCTCGGCATCGCCGGCCAGGACCAGGCTGATGATATCGTCCAGGGCATCGTGCTGATGCGCCGTGGCGAACAGAGCTCGCCGACGATCTCCCGGGTCGAGCAGCTCGTAAGCCAGATCAACAATTCGTCGATTCTGCCGCCGGGCGTACGGATCGAGCGCATCTATGATCGCAAGGACCTGATCGAGACCACCACGCATACCGTGCTGGAGAACATGGTGGTCGGCATCGCGCTGATCGTGTTCCTGCAATGGGTGTTTCTCGGCGATCTGCGCAGCGCGTTCATCGTCGGCGCGACGATACCGTTCGCGCTGTTCTTCGCGGTCGGCATCCTGGTGCTGCGCGGCGAATCGGCCAATCTGCTGTCGGTCGGCGCGATCGACTTCGGCTTGATCGTCGACGCCACGGTCATCATGGTGGAGGCGATCTTCCGGCGGTTGTCGCACACGGTGCGGCTGTCCGCGCAGGAGCAGGCCACGATCTCCGCGAGCACGATCGCGGACATGAAGCATCATGCGATCCTGACCGCGTCCGCCGACGTGTCACGCTCGATCTTTTTCGCCGCAGCCATCATCATCGCGGCGTTCCTGCCGCTGTTCACGCTGAGCGGCGTCGAAGGCAACATCTTCGGTCCGATGGCGCGTACCTATGCCTATGCGCTGGCCGGCGGCCTGCTTGCGACCTTCACGGTGACGCCGGCGCTGAGCGCGATCATCCTGCCGGCGCATGTCGAGGAGACCGAAACCTTCGTGATGCGTTTGCTGCATCGGCTTTACATGCCGGTCCTGGCCCGCTCGCTGGCGCATCGCCGGGTGGTGCTGGTGGCAGGAGCCGGGCTGATCCTGATGACCGCGCTCGCGGTCCGGCTGCTCGGGCTCGAATTCCTGCCGAAGCTCGAGGAGGGCAATCTCTGGATCCGTGCGACCTTGCCGCCGACGATTTCGTTGCAGGAGGGCAATGCCTACGTCAACGAGATGCGCAAGCTGATCGCGCAGCGGCCGGAAGTCGAGTCCGTGGTCTCGCAGCATGGCCGCCCCGATGACGGCACCGACGCCGCGGGCTTCTTCAACGCCGAGTTCTTCGCGCCGCTGAAGCCGGCCAAGGAATGGCCGGAGCGTGAGGGCAAGGACGAATTGACCGCCAAGCTGCTCGCCGACCTGCAGGAGCGCTTTCCCGGCGTCGAGTTCAACTTCTCGCAATACCTCCAGGACAACGTCTCGGAGGCGGTGTCGGGCGTCAAGGGCGAGAACTCGATCAAGCTGTACGGCAACGATCTGCAGGCGTTGACCGATACCGCCAACAAGATCAAGTCGGTGCTGTCGACGGTGCAGGGCGTCACCGATCTTGCGGTGTTCACCTCGCTCGGCCAGCCCACCGTGCAGATCGACATCGATCGGGCGCGGGCGGCACGTTACGGGCTGTCGCCGGGCGACATCAACACCACGATCAGGACCGCGATCGGCGGCGATAGCGCCGGCGACCTCTACGAGCCCGGCAGCGACCGCCACTTTCCGATCATCGTCCGCCTGGCGCCGCAGTTCCGGCGCAGCGCCGAGGCGATCCAGAATCTGCGCATTGGCGCCCAGGGCCCGAACGGCATCACCCAGGTGCCGCTCAGCGAGGTCGCGACCGTCAAGCTGGTGTCGGGTGCGGCCTATATCTACCGCGAGCAGCAGGAGCGCTATCTGCCGATCAAGTTCTCGGTTCGCGAGCGCGATCTCGGCAGTGCGATCCAGGAGGCGCAGGACAAGGTCGCGGCGCAGGTCCAGTTGCCGCCGGGCTCGCATGTCGAATGGGTCGGCGAGTTCGGCAATCTGCAGGATGCGATCAAGCGCCTCTCCATCGTGGTGCCGATCAGCCTCGCGCTGATCGCGATGCTGATCTGGTTCAATTTCGGCTCGCTGATCGATACCGCGCTCACCATGAGCGTGATTCCGATGGCCGTGTTCGGCGGCATTCTCGGGCTGCTGCTGACCGGAATCCCGTTCAGCGTCTCAGCGGCGATCGGATTTATCGCGCTGTTCGGCATCTCGGTGATGGACGGCATCATCATTCTCTCGCAGTACAATCAGCTGATCGACGAGGGCATGGAGCGCGGCGCGGCGATCCTGCGCACCGGCGAGCTGCAGCTCCGTCCGGTGCTGATGACCTGTGTCGTCGCGGGAATCGGCTTGTTGCCGGCGGCGCTGTCGTCGGGAATCGGATCCCAGGTGCAAAAGCCGCTGGCGATCGTCGTGGTCGCCGGCATGTCGCTGGCGCCGCTCGTGATCCTGATCACCTTGCCGACACTGATCTCGATGTTCTCGCGGCGGACCCGGCCGGGCCTCGCGCCGACGCGCCAGCTTGCGCCGGCGGAATGATGGACCGGAACGATGCGTGACCGAGTGAGGCGTCAAGGCAGTTCGGGGCAGGGGTGCCGGTGGCCCCGCAGGGCGATCATCATGCTCGCCGTATTGGTGGTGCAGGCCGCGCCGTCGTCGGCCGAGACGCTGACCGAGGCGCTGGTGCAGGCCTACCAATCCAGCCTGCAGCTCAATGCGGAGCGCGCGCGTCAGCGCGGCACCGATGAGAACGTGCCGCAGGCGCTGGCCGGCTATCGGCCACAGATCATGGGCAGCCTCAGCGTCGGCCTGCAGGCTGTCCGCAATACGCTTCCGGACAATTCGATCCAGGGAGCCACCTTGCGGCCATGGACCATCGGCGTGACCGTGAGCCAGGTGCTGTTCAATGGCTTCAAGACCGGGAACAGCGTCAGGGTCGCCGAATTTCAGATGCTGTCCGGGCGCGAGGCGTTGCGCAACACCGGGCAGGGCGTGCTGCTCGACGCGGTCACCGCCTACATGAATGTGCTCGCCAACCAGGCGCTGCTCGAGGCGCAGCGCACTAATGTCGCGGTGCTGCGCGAGATCCAGGCCACGACCATCCGGCGGCTCAGCGCCGGCGACGTCACGCCGACCGATACCGCGCAAGCCGAAGCGCGGCTGAACCGCGGGCTGGCCGATCTGAACGCCGCCGACGTGACGCTGGCCATCAGCAAGGCGACCTATGCGCAGGTGATCGGCCGGCCGCCGTCCCAGCTCGCCGCGGCCCCCCCGGTCGACCGGCTGTCGCCGATCTCGATGGCGGCGGCGGTCGAGACCGCCAATCACGAACATCCCGCGGTGCTCGGCGCCGGTTACGATGTCGACGTCGCCCAGACCACGATCAAGGTGGCCGAGAGCGCGCTGCTGCCGACCGTGGCGGTCCAGGCGAGCGCCAGCCGGTCCCTGCAGTCGGATTCGACGCTCAGCACGTCTGCCACCGACCAGGCCTCGGTGCTCGGCCAGATCAACGTGCCGATCTATGACGGTGGCACGGCAGCATCGCAGACACGGCAGGCCAAGGAAGTCGCCTCGCAGAGCCGCATGGTGCTCGAGCAGGTGCGCAACCAGTCGCGCACCGCCGTGGTCAGCGCCTGGGTGTCCAATGAAGGCACCAAGGTGGCCCTGTCGGCTGCGGAGTCGGAGACGCATGCGGCCGACGTTGCGCTGCAAGGCGTCAAACGCGAAGCGCAGGGCGGCCAGCGCACGACCATCGATGTGCTCAATGCGCAGCAGGACCTGACTAACGCCCGCTCGCGTCAGATCCTGGCGCAGCGTGACCGGGTCATCGCGTCCTACACCCTGCTCAGCGCGGTCGGTCGGCTCGACGTCCATAACCTTGGGCTCAACACGCCCGACTACCTGCCCGAGGTTCACTACCACCAGGTTCGCGACGCCTGGCATGGCGTCCGCACCCCGTCGGGACAATAGGGATCAATCAGGAGATCGCGTCATGGATCAAGTCGCTGCTCTCAGGCTCTTCACCATCACGATGGCGCTGGCGGCGCTGCTGGTCGCTCCGGCTTTGTCGCAACAATTTCATTCCAAGCCGCCGGGATCGGGCTATCCTGTCGAGAACAAGCCCAAGGTTGACGAAAAGGCCTACAAGGCAGCGCTCGATCGCATCCCCGTTCCCGACAAGGCCTACGATCCCTGGGGCGGTGCGCACGCGGCGGAGGCGCCGCGCAGCGGCAAGAAGCCGAACTGAGCCGTGATGTCGCAAGGGAGCCCGGCCGATCATGAGCGAACATGTCATCGTCAACGACGAGGAGATGGTGCGCATCATCACGATGCGGCGCCCGGAGAAGAAGAACACGCTGACCCAGGACATGTATCTGGCGATGAGCGATGCGATCGAGACCGCGCAGCGCGACCCGGCGATCCGTTGCCTGATCCTGACCGGGCGGTCCGGTGTGTTCACAGCCGGCAACGATATCGGCGACTATCTGCAGGCCGCGACCGCGACGCAAGAGATCGCCCGGCCGCGCAACTCGGTGATCTTCCTGCAGTCGCTCGTCCACAACGCCAAGCCGATCATCGCCGCCGTTGACGGCATTGCGATCGGCATCGGCACGACGATGGTGTTCCATTGCGACTATGTCGTCGCCAGCACCACGGCGACCTTCTCGTCGCCGTTCATCCAGTATGGCCTGGTCCCGGAAGGCGCGACCAGCCTTCTCGTTCCCAGCATGGTTGGGCACCAGCGTGCGTTCGCAATGCTGCTGCTCGGACGCGCGATGAGCGCGGCCGACGGCCGCGAGGCGGGATTCGTCAACCAGATCGTTCCGCCCGGACATGCGGTCGTCGAGGCGAAGAAGGTCGCGCGCGAAATCTGCGCTTTGCCGGCGGAAGCGGTCGCGATGTCGCGGAAGCTGCTCAAGCTGCCGACCGAGGATCTGGTCCGCCGGATCGGTGAGGAGGATCGCAAGTTCGGCGAACGCATGCGCTCACCGGAGGCGATCGCGGCCTTCCAGCGGTTCTTCACGCGAAAGAAGAGCTGAGCCGCTCCTCGCCGGCGGCGCGAACGCGGTCATCGCTTTGCCCGCTCGTGATCCGCGTTGCACCGCAGCGCGCCGGCAACATCGATTGCTCTTTTCTTGATCGACACGGCCGACTGTCCAAATTGTCGGCATCTGATGATTATTGTTGCGATCGGTCCGGATTGAGATCAGCATCGCCTCATTGCCAACAAGACGCCGAGCAGAGGCGCCGATCGGAAACGCCTGCGCCTGTTCGGTTGAATTCGAACCCATGGAGGGTGCGATGCTGAAATCTCTTGCCACCCTGATCGGCGCTCTTGCCATTTCGGCGCTGCTTGCTCCAGCCGCCTGGGCCGGCGCCTCCGCGAGCGCGCCATCGAAGTACACCCGGGTCACGCAGCCGGCAGCGAGCACGCATTTCGTTCGCCAGGCGAAGCAGATCAATACCCCGGACACTGACGTCTCGGCATCGGCAAGGACTGCACCGTTCCACCGCTGAAGCCAGACACCGAGATCGTCAGTGGTGCGGGCAGGCGATCTCCGCCGTGGGTGGAAGCGGCGGGACCGATACTCAGGTGGTTCAATTCAAAGCCCCGCGGCGAGATCGTATTGATTACGCCCATAAAAAGGTAGCCGATAGCGGCGGCCAGATCGCCCCGTTGATCCCGTTGCACAACGACAACGGGCGCAGGAAGAGGCCGCGGCCGCCGGCGGGGCGAGGAATTAAGCAAGATCGCCTCAGCAATCTCATGAAACGAAATGAAAGAATCGCGCGTGCTATGACTTGAGGGTCATCGGGGGACGCTCCCCCGACAACATAGGAACTGGCTCCGGCTTCTTGCTGGGGCCATTTTTTATCCGAACCCGAGCCAGCTCAACAAGTTCGAAATTGTGCGTGCTGTTGTCAACGCGCGTCTTCTCCCGCTTCAGCTTCAAGCGATCGACGCGCTCATCCATCAGTCGATTCAATTCCCTATCCCGTTGCGTGCCCGTTCTGTAGAGGGCGCCATGCAGGCCATAGGCGACCAGGATCAGGACGAGCGAGATGGCCAATAGATAGGTCCAGTCCATACGGGGTCTCCCTTGACGCCTCCAATCATGACAGCAAATGCGATGGCGTCTGCCAGTCGGAGCTTCGTGTCTTGGAGCTATGCAGGTCGACTAGAAACGAGATCGCTGGTCTCTAGAAAAAATTGTGCGGCCAAGCGATCTCGAAGATGCGGAGAATGCGTAAGCCCAGGTGCTCTCCAACGTGAATAGCGCCGCATCGAGCGAAGCGAACCGGCTGATCATAATAAAATCCGTCTATGCGTTCAAATGATCAGTGCTCGCGCGGTCAGTTGCGAAGCGCGCCCGGAGGAAGAAGTGGCAGCTGTTTCTGGGAGTAAGCTGCAATCATTCTCGGGAAAAACAGGAAATAGATGCAGCTCGGAGGTCACCGAAAGTGTGTCGCGTTCGCAACGTCACAACAGATCCAATTGTGGATAGACCTCTCCCTACTTCACGGCGTTGCGAATTCATCGTCTAATCATGACGGACCTTCGGCGGCGATTTTATTTCCAAGATGTTTATTTTAGATAGGGTCCAGGAGGCCGCTGTCAGCGGCCAGCGGCCTCTTCATTTCTATTTTGATTGCAATGAAATTGTCCGACGCCAAGCGGCGTCAAATTCATGCTGTATAGTCATGGAGACAAAAATGATTGAAGGACTCAAACCTTACGTAGCATTCGGAGTCGATCCTGCTGGTGTCGCACGCGCAACGTATGAACTTCGTTGCAGTGACGACGAAGAGGCGAAGCGTCGGGCTAACGAATATTTGGACTCGCACGAATTCATCGAGTTGTGGATCGACTACAAGAGGATCGCTCGTCTGAAGCGCGGGTAAGCTCAAGGTGTGCCGGCCGAGTTGTTTCCGACCAAGATCGCATCGGCTCGAAAAGTTGAAGTATATCGGCGAGCCGAAACTTCGTGCCCTTCGGCAAATGCTGTAGGAGCAGATGCCGGGTATTGGCCGCGATCCCGTCGCGCTTGATCGGATCGGGCTCGGCGTGGAAGGCTCACATATCGGCAGCGAACCGCCTGGCGACTTCCGGCGGGATCTCGATCGGCTTTCGCTTGGTGGACATACAATCCAAAGATGGAATGGCAGACCGCCCCCACGATTGGGCGGGACCGTCGCTCTGTGGGCTGGAGCGGCGATCCCTCATCGCGCGATATGCATGGTCGGGGTGTGTGGGGTTGGGTCGGCCAATCCGCACGATTAGGTAGGTCGCAAATCGACAAAAGCCCGCGGCAATTGCCATTCCGAACTAGCGAGCGGATAGGGGGAAGGCCCGGGCCCTGGCGCAAAGGTGGTAGCGCGCCGCAGCAATCGCGGTTCATGGTGGATGGAAATCAGGGAAGAGGCGCAATGTAACGTCGTGGGCGGAGGTTGGCCGCTACAGCCTCCGAAGCCGCGTCATTCCCAGCTCAATCCCCTTCGAGCTGGGGCACGCCGGACGGGGAGGATGATCTTATGAAGGCAGCACTCTTGGGATTATTGCTCGTTGGCCAGCCGCCCGTGCAAATTTCAGACAGTGTTCCCAACTTCGATATCAAGGCGCTTTGCGCGGACGTTTCCGCTGACGATAAAGCGTCGGGACTTCCCCAGGATGCGAGTAAGTGCGTGAGTGACGAGACCGATGCGCGGCAACAGCTAGACTCGATCTGGCGAACGGTCCCGGCAGGACCGCGTGAAAGTTGCGAACTCTTGGCGGGGGCAGGGCAAGTACAAAGCTATGTCGAACTCCTCATTTGCCTGAAAATGAATGACTGGGACTCCCCATCGGCGGTGCCCCCGCAAGGGCGCAAGCAGGATTCAAAAAACGCCAGGTAATTAAAGGTTTCCGGGCCCCATCCGCAAAGTGCCCAAGCGCCTCGAGGAGTCTTTACGTGCAAGTCATACGAAATGGATTTCTATCGCTTCTGGCCTTAGGAGCGTTGACCCTGGAAGGTCATACGGAAACTCCGGTCGCAGCATTGGAGTGCGATTTTCCGCTCGCTTCAACTGACGATTGGAGCATGGCCGCGTCGACCCTCCAATACTACATCGATACAGCAGGAGGTTGGAGAGTGAACCAAGATTCCTTCTCCTTCGATGGCCCGATAAAAATTACTATCGGTGGAAAGGATCAAGCAGCCTCGCTTTCGATCACTATTTCCCGACAATCAGGCAAAGCTACCAAAACCCTGTCGTCGGAAGGGAAATCACTTACAGTCAGCGGGCAATGCAAAAAAATGGAATCCTCCGGACGTAAATTCTAAGCGTACCCGTCAGAATCACAACTTCCAACCCGCGCTGAATGGCATCGAGTGGCCAATCCTGTCATGCCAGTTGGGGACGATGTTCGCAGTCCCGCATTACACTGCACACCAAATAAGGGAATCGTGAGCGTGGTCCGCTGGCGGCAAGTACTGGATGCGCAGGCGCCATTGTTAAAGAAGCTTGGCGTTGAAGTGTTGAACGCTTCGCCTGTAAGCCCTCTGAACGCCTACCCCAAGTTTGAATTTGCGGCTGCTGTGGAGCGCGCGGAGGCACCTCGCGTATCGGCCTGAGAAATTAAGTGATAGAACTACAACGATTGATCCGGGCGAAGAACGTTGCACCGAAGACGGCCGCCCAGAGCGGCAAGCGTTCCGCTACGGCAGGCACATGCCGTTGATGCCACCGGTTGTCCGCGTCTAATTATCGCCATGCTAGCTTGTTTTTTTTGCCATACTCACTCATTAACCAACGGGCGTAGCAGCCGGGGGGGACCTACCATTAAACCCGCCTGCTTTGAAATTTCCTCGCGGTTCGAGGCCACAGTCATTGGAATCTGTTCGCGACTCAAGGTTGCGAGCATGCAATTTGTCGCACGTCTCTGATGCGCGGCATTGGAATTCCTCGTCCTTACTTGGTCTGTAATGGAGAACCAGAGTGGCGCTGACCGATGTCATCTATCAAAATACGCCAGGCAACAGCGATGGGTTTCCGCTTGGCGTCCCCTCAAGCTACTCTTGGTACGGTGGCAGCACCGGCCATACAGGCAGCACCCCGCCCTCCAATTTCACCTCCGTCACAGGGTGGGGACAGGTTTATCCCAAATCCGGAGCGACCAACGATTCCAATCCGGCCAACGTTCAGATCGCGAACTTCCAGACGTGGGTGCATCTGAAAGGTGGCGGCTGGGTCCTCGTACAAGATCAGGCGACTGACCCCATCGCCGGAGCTCAGTTTCTCGCCGATTTTTCCGGCAACACGAACTCTGCCTGGAGCGTGACAAGGCAGGCGGATGGCAGCGCGATGGGCGCTGCGCCGCTCAGTGGATACAACGACCATTTCTGGCCGGGCTCGCGCGGGAGCTACACTGCCGGAACGATCGATGGTGTCTACGTCCAAGCCGACATGAGGACCACTGATCCGAATGAGCATCTCGTTGCCGATCTGGGAGCTGATTGGTGGCTAAACCCTACTGCCTCATACGTCGATGGGTTCTCCAACAATCCCGGTGCCGGGATGAGCGATTGGGTTGAACTGACGACGAGTTACCAGACCCTTTACTTCACCTCGATGACGTCTGCGCAGTTGCAGGCCGATCTGCCGCCTCCGCTGAAGGGCACTTCTGCCCCCACGACTCCGACGCAACCGACCACGCCCACATCCCCCACGACGCCAACCACCCCGAACGTCGCACCGTCGGTCACGCAAACCTCCGATTCACCGGGGACCGGAACGGACCCGGGGACGAGTGTTACAACGACCGCCGCCCCCTACGATAGCGGCATCCTGAACGCCATGGGGCTGCCGATGACCAGCCACTCCCTGACTTCCCCGGAGGTCACCAGTGGACTGACATCGCCGTCTGCCCAGTTGCAGCAGAGCAGCCCGCTGGCGACCACCGCGCCGCAGACGAGCGCTTGGTGGGATCAAGGAGGCTCGCCCAGTGCGCAGCAAGCAAATCAGAGCTTCGCGCTGCTCAACCAATATCTGGCCGGTAGCTCCGGTCTGGTCGGCGGCGGTCAGATCGTGGCAGCCATGGCGGGCGCTACCTGGACACAGAGTTCGTTCCTGACCAAGCCTCAATAAAGCACAGCCATCTGTCTCCCACATAGGTCCTGAGCTGGCTCGCCATTTCATTGCCGGCTTTGGCCGTCTTCGCCGGTGGCGGAAGGGGTGGGATTCGAACCCACGGTACCCTTGCGGGCACGCCGGTTTTCAAGACCGGTGCCTTAAACCGCTCGGCCACCCTTCCAAACCTTGAAATCGTTAGGCTTTTTGTCTGCGTCGGCAGCACAGATCTAGAACTGTGCTACCAGCTTGCTACCCAACGGTCGTCGCTTTCTATGCAGCAAGCGCTCAAACGTCAACGCGCTGTACCCGAGCGCGTTCGGGGGTGGACTAGGTGGTGTGGACACTTATCGCATCCATAAGACGATGGCTGCGAGGGTGACGACGGCGCGATAATTTCGGGCGGTCTTTTCGAAGCGGGTTGCGACGCGTCGGAACTGCTTGAGCTTTGAGAAGCAGCATTCGACGAGATGACGCTGGGCATAGAGATGCTTGTCGAGCGGATATTTGAGCGCGCGTGACGGGTTGTTGGGGATGACTGCGAGCGCGCCTTTGGCGGCGATGGCTTGGCGCAAGTGATCGGCGTCATAGGCCGTATCGGCCATGACGACCTCGGCGGATAAGCCTTCGATCAATGCGGCGGCTTGCGGTGCATCGCCCTTCTGACCTGCGGTAAGCGTGAACCGCACCGGACATCCCAAGCCTCGAACGGCCATATGTATCTTGGTGCTCAGACCGCCGCGCGAGCGGCCGATCGCTTGATCTTCCGCTTGATCTTCAGACCCCCCTTTTTGGCGCCGGCGGCGTGCTGATGCGCCCGAACGATGGTGGAATCGACGATCAGATATTCGAAGTCCGGATCATCGGACATCGCCTCGAAGATCCGACACCAAACACCCTTGATGCTCCATCGACTGAAGCGCCGGAACACGCTGTTCCAATCGCCAAACACCTCCGGGAGATCGCGCCAGGGAGACCCCGTGCGCACGATCCACAGCACACCTTCCACGAACATCCGGTTGTCGCGCCCGGTGGAGCCCTTCTGATCGGGGCGCCCTATGATCAGCGGCGCTATCCGCTCCCACGCCGCGTCGCTCAATACCAAACGGTCCATCACACCCAAGGCTGCCTCCCCAAAAGCAGCCTTGAATCTGATTTGCTCCTAAAAGGGAATCCTTAGAGTCCACACCACCTAGTCCTTCTTTGGGCGCTTCAGGTCCAGCCGCTCGATGCGCTCATCGATCAGTCGGTTCAGCTTCTCATCCTTCCGCGTATCCCTCCGGTAGAGGCTACCATGCAGGCCAAAGGCAACGAGGGTCAGGACAACAGCAAGGACCAGGAGATAGTAGGACCGGTCCATGTCGGGCAGCTTCTCTGCACGTTCCAATCAGGAGAGAGTAGGCGAACCTGCGGTGAATTTTCACGGTTTTCCGATGTCGAGCTCAAGATAGCTTTGATGAAGGCTGACCGGCGTTTTCATGCCGTCAAACAGCACGCGAACAGCGAATTTACTTGCCTTGCCCGCGCCAACGACCGATCCGGCCGTATAGAGGGCTCTCTTCATTCGACTAGCGCCGAGTTCGCTCAGGTGGACCCGATCGCCGATCTGAAAAATTGGCTGTTCGGTTGGCAAATGATTGAAGCCGCGCAATTGAAAAACCTCGATCCGTAATGCCCTCTCCATCTTGTTTGGTGAGGTGGGCGGGACCGTCGCTCCGTGGCCCGGAGCGGCGATCCCTTATCGCGCGATGGTCGGGGTGTGGTGTGGATGTCGGCCAATCCGCACGACTAGGGATACAGTAAATCTGCAAATGCGCGTGGCAATTGCCATTCTGAACTAGCCCCAACCAGCGGCGCGATAGTCTGGCCCGTGGCGCAAAGGTGGTAGCGCGCTGCAGCAACAGCGAATCCTGATGGATGAAATTAGAAAGAGTCGTAACGTCATGGTCGGAGGTTGGCCGCTACAGCCTCCGATGTCGCCATTAGCCCCAGCTCACCCCCTGAGCTGGGCGCGCCGTACCACTGCTTCTCAAATTTTCTCCTCGAATATTCGGATCGTTATCCAGGCTCGTTGGGATCGGTGATCGCAATTGGGAACTATCCGCCCCCAGAATGATTAACCGAGTTAATCTTGGAGACTCGAGAATGTCGGATGAAGACATCGCTCTGCAGGCCGTAAGCGCCGCCCAGGAAATTCTTGAAGAGTATCTCGAACCTCGGCCGCGCACCAATGAACGGCTGATCCTTGACCGACTGGTTGAGGTACTTGAACAGCCCAGTCTTATCGTTGCAGTAAATCGGATGCACCGCGGCTATCGCGGAGCGTAGAGTCTGTGAGTGAGTTGGACTGCGCGAGCGCCAGCCAATCTCTGGCCAACGCAAGCCATGCGATGCGATCGTCGGCATGGCGCGCTTCCGAAGCGCGCCTTTCACAATGCGCTGCCAACTCACGCAAACGAGCCAGATCGTCGCGTAGAACGGGGCCAGCGTAGCGCGGCGTCATGGTACGCGCTCTGGATTGGATCGGGATCCCTGCGCAATGAGGGATTCCGTCAGCGTCTGCTTGACGTATTCGGCCTGCTCCTTCGTTAGCTTCTCGGCGAACGGGCCATTTTTTTTGAGCTGCGCCGGCCCCTTGAGTTCCCGATCATAAACCATCCAGTCAGCGCTTCCTCGCCGAACGAGGAACCTGGCTTGTTGATGTGCTGTGTAATGCAACGATACCTCCCAAAATGGCGGTCCGCCGGTCCTAAGAATACACACCAGGTGACCGCTTATTCCCGAACCGGGACACTGAAATTCCCGGCAGCCAATCAGTTGCACAGTTCATGCCACTCCAATGCGGTTAGCTTGACCACCTCGGTCGAGGAAAGCCCGGCTTGACCGACGTCTTGCGCAAGAAACAGCCCCGACGCGCCAGCCGTCGTAGATTGCGGCCCGCGTCACGGAGTCGCGGTTCACTCGCACGGTCTCCGGCAAGGAAGGTTCGATCATTCGTTGGGTAGACGCGTCGCCCAAAATGCGCGCCGGGTCAGGTCGGTGCCGCGCACTATCGCGGTAGGGTGTTCGGGAACTGAGCGACCTGTCAAATAACCCGCAGGCGAAGATCAGCCAGCGCGGTATTCATGCTTCAGAGGGAAACATGAGGGGCCGACGACACCCATCTTCAATGGGTGTGGATGGCGTCGTAGACGTGGGCGCTAAAGATAGCCGCGCTCAAAAGCAGCAGCCCGATGACTGTGGCTTCGATCATGACACTTCCCCTTATCTTTTGCCGACGGTTTACCGACCAAATGTTTCAGGCCGGTTTCGCGGGCCGGTCAAAATGGTTTCACGGGGAGACCTGATGTCTGGGATTAGGCTGGGTTCCTGCGGACTACTGCGCGTCGTTGGAAATGCCCAAGTGCAGCCGAAATTGCCGGCATGCTGGCAACCGCCATTCTGCCGGCGACACCGAACCCGGGCTGCGGCTCATTGCGACATGCACGCATCGGCGTTGACCGCGAGCGCCCAGCTTGGCCATCATGATGCTCATGAAGCGAGTCCTCTTCCTTTGCACCGGCAACTACTATCGCAGTCGATACGCCGAGGAGCTGTTCAATCACCTTGCAAGTGGCGAACGCCTGGCGTAGCGCGCATTCTCCAGAGGCGCGGCCGAACTCGGATCACCCGACAATGTCGGGCCGATGTCAGGCTTTGCTGACGAGCGTCTCCGCGCAACGGGCATCATACCGGAGGGCGCGGCACGCTATCCGCAGCCATGTTCATTGGATGACTTTGGCGATGCGGATCTGGTGATCGCGCTCAAGGAGACGGAGCATCGTCCGCTCATTGAGCGCCGGTTCCCCGAGGCTGCCGGCAGGGTGACCTATTGGCATGTCGACGATATCGATTTTGCGCTTCCCTCGGTCGCGCTAGCCATGATCGATGATCGGGTCCGCGAGCTGGTTTCAGCCCTCAGGTAATCGGTTTGCGTTTCAGGAAGATCGCCAGCGCATACTCCGCGGGGGCCGCCAGCATACCGCTGAGACGTTCGAGCTCGTCGATGGCGACGATCACAAGGCGGCCTTCGGTGACGGTCAGCTTGTCGACGGGCACGTCCCGCACGAGAAACACCTCGCCGCGAAGGTTGCCGTCTGGCGTTGCATAATCCGGTCCGGAATAACGGCCGATGAGCTCAAAACGCTCGGGCGGCAGGTAATAGCCGATCTCCTCGTGGACTTCGCGCACCACGCATTCCAGGAAGGTCTCTGTGCCTTCCCGGCGTCCGCCGAAAAGGCTGATCTTTCCCGGATCGGAAATGTGGGGAAGGTCGTCGCGCCGCTGCATCAGAAGGCGACCATCCGTGCTGATGAGGAGGGCGGATGTTCCTTCTCGTACTCCTCCGCCGGCGGCGTCCCATGGGTTAGCCGAAAGCGAAGGCCAGCAGGCTCGAGCACAGCAGCACAAGGCTTGCTGCGGTCAGGGTCAGAAACCCGTCGGAGACCAAATCGTGATTACGCATGATACACCTGCCTTGATGTGATGCTCATCCGAATTGATTAAAGCTTTCCGAACATTCGCTCCAGGAAAGGGTGACGCGTCTTTCCGCAGTCCAACGGGCCGTCAGGCCCGGTACCGATAGCCTTCCACGGCATGCGCCAAGAAGATCGCCGCACTCACCAGGCCCATCACCGCTGTAACCGTCTCGATCATCGCAAACTTCCTTTGCGCCCCACGCCCGGGAGAAAACGATTGCAGCCTTGCACAGTCAAAAAGATTCAATTGTTGGAATCGAAGATGCCCCCCAACTGATGATTTGCTGCAACAGTGTGTCTGATCGTGGGACAGGCGAGGGCGCTTTGGACGGCGCAGGCTCCGTAGAACAACTGAGGAGGTGCAACAGGCAATTTACCAAGGTGCAATAGCCTTGCGGCTCACCGCATTTCCGCCGTGTTCCGGTTGCGATATCGTCAAGCGCTGGTGCGGAGGTGGGCCGCATCGTGACGAAAACGATCCCGACGCCTCGGAGTAGGCGCGGGTCCGGCAGAATGGTACTTGGGGCAGATGGGGACTAGACGGCCAGATTCGATGATCCGGACGGCGCGCGGCGCCGTTGCGGTGGCGACGTGCCTCGTCCTCGCCAATTGCGCCTCCTCGAACCAGTTCGCGAGCCGCGTCGATCCCAAATACGGCGTGTCGTCGAGCCCGCGCGTCGTCGCGCTCGGCGATCCCGTGCCGAAGGGCGGCGGCACCTACCGCATCGGCAAGCCCTACGTCGTCGCCGGCCGCACCTATGTGCCGGAGGAGAACGAGAACTACCGCGCCGAGGGCATGGCGTCCTGGTATGGCGACGATTTCCATGGCCGCCTGACCGCCAATGGCGAGGTGTTCGACATGGGCTCGCTCACAGCCGCCCATCCGACCTTGCCGATGCCGAGCTACGCGCGCGTCACCAATCTGAGCAACGGCAAGTCGCTCGTCGTTCGCGTCAATGACCGCGGGCCGTACCACGGCAACCGCCTCATAGACGTCTCGAACAAGGCCGCCGAACTGCTTGAATTCAAAGGCAATGGCGTCGCCCGTGTTCGCGTCGAATATGTCGGCCGGGCGCCGCTTGAAGGGTCCGACGACCGCCAGCTGATGGCGACCTTGCGGACCGGTACGCCGGCGCCGTCACCGTCCATGGTGCGGGTCGCCTCGGCACGGCCGTTCGTGCCGGAAATGACCTCCTCGGCAGGCCGTATCCGCGGCGATGTCCCGGTGCCAGAGGGGCGGCCGTACAGCCTCGGCAACACCCAGGCCGACTATGCCTCGGTGAACGCCACCTCCGAAATGTCGGCCTCGAGCCGGTCGCACCGCCGCGCCCTGAACAATCCGCGCGAGGTCTCCTACGAGGGTGACGCGCGCTATGCCGCGACCCCAAGCCCGGCGGCAGCCTATGTGCCGATCGACGCGCGCGGACCGGCCGAAGTGCTGAGCGGGCGCGGGCTCTACTGAATCAAGCTTTTGTGAATCAAGCTCTTGGCCTGATTATTTCAGAAACGCGATCAGCGCCGAATTGACCTCGTCAGGGCACTCCTGCTGGATCCAGTGGCCGGCGCCCTCGATGATCAGCTTCTGCCGCAGGTTCGGCAGCACGCGCTCCATGTCGGCAACCCGCTTGGCGCCGATCAGCCCGGTAATCACCGAATCATTCGAGCCAGCGATGAACAGCGACGGCTGATGGATCTGCGCATCCTGCCAAGGCGCGGTCAGCTCCCAATTGCGGTCGAGATTGCGGTACCAGTTGAGGCCGCCGCGGAAGCCGAACTGCCGGTAGCCCTCGGCGAATTCGGCGATGTCGGCCTCGGTCAGCCAGGCCGGCAGCGGCATTCCCGTCGGCAGCTTGCCGAGAAAGCCCTTGACCTCATCGACGAACATCGAGCTCGGGTCGGAGACACCGCGCCCCAACACCAGTCGCATGGTGTGGGCGATGTCGCGCTCGAACTCGGCTTCCGCTACGCCGGGCGGCTGGAAATACTGCCAGTAGAAATTGGTGACGCCGCTCTCGCGCAGGGTCTCGAGCGGACGACCACGCCCACGGAACGGCGGCGGCACGCTGAGGCCGGCGACCTTGGTGAAGATATCCGGCCGGAACAGAGCGGCGTGCCAGGCCACCGGCGCACCCCAGTCGTGGCCGACGATCATCGCCTGCTTCTCACCGAGCGCGGCCACCAGCGCGACCATGTCGCCGACGGTATCGAAGATCGTGTAGGCGCCAATGTCAGCCGGTGCGCTGGTGCGGCCGAAGCCGCGCATGTCAGGAGCTGCGACCCGAAAGCCGGCCGAGGCGAGGGCTGCGATCTGGTGCCGCCATGAGTAGGACAGTTCCGGCCAGCCATGGCAGAGCACGACCAGCGGGCCTTGCCCGGCCTCGCGCACGAACATGTCGATGCCGTTGGCGGAGATGGTGCGGGAGGGTGACATCGCGTTTCCGCCTTGTTTGCCGGTTCTGGTGTCGTGAGCTGGTTTCAAGGATATGGGTGTTCGGTACAGGCGGCAATCCAACCGGCGGTGCACAAGCGCAGAAACCTCAGTTGTTTGCGATACTTCCACCTGTTAGAACGCAGCCTTTCAGGACATCGCCGATGGCAGCCCCAACCGCAGTTCCCAGCACGTTCCTAGCTCGCGCCGGGCGCGGCTGGCGTGGCCTGGTCGCGGCTCTGGTTGCGCTGGCTATCGGCTGCGGCGGGGTGGTCTACGCCGCCAACAACAGTGTCCAGGGCGCCAAGAAGGACGAGGGCGGGTTCGACGGCGATGCGCCGACCGCGATCCTGGTCGAGGCCTCGTCGGGCAGCGTGCTGTTCGAGAAGAACGCCGACGAGCTGCGCGCGCCCTCCAGCATGATGAAGCTGATGACGGCCGAGGTGGTGTTCGACGCCATCAAGAAAGGCGACATCAAGCTCACGGACGAGTATCGGATCAGCGAAAATGCCTGGCGGCGGGGCGGCGCGCCGTCCGGGACCTCGACGATGTTCGCCGCCATCAACAGCAAGGTCTCGGTCGACGACCTCCTGCACGGCGCGATCATTCCGAGCGGCAACGACGCCTGCATCGCGCTCGCCGAAGGCATTGCCGGCAACGAGCATACATTCGCAACCGACTTCATGACCAAGCGTGCCCGCGAGCTCGGCATGACCAAGTCGACCTTCGGCAATTCCAACGGGCTGCCCGATCCCACCAACAAGATGACGGTGCGGGAACTCGCGGTGCTGGCGCGGCACATCATCCTGACCTATCCGGACAGGTACAAGCTGTTCGGCGAGAAGGAATTCACCTGGAACAAGATCCGCCAGCAAAACCGCAATCCGCTACTCAACGCGTTGCCCGGCGCTGACGGGTTGAAGACCGGATACACCAAGGAAGGCGGCTACGGCATGGTCGGCTCGGCCGTGCAGAACGACACAAGGCTGATCGTCGTGGTCAATGGTCTTGAGGATTCGGAAGACCGCGCGACCGAAGCCAAGAAGATGCTGGAATGGGGGTTCCGCAGCTTCGAGACCCGGGTCCTGATCGCAGCCAACCAGCCGGTCGGCTATGCCAGGGTGTTCGGCGGCGAGAGCCGCTCGGTCAAGCTCGTCAGCCCCGATCCGATCAAGGTGATGGTGTCGAAGAACGGCAACGACAAGCTGCTGGCGCGCGTCATCTATAGCGGGCCGGTCAAGGCGCCAATCACGGCCGGCCAGAAGATCGGCGTCGTCCGGGTCTGGCGCGGTGGCAATGTCGCGATGGAGACTCCGGTGTTCGCGGCGGAGGCCGTCGGCACCGGATCGACGATGCGCCGTGCGCTCGACGGCGCCCAGGAGCTCGTCATCGGCATGTTCCGCGCCGGCGTCGAGAAGCTCTGACATGACGGAAGCAGCAGCCGAACGGCCGAGCTTGCGCGGTCGCTTCATCACCTTTGAGGGCGGCGAAGGGTCGGGCAAATCCACCCAGATCCGCAAGCTCGCCGAACGGCTCGATGCCGCCAAGCTGCGCGCGATCGTGACCCGCGAACCCGGCGGCTCGCCGGGGGCGGAGATCATCCGTCATCTCGTCCTGTCCGGGATGGGCAAGCTGCTCGGGCCGGACGCCGAGACGCTGCTGTTTGCCGCCGCCCGCGACGACCATGTCCGCACCGTGATCCTGCCGGCGCTCAATCAGGGCATCTGGGTATTGTGCGATCGCTTCTTCGATTCCACGCGCGCCTATCAGGGCCAACTCGGGCAGGTGCTGCCCGGCCTCGTCAATGCCATGCAGCGCGTCACCATCGGCGATCTCAAGCCTGACCTGACCTTCATCCTCGACGTGCCGGTCGAGGTCGGGCTGCAACGCGCCGCCGCGCGCCGCGGCGATGCCACGGCCGATCGCTTCGAGGCCGAGGGCATCAAGTTCCATCAGGATTTGCGCGAAGCGTACCAAAGGATCGCGGCCGAAGACCCGCAGCGCTGCGTTTTGATCGATGCCACGGCCGACCCTGATACGGTCGCGGCCACGATATGGGCCACGCTGCGCGAACATTTGCGCGCGACGTTCGCGGCGGACAGTCCCGCATGAGCGCGCGCAAGGTCGAACAGGAGATCGCGGCCCGGCATCCGCGCGAAACACCCGATCTGTTCGGGCATCGCGAGGCCGAGACTGCCTTGCTCGATGCCTATCGCAGCGGACGAATTCCGCATGCCTGGCTGATCGGCGGCGCCCAAGGCATCGGCAAGGCGACGCTGGCCTACCGCATGGCGCGGTTTGTGCTCGCGTTCCGCAATCCGAAGTCATCCCAGGTTCAGGCAGCGCCGACGCTGCGGGTCGATCCATCAGATCCGGTGGCGCGCCAGATCACGGCCGGCGCACATGGCGGGCTGCTGGTGCTCGAGCGCGGCCTCAATGACCGCGGCGTGATGCGAACCGTGATCACCGTCGACGAGACGCGGGAGACAATCTCGTTCTTCGGCTCGACGGCCGCAGTCGATGGCTGGCGTGTCTGCATCGTCGACACCGTCGACGAGCTCAATCCCAACGCTGCGAACGCGCTGCTGAAGATCCTCGAGGAGCCGCCGCAGCAGTCGCTGTTCCTCCTGGTCAGCCACGCGCCGTCCCGGGTGCTGCCGACCATTCTGTCCCGCTGCCGCAAATTGCTGCTGCGGCCGCTGGAGACGAGCGACGTGGTGCGCGCGGCCTCGGCCGCAACGGACATGGCAGCCGACGATCCTGCGCTGGCCGAAGCAGCGGCGGCCTCCGAGGGCAGCGTCGGGCGGGCGCTGGCGCTGCTCGGCGGCGACGCGCTCAAGCTGCAGCAGCGCACGGCCGCGCTGCTCGCAACGCTGCCGAGCGTCGATCCGCGCGAGCTGCATGCGCTGGGTGACGCGCTCGGCACCAGCGACCGCGTCGCGCTCGCCGCTTTCATCGACGGCATCGATCGCTGGATGAGCGAGCGCATGCGCAGTGGCGACGCCAATGCCAATCTACCGCGCCTTGCACGGCTGGCGGAGGTATGGGAAAAGGTCGTCCGCGCCGCACGCGATACCGAAGCCTACAATCTGGAGCGCAAGCCGCTGGTTTTCTCGGTGTTTTCGATGCTCGCGGAAGCGACCCGATAGGCGCCCCGTCTGAAGACACACCTGTCTGACAACACACTCGTCTGAAAACACATCTGTCCGACAACACTCCCGACAATCTCGTTTCGATCTGCAAAGGATTCCGTGGTGGCGACCGCTAAGAAGAAATCGTCGAAGAAAGCCAAGAAGACGAAGAAGGCATCGCCGGTTCGTGGGTCGAAGAAGAAGGCCGCAGCGAAGTCGCGCGTCGCCAAGAAGGGTGGGCGCGTCACCAAGAAGGTGAAGAAGGCGGTCAAGGCCAAGACGGGAGCCAAGAAGTCGGCGACGAAGAAGGCCGCTAAAAAGACCGTCAAGAAAGCCGCGAAAAAGACAACCAAGAAGGCTGCCGCGCAGGCCACCAAGGCTCCGCCGAAAAAGGCAGCCGCAGCGGCCTTGGCACCGGCTGCAAATAAGCCAGCTCCTCCGAAGCCCCCGGCTGCCGAGAAGGCCCCGAAAGCGGCAACGGTTCGCGCGCCGAAGCAACCCAAACCGGCTGCGGCTCCGGCGTCTGCATCCGTCTCGGCGTCCGCCGCGGACCGCGGCAACGCGTTCTACATCACGACCGCGATCGCCTATCCGAATGGCCAGCCGCATATCGGCCATGCCTATGAGGCGATCGCGACCGATGCGCTGGCACGCTTCCAGCGGCTCGACGGCAAGGATGTGTTCTTCCTGACCGGCACCGACGAGCACGGGCAGAAAATGATCCAGACCGCGCAGGGCGAGGGGATGACCCCGTTCGATCTCGCGACCCGCAACGCCGCGCGCTTCAAGGAGATGGACGAGCGGCTCAATGTCTCGTTCGACCGTTTCATCCGCACCTCTGAACCTGCTCACCACAAATCGGTGCAGGAAATCTGGCGCCGCATGCAGGACAATGGCGACATCTATATCGACGCCTATGCCGGCTGGTATTCGGTGCGCGACGAGGCCTACTACGCCGAGGATGAGACCTCGGTCGGTGAGGACAATGTTCGCCGCGGCCCGCAGGGCACGCCGGTCGAATGGGTCGAGGAGAAGAGCTATTTCTTCAAGCTGTCGGCCTACCAGGACAAGCTCTTGCACCTTTATGAGAGCCACCCCGATTTCATCGGCCCGGATTCCCGCCGCAACGAGGTGATGAGCTTCGTGCGGGGCGGGCTGAAGGACCTCTCGATCTCGCGCACCACGTTCGACTGGGGCGTCAAGGTCCCCGAGGATCCTGAGCATGTGATGTATGTCTGGGTCGACGCGCTGACAAACTACATCACCGGCGTCGGCTATCCCGACGAGAGCGATGAGCGCTGGCGCTACTGGCCGGCCGACGTTCACATCATCGGCAAGGACATCATCCGCTTCCACGCGGTGTACTGGCCGGCCTTCCTGATGTCGGCCGGCATCCCCTTGCAGAAGCGGGTCTATGCGCACGGCTTCCTGTTCAACAGGGGCGAGAAAATGTCGAAGTCGGTCGGCAACGTGGTCGATCCCTTCAATCTGGCGAACCAGTATGGCGTCGACCAGGTGCGCTACTTCTTCCTGCGCGAGGTGCCGTTCGGCCAGGACGGCAACTACAACCACGAGGCCATCGTCGCGCGCATCAATGCCGACCTCGCCAATGATTTCGGCAATCTGGCGCAGCGTTCGCTGTCGATGATCGCCAAACAACTTGACGGCGTGCTGCCGGAGCCCGGCGAGTTCAGCGAGAACGACAAGGCGATGCTGGCGCAAGCCGACGCCATGCTGGAGACGTCGCGGACCGCGATGGCGACGCAGCAGATCCATCAATGGCTCAACACGGTCTGGGCCGTGGTCGCCGAGGCCAACCGCTATTTTGCCGGCGAGGCGCCGTGGGCGCTGGCGAAGACCGATCCTGCGCGCCAAAAAACGGTGCTGTATGTCACCGCCGAAGTCGTGCGGCAGATCGCGATCATGGCGCAGGCCGTGATGCCCGAATCCTGTGCCAAGATGCTCGATAGCCTCGGCGTCGCCGCGGATGCGCGCAACTTTGCGGCGATTGCCGAGCGGATCAGGCCGGGGACGGCTCTGCCGGCGCCGGTCGGCGTGTTCCCGCGCTACGTAGAACCGAAGACCGAGTGAGCGGTTCGAAATTCATGCTGGTCGACAGTCACTGCCATCTCGATTTCCCTGATTTCGCCGACGATCTCGACGGGATCGTCGGACGCGCCGAAGCAGCCGGCATCGGCCGCATCGTCACGATCTCGACCCGGGTCAAGCGGCTCGGCGGCCTGCTTGCGATCACGGAGCGCTTTCCCGACGTCTACTGTTCGGTCGGCACCCATCCGCATCATGCCGATGAGGAAGACGGCATTCCGGCGAGCGAACTGATCGAGCTGACCAAGCATCCGAAGGTCGTGGCGCTCGGCGAGGCGGGGCTCGACTATTTCTATGAGCATGGTTCGCGCGAGGCGCAGGCGCGCGGCTTCCGCGCTCACATCGCCGCGGCGCGCGCAACCGGCCTGCCGCTTGTCATCCATACAAGGGAGGCTGACGAGGATTGCGGCCGTATCCTGGAGGAGGAGGTCGCGAAGGGGCCGTTCAAGGCCGTGCTGCACTGCTACACCGGTGGCCGCGAGCTCGCGATGACGGCGATTGCGCTCGGGCTGTCGATCTCGTTTACGGGCATCCTGACCTTCAAGAAGTCGGACACCCTGCGCGCGCTGGCGGCCGAGTTGCCGGGCGACCGCATCATGGTCGAGACCGACGCGCCGTATCTTGCGCCCGGAAAATTCCGCGGCAAGCGCAACGAGCCGTCCTACGTCGTCGAGGTCGCCAGGGTGCTCGCGGAAACCCGCGGCGTGTCGCTGGAGGAGATCTCGCACCAGACCACCGAAAACTTCTTCCGGCTGTTCTCCAAGGTGCCGGCGCCGCCGAAGGTTGCTGCATGACGCTGACACTGACCATCCTGGGCTGCGGCTCATCCGCCGGCGTGCCGCGCCCGGCGCTCGGCTGGGGCGCGTGCGATCCCAACAATCCCAGGAACCGCCGCCGCCGCTGCTCGATCATGGCCGAACGCACCATGGAGCACGGCACCACGCGCGTCGTGATCGATACCTCGCCCGACCTGCGCGAGCAGCTGATCGACGGCAATGTCGAGCATATCGATGCGGTGTTCCTGACCCATGAGCATGCCGACCAGACCCATGGCATCGACGATCTGCGCTCGGTGGTGCTGCATCAGCGCCGCCGCATCCCGGTCTACTTCAACCAGTCGACCGCCAAGGACATCATGGCGCGGTTCTCCTATTGCTTCATCTCGCCGGAAGGCAGCGACTATCCGCCGATCCTGACCCGGCATTCGATCGAAGACGGCGAGAGCCATACGGTGCAGGGGAAGGGCGGTCCGCTGAAGCTCGAGGCCTTCCTGGTGAAGCACGGCCGGATTCCGGCGCTCGGCTACCGCATTGGCGACGCCGCCTACACGCCCGATCTGCACGACATCCCCGAGGAAAGCTGGCCGGCGCTTGAAGGCCTCGACCTCTGGATCGTCGATGCCTTGCGCTATGCACCTCATCCGAGCCATTTCAGCTTGGCCGATGCGCTATCATGGATCGAGCGCTTCAAGCCGAAGCAGGCCGTCCTCACCAACCTGCATTCCGACCTCGATTACGAAGTGCTGCGGCAGAGCCTGCCGGCCGGCGTGATCCCGGCCTATGACGGCATGCGCCTGACGCTCGATCGGGCGGGCTGAAAGCTCAGGCCGAGATCGCCTTGGCCGAGCCGACCGCGTTGCGCAGCAGGAATTTCTGGATCTTGCCGGTCGAGGTCTTCGGGATCACGCCGAACACCACTGATTTCGGCGTCTTGAAGCCTGACATATGCTCGCGGCAATAGGCAATGATCTCGGCCTCGGTCGCCTTGGCGCCATCCTTCAGCTCGATGAAGGCGCAGGGCACTTCGCCCCATTTCGGGTCGGGCTTGGCGACAACAGCCGCGAACAGCACGGCCGGGTGCTTGTAGAGGATGTCCTCGACCTCGACAGAAGAGACGTTCTCGCCGCCGGAGATGATGATGTCCTTGGAGCGGTCCTTGATGATGACGTAGCCGTGCTCGTCGAGCACGCCGAGATCGCCGGTGTGAAACCAGCCGCCGGCGAAGGCTTCCTGCGTCGCCTTCTCGTTCTTCAGGTAGCCCTTCATCACGATGTTGCCGCGGAACATGACTTCGCCGATGGTCTCGCCGTCGCGTGGCACCTGACGCATGGTCTCGGGATCGAGCACCGTAACGCCTTCCTGCAGCGGATAGGACACGCCCTGACGCCGCTTCAGTTGCGCGCGCGCATCAGCCGACAATTCGTCCCAGCCCGGCTGCTCGGCACAGACCGAGGCGGGGCCATAGACTTCGGTGAGACCGTAAACATGAGTGAGCTTGATGCCGATGCGCTCGGCGCCTTCAAGCACCGCAACCGGCGGCGCCGCGCCCGCGATCAGGCCGACAACGGGCTTGGCCTTGCCGCCCGTGGGCGCATTAGGAGCGTTGATCAGCGTGTTGTAGACGATCGGCGCGCCGCACATGTGGGTGACGCCGTGCTCGGGGATCAGTTCGAAGATCTTGGCCGGATCGACCTTGCGCAGGCAGACATTGACGCCGGCGGTTGCCGCGATCGTCCAGGGGAAGCACCAGCCGTTGCAGTGGAACATCGGCAGCGTCCAGAGATAGACCGGATGCTGGCCGAGATTGCAGGCGAGGATATTGCTGACCGCGTTGAGATAGGCGCCGCGGTGATGGGTCACCACGCCCTTCGGATTGCCCGTCGTGCCCGACGTATAGCTCAGCGCGATCGCATCCCATTCGTCGGCCGGCGGCCGCTCCACGAAGGCAGGATCGCCTGAGGCGACCGCCGCCTCATACTCGATCTCGCCGATCCGCCTGCCGCCGGCAAACGCGGCGTCATCAACGTCGATCACGAACGGCTTTGGGCCCTTCATCAGGGTCAAGGCTTCCGCAATCACGCCGGAGAATTCGGGATCGACCAAAATGACCTTTGCGCTGCCATGGTCGAGCTGGAACGCGATCGACGCCGCGTCGAGGCGGATGTTGAGCGCGTTCAGCACCGCGCCGGTCATCGGCACCGCGAAATGCAGCTCGTTCATCGCCGGGATGTTCGGGAGCATCGCGGCAACCGTGTCGCCATGGCCGATGCCGTGGCCCGCGAGATAGGACGCAAAGCGCTTGCAGCGCTCGTAGGTCTCTTTCCAGGTGAAGCTGCTGCCCTCATAGACCGCGCTGACATGGTCGGGATAGACGGCGGCCGAGCGCGCCAGGAAGCTCAACGGCGTCAGCGGCACGTAGTTGGCGGGCGTCTTGTCCAACCCGATCGTGTACTGGTTTTGAGCTGCACTCATGGCTCTATCCCATCCGCAAGGTGCTTAGAGGAAACCGATCGATATCCAGGGAAAGATGGCGACGATGATCAGGCCGATCAACAGCGCCAGCATGTAGCCCCAGATCGGCCGGATACCCTCGGCCGGATCGACGCGCCCGATGGCGCAGGCGGCATAATAGCCGACGCCGAACGGCGGCGCGAACAATCCGATGCCCATCGCCAGGATGATGATCATGGCGTAGTGCACCTCGTGGACACCGACCTGGCGCGCGATCGGAAACAGCAGCGGTCCGAACAGCACGATCGCCGGAATGCCCTCGAGCACGCTGCCGAGGATTACGAAGGCCAGGATCGAGACCGCGATGAAGGTCGCCGAACCGCCGGGCAGCCCGGCCATCGACGCCGCCAGCGCCCGCGAGAAGCCGGACTGGGTCAGGCCCCAGGCCATGCCGGTGGCGGTGCCGATGATGAAGAGGATCGCGCCCGACAGGCAGGCCGTGTCGATCAGCATCGGCAACAGCCGCCGCCAGTTGAATTTGCGGTAGATCAGAAGGCCGATGACGAAGGCGTAGACGATGCCGATGGTTGAGACTTCGGTCGCGGTCGCGATGCCTTCGACCACGGCGTAGCGGATCACGAAGGGCAGGGCCAATGCGGGCAGGGCGAACACCAGCGCCTTGCCGATTTCGCTGCCGGTGGCGCGCTGGACATGGCTGAGGTCCTCGCCGCGGTAGCGCCACCACACAAGCCCGGACAGCGTGATCGCCAGCACCACGCCCGGCAGCAGGCCGCCGGTGAACAGCGCCGAGATCGAGACGCCGGTGACCGAGCCGATCGTGATCAGCACCAGGCTCGGCGGAATGGTTTCGGTCTGCGCGCCGGTGGCGGCGAGCAGGGCGACGAGATCGCCCGGCTTGGCGCCGCGCTCCTTCATTTCCGGGAACAGCACGGGGGCGACCGCCGCCATGTCGGCGGCCTTCGATCCGGAGATGCCCGAGACCAGGTACATCGCGCCGACCAGCACGTAATGCAGGCCGCCGCGGACATGCCCGAGCAGGCTCGCCAGGAACGCCACCATCGCGCGCGCCATGCCGGTCATCTCGATCAGGAGACCGAGGAAAACGAACAGCGGCACCGACAGCAGGATCAGGTGGCTCATGCCCTCGTCCATCCGGCCGACCAGCACCATCAGCGGCGTCCGCGTGGTCAGCGCCAGATAGCCGAAGATCGCCATGCCGAAGGCAAAGCCGATCGGCACGCCGGCGAACACGCAGAAGCCGACCACGCCGACGAAGAAGATGATCAGATTGAGGTTGCCGAGCGGCCGCAGCATCGGCTGCGCCAGCCAGAACACCCCGATCAACGCCGCCACGGTGAGCGCGGCCAGCAGGAAGGTCTTGAACTCGCCGACCCGCGCCAGCCGGAGCAGCGCGAACAGCGCCATCAGGCAGGTGCCGACCGGCAGCGCCGCCGCGCGCCAGGTGTTGGATATCTGCAGCGCCGGCGTGGTGATGAAGCTTTCCTCGTAGGCGTATTCATAGGCCGGCCGCACGATCAGGATCAGGAAGGCCAGCGCGGCGCAGGTCGCCACCACATCCAGATAGGCCCACAGCCGCGGTCCGGCGCTTGCGACCAGCGCCGTCATCCGCATGTGCTCGCCGCGGCGGAACGCCACCGCCGAGCCCAGCATGGCAAGCCACAGGAACAGGATCGACGCCAGCTCGTCCGACCAGATCAGCGGCGCATGGAGCACGTAACGCGCCACCACGCCCGCGAACAGGATCACCACCTCGGCGACCACAAGGATCGCCGCCGGTATTTCCACCAGCAACCCGAGGGCGGCCTCTATGGAACCGAGAACGGAGCGGCGGCGAGGGGGCTGCGACGCCGCCTCGCCGGCCACGGCCGGCGTCATCTCGACATGAGCCATGGCAAGCCTCCCGCTTGATCGATCAGGACAGTTTGCCGACCGACTTCTCGAGCAGGTCCCAGGCCTTGTCGCCGTACTTGCCCTTCCACTCGGCGTAGAAGCCGGCGGCGCGCAGCTTGTCGCGGAACGGCCCGACCTCGGGCTGGTTGAACACGAGCGCCTTGCCCGCGAGCTCCTGCTTCACGGTGGCGTTGAGCTTCTCGGTGTCCTCGCGCTCCTTGACGGCCGCCGCGTTGACGTTCTTGGCGACGATGGTCTTGATATCGTCGGGCAGCGCCGCCCAGGCGCGACGGTTCATCAGGAACCAGAAGCCGTCCCACATGTGATTGGTCAGCGAGCAATACTTCTGCACCTCATACAGCTTCGCCGCCGAGATCAGCGCCAGCGGATTCTCCTGGCCTTCGACGATCTTGGTCTGCAGCGCCGAATAGACCTCGCTGAAATTGATCGAGGCGGGCGATGCATCGAACGCCTTGAACATCGAGGTCCACAGCGGCGACACCGGCACGCGGATCTTGAAGCCCCTGAGATCGTCCGGACCGTTGATCGGCTTGGTCGACGACGTGGTCTGGCGGAAGCCGTTGTCCCAGATCTTGTCCATGACCTCGAGGCCGGCCTTGTTGATCTCGCCGCGCACATAGGCGCCGAGCTCTCCGTCCATGGCCTTCCAGACCGTGGGATAGTCCGGGAATGCGAAACCGATGCCGTTGATCGAGGCCGCCGGCACCAGCGTCGCCAGGATCAGGCCGGACAGCGTGAAGAACTCGACGCCGCCGGAGCGCACCTGGCTCAGCATGTCGGTATCGGAACCGAGCTGGCTGTTCGGGAACACCTGCAGGTCAAACCGGCCGTTGGTCTCGGTCTTGATCGCCGCGGCCATCTCCCGGGCGCGCGCCACGAACGGATGCGACTCCGGCAGGTTGTTGGCGAATTTGTAAGAG
Organism: Bradyrhizobium septentrionale; assembly: GCF_011516645.4. Classification (NCBI taxonomy): domain Bacteria; kingdom Pseudomonadati; phylum Pseudomonadota; class Alphaproteobacteria; order Hyphomicrobiales; family Nitrobacteraceae; genus Bradyrhizobium; species Bradyrhizobium septentrionale. The sequence goes on along the minus strand of NZ_CP088285.1, from coordinate 7,555,397 downwards.
AACTCGGCCGACTGGGCGCGCGCGACATGGGGCGCGCCAATCCCGCCCAGGACGGCGGAAGCGGCGGAGACCTTCAGCAGCGTGCGTCGTGAAAAGCTCATTGGTTTCTCCCAAGAGAGGCTTGTTGTTGTTCTGAGATGCCATCCTATACGGACCTGATTGATGGCGCGGGGTCACCAGCGATCTCTGCACAGCTGGGGCTTATTGCAGCGTCCGCATGCCGCGGCAATATCGGCTTTCAGACGAGACGCGCGGACGTGGATCGCTGCGGCCTGGGAGCAAGCCCAACGGATCGTCGGATGGACCTCGGGACGGCGCTAACTTGCGGACCGGTGCGAAGATTTCCCACTAAATATCTGATCTAATTGTAGATATAAATATTCCATAATATACCTTATGCGAATTACGGATATGGGCGTTTGCACCGAGGCTGAAGCCGAACAGCGCTTGACGATGGAATTGGCCGTTTGACGAAGAGCCGCGGCCGGACGCCCTCCGCGACCTCTCCCGATCGCCTCACTGCCACACGAGGTTCACGACGTCGACGCGATCACCTCGAGCATCACCTCCGTCGCGCCGCCGGCAATGGGCAGTATGCGCGCATCACGCGCGATGCGCTCGATCGGGCTCTCGCGCATGACGCCCATGGCACCATGGAACTGCACGCAGGCATACGCGACCTCGTTGACGAGTTCGGCGCAGATCGCCTTCAGCATCGAGATCTCGCGCAGGCAATCATCGTCGGCCGCCATACGCCAGGCGGTGGCATAGAGAAGCGCGCGGTTTGCCTCCACCTTCGCGGAGAGCAGCGCCAGACGTTGGCGGATCGCCTGCATGTCCCACAGGACGCCGCCGAAGGCGCGGCGGGTCTTCACGTAGGTGAGGGTCATGTCGATCGCTGCCTCGGCCATCCCGATCGCCATAGCGGAGAGGACCAGGCGCTCGTTCTGGAAGTTGCGCATGATGGAGTAGAAGCCCTGCCCCTCAGCGCCCAGCACGTTCTCGGCGGGGATCCGGCAACCGTCGAAGACGAGTTCGGCCGTATCGGAGGAGCGCCAGCCCTGCTTGTCCAGCACGCGTCCGACGGTAAAGCCCGGCGTGCCTTTCTCGACCAGGAACATCGTGATCCCGTTGCCTCCAGCCGCGGGATTGGTCTTGGCGGCGACGCAGTAGAGATCGGCGTGGACGCCGTTCGTGATGTAGAGCTTGGTGCCGTTGAGGACGTAAGAGTCGCCTTCTCGCACCGCGCGCGTGCGGATGGCCTTCACGTCCGAGCCGGCATCCGGCTCCGTGATGGCGACCGCGGTGATCACCTCGCCGCTGACGATTCTAGGCATCCAGCGGGCCCGCTGGGCTTTGGTCCCGTCGTGAAAGACATATACAGACGCCATGTCGGCCTGGACCAGCATCGCGTCGGCGACGCCGCCATAGGTCGAGCGCCCGAGTTCCTCGGCGAACACCGTTGACGCGACCGCGTCCATCTCGGCACCGCCATATTCGGACGGGTAACGGATGCCGAAGAAGCCGAGTTCGCCCATGCGGCGCAGGACCGGACGGGGAATGAACCCCTCCTCTTCCCAGCGGTCCGCACAGGGCTTGATCTCCTCCTCGACGAACCGGCGGACCTGGTCACGCAACAGCTCATACTCCGCCGCCATCCAAGGCAGTCCCGGTCCTTGCGGCGGCACCCAAGCTTTGTCCATCGTGTTTGTCCGCTCTCTGCCAGCAGCTAGAGTTCGATTTCCTCTCTCGGTCCCGCCGAGGGTGCAGCGGCATCGGAATCGGCCAGCCAGCGCATTCCGTCGATCACTTCCGCCAGTTCGGCCAGTGTCGGGCGCTCGAACAGATTGCGCAGCTGCACGTCGACGCCGAAGGTCTTTCGCATGCGCGCCACCGTCCGGACCACGAGCAGCGACTCGCCGCCAAGATCGAAGAAGTTGTCGTGACGTCCGATCGACTTGACCTTCAGGAGATCGCACCACAGCGCGGCCAGCGTCTTCTCGGTCTCTGTCGAGGGAGCGACGAATTCCTGTGCCGGCTGGATGTTTTCTGCCGTCGGCTCGGGAAGCGAGGCGCGGTCGACCTTGCCGTTGGGCGTGAGCGGCATCCGTTCGAGGCGAACATAGTGCGTCGGAATCATCGCCTCGAGCAGCTCTTCGGCGAGATGGGCGCGCAGGTCCGCCACCGTCAGAGGTTTCGACGAGACATAGTAGGCCGCAAGTCGTGCGATGCCGCCTTCGGCCGCTGACGGTTCGATGACAGCGACGGCGCATTCCTGCACCTGCGGGTGCTTGAGAAGCCGCGCTTCGATCTCGCCCAGCTCGATACGCGCGCCACCGACCTTCACCTGATGATCGGCGCGGCCGAGAAATTCCAGGCGCCCGTCCGCGCTCCAACGGGCGAGATCGCCCGTCTTGTAGAGCCGCAGCTTCGAGTATCCGTCTCGCGGATCGACGGCGGTGCGGAAGCGCTCGTCGGTGAGGTCTGGGCGATTGAAATAGCCTCTCGCGAGACCGTCGCCGGCAATGAACATCTCACCGATGATGCCGGTGCCGGTGGGCTGATAGGCTTCGCTGAGGACGTAGATTCCCGCGTTGGCGGCCGGAACGCCGATCGGCACCGACGCGGATTGATCGCGCTCGATGTCGAAACGGTGAATCATGCAGCCCACAGTGGCTTCGGTTGGTCCGTATTCATTGTAGATCTCGACCGGATGCGGGATGGCTTTCGTGATGTCGCGAGCCAACTCGGTCTTGAAGTCCTCGCCGCCCACGATGAACTTGCGCAGTCTTGTGGTTTCGAGATCGCGGTCGCGGATCATCGCGAGATGCGCCGGCGTCAGCTTCATGATGTCGACCGCATTGTCGTCGACCACCTTGAGCGCGACCATGCCCTGCGCGCCGGGATCACCAAGATAGACCACGATGCGGCCGCCGGTGATGAGCGGCGTGAAGAGCGTTGTGACGGTCAGGTCGAAGGCGAGAGATGAGAACAGCGGCCATGCGAGAGGCTCGCCGGAACTGTAAACCCGCGCGGCCCACCAGATGTAATTCACCAGGCTCCGGTGCGCGATCTCGACGCCCTTGGGGGTGCCGGTCGAGCCGGAGGTGAAGATGATATAGGCGGTGCCATCCGGCGTGGCAGCGGACGGCCGGGCTAAGTCCGGCTGATCCAAAATCGAACCGAAATCGGAGTCGAGCACGAAAATGTCGGCGAGATCAGGGGAAATGACGGATTGCAGGCGCGCCTGCGTCACCGCCACCGGCGCCCGCCCGTCGGTGCCGTTGGAGATGTCCTTCAGGATTGTTGCGATGCGCCCCTTCGGCGTCGCCGCATCAACCGGCACATAGGCTGCACCGGACTTCAGTACGCCCAGGATCGCGACAACGACCTCAATGGAGTGTTCCATGAACACAACGGCAATCCGGCCCGGCCCCACCCCGGTCGCGCTCAAATGCGCAGCCATCTGATTGGAGCGTTCGTCGAGCTGCCGGTAGGTCAGCGCTACATCGCCGAAGCGGATCGCTTCAGCGTCAGGGCTGCGCGTCACCTGGTCGCGAACGAGATCGATGATCGTCCGGTCCGACGGGTAGTGCGCCGCCGTGGCGTTGTACTCGACAACCAGCGCCTGATGATCGGTATCCTTCCGCAGGGGAAGCGCTACGCCCTCCTCCACAATGGGCAGGACTTCATTCATGACTACGCTCCCATCAGGCAAATCAAATAAATCAAATCACGCGTCAATCGTTCAAATCTTGGCCTGGCGATAAAGCTCTGCGATGGCCGGCGCTTCAGGATCCTCGAGCATGGAGGCTGCGTGACAGCCCTCTGGCCCAAAATAAAATTCGGCATGAGGCACCACGCGAAGCCATCGGCGCGGTCCTGCGCCCGATCGCAGCCAAGCCTTGTTCGGAAGGAATATGCAGACCCGACCCGTATACGGAGTGGGATCGTACCTCTGAAAAGCCGCGAGCGCCGTCGATTTGAGCCGAGCTCTGCTCGCCAGCACCGGATCTGTCGCGACCGGTTGTTTGCTTCCGAGGGCGCGGAAACGTTCGCGAACGCGGCTGCCGAAATATCGCAGACGAGCGCTGAATGTCGGCAGCTTCGCCATCTCTCGCAGCAAGGCTTCGGCGGTTTCCCTGGCTGAGAAATACAGCCAACGCGGCAGTTCCTGATAGGTGGTGGGATGAAGCGGGCCAAACAGCGCAATGCATGGCACCTCCGCGCCGCGGCGTCCCAGGATTTTCGCCAGTTCGAAGGCCGTTGGAGCGCCGGAGCAATAGCCGGCGATGATGTACGGACCGGTCGGCTGATATTCGACGATCTGGCGAGCGAAGTCCTCGGCGATATCTTCGACGCGGTCCATCGGCTCGCTCTGCCCATCGTAGCCGGTCGGTTGGAGTGCGTAGAATGGTTGATCGCCGCCCAGGTGCTTCGACAGGTCCGAGAATGTGAAGGGGGCGCCGACATGCCCGGGCACGGCGTAAATCGGCGTGCGTGTTCCACGCGACTGCAGCGGAATGATTGCAGGCTGCTGCGTGGCCGCTGCCGTGGCCATGTTCAGGAACGCGATGATCTCGCCCTTCCGGTCCTGCAGCTGCCCGCGAAGCTCCGCCGTCAGTGCGCCAGCCGGGGCGTTGCAACGCAGCCGGTCGCCTTCCACCCAGACCTTGATGTCCTTGACCGCCAGGTCTGCGAGAAGCTCCGAAAACTGCATCAAGTGCGCTGACATAGGGCCGTCCCGAATGAACTCCCGTGCAGTCCAATGGACTTCGCGGAGACACCTCGTTTAGTGCATCGTGACATCGCGCGAACGCCAGTTCCGGATGACCACGCTCCCGATATACCCACTTAGAGGTACGAACCTTCGAACAAGCCAATCCTTTTCATCCCAGGAAACGGGCTGTCCCAGGCCGCACCCCAACGTCTTGGAGACAGCCTCCAGCCGCGTCCAACGCCGGAAGAAGCCTGCCAGGCGGTCTTCCGGACCAAGGGCGGTGTAGGACCCATATTCGGAGGCGGAAAAGCAGAGCGCTGCGATCTCGTCCGCTTCGGGCACAGGGACAACCGCCTCGATGTCCACCCCGACCTCTTGCGTGGTCGAGAGGGCGATGACCCCCACATCTCCGGAACGCGAGACGCTGAAGCGCAAATCGCGGGCGTGCATGCGGTGCGAGAGCTGAGGTTTGCCCAGCGGTCCATATTCGAACTCGACGGCGGACGGCGCAATTCCCAGTCTGGAAGCGAGGACCCGGCGCAGCTGGCCGCGGGCCACAACAAAGCGGCGGCGGTCCCGCTCCAGCCTCAGCCCCGCCGCGCGCCGACGCTCCCCGTCGTTGAGGCAAACGCCTGTCGCGCGAACGATGTCCGGCTCCACATCGAGCGTGAAGGCCAGGACCTCCAAGCCATCACTCTCGAGAACCGGCACGATGATCCCGGCTCGCAACTCGACGGCCTCGTCCAAATAGCTCGGACTGGGCAATGCCGGCTCCCTGCCCGCGCCGGAAGCTTGGCCAAAGTCGAGCTCAGGGCAGCAGTCAGACGTCATACCTGCATTCCGATCGCAGAAGCGCTCATGCGCACGAGTTTATCGCGTCCGACGACAGCAGCGCCGTTCGCGCGGATTTCCTCGATTAAGCAATCGCATAGGCGCGAAAGCAAGGAGCGCCGGTGGCTATTCGGATGTATGGATGGGCTACCCCTCACGGCCATATTGCATTCAGCAGTTCGGCCAATCTCGCGCCGCCCTTGGCGAGTTGCCGGCGCTTGGTCGCGTCGGCGGCCTGCAGATAGCCCATGTGGCTGTCGAAATTGACAATCCATTTGGACTGCGCCGGCGGCGACGTCGGGCCGAAGCTCAGTCCCTTGAACGCGTCATGCGCGACCAGCAGCGTGTCGGTCGCCCAGGCCGCCGGCCAACCGTCCGGCGTACCCGGGCTCGCCGGGACCGCCTTCGCCGCGTCGATCAGTTCACCCGTCGCGGCATCGCCGAGGTCGGTCGGGATGTCGTCCCATTCATGATGCAGGTTGATGGTATGGGACCGCGACGCCATCCTGGATCGCATTGCCGCCGATCGTATCGCTCCCGGGATCGACCTGGTGACTAACGTCCGGGTCGACCGGCTGGCCGTTGGGATCGAGATAGACCGAGCCGACATGCAGCGGCTGGTGCAGGTCGCCGATCAGATGCGCGAGCAGCAGCAGCGCCTCCTTCTTGTCCTTGATCGAGAACGGGAACGGCGACGGGATCGGCTTGTCCTGCAGCACCGCGATGGCGGCGCTGACCGCCGCGACCAGATCGTGCGGATTGGTCCCCTGGAAGCTGCGGTCGAAGGTGCTGCGCTGGATCGCGACATCGACGAAATGGAAGGTGTTGTGACAACCGCGCTCGAAGCCGTCGGGCTTGTAGGAGCAGGTCGACCAGTTGCGGGCGGCATAATCCACCATGCGCGCCCTCTCCCGCGCCGAGTTGAACGGCGTACAGGGCACCTCGTAGTCGAGATGTTCGGGGTCGACCTCGTAATGAAATCGGCCGTCATCGTGACGGGCGACGCTCTTCACGCAATCGAGCCAGGGTCCGGACTTGCGCAGGTCGATGCCATGCCTGTCCCCCTCGTTGAGGAGTTGCTGGACCTTCGCCTTCGCGGCGGGCTTGAGCAATTGGTCGGCGATCGCACCGACGACGCGATGGCCCTCATAGCCCCAGGCCGACGCCGCGCTCGGATAAAGCGCAATGGCGCCAAGCCAGCCCAACAAGGCGCCCAGGAACCAGCCCCGTGCAACGACCGTTCTCGACATCGCGCGACTCCGCAATTGTGCCAAACTTCCTGTGGTTGTCCGGTACTGGTGCAACAATCGTACGACAATGCGCGTCAGCGCCCCCTGAAGCGGGGCGGCCGCCGTCCGAGGAACGCCGCGACGCCTTCCTTGTGGTCTTCGGTCAGGCTCGCCAGCGCGAACTGGTCGAGATCCATATGGCTGGCGAGATCGTCGAGCGCATGCGCCAGCCGGTTGACCGTCAGCTTGGTCATCGCCACCGAAATCGGCGGCTGGGCGGCGACCTTGGCCGCCAGCGCCATCGCGGCGTCATAGGATTTGCCGGGATCGGCCACCTGTTCCACCAGGCCCCATTCATAGGCCTGGTCGGCCGAGATGCGGTCGTCGGCCAGGATCACCGCCTGCTTGGTGCGCGCCGGGCCCATCAGATGCAGCATGCGCGGCACGCTCTGCCAGCTCATGTTCATGCCGAGCGCGATCTCCGGCACGCGCAGATGCGCGTCGCGCGCCATGATGCGGAAATCCAGCGCGACCGCGAGCGCCACGCCACCGCCGACGCAGAAGCCTTCGATCGCGCCGATCGTGACCTGCTCCATGTCCTGCCAGGCGCGCGTCAGCCGCGGCCCGAGCTTGAGGTGACGGCGCAGCGTGCCGATGTCCATGGTCTGGCGCGAACGTCCCTCGGCGTCCTTCAGGTCGAAGCCGGCGCTGAACGATTTGGCGCCGCCGGTCAGCACGACCACCGAGGTTCCGCCGTCGTCCTCGAAACTGCGCGCGGCATCGGTCAGCTGCCGCAGCGCTTCCGGAGACAGCGCGTTGATACCGTCGCCGCGGTCGAACCGCACCACAGCGATGCGGCCCTCCGGTCCGAGGCCCTTCTCGATCGTTACATCATCAACCACGCATACCTCCCTGCTCGCATTGTTGTGTACTGCTTGCCTCGACATAGCACGCCCGTTTCGCCTATTCTGTGGGCATGAGCGAACATGATCACCACCACCACGATCACGACCATTCCGAACTGTCGGAGACCGAGCTGCGCGTCCGCGCGCTGGAATCGATCCTGACCGAGAAGGGCTACGTCGAGCCGGCCGCGCTCGATGCCATCGTGCAGGCCTATGAGACCAAGATCGGCCCGCATAACGGCGCCCGGGTCGTCGCCAAGGCCTGGACCGATCCCGCGTTCAAGAAGGCGCTGCTCGAGGACGCCACCAAGGCGGTCGGCACCCTCGGCCATGTCAGCCGGGTCGGCGACCATCTGGTCGCGATCGAGAACACGCCTGGCCGTCACAACATGGTCGTCTGCACGCTCTGCTCCTGTTACCCCTGGGAAATGCTCGGGCTGCCGCCGGTCTGGTACAAGGCCTCGCCGTATCGCTCGCGCGCGGTCAAGGATCCGCGCGGTGTGCTCGCCGATTTCGGCGTCAGCCTGCCGAAGAACACGGAAATCCGGGTGTGGGATTCGACCGCGGAGACGCGCTTCCTGGTGCTGCCGATGCGGCCCGCAGGCACCGAGGGCTGGAGCGAAGAACAGCTCGCCGAACTCGTGACGCGGGATTCCATGATCGGCACCGGATTCCCGAAAACGCCGGGAGCCCCGTCGTGAACGGCGTCCACGACATGGGCGGCATGGACGGGTTCGGCAAGGTCGAGCCCGAGCCGAACGAACCGATGTTCCATGAGGAATGGGAATCGCGGGTGCTCGCGATGGTCCGTGCGATGGGTGCGGCCGGCGCCTTCAACATCGACGCATCGCGCTTCTATCGCGAGACCCTGCCCCCGCAGGTCTATCTGTCGAGCTCTTATTACAGGAAATGGCTGCTCGGGCTCGAAGCCCTGCTGCTCGCCAAGGGCTTCATCTCGCAGGACGACGTCGCCGCCGGACATTCCGTCGCGCCGGCGAAGCCGCTCAAGCACGGCAAGTTCGCGATGGCCGATGTCGAGCGCATCATGGTGCGGGGCAAGTTCGGCCGCGCGGCACCGGCGGCGGCGAAGTTCAAGGCCGGCGATCGGGTGCGAGCGAAGAACATCCATCCCGCCACCCACACGCGGCTGCCGCGCTATGTGCGCGGTCATGTCGGAGTGGTCGAACGCGATCATGGCTGTCACGTGTTTCCCGATACGGTGGCGAACGATGCCGGCGAGCATCCGCAATGGCTGTACACCGTCGTGTTCGATGGACGCGAGCTGTGGGGAGCGGACTCCGATCCGACGCTCAAGGTGTCGATCGACGCGTTCGAGCCGTATCTGGAGGCCGTGTGATGGATGCGACCGCCGCAGCCCGCGCCACCAGCGCCGTATCCAGCATTCCCCGCGACCAGGACGGCCCGGTGTTCCGCGCGCCCTGGGAAGCCCAGGCGTTCGCGATGGCGTTGAGCCTGCATGACCGCGGCGTGTTCACCTGGAGCGAATGGGCGGCCGCGCTCGCCGATCAGATCAAGCGCGCGCAGGCCGCCGGCGATCCCGACACCGGGGAGACCTATTACCAGCATTGGCTGGCGACGCTCGAACACCTCGTGGCCGCCAAGGGCGTCACGACACTGGAGACCCTGCACCGCTACCGCGACGCCTGGGACCGCGCCGCCGACCGCACCCCGCACGGCAAGCCGATCGCGCTGACGCCGACGGATTTTGAGTAGCGGCGTACTCGCCTCGTCGTCATTTGCACGCTCAAGTAGCTTGTTCGGTGTCATCACCCGCGCATGCGGGTGATCCAGTATTCCAGAGGCACCTGTGCTTGAACCGAGAGGCCGCGGCGTACTGGATCGCCCGGTCGAGCCGGGCGATGACAGATGTGGTGAGGACGCGGCTTCGCATTCTCGCGACATGATTTGTCCGAGCTTTGCTCTTCGTTCCGCACGACGAAGACCAGCTTCCGAAGCCGCGAATTGGTCGCTATATCCGAGTGCCCAGATGCGAGGCAGAGCGATGAAATCACGCGTTCAGACGTTTACGCCGCCGAACACGCCCACTCCGATCGGGCCGTATCATCACGTTGCCAAGGTTGGAGACCAGATCTGGATCGGAGGAACCGCCGGAGTCGATCCTGCAACCGGCACCTTGGCGGGACCGGACGTCGGTGCTCAGACGCGGCAGATCCTGAAATCGTTCGCCGTGATGCTCGCGGCGGCGGGTTCCGACCTGGACCATGTGACTCACGTCAACATCTTCCTTCGCGAGATGTCCGACTTTGACGCGATGAATTCGGCCTATGTGGAAATGATGGGAGATCACCGGCCCGCGCGCACAGTGATCGCGGTTCGCGAGCTGCCCAAGCCCGGCGTTTTGCTCACAATGAATCTCACCGCGGTGACCAGGCTGCCGTGATCCGGCCGAGCGTACGCCACCGGCAACTCAGTGATTGGCGGGATTACCCTCGCGCCACATACTCCCGCCAGCCTTTGGCCCGCAGGCTGCAGGCCGGGCATTCGCCGCAGCCATAGCCCCAATCGTACTGCGCGCCGCGTTCACCGAGATAGCAGGTGTGGGAGTGCTCGCGGATCAGGTCGACCAGCCCTGCCCCGCCGAGTTCGTGCGCGAGCCGCCAGGTCGCGGCCTTGTCGAGCCACATCAGCGGCGTGTGCAGCTCGAAATCCCTGGCCATGCCGAGGTTGAGCGCGGACTGCAGCGCCTTGATGGTCTCGTCACGGCAATCCGGATAGCCGGAATAGTCGGTCTCGCACATGCCGCCGATGATGTGGCGAATGCCGCGGCGGTAGGCCAGCGCCGCGGCGAAGGTGAGGAACACGATGTTGCGGCCGGGCACGAAGGTGTTCGGCAGCCCGTCCGCGCCCATCTCGATCGCGACGTCGCGGGTCAGCGCGGTATCGGAAATCTCCGACAGCGTCGGGATATCGAGCGTATGGCTGTCGCCGAGCTTCGCCGACCAGTCCGGCCGCATCTGCCTGATCCCGGCCAGCAGGCGGTCGCGGCAGTCGAGCTCGATCGCGTGGCGCTGGCCGTAGGAGAAGCCGAGCATTTCGACGCGCGCAAAGCGCGACAAGGCCCAGGCCAGACAGGTGGTGGAATCCTGGCCGCCGGAAAACAGCACCAGTGCAGTGTCAGAATTGTTCTGATCGCTCATGGAACGCGATTTAGCACCTGATGATGCCGCGGCCAATCCGTGGACAGCGCCGTGTTTCCGGCGTGTTTTGCTGGGATCGGCAGAGCCGATTTGGCATAAAGCCATACCCCTCAGAGTGCGGTGCCCGATGACCCCTTCCCGCGACATTTCCCGCCTGATCGAGATCATGGCTGCGCTGCGCACGCCGGTGACGGGGTGCCCATGGGACCTCGAACAGAATTTTGCAACCATCGCGCCCTACACGATCGAGGAGGCCTATGAGGTCGCGGATGCGATCACGCGCGGCGATTTCGACGATTTGCGCGAGGAACTCGGCGACCTCCTGCTGCAGGTGGTCTATCACGCTCGGATGGCGGAGGAGCAGAACGCCTTCGCGTTCGGCGATGTGGTCGAGGCCATCACCAGGAAGATGATCCGCCGCCATCCGCATGTCTTTGCCGACAAGGACGGCAACATCCAGCCTGCCGGCGTCAAGAGCGCCTGGGAACGCATCAAGGCTGAGGAGAAGGCCGAACGCGCCGCCCGGCGGCCGCCGGAGGAGACCGCGCATACATCGCTGCTTGCCAGTGTGAAGGCCGGCCTCCCTGCCCTGGCGCGGGCGATGGAATTGCAGCGCAAGGCATCCACCGTCGGCTTCGACTGGAACGACCCGCGCGCCGTGCTGGCCAAGATCCGCGAGGAAGCCGACGAGATCGAGGCCGCACTCGACGGCAAGGACAAGGAGGAGCTCGCAGCGGAGACCGGCGATCTGATGTTCGCTGTCGTCAACCTCGCCCGCCACGTCGACGCCAATCCGGAAACGGCGCTGCGGGCGACCAACGCAAAATTCGAGCGGCGGTTTGCGTATATCGAGAAGGCGCTGGCGGCGAAGGGACGCTCGCTCAATGGCGCGTCGCTGGAGGAGATGGATGCGCTGTGGAACGAGGCGAAGCGCGCGACGTAGATTTTCTCCCTTCGCGCGCCTCGAAACTCCGCCTAGAGATCAGCTCCGGCTCGTCGGGCTTGCGCGCGCATGACACCGAATGGATCATTCCGGGCGGCCAGCGTGCGGTAGACCCTGAGGTCGTCGGGTGTCATTCCCTCGCCGCGCTTCATGTTCGAACTTCCTTCGGCACCGATTGGAATTGACGTGCCGGCGCCGGCATAAATGTATCTGTCGCCAAATGCCTTCTTCAGGGCGGCAAAGGTCGGCTCGCCGGTGCAGTGTCCGGGCGCGATGCTTTCGACCTTGAAACGGTCCTGCAGCGCGGTCGTCACCTTCGTGATCACCTCGTCGGGTGCGGCGACCAGATGGAATCCGCCAGCGATCAGCCGAATCCTGGGATTGATTGCTGCCGCAGCCTCGACGATCCGCTCGATTCCAGGGTGCGAGCAGCCGACGACGAGCACGATGCCATCGGCAGTATTAACCGCCATGGACAGCTCCTTGAGCTCCTTCGTTCCCGGCAGATCGGAAATCAGAGCAATGAGCGTAATGCCAGGTACGATTTCGGTCGTTTGATCTATCAACTCGAAGTTGGCGTCCGCCCAGGCAGCGCCGAATTTCATGATCTCAGGCGGCTTGCCGTCGTAGTACCGCATCTCCGGCGGCAACGACTCGTCCTTGCGGTAGAAGCTCGACGGCACCGACGAGCCGTAGATGCCAAATGCTTCCTTGGGCGCATAAATCTTGACCTTCGGATTGACGCTCAAGACATAGCTCAGGCCCGCCATGTGATCGGAGTGCCGGTGCGACAACACCACGAAATCAAGGCTGGTGAGGTCCACACCCTTCGCCTTCACATTGGCAGCGAAGATCTTCGCGTTGTCGCCGGTATCGAACAGGATGCGCTTTCCTCCGATTTCCACGAGGGCGGAGAAGCCCCAATCCTTTGTCATCGTGGCGTCCTTACCGAACGCATCGTACAGGATGGTGATCCGAGCCGCCGGCTCGGCCGCATATGTTGCAGTGCCGATCAATGCAGCGAGACCTGCGAGAACGACTGCGAAAAGGAAACTTGATTTGAGATTCATGGAAGTTCCCCCTGTTCAAACGCAACGATTGAGGAATTCCTGACAGGCAACCAGTCGGTACCGAGCTGGGCTGAGACCTGCCGAGTTCAGAGACCGGCCTTCCAACGATTTATGCTCTCGACTTTGCAATATCTCGCGGATGGCCAAGCTTATGGAAATCCTCCCGCTGTACGCCGGGAGCCGCAAGCCAAATATTTTCGGCGTTGACCGTGAACCTTTTGCTTGGTTCGCGAGACTACGCGCCCTTCACGAACAATTCGGACATCGGCCTGTTTTGGAGGCGTTTTAGGCTCCATCGCCGGCCGTTTCGCTGCTGCACCTAGTGGCGGCGGACACGCCCTACAACAGCGTCCCGCGCAAAATAACCGCCGCCACCCCGAAATAGATCACGAGGCCGGTAACGTCGACCAGCGTCGCGACGAACGGCGCGGAGGCACTGGCCGGATCGAAGCCGATGCGCTTGAGGATGAACGGCAGCATCGATCCGCACAGCGACCCGAAGGTGACGATGCCGACCAGCGCCGTGCCCACGGTCGCGGCCACCAGGACCCAATGCGGGCCGTAGTCGAAGATGCCGAGCGTCTGCCACAGCGTGATCCGCACGATGCCGATCACACCGAGAATGGCGCCGAGCGTGAGCCCGGTCGGCAGCTCGCGCAGCGCGACCCGCCACCAGTCCCGCAAACGCAGCTCGTGCAGCGCCAGCGAGCGGATCAACAGCGAGGTCGCCTGCGATCCGGAATTGCCGCCCGAGCTCATGATCAGCGGGATGAACAGCGTCAGCACGATGGCTTTCTCGAGCTCGGTCTGGAAGGTCTGCATCGCGCTGGCGGTCAGCATTTCCGACAGGAACAGTGCGCACAGCCAGCCGCCGCGCTTCTTGATCATCTCGAGGAAGCTGATCCGCAAATATGGCTCGTCGAGCGCTTCCATGCCGCCGAACTTCTGGGCGTCCTCGGTCGATTCCTCGACAATGGCGTCGATGACGTCGTCGACCGTGACGATGCCGAGGATATGGCCGGGACCATCGACCACTGCGACCGCCAACAGATCGTAACGCGAGATCAGCCGGGCTGCCTCCATGCGGTCGGCCTCCGGCGAGATCATCAGCGGCTTGCGCGCCGGCGCCGCGGTCAGGACGCTGGCATGCGGATCGCCCGAGATCAGGCGGCGCAGCGGTACGGCCTGGATCAGGGTCTTCTTGACTGGATCGGTCACGAAGATCGAGTAGACGGTTTCGCGGGTGCGCTCGACCATCCGGATGTGATGCAGGACCTCGGCGATGGTCCAGCTCGAGGGCACGCTGACGAATTCGGTGGTCATGATGCTGCCGGCGCTGCGCTCCGGATAGGCCAGCAGGCCAGAGATGACGTTGCGGGTCTCCGGATTGAGGCCGTTCAGCAGCGTGGTGCGCAGCGGCTCGACCAGCTCCTTGAAGATGTCGGCGGCGCGGTCGTCGGAAACGCCTGACAGCAGCGATACCGCGGTGTCCTGCGGCAGCTCGGCCAGTATCTCGCAGGTGCTGTCGAGCCCGGGCAGGTCAAGCACCTCGATCGCCTTCTCGGGCGGCAGCGATTGCAGCAGCTTCGCGGAATCCGCGGGCTCCCGGGCGTTGAGGGCATCGACGATCTCGGGGGCCCGCGCATGGGCGAGATCGCCGTTCTGGCCGGCGAGCGTCTCTTTGGTGATGGTTTCGCTGATGTCCTGCATCGATCGGCCTCGGCTTTGCGTCCTGCAGCGCAATGAACCAAGGCGGCGCGGATTTCAAACAGAAAGTGCGACGGCGCGTCGCAGGCGCGCCGGAGTGAGGCCGCGTCACGGTGCCGTCACATTTCAGAAGATTACGGGGGCCCGCATTGGCGGCTTACGCCTCGTGGGGCACCGCGGCGAACCGGCTCACGACGATGTCGCGCTTGGTCTCGTCGACCCGCACCGTCATGTCGAAGCGCTCGCCATTGAGCTCCTTGTTCAGGACCTCGGCATTGCGGTGCAGCCAGCTGATGCCGGCGCCGTCGGCAGCGTCGATCGAAAGCTGCAGTGTCGCGCGCTTGGCCGCGAGGCGGTCCTCGATGGCCGTCAGCAGCGCGTCGATGCCCTCGCCCGTCACGGCAGAGACGAGGAAGCACGGCCGTTCCGGCGGACGGCGCGCGGCGATGTTGCGCAAATTATCCCGCTCCTCGGGATCGAAGCGATCGATCTTGTTCCAGACCTCGATGATGCGCTGGCCGCCATCGGCGTCGGGATCGATCCCAAGCTGGCGCAGCACGCCCTCGACGTCGCGCTCCTGCGCTTCGGCGTCTTCATGCGAGATGTCGCGGACGTGCAGGATGATGTCGGCCTCCAGCACCTCCTCCAGCGTGGCGCGGAACGCGGCCACCAGCTGGGTCGGTAGATTGGAGATGAAGCCGACCGTATCCGACAGCATCGCCTTGCCGCCATGCGGCAGGTTGAGCGCGCGCAAGGTGGGATCCAGGGTGGCAAACAGCATGTCGGCGGCCTGCACGTCGGCCCGCGTCAGGCGGTTGAACAGCGTCGACTTGCCGGCATTGGTGTAGCCGACCAGCGCCACCACGCGGTAGGGCACGCGCTGGCGGCCGGCGCGATGCAGCCGCCGCGTCGCCTGCACCTTCTTCAGCTCGTTCTCCAGCCGCGTGATGCGGTCGCCGATCAGGCGACGGTCGGCCTCGATCTGGGTTTCGCCGGGACCGCCCATGAAGCCGAAGCCGCCGCGCTGGCGCTCGAGATGGGTCCAGGATCGCACCAGACGGCTGCGCTGGTAGTTGAGATGGGCAAGCTCGACCTGCAGCGCGCCTTCCTTGGTCTTGGCGCGGCGGCCGAAGATTTCGAGGATCAGGCCGGTGCGGTCGAGCACCTTGGTGCTCCAGGCCTTCTCGAGGTTGCGCTGCTGGATCGGCGACAGCGCGCAATCCATCACCACGAGCTCGACCTTGTCGCTGGCGACGAGGCCGTTGATCTCCTCGACCTTTCCCTTGCCGAGATAGGTCGCGGGCCGGATCTGGCTGATCGGCGCGACGACGGATTCCACCACGGTGAGGTCGATCGCGCCGGCGAGCCCGGCGGCTTCCTCGATCCGCGCTTCGTAGTCGCGGACAGAGGAATCCGTTTGCGCATCGCCGTCGCCACGGCGCATGCGCAGGTACGGGCCGATGACGATCACCCGCCCGGTGCTAACGTCCCCCGCCGACCGCGGACGGTCGGCGCCCCCTTCACGATTGAAGGGTTCCAATCAGTTCACTCTCAAGCCGGTGCGTCCTCGCCACCTTCGAACAGCTGAATCGGAGCGCCCGGCATGATGGTCGAGATCGCATGCTTGTAGACCAGCTGCGAGTGACCGTCGCGCCGCAGCAGCAAACAGAAATTGTCAAACCAGGTGACAATGCCCTGCAGCTTTACTCCGTTGACCAGAAAGATCGTCAGTGGCGTTTTTGTCTTACGAACGTGATTAAGGAAGGTGTCTTGTAGATTTTGTGCGCGGTCTGCCGCCATTGTTTTTGTCCCGCAAGCTTGTGCTTCTTTTTATTGAACCGGTTGCTGCTCTCTGACGGAGCCTCCTCCGGCTGCCCACCTGCCCTGAGATCCCCCTCCGGCAGGCATAGCAGGTAGGATTAGAGGCTACGCGCGGTTTTTAGGCAAGCCAGTTCGCGCAGCAGTCGGTAGGAACACGGTGGCAATTCTAAGAAAGTGCAGGGAACGAGACGAATATTCTCGCGGGTAGTGGATAAATCCCCGGTTGCAGCGGTCCCGTTCTCGCCTCGCCCATCATCGCGCCCCGACCCTGGGGGCCGGGCACCGCTCCGGCGGGTGACCGCCGGGGTTTTGCTTCAAGCTGCCGGCCAGCCGGGCGCGCCGGGGTCAGCCGACCCCGAGCGCCTTCAGCTTGCGATGCAGCGCCGAGCGCTCCATGCCGACGAACTCCGCGGTGCGCGAGATATTGCCGGAGAAGCGGCTGATCTGGGCGATCAGATAGTCGCGCTCGAACACTTCGCGGGCCTCGCGCAGCGGCAGGCCCATGATGTGCTCGCCATTGTTGGAGGTCGGCATCGCCGGCACCATCGAGCCGACGTCCTGCGGCAGCATGTCGGCGGTGATGATCGCCTCGGGCCCGCCGCCGGCCAGGATCATCACGCGCTCGACGTTGTTGCGGAGCTGGCGGACGTTGCCCGGCCAGACATGCGACTGCAGCACCGCCATCGCGTCCTGCCCGATCTGCCGCTTCGGCAGGCCTGTCGCAGCCGAGATCTGGTCCATGAAATAGTCGATCAGCTCGGGGATGTCCTCGCGGCGCTCCGACAGCGGCGGCACGCGGATCGGCACCACCGAGAGGCGATGGTAGAGATCCTCGCGGAAACGGCCCGCCGCGATCTCCTCCTCCAGATTGCGTGCGGTCGAGGAGATGATGCGGACGTCGACATGCACCTTGCTGGTGCCGCCCTGGCGCTGGAAGGTCTGATCGACCAGCACGCGCAGGATCTTGTTCTGGGTCTCGCGCGGCATGTCCGCGATCTCGTCGATGAACAGCGTGCCGCCATGCGCTTCCTCGAGCGCGCCGGCCTTGCGCTGCTGCTCGCCGTTCGATCCCTCGAAGCCGAACAGCTCGATCTCCATCCGCTCCGGCGTGATCGCCGCCGCATTGATCACCACGAACGGCCCCTCGGCGCGCCCTGAGGCATGGTGCAGCGTGCGCGCGGCGAGCTCCTTGCCGGCGCCGGAGGGACCGACGATCAGGATGCGGCTGTTGGCCTTGGCGGCGCGGTCGATGGTCTGGCGCAGCTGGTTCATGCAGGCCGAGCGGCCGGTTAGCACGCTGGCCGCTGGAGCCAGCTGCTTGAGCTCCTTGACCTCGCGCTTGAGCCGCGAGGTTTCGAGCGCCCGGGTCGCGACCAGGATCAGCCGGTCCGACTTGAACGGCTTCTCGATGAAGTCATAGGCGCCGCGCTTGATCGCGGCGACGGCGGTTTCGATGTTGCCGTGGCCGGAGATCATCACGACCGGCAGATCGGCATTGTCCTTCTTGATCTGCTCGAGCAGCTGCAGGCCGTCGAGCTTGGAGCCCTGCAGCCAGATGTCGAGGAAGACCAGGTTCGGGCGGCGGTTGGCGATCTCGGCAAGCGCCGAATCGCTGTCGCGCGCGGTCCGCGTGGAAAACCCCTCATCGTCCAGAATACCCGCAACGAGGTCGCGAATGTCTGCTTCGTCGTCGACAATCAGAATGTCACTGGCCATGGGTTACACCTGTCTTGTCAGTCGCCCGTCGCGGCTTTGATTTTTGGCTCTTGCGCATTTGGTTCTTGGATTGGCTGTTCGATCGGCTTTTGGATTTTTGCTTCATTGTTGGTCGCCTCTGCCGGGCCGCTGGTCGGCTCTTGCGGCGGATTTTTTTCACTGCTGGGGTCGGATTCCGGTTTGACGTCCGGACTTTGTTCCTTGTTCTCGGACTTGGTCTCGGGCTTGGCCGCCTGGCCCGTGACGGCAAAGCGCAGCCGCATCCAGGCGCCGCGCTGGCCCTCGCGGAAGTCGGAGGCGTCCTTGAGCTCGATCCGCCCGCCATGGTCCTCCAGGACGCGGCCGACGATCGCAAGGCCAAGGCCGGTGCCCTTCGCCCGGGTCGTGACATAGGGCTCGAGCAGGCGCGCGCGGGCGACCTTGGGCAGGCCAATGCCGTTGTCGATGACGTCGATCAGGATGTCGTCGTTCTCGCGCTGCGCCACGACGTCGATCCGGCCCTTGCCGAGTTCCTCCCGCGGGACCTGCTCGATCGCCTCGGTGGCGTTCTTGATGATGTTGGTCAGCGCCTGCGAGATCAGGCGGCGATCGAACTGCGCGGGCAGCGGCGACTGCTTGATGTCGGCCTCGATGTCGAGATCGGGATGGGCGACCTTCATCAGGAACACCGCCTGGCGTACCACGTCGGCGACGTCCTCGCCTTCCATCACCGGCTTCGGCATCCGCGCAAAGCGCGAGAATTCGTCGACCATGCGCCTGATGTCGTCGACCTGGCGCACGATCGTGTCGGTGCACTGCTCGAAGATCGACTTGTCCTTCGGCTCGGTGATGGTCTTGCCGAACTTGCGCCGGATGCGCTCGGCGGAGAGCTGGATCGGGGTCAGCGGGTTCTTGATCTCGTGGGCGATGCGGCGGGCGACGTCGCCCCAGGCCGAGGTGCGCTGCGCCGACACCAGCTCGGTGATGTCGTCGAGCGTGATGACGTAGCTGTCGCGCGACTGGCTGGTCTGCTCGGCGGATATCCGCACCGACAGATTGCGCTCATGGCCGTCGCGATTGATCGTGACCTGCCCCTGCACCAGCCGCTGCGTACCCTCGCGCGCGGTCTTCATCATCTCGTCGAGCTCGGCCAGCACGTCCGACAGCGGATGATCGAGTGTCTCGGACTCGGCGTGCCCGATCAGCTTCTCGGCCGAGCGGTTGAGGATGCCGACGCTGCCGGAAGCGTCAACGCCGATGATGCCGGCGCTGGCCGAGGACAGCACGGCCTCGATGAAGCGGCGGCGGCTGTCGATGGTTTCGCTGGCATTGACCAGTTCGTCGCGCTGGGTGCGCAGCTCCTGCGTCATGTTGTTGAAGGTCTGGCCGAGCTTGGCGAGATCGCCCTCCGATTTGGACACCGGCACCTGCACGTGCAGGTCGCCGGTCGAGACCTGGTTCGCCGCACTCATGATGTTGCGGATCGGCTCAACCAGTCCGTTGGCGAAATTCAATCCGATCAGCACCGAGGCCATCAAGATGGTCAGCGCGATCACCGCGAACATCAGCGCGAAGTTGACCTGGATGCCGAGCCGGCGCGATTCGATCTCGGCGTATTCTGCGACACTTGCCTGGGTCTGCTTGAGTTGAGCAACCACGGCTGGATCGAGCAGACGGGCGACATAGAGGAAGGTGTCGTCGAGGCCCTTGAGACGGACTACGGAGGCGACGTAGCTCTCCGGGAATACCGAGATTTCGGGGTCGGTATCGCTGACCTTGCTCAGGAAATCCGGCGGCGGCAGCGCATAGTTCAGGCTCACCCCGGTCTCGGCGCTCTCCAGGATCTTGCCGTCCTTGTCCATCATCACCGCGACCGGCAGGTTGCGTGAGGCCGCGGCTGCCGTCAGGAACTCGCGAAACGACAGCCGATCCTGATCATAGAGCGGCGTCATGCGCGCGCGAGAGATGTCGCTGGCCATCCCCAGGATGTCGCCACGAATAAGCTGGGCGTGCTCCTGCATATAGGCGCTGGCAATGGTCAGCGAGTTTTGGATCACCTGTTTCGTGGGGCCCGAAAACAGCCGATCGAGGCCGCGGTCGAGCGTCAGATTGGCGACGATGGCGACCAGGACCGCCGGCAGCACCGCGATGATCGAGAACAGGCCGACGACTTGCACATGCAGCCGCGCCGCCGCCCTACCCCGCCGCCGGGCCTGGAGCACCTTCCAGACCTCGCGCGAAATGATCCCGATCAGCAGCAGGATCGAAGCCGCGTTGATTAGCAGGAACGAGTAGACGATCTCCTTGGTGGCATCGATCGGCGTCATGCCGGTCAGCACCACGAAGGTCAGCAGCGCCGAGAACAGTGCCGTGACCGCCGCGAACGGCGCCAGCCACCTCCGCAAGGGAAAATCCTTGGGCTCGGCTGCCGGGGACGCGTCTAACGTAGTAGCGGTGGTCTCTGCGCTGATCATACCGGCAATTGAGCTGAGAGCGATCGCCCGCGGGAATTGCGAACTGATGCAATCATATCACAATGTTGCCGAATTGCGACATTTCCGCGGCGCAAACCGCGGTGCGGCGCCGTGTCCTCAACACCTTTTGTGACTACTCAGTAAAGGCGGCGGGAGCAGCGCCCCGCCGCATCACCCCTAACCGCCGCTGCGGTAGACTTGGATATCGAGGTCGCGGATCTTCTTGCGCAGCGTGTTGCGGTTCAAGCCGAGCAGATCGGCGGCCCGGATCTGGTTGCCGCGGGTCGCCGCCAGCGCCGCGGTCAACAGCGGAATCTCGATCTCCTTGAGGATGCGATGGTAGAGGCCCGGCGGCGGCACGCCGTTCGGGAAGCCGGAGAAATGCGAGGACAGATAGGCCTCGACCGCGCCGCCGAGATTGTCGACGCCCACAGTTGCCGTGCTGCCCGAGGTGACCGCCGGCGGCGCCAGCTCGCCGTCGATCACGGAGGCGGTGATGACATCCTGCGGATAGAGCGCGGCAAGCCGGCGGGCGAGGTTTTCCAGCTCGCGGACGTTGCCCGGCCAGCGGTGCTGCTTGAGCCGCTCCAGCGCCTGGGTGTCGAGCTTCTTCGGCGGCAGGCCGTCCTTCTCGGCGAGCGAGAAGAAGTGCCGGATCAGGTCGGGCAGATCCTCGATGCGTTCGCGCAGCGGCGGCAGCCGCAGCGGCACCACGTTGAGGCGGAAGAACAGATCTTCGCGGAACAGCCCCTGCTGGATCAGGATGCGCAAATCCTTGTTCGAGGCTGCGACGATGCGGACGTCGGTCTTGATCGGGGTGCGGCCGCCGACGGTGGTGTATTCGCCCTGCTGCAGCACGCGGAGCAGACGGGTCTGCGCCTCCATCGGCATGTCGCCGATCTCGTCGAGGAACAGCGTGCCGCCCTCGGCCTGCTCGAAGCGGCCGGAGGCGCGGGTGTTGGCGCCGGTGAACGCGCCGCGTTCGTGGCCGAACAATTCGGACTCGATGAGGTCGCGCGGGATCGCCGCCATGTTGACCGCGACGAACGGGCCGTTGCGGCGCCTTCCGTAGTCGTGCAGCGCGCGGGCGACCAGCTCCTTGCCGGTGCCGGATTCACCCGAGATCATCACGGTGAGGTCGGTCTGCATCAGCCGCGCCAGCACGCGGTAGATTTCCTGCATCGCCGGCGAACGGCCGACCAGCGGGATCGAGTCGAACTCGCCGTCATCGGCGGGGCTCGAGACCCGCTCCTTCGGCTCGGCCAGCGCGCGGCCGACGATGGTGATCAGCTCCTTCAGGTCGAACGGCTTTGGCAGATATTCGTAGGCGCCGCGCTCGGAGGCGCGGATCGCGGTCATGAAGGTGTTCTGCGCGCTCATCACGATGACCGGCAGGTTCGGCCGCATCTTCTTGATCCGCGGCAGCAGATCGAAGGCATTCTCGTCGGGCATCACCACGTCGGTGATGACGAGATCGCCCTCGCCCTGGCTGACCCAGCGCCACAGCGTGGCGGCGTTGCCGGTCAGGCGAACCTCATAGCCGGCGCGCGACAGCGCCTGATTCAGGACGGTCCGGATGGCGGTGTCGTCGTCAGCGACAAGTATGCTACCTGCAGGCATTGTTGTTCCTCATCGTGCGTCCTGAGAGGCAGGCGACGGCGTACCCGGAACGTCATCGCGGTTGCTTTGGTCGTGGTGCTTGGCGGCGCTGTACATCGGCATCAGCACGCGGAAGGTGGTCTTGCGCGGCTGCGACTCGCATTCGATGATGCCGCCGTGATCGCCGACGATCTTGGCGACCAGCGCGAGGCCGAGCCCGCTGCCGGTCTGCTTGGTGGTGACGAAGGGATCGAACAGGTTCGGCAGCAAATCTTCCGGCACGCCCGAGCCATTGTCCTTGACGCAGAATTCGAGCGGTAGCGAGACCCGCGATTTCTTGCCGGGCACCGACAGCCGCACGCCCGGCCGAAACGCCGTGGTGAGCTGGATCTCCGCATCGGTGCCGAGATCGGCGACCGCTTCGGCCGCATTCTTCACCAGATTGAGGAACACCTGGATCAGCTGGTCCTGGTTGGCCAGCACCGGCGGCAGCGACGGATCGTAATCCTCGATGAAACGGACGTTGCGGGCAAAGCCGGACTGTGCGAGCCGCTTCACATGGTCGAGCACGGAATGGATGTTGACCGGGCCGCGCGCCACCGGGCGGTCGTCGCCGAACACTTCCATGCGGTCGACCAGCGTGACGATGCGGTCGGCTTCGTCGCAGATCAGCCGCGTCAGCAGCCGGTCCTCGGAGGAGGCCTGCTGCTCCAGCAGCTGCGCGGCGCCGCGGATGCCCGACAGCGGGTTCTTGATCTCATGGGCGAGCATCGCCGCCAGCGCGATCACCGAGCGCGCCGCGCTGCGATGGGTGAGCTGGCGGTCCATCTTGTCGGCGATGGTGCGCTCCTGCAGCATCACCACGATGTGCCCGGGCCGCTCGGTCAGCGGCGCGACATGGAGGTCGACCTGGCGATCGCCGCCGATCCGCGGCGTGCCGAGATCGACCTTGTACTCGTTGACCGGCGAGCCGTTGGTCCGCACCTGCTCGATCAGCGCGAGCAGCGGGCTGCCGAACGGCACCAGCTCCTTCAGCGACTGCCGGCGCAGGAACTGCGTCGAGATCTCGAAGAAGGATTCGGCGGCGATATTGGCGTCGACGATGCGTCCATCGGGTGCGATCAGCAGCACCGGATTGGGCAGCGCATTGAGGATGGCCTCGCCATCGGTGGGCACGGGCCGGCGAAATTCCATGGCTGACGTCATGCGGCAGCACTCCAGGCAAAATCGTCGTAGGCTTGCTCGAGCGAGCGGTGCACGCTGGACGGCTCCTCCGAGGTCAGGATGGCCTGCCGCCAGGTCTTCACGGTTGCCGCCGGCGCGCAGCTGTAAGCCGCCGCGGTCTCGAGCGCCCAGCCGAGATGCTTGCGCGCATGCCTGAGGCCGACACGCAGGCCGTAGTGGCTGCAGACCTCGTCATAGAGCGCGCGGATATGCTTGAGCTGCTCCGCGAGCGACGGCGCGGCCTCAGGGATCCCGCCCTCCAGGCGGCGGCCGATCTGGCCCGGCAGCCAGGGCTGGCCCTGCGCGCCGCGGCCGATCATGACGGCGTCGGCGCCCGACTTCTCCAGCGCGCCGATGGCCTTGTCGAACGAGGTGATGTCGCCGTTGACCACGACCGGGATCGTGACGGCATCCTTGACCGCGCGCACGGCATTCCAGTTCGCCTCGCCCTTGTAGAACTGGCAGCGGGTGCGGCCGTGCACGGTGATCATCTGCACGCCCGATGCCTCGGCGCGGCGCGCCAGTTCGGGCGCGTTGAGCGAGCGATCGTCCCAGCCGAGCCGCATCTTCAGCGTCACCGGCACCTTGACGGCCGCGATCGTCGCGTCGATCAGCGTGACCGCGTGGTCCAGGTCGCGCATCAGGGCCGAGCCGGACTGGCCGCCGGTCACGTGACGCGCCGGGCAGCCCATGTTGATGTCGATGATGTCGGCGCCGGCGCCTTCGGCGATCCGCGCGCCCTCCGCCATCCAGCGGGTCTCGCAGCCCGCAAGCTGGACCACATGCGGTCCGATTCCGGCTGCCTCACAGCGCAGCTTCGAGATCGGCTTGCCGCTCACCAGATCGTCGCTCGCCGTCATCTCCGAGACCACCAGGCCGGCGCCCAGGCGGGCGGCGAGTCGCCGAAAGGGCGCGTCGGTGATGCCGGACATGGGCGCGAGGAGAACCCGGTTGGCGACAGCAATGTCGCCTATCTTCAAAGGGTTACGAGCAGTACTTTGTACGCCGGTCACAGCCGTCTCGTCGTTCTGTCAGCCACGTCATTGCAGCCGACGCTGTTCATTTTGCGCACAATTCTTGTGCAGTCAAGGCTCATGCCTACGGTTTAGACAGTTCTACCATCAGCGCAAGTGCACCGCAACAAAATCTGCTTTTCCCACAGTCATCGGCAAACGCTCTGTTTTTGCGCAGCGGTCATGCTAAGGGCTGTCCGCGGCGATCCCCGCCGCCCTCTCCACATCCCCGATTCGTCTGTCATTGGTTCAAAATGCCGAAGTCTGAGCGTACCGCAGCCATCCTTGTCGCAGCCGGCCGTGGTCTGCGCGCCGGCGCCGGCGAGCCGAAGCAATACCGGACGATCGGCGGCCAGACGGTGATCTACCGCGCCATGGAGGCGTTCTCCGGACATCCGGACGTGTTCGCGGTGCAGCCGGTGGTCAATCCTGACGACGCCGCGCTGTTTCGCGAAGCCGTCGCGGGCTTGCAACATCAGCCGCCGACGCCGGGCGGTGCGTCCCGTCAGGCCTCGGTCCATGCCGGGCTCGAGGCGCTCGCAAGCGAGAAGCCCGACATCGTGCTGATCCACGATGCCGCGCGCCCCTTCGTCACCGCAGCTGTCATCTCGCGCGCGATCGCCGCAGCCGACCGGACCGGCGCCGCGATTCCGGTGATTCCCGTCACCGACACGATCAAGCTCACCGGCGATACCGGTGATGTCGAGGCGACGCCGGAGCGCGCGCGCCTGCGCATCGCGCAGACGCCGCAGGCATTTCGTTTCGACGTCATCCTGGAGGCGCATCGTCGCGCTGCGCGCGAAGGCCGCAGCGAATTCACCGACGATGCGGCGCTTGCCGAATGGGCGGGATTGACGGTTGCGACGTTTGAAGGTGATCCTGCCAACATGAAACTCACCACCCCCGAAGACTTCGTGCGCGAGGAAGCGCGGCTCGCAAGCCAGCTCGGCGACATCAGAACCGGCACCGGCTACGACGTGCACGCCTTCGGCGACGGCGACCACGTGATGATCTGCGGCGTGCGCGTGCCGCACTCACGCGGATTCCTCGCCCATTCCGACGGCGACGTCGGGCTGCATGCGCTGGTCGACGCGATCCTCGGCGCATTGGCCGACGGCGACATCGGCTCGCATTTCCCGCCGAGCGACGCCAAGTGGAAGGGCGCCTCCTCCGACCAGTTCATGAAATATGCGGTCGAGCGCGTCACGGCGCGCGGCGGGCGGATCGCCAATCTCGAGGTGACGCTGATCTGCGAGCGGCCGAAGATCGGCCCGCTGCGCGACACCATGCGGGCGAAGATCGCGGAGATTTCCGGCGTCCACATCTCGCGCGTGGCGGTCAAAGCGACCACCAGCGAACGGCTCGGCTTCACCGGCCGCGAGGAAGGCATCGCGGCGACCGCGAGCGCCACGATCCGCCTGCCCTGGAACGAAAACGGCTGGAGTGCCTGATATGGGCGGCAGCGACGCTCGTGCCCTCTCCCGCTCGCTGCTCGACCTGTGCCGGATGCGCAAGCTGACCATCGCGACTGCCGAATCCTGCACTGGCGGCCTGGTCGCGGGCGCCCTCACCGACATCCCTGGCTCTTCCGACGTCATCGACCGCGGCTTCGTCACCTATTCGAACGAGGCCAAGCGGGTCATGCTTGGCGTCAAGGCGGCAACGCTCGAGACATTCGGCGCGGTGAGCAAAGAGACCGCGACCGCGATGGCGATCGGCGCGCTGGAAAAGGCCGGCGTCGACCTTGCGGTGTCGATCACCGGCATTGCCGGTCCCGGAGGCGCAACACCGGGCAAGCCGGTGGGCCTGGTGCATTTCGCCGTCGCCGCGCGCGACGGCCGCATCCTTCATCGCGAGCAGCGGTTTGGCGCGATCGGCCGCAGCACCGTCCGCCAGCGCTCCGTCGTCGAAGCGCTGCGCATGCTGATGGAGCTTGCGCGACCGCCGCAGGCCGCCAAACCGCGCCGCGAGACCGCGAGCCGGCTGCGGCCGAGGGTCGCCCGTTCGCCCCGCAGCCACGCCGCGAAACGGCGCCGGCCGCCGCGCGGATAGGCCTACGAGAGTCGGGTCGCGCGAACGGCCGCTTCACACTACCTTGTGTCAACTGCGGTCCAGTGATGCCATCTCAGGTGGAACTTTGACGTCGCCTCGCCGTTTTCTGTTGCTCCAACTCGGCTGTTTCAATTGTTCTTCGAACAGCAAAATCCCACAACAAGGAGAAAATGATGAAGTTGGGAACTTTGGTCGTGGCCGCCATCACCACTGGCGCCATGACGCTGTCGACTGTCGCCCCCTCGTTCGCCGCTCCGCTTGCGCCCGCGCGGTTGCAGGACCAGCCCACCTCCGTCGAGCATGTGCAGTACCGTCACTGGCATGGCGGCGGCCCGCGTTACGGCTATCGCGGTGGATACCGGCATGGTGGCGGCGGAAACGGCGCAGCGATCATTGGCGGGCTTGCCGCCGGCGCGATCATCGGTGGCGCAATCGCCGCGAGCCAGGCCAAGGCCAACAACGACGCCTATTGCTCACAGCGTTTCCGCTCCTACGACCCGGCCTCGGGCACCTACATCGCATCCGGCGGCGTGCGTCGCTCCTGCCCGTAAGACGAACACCAGAGACACTGCCCGGGCCTTCCCGGGCAGTGTCTCAAGCGTCCAGTTTCCGCCGTCTTCTCGACTGCTGTTCGTCGACGACTGCCAACCCATCCCCTTTAGTTCCAGTCCAAATGGACCCGATAGGCGAAAAACGCTTGAGAAGCATTCGTCGATTGTCTGTGCAGCATGCGCTGCGACCGTCCCAATCAGCGCATAACTTACCCGCACATTGTGCCACTGCTCCTTCTGCACCACAAATCCACGCCTCCTGCAGAAGGCCGCGAATCGATTGGACCTGAAGAAGTCAAACACGCCAGTGTGGGGATACGCGAGACTGATAACCCCCTCTTGCAGCGTCGCAACAAGCATGTCGGGTGTTTCGCGAACCATCATGAAAAGCGTACCGCCCGGCGGCCTGTGCTGAACCAGGTGCTCAAGTTCGCGAACAAGGTTTTCCCGCACAATCGGGTTCATGCTCATTCATCCTCGAACCAACGGATGAATTGCAGAGCCGATGCCATTGCTACCGACAAGGGAAATCAGCATTAGGCGACGCCCTTCCCATAGATCTGATCTGCCCGCTTCTCGAACGCAGCGGAAAATCGTCCAAACGCGGCGTCGAACATCGAGCCCATCAGCATCGCCAGCATCCGGCTCTTGAATTCGTAATTCAGGAAGAAGCCGACATCGCATTCGGTCTCCGACTTCGGCTCGAAGCTCCAGCGATTCTCCAGATTGCTGAACGGCCCGCGCAGATACTCGACCAGGATCGTCAGATTGGGCCGGTCGAGCGTCACCCTGCTGGTGAAGGTTTCCCGCACCAGCTTGAAGGAGACTGTCATGTCGGCCACCACGATTTCGGTGCCGTCATCCTTCGGCGTGCGCTGGCGAACCTTGAGCGACTGGCACAGCGGCACGAATTCCGGATAGCGCTCGACGTCGGCGACCAGATCGAACATTTGAGGTGCGGTGTGGCGGACCCGCCGCTTGCTTGAGAATCGTGGCATCAGTGAATACTCGCACGGTTTTGCTTGCGTGCGAGGTCGCCGAGGTAGGCGTCGGCTTGCGCCCGGCGCGTAAAGCAGACGAAGGATTGATCGGGACGCAAGCCTTCGAAGAATTCGATCAGGACGGGCCGCTGCTGCCGGCGGTAGGTCCAGACATAGCGGAAGAATTCGAGATCGATCTTTTCGGGACAGCCTTCCGCCATCTCCGGCCTGACCTTGCCATAGCTCTTCGCGATCCGCGTCAGGATGCCGGCCATGCAGGTCGACCGCGGCAGGTCGAACCAGATCACCGTATCGGCGAGTTGCCGACGCAACTCGCCTGCGCTTTTGGTGTAGTTGCCGTCCATGATCCAGCGCGGCTGCTCGGTCACCTCGGTCATGCGACGCCCGAATTCCTCGCGGTGGGACGCAACCCAGCCGGGTTTCCAGAACAGCGCGTCGATCGACACGGTCGGAATGCCCGTCATCTCGGACAGCCGCCGCGCAAAGGTCGACTTGCCGGATCCCGACGATCCCATCACCAGAACGCGTTGCATTGGTTCAGTCCGCAGCTCAATCAAGCAATAGAGCGTGACGCCGGTTCACCGCACGTGTTCACCGCACCTGGCATCTAGCGGCCGCGGGCCGTGCGCGCCGCCTGCAATTTCGCAAAATCCTCGCCGGCATGATGCGACGAGCGCGTCAGCGGGCTCGCCGACACCATCAGGAAGCCCTTGGTATAGGCGACGCGCTCATAGCCCGCGAATTCGTCCGGCGTCACGTAGCGCATCACGGCGTGATGCTTGCGCGTC
The DNA here is from genome assembly GCF_011516645.4 of Bradyrhizobium septentrionale. Taxonomy (NCBI): domain Bacteria; kingdom Pseudomonadati; phylum Pseudomonadota; class Alphaproteobacteria; order Hyphomicrobiales; family Nitrobacteraceae; genus Bradyrhizobium; species Bradyrhizobium septentrionale. The sequence continues at coordinate 7,526,595 of NZ_CP088285.1, read as the reverse complement.
GGCTGCAGGTACTGGCCGATGGTCAGGAAATCGACCTCGGCCGAGCGCAGATCGTCCATTACCTGCAGCACCTCGTGCCGCTCCTCGCCGAGCCCGACCATGATGCCCGACTTGGTGAAGATGGTCGGGTCGATCTCCTTGACCCGCTGCAGCAGCCGGATGGAGTGGAAATAGCGGGCGCCGGGACGGACCGTCAGGTAACGCGACGGCACGGTTTCCAGATTGTGGTTGAAGACGTCGGGCTTGGCCGCGACGACGTGCTCGAGCGCACCGTCCTTGCGCAGGAAGTCCGGCGTCAGGATCTCGATCGTGGTGGTCGGGCAGCGCGCGCGGATGGCGCGGATGGTCTCTGCAAAATGCTCGGCGCCGCCGTCGGCGAGATCGTCGCGATCGACCGAGGTGATCACGACATGGGCCAGGCCGAGCTTGGCGGTCGCCTCGGCGACGTATTCCGGCTCATGGGCCTCGAGCGCGCCGGGCATGCCGGTCTTGACGTTGCAGAACGCGCAGGCGCGCGTGCAGGTGTCGCCCATGATCATGAAAGTGGCGTGCTTCTTGTCCCAGCACTCGCCGATATTGGGGCAGCCGGCCTCCTCGCACACCGTGACGAGGCCGTTCTCCTTCACGATCTTGCGGGTGTCGGCATAGCCGCGCGTATTCGGCGCGCGGACCCGGATCCAGTCCGGCTTCGGCGGCGACACGGCATCCGGCCGGTTCACCTTTTCGGGGTGACGCGGGCGGACGGGCGTGGTGGAGATGGTGTCGACGATAGTGACCATGGGAGCCTGCAAGTCGCGAGAGACCTTAGCTAATCGGTGTTGGCGCGGCTCGCAACCCGCGCGGCGACCCTAGCAGACCAGCCGATATATTGGCAGTCTTGCGGCCCGTTCCATGCCGATTCCCACCTCAAAATGGCTCAAAAACCCCGATCGACAAAACCCCGATCGCCCCCTGCGACCGCGCCGCGTCTCGGCAGAGCGCTGAAACGCTCCTTCTTCGATCGCAGCGTGCATGAGGTCGCGCCCGACCTGATCGGCACAACCTTTCTGGTCGACGGCGTCGGCGGCATCATCACCGAGGTCGAGGCCTATCATCACTCCGAGCCCGCCGCGCATTCCTACCGCGGACCGACTCCGCGCAACCAGGTGATGTTCGGCCCGCCGGGCTTCTCCTACGTCTACCGCTCCTACGGCATCCATTGGTGCGTCAACTTCGTCTGCGAGCAACCAGGCTCGGCCAGTGCCGTGCTGATCCGCGCCCTCGAGCCGACCCACGGACTGGCCGCGATGCGGCGGCGGCGCGGAGTGGAGGACGAACGCGCATTGTGTTCGGGACCCGGCAAGCTCTGCGAGGCGCTCGGCATCACCATCGCGCACAGCGAATTGCCGCTGGATCGTCCGCCGATCGCGCTCCACGCACGCCTAGAGGCACCCGACATCGTCGCAGGCGTGCGGATCGGCATCACCAAAGCCGTCGACCTGCCCTGGCGTTACGGGCTGAAGGGATCGAAATTCCTCAGCAAGCGGTTTCCGCGATGAAGCCTGCGGTCGATCAGGACCGATCGATGGTCACGATCCCATACGGATTGAACTTGAAATCGTCTGATGGATAGGAGGTCTCTTCCGACAGCCGTGCCTTGCGATCGCGGAGCACCGCATCCAGCCCGCGCTGCGCGAGTTGGTCGCCGACCTCATCCATCACCGCAACCACCTCGCGCTCGCTGCCATAGGCTTTGGCCACATAGACTTCGGGGAGCCCGACGAGGTGAAACCCGACAGTCTCCATATGGCTTCTGCCAGCCAACGGCCGCTTGGCGAAGGCCAGGCGGCAGGTGCGGCGCAGGGCGATGTTGTCGTCGGACTGCAGTGCCGCAGCGGCGTCGTGTGCAAGCGCGGCCCAACGCGCGAGGCCGTGCGCAACGCCTGCGCTTTCACCCTTGGCCGCGGTCGCCCCTGCCTTGATCACGGCATCGACCAGGAACAGCGCGCCAGCCGAGCACATGACGGCATTGTCGGCCGACATCGGCGGCCCCAGCACGTAGAGCACGGACTTATGGCCGGCGACGTCGGCCTCGTCGGCGCCGCTCCAGGCATTCGGCGCGACGCGATCCCAGCAGACGCCGAACGAGCGGCTCATGTTGGGATCCGGCTTGTCCTGCGAATAGGTGGTGTCGATGCTGAAGCCGGCCGCGATTTGTTCGATCGCGTGCGTGGCCGCATCCTTCAGCCGCGCCAGCCCACCTTCGCCGCCGAGCAGGCAAAGCACGTGACGCGGCCTGACCGTCGATGCAGTCGCTTTGGCTCGTTTGCTCCAACCCAGCACTGGCAAGCCTCCTGTCGCGATCAGCAGCGCTCTGCGGGATAGGGTCATGATGATCTCGCGGCCCGGGCAAGCCGCAACGAACTGCCGACGTGTCGGTTGATTGGTCTGAGGTCAGTGCGGCTTGGTTCACATGGCGTGATGGCAGACGGCCTCGATCCGGTTGCCGTCGGGGTCACGCAGGAACGCGGCATAATAAGAGGTGTGATAGTCGCGCAGGCCGGGCGCGCCGTCGTCGGTGCCGCCGGCGGCGATGCCGGCATCCCAGAACGCATCGACCTGGGTGCGCCATTTCGCCTTGAAGCACCAGTGGCGGCCCAACGCCTCCTCCGGCCTCGCGCCCTTGCGGATCGAGAGATAGACGCGGTCCGGATAGGCCGGCCGCGCCCGCTCGCCATAGCCGAGCCAGTCGTCGCGGCGCCCGACCTTGACCACGTCGAGCACCCTCATGACGGCGTCGTAGAAGCGTTCGGCGGCGGCGATGTCGGAGACCGTGATGGAGACGTGGTCGAGCATCGCCGCTTCCTTCCGCTATGACGCCTTCTTCAGCCGCTCGATCGCCTCGAGGATCTTGGCGCGGCGCTCCAAGGCGGCCTCGCGCTTTTCCTTCTCTTCCTCGACCAGCTCTTCCGGCGCGTTGGCGACGAACTTCTCGTTGGCGAGCTTGGCGTCGACCCGCTTGATGTCGGCGTCGGCCTTGCCGAGCTCCTTCTCCAGCCGCGCCCGCTCGGCCGCCAGATCGATCACGCCCTTCAGCGGCAGCGCGACGACCTCACCGCGCACGAGAAGCTGCACCGCGCCTTCCGGCGCCGCGTCGGCGAAGGAAATGTCCGACAATCGCGCAAGCCGCTTGATGGTGTCGTTCCAGCGCTGCGCCCGATCGCGCGTCTCCTCGGAGGCGCCCGCGAGCACCAGCGGCGTCAGGGTCGAGGGCGGGATGTTCATTTCCGCCTTCACCGAACGCATCGCGGTGACGAGATCGACCACCCAGCCGATCTCGGCTTCGGCTGCGGGATCGCTGAACTCGTCCGCATCGAGCGCGGCAATGACCGGCGGGATGATCGGATCGACAACCGGACCGGCGGTCGCGATCGCCACCAGCTGCTCGCCGGTCACGCCCGACTTGCGCGGCCAGGACGCCAGCACCAGCAAGCCATCGCGCTTGGCCGTCACGGCCCACAGCTCTTCGGTGATGAAGGGCATGAACGGATGCAGCAGCTTGAGGATCTCGTCACGGGTCCAGGCGATCATGGCGCGGGTCTCGACCTTGGCCGCGCCCTCCTCGCCCATCAGCACCGGCTTTGCGAGTTCGAGATACCAGTCGCAGAACACGTTCCAGACGAAGCGGTAGATCGCGCCGGCGGCATCGTTGAAGCGATGATCCTCGATCGTCTCGGTCACCTCGCGGGTCACGCGGGAGGTTTCATGCGCGATCCAGCGGTTCAGCGTTTCCTTGACGCTCTTCGGATCGAAACCGTCCGGCTTCACGCACTCGTTCATCTCGGCGAAGCGGCAGGCGTTCCAGAACTTGGTCGCAAAATTGCGGTTGGTCTCGACCAGATGTGGCGACAGGCGGATGTCGTGGCCCTGCGCGGCCTCGCGGGTCAGCGCGAAGCGCAGCGCGTCGGCGCCGAATTCGTCGATCACGCCGAGCGGATCGATGACGTTGCCCTTCGACTTCGACATCTTGGCACCCTTCTCGTCGCGGACGAGACGGTGGATGTAGACGGTCGAGAACGGCGCCTGCTTCATGAAATGGAGGCCCATCATCATCATGCGGGCGACCCAGAAGAAGATGATGTCGAAGCCGGTGACCAGCGTGTTGGTCGGGTAGTAGCGCGCGACCTCCGGCGTGTCGTCGGGCCAGCCTAGCGTCGAGAACGGCCACAGCGCCGACGAAAACCACGTGTCGAGCACGTCCTCGTCACGGGTGATGAAGCCCTCGCGCTTGGCGGGGTCAGTGGCCATGTCGTGGCCCTGCTCCGGCGTGATGACCTCCTGCTCGACGTAATAGCCGAGCGCGTTGCCGACCGCCTCCTCCTCGGTCTCGGCGACGAACACCTTACCGTCGGGCCCGTACCAGGCCGGGATCTGATGGCCCCACCAGAGCTGGCGCGAGATGCACCAGGGCTGGATGTTCTCCATCCACTCGAAATAGGTCTTTTCCCAGTTCTTCGGCACGAAGGCGGTTTCGCCCGAGCGCACCGCCGCCATCGCCGGCTGCGCCAGCATCTTGGCGTCGACATACCACTGGTCGGTAAGGTACGGCTCGATCACGACGCCGGAACGATCGCCATGCGGCACCATGTGGGTGTTGGGCTCGATCCGCTCGAAGAAGCCGAACTCCTCCAGCCGCGTCACGATCTTCTTGCGCGCGGCGAACCGCTCGATGCCGTGAAACTCCGCGGCGAATTCGGCGGCGCCTTCCGGCAGGCCGCGCAGATAGTCCTCGTTGTCGACCAGACTGAGGCTGCCTTCCTGGTCGAACACGCTGATCTGCAGCAGGCCGTGGCGCTTGCCGATCTCGAAGTCGTTGAAATCGTGCGCCGGCGTCACCTTGACCGCGCCGGAGCCCTTCTCCGGATCGGAATAGTCGTCGGCGACGATCGGAATTTTGCGGCCGACCAGCGGCAGGATCACGTGCTGGCCGACCAGATCGGTGTAGCGCTCGTCGTCCGGATGCACCGCGACCGCGGTGTCGCCCAGCATCGTCTCGGGACGCGTCGTCGCGACCACGATGAAGGATCTCGGGTCGTCCGGGCTGAAGCTGCGGCCCTCGATCGGATAACGCAGGTACCAGAGATGGCCCCTGACCTCGACCTGCTGCACTTCGAGATCGGAGATCGCGGTGAGCAGCTTCGGGTCCCAGTTGACCAGACGCTTGTCCTTGTAGATCAGCCCTTCGCGGTGCAGCTCGACGAACACCTTGACGACGGCGCGCGACAGGCCCTCGTCCATTGTAAAGCGCTCGCGCGACCAGTCGCAGGACGCGCCGAGGCGCTTGAGCTGGTTGACGATCGTGCCGCCGCTCTCGGCCTTCCACTGCCAGACCCGCTCGAGGAATTTGGCGCGGCCCATGTCGCGGCGGCCCGGCTCCTGCCGCTCCATCAGCTGGCGCTCGACCACCATCTGGGTGGCGATGCCGGCGTGGTCGGTGCCGGGCTGCCACAGCACGTCGCGGCCGCGCATCCGCTCGAAGCGGCACAGGATGTCCTGCAGCGTGTTGTTGAGCGCGTGCCCCATGTGCAGCGAGCCGGTCACGTTGGGCGGCGGGATCACGATGGTGAAGGGCGCGGCGTCCTTGCGCTCAGGCCGGCCGGCCTTGAACGCACCGCTGTCCTCCCAGATCTGGGCCATGCGGTGCTCGATATCGGCGGGCTGGTAGGTTTTCTCGATCATGACAATGCGCTGTGGACCATGGGAAAGGCTAGAAAGCCGCCGGAGCGCACCAAGTCAACCGGACCGGCACGTCAAAACGGCGTTGAGAGCGTTTTCGCGCGAAGCGGGCACCGGTTCGCGCGAAGAAAACGCGTCAAAACAGGAAGCTGGAGTTTCGGTTCGGATTCAATCGGAACCGAAACTCTGGGGCATTTGGGGGCTGAATGAGGGCTGCCAAGCCCCTGCGGCAGGAGTTACCGCCCGCGGGATACCCGCTCGATCTCGGCCTTGACGATCCGCTCGACCAGCCCCGGCAAATTGTCGTCCAGCCAGGACTTCAGCATCGGCCGCAGCATCTCCTTGACGAGATCCTCCAGCGTCCGGGCATTGTTGCTCAGCACGGTGTTGGCCAGCGAGTTGAAGGCGGATTCGACCGCCCGCATCGTGGTTCCCGAGATGATCTGCTGCATCGGCGCGGTCTCGATCGCCGGCGGCTCGCGGACAGGTTCTCGCGCTGGTTCGGAAGCCGGCACCCGGGTCCGGGCTTCCGTGAACTCGACATCGTCCTGTGGCTCGACCTTGCGGAACGAGGGCGCGGGTGCCGGGTCCGGCAGCGCCATGTCGTCGGTCAGCTCGAACACATCGGCTTCGGGCTGCGATGGCCTGATCTCGGCTGCGGGCGTCGCCTCGTCGAGGCTCGCCAACAGCGAATCGATATCGTCCTGGCTGTTGCTGGCCGCAGCAGGCGCAGGCGGCGGTGCCTTCGGCGCGGGCGCGGCGGCCTTCGCGGCCGGGGGTGGTGCGGGCGGCGGGCTCTTGATCACGGGCTTGGCTGCGGGTGGTGCCGGCTCGACCTTCGGCGACGGTGCAGCGGCAGCTGCCGGCTTGTCGGCCGCGGCCGGCTTCGCCTCGTCGTCGGCAATGATGCGACGGATCGACGCCAGGATCTCCTCCATCGAGGGCTCTTGGACCTTCGCAGGTTGCGTCATCTCCGACTCCACATCGAAACGATTTTACATCAAGCCCGAGAGGATTCGCCGGTTCCGATGATGCGTGCGGAGAATTTCATTGCTCCCGCCCGACTTGTCCCCAGATCAAGCCCGCCCGAGGCTTTGTGCAAGCTTCGTGTCGTCCAACGCAGCGTGATCACAGGTGGCGTCGCACCTGTCATCACGCTGCGTCAGCTCGCCGCGAATCGCCTTGCTGCCCGACAAAACGGTATGTCAGGGCAATTATCGATTGCAAGCAGACGCGCCAGTTCGTGGTCCTGATTAACTCAGAACCACAAACATGGCGCGACAAGCGAAGATGACGTGAAGCTGTTTAGCGGCCGTCGGGCGTGCGCACGCCGGCCCAATTGTCACGAACCTGCTGATAATGCACGCTCGGATCGTAGACACTGGTCGGAAGGCCCATCACCTGCGGCGACAGACGACCGATGTAGTTCAGCACGTTGTACGACGCGACGACGCGGTCGTGCTGCGCGGTGACGAGCGAATTGCGGGCGTTGACGAGCGCCTGCTGCGCGTTGAGCACGTCGAGCGTGGTGCGTTGGCCGGCCTTGGCCTCTTCACGGACGCCGTTCAGCGCGATCTCGGACGCGGACACCTGGGCCTGCGCCGATGCCACCTGCGATTTGCCGGCGACCAGCTGGCCCCATGCGGTGACCACGTTGGCGCGCGCCTGATCCCGCGTCTGTTCCAGAACCTGGCGCTGCTGCGCCAGCGATTCCTTGGACTGCCGGATCAGCGAGTATTCGGCGCCGCCCTGATAGATCGGCAGCGACACTTGAACCCCCGCCGAGGCATTGAAGAGGCGGTACACGGTCAACTGCGTTTCATAGCCCTGGCTGACCGACAACTGCAGCCCAACTGTCGGCAGCAGCGCGCCCTCGGCAACCTTGGTCTGCAGGTAATTAATGTCGACGCCGTACATCGCGGAGGTGACGTTCGGGTTCTGGGTCAGGCCGAGATCGACAGCAGCCGAGAGCGTCGCCGGCAGGAACCGGTCGACCGGTGAGCCCGGCGCGAGATTCTGCGGCTCGGTGCCGATGATGCGGCGATAGTTCGACCGCGTCGTCGTCAGGTTGGATTCCGCGGTGAGTTGCTGGGTCTTGCCGGCCGCGAGCTGGGCCTCGGATTGCGCAACGTCGGTCCGCGTCACTTCGCCGACATTGAAGCGGTCCTGGGTCTGCTTCAGCGTTTGTTCCAGCACGCGCGTATTGCTGCGCTGGACTTCGACGATGGCGGAGTCGCGGAGATAGTCCATGTAGATGGTGGCCGCGCTCAAGAGCACGGTCTGCTCGAGCGCACGCAAAGCTTCACGTGCCGACGATACCTGGCTTTCGGCAGCGCGCACCCTCGGCGCGTTCTGCGCGTTGTACAGCGACTGGCTGGCGGTGATGCCAACGCTCCGCTGCCTGCTAACGCCGGATAGAGCCGCGGTCCCCGGCGTCAATTGCTCATCGGTGTATTGTCCCCCGGCAGTCGCGGTCAGCGAGACCTTCGGGCGGTAACCCGAGAGCGCTTGCGGAACGTTTTCGTCAGTCGAGCGCACCAACGCACGTTGTGCGTTGAGCTGGGGATTGTTCTGGTAGGACCGCACCAGCGCGGACTCGATCGTTTCGGCGAGTGCGGGCACAGGGCCCATCTCCGCCAACAGAAGGACGGCAGTCGCAGCCGCGGTGATAAGCTTCACCCCTCGCATCCCCGGTAATCCAATCATTTAGTCGCCGTCTCCCCACGCATGTAAGTCCGGCGGTCGCTTCAGTCGAAGTGAGTCCGGCCTCACCTTAGTCCGCAGCTAAGGCCAACGGAACCACCCCGCAACGGATCACGGTCGAAACTCTTCACATGGGGCAAACGGGCCACACTTCTGATTCGGAACGGGATTTTATCAGCCACTGGGCCACGGTAACGGTCAGAAGACGAAGGCGGGAAGCCGCTCAAATCCGGGCAAAACGGGGGCCGTTGCGTCGAACAGCTCGCGATGTCCGAAATCGCCGTGGGAACGAGTCACCAGGGTGGCCCGTGGCGGCGGCGTCAGGCCGAACACCCCGACCAGCCGGCCCCCCTCCTTGAGCTGGCCAAACAGCCCGGCCGGAATGATCTCGGTCGCGCCATTCAGGACGATGACGTCAAACGGCGCGCCTGCGGCATCGCCGTCGGCGGCCGCTGCGGTCTTGACCGTCACATTCTGGATCCCGAGCTGGGCGACCGCTGCGGTCGCCTTTGCCGCCAGCGCCGGATCGCTCTCGGTCGCGCTGACCTCGGCGGCGAAGCGCCCCACGATGGCGGCGGCGTACCCGGTTGCGCAGCCGACCACCAGGACGCGGTCGGAGGCCTTGATCTCGGCGGCCTGCAGCATCCTGGCGAGCAGCGCCGGCGTGATCAAATAGCGCTTGGCTGCGCCGCCCTCGGCCACATCTAGATCGAGGTCGAGATAGGCCAGGGCCTGCTTGCTGGCCGGCACGAACACCTCGCGGGGCACCGTCAGCATGGCTTCGAGAATGCGATCATCGGTCACGTCGCTCGGACGCACCTGACCATCGACCATGTACTGGCGCGCGGTCGAAAAACCGGTCATTGGCTGGACCCTGCAAGGCGCGGCATTGCCGCTGGAGAAGCTAGAACAGGGCCATCTTTTGAAACAAGCTCCGCCAAAACGCAACACGCCGTTGGCGTGCAAAATGCGCTCCGCTGTGCCGTCTATTCGATCGTGACGGCAAGCCGGCCGATCAGGCGGGCCACTTCATCGAGATGCTCGGAATCATGCTCCTCGACAGCTTTCGCGAGCCGGCGGACGCATTCATCGTCGCTGATGTCAGGGGCATCATTCGGAACGAGCGTCGGCTGCGGCATCGACAGGTCGATCAGGTTAATGGGCATCGAAATCACCTCTCAAGACCCGGCGAGAGGAAGTGTCGACCGCTATTGAGTCGATTTGACGACGTTTCTTCTCTGTCCGCAGCAGGCCACGGGCTTGTGATCGACGATGTTGATGGGGCCAAAACTGGCTCCCCGGGCTGGATTCGAACCAGCGACCATTCGATTAACAGTCGAATGCTCTACCGCTGAGCTACCGAGGAATAGGCGAACATATGTTCGCGAGCGGGCAGCGTATAACAAAGCCTTTCGGCCTTGCAAAGAACCAAATGGGGGACCCGGTGAAACTTTAGCGGAGACGGTAAACCGCTGACGTACAAGGGTTTGCCCCCATCCCGGCGCGAAATATGCCTGGCCCGCCCGCCCCGCCCGCCCCGGCCGCCCATGCTGCAGGGCCAGGAAACAACGCCGGCGCGGCGATCGCGCCGCGCCCGTGATTCTGTCTTCGGATTCTTGTCTTGGATCCCGTCTTGGGCACCGCCCGCCCCCGACATCACTCCGCAATGAACGAGGTCGTCTTGGTGCCGGGGTCGTAGCGCAGCCTGAGGACGTTCAGCTTGCACAGGTTGACGTTCTTCCACAGCACCGACTCGTCGTAGTTGGCCCAATCGACCTTGATGTTCCAGACGCAGCCTTCGTCGTCGTTGCCGAACTCGACATAGGCGGTGTCCTGGTTCTTCAGCGTGGCCTCGAGTTCGTTCTCCCATTCGTCGAGGCCGTCGTCGGGCCCGTTGAAGCCGAGAAACTTGATGGCATATCCGGTCTCGTTGACCACGGAGACGTTGCGGTTATCGGCGGCCCGCGCGGGTGTCGTGACCAGCGCCAGTCCCATCACAAGCAATGCCGGCAAAATAGACTTCATCGAAATCCTCCTGGCAGTCGGCCGCACATCGGCGTGCGGCGTCACCTCCTTAGCGACCGTGCCGAACGAGTACAAATCGTGCACAGAATGCGAAGAGCTGGGTTTAGCGCGCGGCGATCGCCACGATGAACAGCGCGGTCGCGGCAATCGAGGCCCCCGTCCGCACGTGGTTCCACAAGGTCCAATCGGTCAGATAGCGCGCCCAGAACGGTGCCGCCGCCGCGCTTGCGGGGGCCGTCGCCGCAAGCTGGTCGTTCAGCGGCACGTTGAAGACAACAGTGACGACGAACATGCCGACGACATAGATGACGCCGCCGCCAATCATCGCAATCGCACCCGGCTCCTGCCATCGCAGGGCGCCGAGCACGACCAGCGTGGCGCAGGACAGCGTGGTGCCGAAGAAGACCGGCATGAACAGCGAGCGGACGATGTCGACATTGATCGCGTTCATCGCCGAGATCCCGGCGGCCTGGTCGATGCGGCCGAGCGCGGTCATGACGAACGCGGAAAAGGCGAAATAGAGCCCGGCGAGCAGGCCGCAGCCGAGCGCGGAAAACCACAGCAAGCCCGAGGTCAGGACATGGCGCATCGTTCCAGCTCCAAATGCGAGGGATACTCGTATTTGTGAAATGCGATAAACTCTCGTATTAGAAGCGTCAACCCCGATTGCGGAGGAGAAGGATGGCGAGACGAAAGGCCGCGGCAGCGGCAAAGGCCGCGCCCGCGGGAGAGGCTCCCCTGCCCGGGCTGGCGCGGCTTGCCCCGACGCAGCAGCGCAGCCGCGAGCGCTTCGAGCGCATCCTCGCCTGCGCGACCGAGATCATGGCGGAAAAGGGCAGCGAGGCGTTCCGCATGAGCGACATCGTCGAACGCAGCGGCGTCGCATTCGGCTCGCTCTACCAATATTTCCCCGACAAGGCCGCGATCATCGGCACGCTGGCGGAACGCCATAACGCAATCGGGCGCGATTGCGTCCGGCGCGATCTGGCCAGTGTGACGGCCGCGTGCGACCTGCACCCGGCGCTGTGCCGGATCGTCGACAGCTACCACGAGATGTTCATGCGCGAGCCTGTCATGCGCGACATCTGGCAGGCGACGCAAGCCGACCGCGCCCTGCAAAAACTCGATGCGGACGACATGGCCGTGCTCTCCGCCCTGCTGTCCGACGCGGTCAGACGGGTTGCGCCCGGCATGCCGGCCGCCACCCTGACCACATTCTCAGGGCTGACCATGACGCTGATCGCCGCCGCCGTGCGTCACGCAATCACGCTGCCGCCGAAGAAGGCCCGCCAGGTGCTGACGCAATTTAAGACCCTGCTGCCGCAGGACCTTGCCAGGCTGACGTGACCACAATCGCACAGACGTCGGGAATTTCCTCTGCGCAGAGGCGATAGACAGCGGGCCTACACGATTACGCCGTTCGGGACCCTGCCCGCGGCGCCCAACACTGTCGCGCTGGCGAACCATGCCGAGGATCGATGCTGCATGCGATTGGCGACTATCCTGCGATCCTTGTCTCACTGTCACGGCTTCCTAAAATTGCTGCGATATTTGACGGCTATCAATATCGCCGGGAATTCCGGGAAGAGTTTTTCGCAAGATGTGATTTGTCCCACACGAGGTGCGGCCATGCCGACCTAGGTTCCCCACGGGGTCAGGGATTCATTAACCAAAGCGGGCGCCATCGTTCTTTTCATAAAATTCGAACGATTCGCTCAATCCGGACCGAAGACAGTTTTGCGACCATGGCGCTCTCGAACCTCGGAGAGCGCGATGAGCGACGTCGAATTTGATCTGCTGCTGGACGCCGTGCGAACGGCGATCGCGCCCATTGCTCAGGAGGATTTCGTGGCCCAGCCGTCGCCCCGTATTCAGCCGCCGCCGCGCGCTGCCAATGACAACCAGGCGCCGTGGCCGCTGATTCCGTTTCCTGAAGGTTGGTACGCCGCAAGCTGATGCGGCTTCTCATGTGTTGGCTGCAAGCCATTGATGAGATGAGTGGAGGCCACGACCGGAATTGAACCGGTGTACACGGTTTTGCAGACCGTTGCGTCACCACTCCGCCACGTGGCCCCAACGCGGGCGGATCAATATAGACCTTCAAGGGCTTAGGCAACTCCCCTCACGTCGTTTCCCGCACAGTTCTGAATCTCTAAAACCGTGGGATTTCTGAAACTGGCGTGCCCGGTCTGTTCTGGCTCCTGCCGGGATGCTATGGTAATGTCGACCGGAGATGGCAAAATTGGAGGCCAATACCCCATGCGCCGTGACAAGGGTGTTGATCGGCGCATTCTCCTCGCCATCGAGGCTAAGCGCAGCCGAGCTGCTGCGCCAGTCGACGTCGACGGAGTGGACCCTCAAGACGCGCTGGATCACCTCGCCTCTATGCATGAAGAAGGCCTCTACAGTGGTCCGAAGCCTCATAAATCCAGTCGCTCGGGGGAAATCGATCAGGTCCTGGTCAGCGATCTAACTCCCGCGGGACGTCAACGCCTGAAGCAGCTCAACGATGAGCACCAGCGCAATATGGTCGGCGGAACCGTCACGTTTGCGGAGGCGTTGGAGCATGCGCCCGAGTCAAACGCGGTCGGTCTCAGAGGCGTTCAGGCAGATGGCGCCGCCGGCGAGATCAGGCCGGCCATTTCGAATGATGTGCCGCCCGGCGGCGTTGTGATCGCCGGCCCGGGTTCCGAGCGGCGGTCCACCCCCACAAGAATCCCCGCAGTCGTTATATTACAGGTCGACGCTCTGTTGCTTCTGCTTCGGAGCGAAGCAGATCGACTGCGCCAGTTGCGCATCAACGACAATCCAGATCTTCGTGAGCTTGAGGAGCTCGAGCAGAAACTCGATGAGGTCAGGAACACTACGGTTGCCGTGGAAAGCGGGCGGGTCCCTCCAGACGCTGCCGAACAGGCCGCTAGATCATTGGGCAACTACGTCCGCTCGTGGTTCGACAAAAACCACGAGAAGATACTGACTGACGTTTTTGACGGCACCTTTAAGGTCGGCGTGTTCGTATCGGCTACTGCAATCTGTGCTTCGCTGATGCACGTCGAACCAAACCTGGCCGCGACGATTTCAGGAGTGCTTGTGGGCGGCGCGCCTGTCACGGATTCGATCAAAGTCGTTTCCGACTGGTGGAACAATCTCAAAGACAACAATGGCGATTGACCAAAGGCTCGTGCCGTTGGGCCCCAGCGCGCCCCCAAGACTAGCGGCTTCTCGCGCTCGGGATTCGGTGCGACGAACGGGTCGTGTGCTACATCAATAGCCCCCCACGTCATTGCTACTGCTTCGCGCTGCGATGGACGTAAATGCAGCACGGATGATCCAAGATGCGACCTGCACGCCGATGGCGATGGCCACAGCAAAATACCAAGGTTGGTAGAAAAAGGGCACAACCATGAGGATGAGTGTCACCAACGTCAAAAGCTGGCTCTTCGCGATGTAGCGCGCAAAGTCTTGCATTGATTGCCCTCCTGCCGTGTCAGCTACGCTTAGGAGCGTGAGACGGGCAAGCTGATCCCAACTACTCAATCAACTCCATCTTGTATTTCTCAAGAGCCTGATGCAGCGTCAGCCCGGTTTCCCGAAGATACGGGTAGACCTTGACGGTGTCAGCATCGACCGATGGCCGCTCCCCTAGTCCTTTCAACGCAGCAAGCGCTGGCTGGAAACAGCTTTGCAGTCGCTCGGTGATTAGCCGTGCGTGCGTGTTACGAAGTGGATCGATCCACTGCGCCGTTGCGGGTGACTTCTGAACCGTTTCCCAAAGCCTTTCTTTATCGGCTGCTATGAATTCCATCGCTTGCGCTACGGCGGAAAGACGAGAGTAAAATTGCACGGCACCGACCACGACAGGTTGATCTAACAGCCCCAACTTCTCGACAGCCCCGGGATACACCACAGCTCTCTCAGGCAAAAATGCTCTGACGGTCGGTTCTATTTGCCTGTCCTCCCAAACGCTCCACGGCCTTATGTAATCGTTCAGGCATCTCGCGGCTCGGTCCGCAATCTCGGCGTAGATGCTAGCGCTCAATGATGCTCGCTCCTTGTCTGCTCGCTCATCGGCGAGTTTCCGCTGCTCATTGATCTGCCTTCGGACCGCGAACCAAGCTGCACCCGCGCCGACTAACGTCATACTGCCGCTGACAACGGCACCGTAGAAGCAGAGCCAATCCGAGAGACGCACAGTGTCGGCTTTAATTATCGGGAGAGCGATCACAATCAAATAGACCAATAATGAAGCTAGGACCAAGAGGCCCGCAGCCCCGAAGCCCTGGTCACCCCTCTGCATCCCCTGCCTCCAAACAAGACAAACTAGCGGTAGCGTAGCCCACGGGACGATACTCCGAATTGATCTTTGGGGGTATTCAGTGGATTGAAATCGTAAGGCCGCGCAATGAAGCATTACGCGACGTAATCCAGTGCAAGGCACTGATTTCGAAAGGTGTGGTCCTCCTGCCGGGATCGCCAACGAAACCGGCTTTGCTTCCGAATGTTGCGCCCGAATTCGTGAGCGAGCCAGACGCCCGCCCCGGGCTGCTCGACCAGGACGAAACCGTGATGCCGGCGCACGGCCGCCATGCGCGGCGCCGGCCCCGCTCGTGGGAAAGCGAGCCAGGCCGCCGCCAGGTTGAGCCGTGGGATGTTGCGGCCGAACAGGTAGAGGCTGGCACCGCAGCCGCAGAACGCATGCGGACAGCAAGGCGGCCGGCCGCCGAGCGTTTGCGGCGCCGGCCAGGCGGGGCCGCGCCTCGCGGTCGCCCAGCTCGAGCAGATCAGCGCGAGCGCGACGACGATGCGAAACATCAGTGTTTGACGTGAATGTCGACGAAGTTGCTCACCACCCAGACGCCGCCGCCGCTCAAACCAACGGCGACCCAATACAGCCAGCGGCTGACGTTTCTCACGCCGGCCGCCTGCACTTGCACATTCTGAACGGCCTGGACGGTCGGTTTCATGTCGGCGATGTCTTTGGTCGCCGTCGCGACCTGCGCCCCCATTGTCGTCATCTCAGCGCGCAGCGCATCGACCTTTTGATGCAGATCCTTGCGGCCCTCGGATGCCTTCTCTTCCATCCGTTGCCAGGTCTGCAGCAGCGTCGAGACGGTCGACTCGAGACCGCCGATCTTGGCGGCCATTTGCAGCAGCGCAGTGTTTACGCTGGCCGTGTCGTCGCCGCTCATTTCGCCTTCTTTCGCTTGAACAGACCGAGCCGCGGCGTCGGCTTTTCCGCCGGCGTGATGTTCTCGCAGGCCGCGCCTTCGACGCGGCCGATGCCCTCGCGGACGTCCTGGTATTGGCAAACGGCACGGCGCAGGCAGGCATTGACCTTTGCCAGCGCCGCGCGGTCGGTTTTCCAGAGCCGCTCGATCTCGCCGGCGTTGAGGTCGCGGTCCGGCGTATCGACCGGCGTCCGCTCGCATGCAGCAAGGTCCGCAGGCATCGCCGGAATGTTCGGCGCGTCAGGAGGCGGAGCCTGCAGCCGCTCCTGGCTACCGAACCCCGCGCACCCGGCGAGACATGTCGCGAGTAAAACACTTGTTAGCGTTAGCTGGCGTTGCATCGATTGCCCCCTGGTTAGACTTGATCTGCGCCTCGGCCTCCGCGGCGCGTTTGGCGTCGCGCTGTTGCAGGGCGTTGGCGAAAACGAGCTGGCGATCCTTTTCCTCTAGGCGCGCCTGCAATTGCGCATTCTGCTCGGCGACCTGCGCCGCCTCGCACTTGGCATCCGCCGAGCTAAAGCCGGCGTTGTAGAGATGCGCGCCGCTGGCGATTGCAGCGCCGCCGGCGAGCACGGCCAGGCTGCCGGCGAACAACGCGCCGGCGGCAAATGGCGAGAGGCTGACGCCGGCGAAGCCCGCCAGGCGCATGACGATTGCGACGATCCAGCTCATGCGTGTTTCCCCGCGCGATAATCAGCCAGGCGGCGCTGCTCGAGCGTGTCGGCCACAAACCAGACCAGGACGCCGACGCCGGCGACGACGACCAGGGCGGCGACGCCGATCGCGATCGCCTGGACCGCGCCATGCGTCAGGCCGAGGCCGCCGACCGCTTCCTTTGCCGCCGAGACCTGCGTCGCGCGATCGGTCACCCAGGCGAGCGCGCCGGCTGTGCCGAGGCCGCTCGAGCCGCCGAAGATCTTGCCGGCCCAACCCTTGGCCCGATCGGTCAGCGCGATCGTCTGCGAGCCCTCGTCGCGGAGATCCTCGACGGTCGCAGCCGCCCGCGTCTCGGCGACCTGGCGCGGCGCCTGCGGCTTGCCGAGCTCGGCGATCAGCTGGTCGTCGATTGCGGGCGTGAGCGGCAGGCCGCGCGCGTTGCGATAGGCCAGGACCATGCCCTCGGTCCGGCCCTGCGGCGATTGCTCGCCGTCGACCTGGCCGACGTCGTAATAGCCGAGCTCGCGCAGCCGCGCCTGGACATGCGCGACGACGTCAGGATCTACCGGCGCCGGCGTCGTCGCGAGCTTCGCATGCTCTTGCGGATGCGACGTCGCGAGGCCGTGCTCGAATAGCGCCGTCTCGTCGTCGCGGCGCAGGCGCAGGCCCCTGCTGTCCGGCCAGAGCCGTTTCATCGACCGGATCAGGCCAGGGATCTTGGCGAGCTCGCCGCTGCCGATCGCCGCCTTGATCTGGCGCATCTCGGTCCAGCGCGTGCCGGGTTTATTGAACCCGCCGGCGTCGCGATTAAACGCGATCGAGAGAACGACGCCTTTGCAGTCCGGCGAGAGCTCGTCGAAGCCTGGCAGCAGCCGGCGGCAAATCGCGAGATAGCGCGGAATGTCATGGTTTCCGAAAACCTCGAGCGCGACGTCCCACGGGATATCGACGACGCCGCGCAGCTGGCGCGCCAGCGCAGCCGCGGCCTGCCCCGTGACGCCGCAGCACTTCGCCAGTGCCTTGAGCATGGCATCCGGGATCTTGCCGGACCAATCGGCCAGGAACTGCTGCCGCGCCGTCTGGCCGACGTCATAGCCGCAGCCAATCGTCACGCCGGACTGTTCGCCCGGCCAGGTCGGCCCGCTCAGATGCTTTGAATACCAGGCTTCGCTGGTGACCTCGGCGGCGACGATCAGATCGAAGGCCGCACGCGAGATCCCATGCAAATCGATAGCGCTCGCAGAAACCGCTGCGTTGGTCATCGTGATAATCCTTTTGTGGAATGAAGGAGCGCGGCCCGGTCAGACCAGAGCGTTTGCGCGTATCAGCAATTGGTCGCTGTCGGAGGGGCCGCGATCACCCGCTGCAACAGGCCGTAGATCGCTTGATCTGAGTAGCTGGGTCCGCCGGTCAACGGAGCGGATGGTCGACTTCGGTCAAAAGCCGACTTCGGTGGCCAATGCGCCGATGTCCGCTCAGGGGCACGAGGGACATTCGGACTGGTTCTCTACATTCAGAGCTGATGGCAACGAAAATTGCGCCCGCCTCGGCCGGCGCATTGTCGCGAAAGTAGCATCGTCTCAAAGATGCAGTAGCGAGCAGGCCATCGAGGCGTTCCCACCGTCCAGGAGGGGCCGTGCTCTACCTATACCTCTTTCGCGAGCGATGTTCAGCCAACCGGTCCGGGGATCCAATAGTCGCCGGACAGCGGCCTAACTGTTACGCCATGAATCACCCCGAGCTGCAGGCTTGGATCGAAATAGCGCATAGTCTGCTCATTGAGGTCAATGACGCGACCAGGCGTTAGTGGCCCCACGTCATTTATCTTGACGATGACCTTCTTGCCTACAGCCTCAACGAGGGCATACTTCGGCCTCGCGCCATATTGGACCCCACCAAATTTCTGACGCAAGCTCGTCTTGATGGCAGCCGCCCAGACGGAGGGATCATAGCGCTCGCCGGAGGCTGTGTTCGGGCCGCCCTCCTGCGATCCGGGCCGGAACGGGTTGTACATTGATGCAGCGCCAACGATCGCATCCCCACAAGCATCATTGACGACGGCGCTAGAATGAACTGCTTCGATTTCACTTCGAGCAACGGTTACGGAAACGGCAAACGCGACTACGGCGCCGCAAGTTGCGGCGCTCGAGCGAAACAGCATTCATAACTCCTTGACTGATTGTTTTCGATTGTTCGGTTCCCGATGCCGCAAAACATGGCCAAACGAACGCGGAGGCGTTCTCGAACTTGCGCCAATTTTTTTGCGGATTCGTGCCGATCGTGGAGATGGAACCGATGAGGGAACCAGGGCGGCCCCTCGCACAGTGTTCTTAGTTCTCACCAACTAACGCAGAGATTGCGTCAGCAGCATGACTGAACGGAGCATTGGATAGGCCGATGCCCGCTAAGAAATCCGACTTCGGTTGCGGGCGCGTGTCGATATCCGCGCAGGGGCCGCACGCCGCCCGGTTAGACCAGCGTGTTCGCGCGAATCAGCAGTTGGTCGACCTGCTCGTCGGAGAGGTCGACGACCGCGATCATGTGCTGCACCAGAGGATCAGCTCGCCGGATCTCGGTCGCGAGATCCCATTCCTCCTGGACGGCCGCATCCGCCGCGATCTCGGCCTTGACCGTGGCCCAATTGCCGAGCTCATCAAAGGCGCGTTTCAGGCCGAGCTTCGTGCAGGAATCCGGCGGAGGCGGAGGCGGCAGCGGATCAGCTGCCGGGGGCCCCGGCGGCGAGTACACGCCGCCGACCAGCGTGCCGCCGATCGCGTACTCTCCGCCCATGACGAGCGTGTGGCCGTCTGGCGGCGTGAACTCCGCAGGCTCGTCGTCGAACACAAGCGCGCTGACAATGCTTCCCTGCGCGTCGAGAATGTAACCGATCATTGTGCGAGAAACTCCCAGATGTTGATTAAGCCGGACGAGCCCGCGCCGCCGGCAATGTTGGACGCGGCCGACTGGTTAGAGAGACCGCCGCCGCCGCCGGCGCCGAACCCGGTTGCCGCGTTCCCGTTCGATTGATAGGCCGTTGCGTTGCCCATGATCCCGACGCCGCCGCTGCCATACGGGCTATCAGCACCCTTGCCCTTGCCGACGATGATGTTTGTCGTCGAGGCCATCTGCTGATAGTGGCCGTTGTCTCCCGTGTTTCCCGTAAAGCCATAATCGCCTGTCGTGATGGTGCCGCCGCCACCTGGCGCGCCAACCGAGCCGGTCGACATGGCGCCGCCTCCGAGACCGCCGGCAGCGACGACGAGCGATCCTAGGCTCGTCGGCGAACCCGTGCCGCCGGCGCCGGCGGAGTTGCCCGCTCCGCCGGCGCCGATCGCAACCGTCTGCGCGGCGCCGAGCTGCGCGGCTGTCAGCCATCGGAGCGACCTTCCGCCGGCGCCGCCGCCAGGCCCGGCGAGCACATAAGACGCATTCGGCGAAACGCCGCCGCCGGCGCCGCCCCCGCCGAGCGCTTCAACCAGTGCACCGATGATATTCGCGGACGGATTGTATGTGCCTGACGCCGTGAACCGCAGCAGGTTGAGCCGGCCGACCGCGCCGAGGTTTGTCCTGGCGGTAGCCTTGTTCGCCAGAGCGGCCAGGTTGTCGTCATGTGCAAGCAACAGGCGCCACGGATACCACGTGCCGGCCTGCTGCACCCTGAAATAGGTTTGCGTATTGGTAGGCGTGCCGTTGAGGACAACTGCGCGCTGCTCGACATAACCTGCGAGACTATAGGCCAGCACTTCGAGGTACCACAGCGCGCCAGCGAACGGCGCGTTTGTGTTTGTCGTGTTGCTGACCTGATAGCTGCCGGTATTCGCAACGGCGTTGAAGTCCCAGCCTGGACCGCTCAAATCGATCACCTGGCGGATGCCGAGATTGAGGCGCGCCGTCGCAGGGCTTGCCACGTCGGAGAGATTGTTCGCCGAGCTCAGATCGCCGGCGCCAGGCTGGCCGACGATGTTGAAATTCCAGCTCGCGATCGTGCCGGCGCCGTTGGTCTTGTCGACTGTGATCGTCAGCGTCGTGCCGGCATAGGTCGCGAGGCCCTCCATCCAATTCGACGGATTGGCCGTCGAGCTCGCACGAACACGCGCGCCGTTTTGGTAAGCCAAGCCGGCCTGCGTCGTGAACGCTTGCGCGCCCGTGCCGATCGTGAGCGACGTCATCGATGTTCCGCCGTAGCCCGCCCCCTGAATGCCCTGCGGTCCCTGGTCGCCCTTGCTGGCGAGCAGCGCCCAATAGATCGCGTTGGGCGGCGCGAGGCCCGATCCCGGCGTGAGGTTGATCCAGACGTAGGACGAGCCGCTGATCGTGGCGACGTCCATCAGGTTGTAGGTTTTCGCGTTGTCATAGGGCGCCGGAACGCCAAGCCCTCGATAAATCCCGAGATAGAACCAAACGCCGGCGGCATGAACCCACATTTTTCCCGTGGCCGGCTGCAGTGCGAACTGACCATCTGAACCGAGCGACGAATCAGGCGCGGCGAGCGACGCATCAACGAACCAAAAGAAGCCCGTCGTATTCAGCGCCGCGACCAGCGTCGAAACGTCCGCCATCGCCTGCGCGCCGGCGATGCGCTGCGGCGATACTTTCCAAACGACATAGGCGACGCCGGCCTGCGCGCCGCCGCCCCAAGGCGGAATGACGAGATGCGTCGGGTCGGTAACGTCAGAGATGATCGTCTGAAGATTGCCGACCTGCAGGATGTCGCCAGGCCGGACATTGGTCCCGGACCAGATCGTCCCGACTCCCGTGACGGCCGTTCCGTTCGCCGCGATTGAGATCGTTCCGGTCGAATAGCTCGCGAGCGCAGTCATGTGGTTACCGTCCTTCCTGCAAAAAGATGCGCGACGTCAGCGGCGGCGCCGCGGTCGCGTCGGCCTCGGCCTGGATCGCCTCGAGCTCGGCGACGGTCTTTGCCGCGCGCGTCCGAACGACCATCGATCGACGCTTGTTTTCTTTGGTCATCAGCTCGTCCGGCTTCGCCAGGATCGTCTGCGCGAGCGCTTGCGGCGTGACACCCTCGACAGCCGCGGCCTCGGCAAATTCGGCCGATGGCTCGGCGCCTGCAGCAACGGCAGCTGCCAGCGTCCGCTTTCGATCATGAGCGATGTCGTGGCCGTCAGCCATGTAACGCTGATTGACGATCGCCTCGACGCGCTTCCGCTTGACCTCGATTACACTGACCTTCATGGCGCGATCGCCTCGACGTCCAGCCGCTTGACGCGATAGGGATGCGCCGGCACGACGAAAATCGCGTAGCTGCCCGGATGATCGACCGAGAACTCGAGCTTTCCATCAGTCACATGCTCGAAATGCACCATCGCGCCGTCGAGCGCGACGGTCGCATCGAACTCCGCCGGCGAAACCGTGAGCTCGAGGAGATCCTCGCCGTCCGCCTTGACCTGCCGCGCCTCGCCGGAGATCTCGACGTCGAGTTTCGGCACCACCTGGCCGTCCTTCACCCAGGCGTCAGCGATATCGACCTCGCCGTCATAGAGAATGTGCGGGATGCCCATCTCCGCATATCGCTCGGAGAGCGCGTCGATGCCCATCTCGACTTGCAGCGTGACGGCTGTAATCACGCCGTTGTCGTCATGCCTGACGATCACTTTCGGCTTGCTGGCGGCTGCCGGCTCCTCGATTGCGGCCGGCTCAGCGCCGACCATGGGCGCCTGCGCGTCACCGCCGGCCGGGATATACCCGGCGACGGCCCACGCCGCATCAAGCGTTACCCCCGTCATCCTGCGATCCTCCTGAAAAGCGCGTAGTACAGGCGACCGACCGCGTTGCCGAATTTGAACCGGAACTGCAGCGACGTCGTCGTGACCTGCGCATAAACCCAATAGTCCGAGCTGTTGCCCCGGAAATTGGTAAAGCCGAGGTACTGCGTCCCAGGGCTAAGCGTGATGTTTGTGTCCGTGTAGCCCGCCAGGAACGGCACTGCGTCGAGCGCCGCCGGAAAGACAAACGTCGCGACGGAATCATTCGAGCTGTCGAGCGTCCCCGACGCGTAGAACTGATGTCCCGACCAGCGTGAATCAAAAACCATTTGGTCGATGTTTGCCGCGGTCACGTCGACGCCCGGCAGACTGACGCTCATCGCCGCGCCGGCGCCCGCCTGGAACAACACACGGTTGACCATCAGAGACCAAGGCTCCGATGAAAGATCATGTAGTCCACGTAAAAATTGTAATCCTCGTTCTGGTTATTGAGCGTGATCTTGTTGTTCCAGAACGTCAGGCCAATCCCGACCTCATAGGTCAGGATGCCGCCGATCGTGATCTCGCGCGCGGCCATGCCCTGATTGTAGGGGTACGCGACGACGCCGCTGTCGATATAGGCCTCGAACCAGACATAGGGCGTTTTGGTGAACGTCGCCGGATAAGGGATGTTCTGGTCGCCGCTGCCAATCGGCAGATAGATCGATCCCGACATGACAACCTGGTCATTCTTAGTTTCCGACCGCAGCAAAAAATCCGCGTTGCTCGAGGTCGCCAGCACGTCGACACCTGGCCGCGACAGCCACACCCCATAGGCACCAAGAAACGAGTTGTAGCCCGCGTGAAAGCGCCGGGTCATCTCACCAGACCTGCCACGCGATGTAATAGAGGTTGAGCGTCAGGCCCCAGATCCGCGAGTGTCGAAACTGGAAATCGTCGGAGATTTGAAAACCATCCCGATAGAGGATCGGCACCCAGCTCGACCGCTGATAAGCGATGCTCGAATTCGCGTCGCGGCAAACCATCGCTTTTGAGTACGTGGCAACGCCAGCGGGCGGGATGTTATAGGCGACGATGTCGATCGCCGGCGGATGCGGATAGGTCGTCGAGTAAAACACCTTGCCGCCGCCGAACACATTGCTCGGAAACAGCCCGATCTCGAGCGGCCGCCCCTGGTTCAAACGCGAATCCAGCGACAAGTATTTGTAGTCGACGGCCGGCGGATTCTCTGCGTCATAGCCCGGCTTTGAGACCGTGACGCGATCCGCGGCGATATAGATGCGCTTGGTCACGAGTCTGAGATCGTGATGGTGCCGGCCGTCAGATTGATGACCATCAGGCCCGACGTACTCTGAATGGTGCCTGCCGTCAGCGTGCCAACGTTTGCCGTGATCGCGCTCAATGTGCCGACGTTCATCATTCGTGCCGTCAGCACGCCGTCGAGATACATATTCGCCGTGATGCCGATCGAGGCGACGCCGTTGATCGTGCCAACCGTAAAAACAGCCTTTGGTGCATTCCCGTTGTAGCCCGGCAGCTGGATCTGGAACTTGTCGGCGACGACCGTGAAGGCCGAGACGCCAGATCCGCCATTGACCAATTGAATTCCGGAAATGTAGCCGTTCACGTTGAGGGTTAGCGACCACGCCGCGGCGGCATAGCCGTCGATCCTAGCGATCGCCGTACTGTGCTCGTCTATCGAAGCGTTGACGTCACCAAATTGAGCCGAAACCGACGTATCGAGATCGGCGACGGCCTGCTGCGCATCGACGGCGACCATCTGAACGACAGCGATCTGCGCGAACGCGGCTCCGACACGGGATGACATTTCCGAGCGGATCGACTTTTTGTCCAGCCAGTTGCGGGCGTCCTGGTTGGCAGCGGTCGACGAGATCAGCTGCAGGGCCGCATTGATCTCGTCGTTATTTTGATCCGCGACCGCCGTGACCTGATTTTTCAGGGCCGCATTGAAGGACTCGAGTGTGACCATGCCCGGCGACAGCTTGACGGTCGGCGCCTCGAGGTCGACGGTCGAATACGCGCCGCGCATCGTCGCATTGACCGCCTGGACGCGGAGCCTCACCGCGGCCAGGCTGACGACCGTATCGAACTGGTTTTCGGCAGCCTCAAAGACCTGCGTCCAATTCTTGCCCTCGTCATAGGAGACGCCGGCGACGTAGTAGAGCGCGCCGGCGGTCGGAAACCAGCTGGCGAACAGCCGCGGCTCGGCCGTGCCCTGGCTGATGTAGGCATTGAGCCCAAAGACCAGCGGGACCTTGTCGTTTGACGGATACTGCGCGCTCGGCAGCACCGGCGGGTTGCCGAGATCCGTCGCGTGAACCCGCTCGTCATCAACCACCATGTTGAGCGTGAACTGGTCGCCGTTCGGCGAGCCGTCGAGGACAACGCACAGCCGCGATTGGCTTGCACCCGTGCCGAGGTCAAATGACGGATATTCCGCACCATCCTCGCGGGCCAGGACGGCCGTCAGCGTCGTCGCTTGCGCTGCCTCGGTCGCCGCTAGGCTGGCGGCGTCGAGGACGGCATGCCCCGCGTCGACGCCGCGGCTGCAAAGCACAGGGCCAAAGAATTTCCCGTTCGGTTTCCGCAACCGGATATAGAACGGCCCGCTGTCCCAGACCGGCGCCGGATTGAGCGTCAGCGTCGCGCCGGCGGCGCTGACGACGGCGCCGCCGTATCCATAGCTCTCCGGCAGATCGGACTGAACCCTGACCACAGATCCGCGCGTGATCGCCCTGCCCTCATATTCCGAGCCGAGCGCGACGTTTTCCCGCCGATAGATCGATTGCAGATAATAGAATGCGCACTCCCGGAATGCCTGGTCACGGTTGACGATGCCGTCGACGCGCTTGGTCTCGGCATTGACCGACGTAAACGCGTCGCTGTCAGGCGGATATTGCACCTGCGCCGGGCGCCAGGTGCTCTCGTCGACATACTCAACCACGACGGCGTCGGGATCTTCCTCGCCGAGCATGGTGAAACTGACCTGCATCGAATCCCGCACGATCTCGCGATCGGTCATCAGCATGGTTGGCACGTCGCGCCACTCGTCGCGGACGATCGAGACAGTATCGCCGAGCCAGTAATGCTGCGCTCGAGACGGCGCCAGGATCTTGTTAAGCGCATCCGGCACGGCGACGGCCGTCGTAAACCGATAGTCGAATGTGTCGCCGCGCGCGTCGCAGCCGGCCGCATGCGCCACAACGGCGTTAAAGTCGACCTTGGCGATCGACAGCCCAGATCCATACTGACCGCTGGTGACTGCGTCGAGGAAGGCCCAAGCCGGGTTACGGGTTGCCTGCGTGACGAAGGCCGCCCCATTCCAAACCGGCACTTTGCGCGTGCCCAGCACGCCGAATTTATAGGCGCCCTGCGTCGACTGCGACGCCTTCAACCGGATCGCGATCGTCGAGACGTCCGGAAACGAATTGCTGCCTTTCAGGAACGAGCGCAGGCCGGCCCAGAGCACGGAATTACTGCCCGCGGTCCCGGACAGCTCGGCGTCCTCGCGGCGAAAGCGGACAAGATAACGGCCAGGTGCGACGTCGACCTTGACGCTGTCGCGGGCCGGCGCCTGCGATGCATACTGCCGCACGATCGAAAACAGCGGGTTGAACGGTCCGGTTTGCGCGCCGGCGTTGTCGCAGGTCGCATATTCTGCGGTCAGGCCGACGTTAGAATAACCGATAGAGCCATCCTGGCCGTTGACCGTGTAGCAGCCGGCCGCAAAGACGAAATCGACGGCCAGCGATTGCGCCAATGTTCCGGCCGGGTTTGCCGCGAATGGTCCAATCCAGGCGCCAGGCGTTCTCGCCGAGGCCCCGAACGGCAGGCCGTTGGCGTCATATTGTCCGCCTGACGTCCCCGTCCCCGATGGCAGCTGCTGGCCGCTGACCTCGGCGGACTGGTCGACGTTGGTCGGAAACAAGGCGACCGCGCTGCCAGGCTCATAAAAGGCGATCTGCGCATCCGAGAACGCTGCCGCGATCCCGTTGGTCGCGTCCCAGAAAACGGTATCGTCGATATAGACGGCCTCATACTGCATGCTGCCCATCGTCGGCGACAGCAGGACGTTGAGGTATTGATCGTTGGCAATGAACTCGCCCCAGGGCGTCGCGGCGAAATCCGGATAGTCCTTGACGCGCCCATACCAGACCGGCAAAGGCTGGCCGAGCTTGGCGACGTTGCCCTGCGCTGCGACCGAGTAAATCTGGTCCTGCGTTGCGCTCGGCGTATTGGTCGCGCCGGCCTTTGGCGCCACGAGGGCGTTGACGAGCAGCGAGCCGCCGATGCCGATCCCCGCGGTCGTCGCGAGCGCGCCAAACGTACCGGCGCCAAACAGCGCAGGGCCGGCCCAAATGGCGAAGGCCGAGACCGCGACCAACGCGACCAGGCCGATGATCTGTTTGGCCGTATTGCCGCCCTGGCCGCCGCCGAGCGGATAGGACATGAAGCGAACCGCATCGGCCGGCCCGATGCGGCGCGACTGCCAATCCCTGCGCAGCACGGCTTCGCCGTTGATCTCGAGCACGGTCGGCAGGCCTTTCTTGAACTGCCAGCCGAAAGCCCGATCGCGCGTTGCCCAGCCTGTACGCCGCAGGAAGGCCGCGACGGTCTCCCTCGGCCGCGGCTCGGCGCGACCGACCTCGAGCCAGCACCGGCTGACGCGCGGCGTCGCTGCGGCGCTCGCGACGAGCTCGCGGACGCTCCGGCGAGCTCGCCGGCGGCTTGGGCAATCGCTTCACAGATCCGTGCATGTCACCGGCTCGAAGAACATAAGGTTTTTCCAACCGACCTGGCGCAGCGCCAGGACGGTTTCGCAGGCGACGCCGGCCTGGCTATCGCAATGGATCACCCGGCCCTCCTGGCGCAGCCAGACGCCGATATGCGCGGGAAACCGCGCATGGGCCATCAGGACCAGGGCGCCGTCAGCGGCCATCACCAGGCCGCCAGGACCGTCCGGCACCGGGCGCCAGCGCGCGCGCTCCGGATGGCCGGCGAACTCCTCGAGCACCCAACGCCTGCTGAAATCCGCCGGCACCGCGATTTGTGGCAGCTCGCGGCCGAACAGCTCGCGCTGCACATGGCAGGCGAAATCCCAGCAGTTGCGGGACTGCCAGGCCCATAGCTCGCCGATCAGCGGCGACAGGAATGACGAACGATCAATAGACAAGAGCCCGTTTCCTTCCAAACGACTGGGCGGATAACTCGACGTAGGTCAGCTCATTGAGAAAGAGCGGACGTCGGTCAGCTTGACCGCCATGGGCGGCTTTTGGACCATTGCGGAAACGGGGGGCGCCCTAAACCTTCGTATCGTTCCGTTCACCCCTCTAGATGCCGGACGATTACCTACGTTCAGTTGAGCTGTTGATCGTGATCGTCTTAGGCTGCATGCGTTTGGAACGGCGCACAGGCTCATCAAGTGCGACAGTGAAAAAGGATGATCGACGAACAGCTGCGATAAGGCCAAGAGGAGACTACAATGCTCAACTGCTCCGAAAGCATTAAATCTGGCAGTGCCGCACGATGCGCAGTTTGTGATGGCAAGTTCGGTCTCGTCCGGCACTACTCGTGGCGAACACCTCTTTGTTCCAAGAAGTGCGCCGATCGCTTCAGAGCTCGCAGGGAAAGTGACCGCAATTGGGTGGGTTGGCTCCGGATCACCTTCAACCAGCTGCTAGAGCACCGCGCGAGGACTTTGTGATGGTCGAGGTCTCACAGCGAGGCAAGGCATATTTAGAGACAGCATGGACTTTGCTCCGCGCAGCCCAAACCATGACCGACTCAGCGAGTGCGGGTCAGCTCAAGGCCCTTGCCGACGACTACGAGCGGCGAGCTGAGAAGGCTGCTTCGCATGTTGATGCGGCCAAAGCATTCGCCCGATCGGCTGCTAGCGCTGAACGTCGAATGGCGTGCATGACCGGGTGGGCCGCTTCAAACATGTCCCCCGAATTCTGTACCATTGAAGCGCTGAACCTGCGCCCCGGCTCCAAGGAGCTGGAGGCATTCAACGTCGAGCGTGTGCGCGGCTACCTCGAATGCAACCTCGGCTGCAAGAAGAAGGAAGTGATCCGCGCGCTAGGCCTGAATCCGCGCACGGTGGCCAAGGCCATCAAGATCATCCGGGCAAATGCTCATCGCAGCGATGGGGCTCTCCAGCCGTAATCAAGATCATCGCCGTGCTCTGCAAGCTCTCCTCTCCGGCAAATTGCCACGAGCAGACCGTTACCACCTCAGACTTCGCCGACGTCTCGATGCAGTCCTGTCTGATGGGTGCGCCGCAACTCGCTGCGTGGATGAAGGAGCACCCGGCCGAACGCCTTGCGGCATGGCGCTGCGTGATCGGCAAACAGGATGGCAGGGGAGCTTAGGGTGGAAAGCCGCTTCCCCGGTTGCGTTGAACCGCTCCAAAGGGTGCAATTACTGACTGGGACCGTTCGATAGCCACCAAGGCCTGCCGATCGAGTGAGTCCTTGTTTAAGGTGCATGAGTCCGGAAGTGGCCCAAGGCTGACATTCGACGATACCTTGTGCAAGGTCGCTTTGTGAAGCTAAAGCGGACTTCGGCACCTTAAGCCAGTAAGGATGGAAACTGCACATAATCATAATTCTTGGTGATGCGCGGAAACCGCTTGTTCTGCAGGTTTTTCACCATGACCGTTCCGGTCAGCGACGCCCCGACCATCTGCACACTGCGCAGCTCGAATTCGATCGGCCCATAGGCCGGCTCGGTCAGGTCGCTGCCGAGATACTCGCGATAGAGCACCTGGATATATTCCCGCGTCCCCTGCGCCGCGCGGATCTTTGGCACCAGCTCGCGGTTGACGTTGTCGATCTTGATCGTCGTCGACGGCGGCTGGCCTTCCTTTTGCTCCGGATAGCCGGCCTCGAAAGGGCAAGCGATGAATGTCGCGGCCTCGCCGGCGTTGCGCGGCGCACCAGCCTCGAGCCCAAAGGCCATATCATCGCCGACATTGGCGACGACCCGCGCCGGCTGATCGAATGACGACTGCCAGAGCTCGAGCGTGTAGTAGATCCGCGCGCTAGGTGGACATGAGGCATAGGCCTCGAGCAGCGCTTCATTGTGCGTCGGCATGGCTAGACGTCGTAAACCCGGAGCGTCATGCGGACGTCGACCTGGCCCGGATTAGGCCAGCTGGCGACGAGCGTCGTGCCCGGCTTGATAAACTGGCAGACCTTGTTCGCCAGGGACGTTCCGAGCCAAACATCAATGGTGAAACGCGCCGTTCCGAGATTGAGCGTCGTCTTAACCCACTCGACGAAAGCGTCATAATCGGCCGCATAGAAACGCACCGTCTGCGTCACCGTGCCGACATTGTCGCCAGGCCGCGCACGCTGCCGCGTGTTGCCCTGCTCCATATCGGTCGCGATGGGATCTCGCGAGCGCTGCAGATTGAAGCCGTCTTTGAGGATGACGGCGTTTGCGATCGGAAATGCCGGCAAGGCCATCGCTTATTGCCCCGTGAACGGTTTGACGCCGTACTGGTCGCCGAGCACGCGCCGGCCAGTGCCGGTCGACAGCGAGTCGCCGACAGCGCCGTCGACCATCTTGCGCAGTGTTACCGTGATGTCGCCGTTCGGCGCCTGCTCGACGCTCGGCGCGGCATCCGTGTAATTGTTGATAGTGACTTGCGGCGAACGGCCGCCGCCGGCGCCGGCGGCAGCTCCGAGCGCAGCCATCTGGCCAGGCGTAAAGACGCCCTCGCCGCGCTGCGCGATGATCGGGACCTCGTTGCCGGCGATGCCGCCGCTATGGAAACGCTTCGCGTCCTCGAAATACGCCGAATGAATGTAGCGCATCGACGTCGGCTCCGAACCAATGATGCCGCCCGTGTGGTAGAGGCCGCCGAGGCCGCCAGTAAAGCCGGTCGACGATGCGCCGCCGGCGGACGCGCCGCCGATCGAAAACCCGCCGAGGCCGCCGGCCGCCGACTGTAGCGATCGCATCAGCGGCTCGACGATCGTGATCTTGATAATCATCTGCTCGATCGCGCGGATGATCTGGTTCGACATGTCGGCAAAGCCCTGGCCGGCCGACTTGGCGCCCGTCGTGATATCGGCCAGGCCGTTGACCAGGTCGCTCTCGATCGCCCCCGAGATCCCCTTAAAGGCACTGTTGGTCCGGATCGCAGCGGCATAGGTGCTATCCAGCGCCGCCGGAACGTCGTTTCCATAGATCCCCTTGAGCTGCGTCGCGATCGCGACGTCGTCGGAGGACAGGAACGCCGTCTTACTGCTGAAATCGATCTGCGAGCTCACCTTGGCGCGCGCCAGGGCGTCGGCAGCCTCCGCGGCGCGATCGCGCAGATCTGCGAACCGCGCCGCCTGGTCGGCGGTTTCCTTACCGCCGTTGGCCTGCACTGCCGAGGTCTCGGCGGCCGTCGCGCGGAAGGCCGCGAGCGCGGCATCGCCGAGGCCGACTGCCCTGGTATCGGCCTCCTGCGTCTCGGTATGACGACGCAGCGTATTGATCGCGCGATCGACCGGATCATCCGCCGTGTCCTTCGATGCGACGTTAGACCGCGAACCGAACTGCAGGCCGTTCAGGCCTGCCTGCATCGACTTGAGCGATGCAGCCTGGTTCTGCCAGGCCCAATCGCTCTGCGCGTTGCTTGTGTCGGAGATCGAGGAGCCGGTCCCGGCGTACCACTTGATCTCATCAGGCGAGAGCGTCCTGATGTTGGCTAACGGCTGGTTGGCGGAAACGATGCCGAGCAGCTTAACCCAGCCGTCCCACAGCGAGCCGGCATTCGAGAGCTCGTCGACCGCCTGTTTTGCCTCCGGCGTGATATCGATCCTAAGCCCGACCGTTTGATCTGCGTTAGGACCGCCGACACTGTTGGACAAAGCGCTGAGCTGCTCGCTTGCGGCCTTCTCGATCGAGTCACGGTCGAGCGACTTAAAGAACTTGGCGGCCCGTTCGATCAGGTCATCCATGACCGGCAGCAGGCCTGCGGCAGCCTCTTTCATGTAGAGCGACCACTGGATCGAGCTCTTGCGCCACTCCGCATCGAAATCGGAGGCGCGCTTGACCGTCTCGTCGTCGATGACGGCGCCGGCAGCCTGCGCCTGGTTGCCGATATCCGCCATCGCGCCTGCACCCTGCTGCAGCAGCGGCACCCATTCCTTGGTAAAGCCAAGCATCTGCGCGATCGCGATCGCGTCCTGCGGACTGCGCGCACGGCTGACCAGGTCGGCGGCGATCTGCAGCAGCTGGTTCTGGCTAATCAGCTGCCCGTTAGCATTGCGCAGGCTGATGCCGTTGGCATCGAACTCTTTCGACAGCGAATTAGCGTTGCGCTGCGCGTCGTTGAGCAGCTGCGCCGACTTTTCCAGCCCCGCATTGATCTGGCTTTCGGTCAGCCCGGCGATCTGGCCGCCGAACTGGATACCCTGCAGATCCTTGAGCGAAAGCCCGACGCGATCGGCGAGCGAGGACAGGTCGGCCAGCGACTTGTTGAAGCTGACGATATAGTCCAGCGCCTTGTTGACCGTGGCCGCCGCCGCGATAGCGCCGGCGCCGAGCGCGACCAGGCCGACGTTAAAGCCGGTAGCCGCGTCCGTGCCGCGCTGCGCGGCGCCGGCGGCGCTGTCCATCGCCCGCTGGTAATCGGATGCGCCCTGCGTGTTCGCATCGATGACGAGCTCGGTCACGACCTGGTCGGCCATCACTCCTCCGTCTGCAGTTTTGAGTAATCGACCAGATAGAGATCATCGAGCATTTCGAGGATCTCGAGCTCCCACGGAGCCAGGTCGGTTTGTGTCCGACGCAGGAAAGCGTCGATGTCCTGCCATTCGATCGGCGACAGCGCGAAGCCATTGCCGCCCTTGCGCCGGCGCAGCCGGTCATAGATGCGCCAGAGGTAGCTCAGCGCTCGCGGAATCGGCGGGACCGTCAGGATCGCTTCCCGCTCGGCCCTCCGCTTTGGATCTCGCGTTCGCAGGACGAGGCCCTCGAGGACCTGCCGATAGGTCTCGCCGGCGTCGCCGGCTCTCGAGGACAGCAGAAAGCTGCGCTCGGCGAATGCCCTCAAGTCTGACTTGAGGGCCTCGTAAAAGCCCGCTCGCTCGTCAGGTAGTCAGTCACCTGGACAAAGAAGCTGCCGAGCTCCGGCCGCAGGAACAGGTCGACGGCACTCTCGATCGAGAACGGGATCGGATCTGGCGAAACCGTCCTGAAGGTCGGATTTGGCGACCATCCCACGATGCGCCGGCAAACCTTTGTCACG
The DNA here is from genome assembly GCF_011516645.4 of Bradyrhizobium septentrionale. Classification (NCBI taxonomy): domain Bacteria; kingdom Pseudomonadati; phylum Pseudomonadota; class Alphaproteobacteria; order Hyphomicrobiales; family Nitrobacteraceae; genus Bradyrhizobium; species Bradyrhizobium septentrionale. Next base: position 7,494,271 of record NZ_CP088285.1, on the reverse strand, counting down.
TTCTGCCGGCGCCGATCGGCGACCGTCTCATCCTCGGTTTTCCACTTGCGGCCATTGACCTGCGCGAACTCGATCGCCTTCTCCTTTTCGATCGCGTCGCGGGTCGATTCATTGTTGAGCGCGATCGTCTGCGGATGCGCAGGCCCGGCGAGATCGATCGCCCAACCGAGCGGCGTATCCGTGCCAGGCTTGCGGATCTGCAGCCGGAACGTGTCGACCGGCAAATGCGCGGAGAGATCGAGGATTGCAGTTGATTCAGTCATGTCGGGTGCCTTTTGTCGGAAAGGTTGGCCGCAGGGTCCGACAACCCTGCGGCCGGTTCTCGCGAGAACATTCCATCGGCCTCTGTCGGCGCCGATCACTCAAAACGCTACGCTGCAGCAGTGGTCTGAAACGAGATCATGCTGTTATTGCCGGTCGCCGAGGTATCGATGCCGACCAGCGCGGGCGGGATCGTGATCGTCTGCGTGCGACCGCCGCCCTGCTTGGAGAGTGCCGAGGGATCGACGCCGCCGAGCGTGAAATTCGGCACCGTGATCGACATGAAGTCTCTCGGCTCGCTCATGTTGTCGACGGCCAGGATGTTGAGGGAATACTGCGTTTCGCTGACGAAATCGGTCAACAGCTGCAGATCCTTGCGCAGCATGGTCAGGTTGAGCGACACCCGCAGCGGGCCAGTGAACACGTCCGGCGCATACTTGATGTTGCCAGAGCCGAACGCATCCGGCGCGCTCGGCTGGATATCGAGCGACAGATCGAACGACGTCAGCTCGACCAGGTCGACGCCGCCGAGGCGGATGGTTGCGTCGACGACGGCGAACGGCGTGCCGTTGGTGCCTTGCGGATCAGTGAAATACGGGACGCCGGCATTCAACGGCCGGATCTTGCCGGTCCCGATGCCGCCGGGATCGAACGTGATGATTCCGTTCGGCGCCATCGAGAATTTGCCCGTGCCCCAGACGAAATCGTCGAGGACCGTCGACTTGCCGATGTCGCTCTCGAATTCCTCGATCCCGAAATAGCGGCGGACCAGTGCGGCCGGGTTGACCAGGCGCTTGCCTGGCCGCGCGATCGTGCAATTCGTATCCGGCGCCGCATTGACGACCAGCGTCTCCGGCACCGTGATCTTGGTCGAGGACAGCGCCGAGATCCGCAGATTGCGGCCATTGTTGCCTGCGTCCGGTAGATTGGTCGCGCGGATGATATCGCCGACCTTGAAGCCCATATCGATCGGCGAGCCGCTGGCGAAAACAATGCCGTCCGCGACCGTCGTCAATGACGTGAAATCGGCCTGCGTCTTGCTGAGCGCCGTCGCATCCCACGTGCCGCGCATGATCGCCTCGAGGATCGCGTCATGCGAGCCGAGCCACATTTCGGCGTTGTAGCTCGACGAGGTTTTCTGCGTGCCGTGCCGGCCGCGGATCGACATGCCGTCGTTACGGATCGTCTGCGATTCCGTCGCAGCTTTCGACAGCTTGGCACCTGCACCGCCGGAGATCGGCAGCACAGTAGCGCCGGCGCCGCCCGCGGCGATCTGGCCGAGGCCAGCCTGCGCCTTATAGGCGATGCGGCCGGCAGAATTGCTTTGATAGACCATGCGATCAGTCTCCTGTTTGGATCAGCCGATGAAAAAGAACTGGAAAGGAATCACGACAACCAGGCCGAACCAGTTGCCGTCGTCGGAGGCGCCGTCGCCGCCCTGGACGGTCGGCCCCTCGCCGTTCTCGCCCCAGCAGCGCACGCAAGCGCCAGGCTCGGCGTTGTAGAACGTCGCGTCTTTGAACAGGTCGCCGGCCTGGCCGGCGAGCGCGAGATGCGCGGCGAACCCGTAGCCCTTCGGCACGAACACATGCACGAAGATGTTGCCAGTAACGAGCCAGGTTTGATTGCCAGGCGTGCCGACGCCGCGCTTGCGCCGCAAGGTCTCGACGACCTCGAAATAGCACCAGGGCGCGCCCTGCGGCGGCCAGGGCGTCTGCGGCGGATCTTCATTCTGGAACGAGCTCGGCGCCGCCATGAACCCGTCTACATAGCGCGCGCGCATCGCTGCGACGGCGCCGGCATAATCAGCCATGGGAATAACCTCTAGCGTGCCCGGATCTCGAGGGCCGGCTGCCGGACGAGCCAGTCCTGGCGCGCCTTGTCCGACATGCGGCGCCGGCCGGCCTTGATCTGCTGCGAGAACGCGGCATAGGCCGCGACGTCGCCGAACCGGACCGGCATGAACGTAAATTTCACTGCGGCGCGATTGCCGAACCGCGCCGCGACCAGCAGCGCGGTTTCCTGATAGACCTTCGGCTCGACCTTCATTTTCATCCGGCCGATCTCGATCTTGCGCGCGTAAGGGACCGGGTTGGAGATATTGATCTGGTCGCCGCGCCGAAAAGCCGAAACGTCGCTGACGACATGACCACTTAGGAAAACCGTGTGACTATCCCGGTAGAGACCGGGATGCGGATCGTCGACAGATCCGACCGGCGATCGCTGTCGCAGCGTCTCGATCGCGAAATCGACGATGTCCTGCATCGCCAGGTAGCGGAAAACGATGCGCATCAACCATCGACCGAAACGAGCTCATCATGCGGACCTGTGACGATCTCCTCGACCTCTGTCGGCAAAACGCCGTCGCGGTCGCGATCGGTCATCTCCTGGTCGATACGCTGCAGCATCTTGGCCCGCGCCTTTTGCAGCGCGCGCTCTTTCGCCTCCTGGAACGCCTTGCGCGCGTTGAGGCCGGCCAGGTCGCCCGTGATGACGAAACGGAGCTCCTCACTGGTCGAGATCCCATTGCGCGCCGCGTCGAGCCTGCGCTGGTAATCGGCCTCGTCGAATACCTTGCCCATCAGCCGCGGACCTGAATCTCGAAAGCGATGATCTGGCCCTGGACGCACCTGGTCGCGTCGTCGACGCCCTTGATGCTGACCTCGGCGCCGGCGATCACCAGGAAATCTCGATCCGTCAGAGGCAGCATGGTCGACAAGGCAACCTTGCCGTCCGGCACCGCCGCCGAGGGATCATTCAGCAGGATGACATGTCTGTCGCCCTGGCGGATCTCGCCGACGATCTCCGCCGGCTGATAGCCCTTGACCTTCGCCAGGACGGCCGCCTCTTTCGCGACGGCCCGCGCCGGCCCGACGCCGGCGTAACGTCGGACCAGGACGGTCTCGCCGTTCTCCTCGAGCGCGCGGATATGCTGGTCGAGGGACTCGTCCGGCGTCACTGGCCGTCAACCTTGCTGGTAATGACCTGGCCGACCTCGGAGCCGCTCGAGCCGGCCTCGCCATCGTTTGGGCCGCCATTGTCCCCCGCGATCATGGAGCCGAGCAGCTGCTCGAGCTGCGCCGAGTTGTTCTCGAGCTCGCCGGCGTGCCCCTGCAGCGCCTTATGCTGCTCGTCGATCTTGTCGAGGACGCGATCATAGCGCTGGCCCGTGACGCCGATATCCGTCTCGAGCTTCTTTGCCCGCGCCAGGCGCGAGCGCATGCCGGCGAGCTCGATCGGCCGTTTGATGTCGATCATGTCGATTCCCTCCAGGATCTCCGGATGCCGCTCGAGCAGCTCGAGCCGCAATTTCAGATGCGCGATCGCGACCAGCGCCGTGACGCGGTCCATCGCGAGCTCATTTCGCGCGGATGCGCAGCTTGACGACGCGCTCGAGCTGCTGACCTTTTGCAGTCTCGATCCGGTTTGCGACGCTGTAGACGCGGCCGAGCTCACCGCCGGTCAGCGTCACCAGCGCGACGGTCGCCGTGTTGCTCGAGGCGCTGGCGACGATGCCCTGCGGCAGCACATAGCTCGAGGCCTTGATGCCGTCCGCCGGCGTCACGGTCTCGCCGGCCGCCAGGCGCGCGCGCTCGGCCGGCGAGAGCAGAACGTCGGACCAATCGAAACCCCGCTCGACGACTTCCTCCGGCGCCTTGGCCGGCCAGAACAGCAGCGTCCGCACGTTGCGCGGCGCCTTGAGGATGCGATCGGCCATCACCAGACCTCCGACAGCATGAGGAGCGAGACCGCGTCAGGGATCAGCGTTTTGACGTCTGGCGACAATTGCCAGGCCTTGTCGCTGACGCCGATGACGAGATCGCGCACCAGCGCGGGATTTGTCTCGCCGATGCTGTAGAGATGCCGGATCTGCAACAGGATGCAGGTTTTGACGATCGCCGGCAGGTCGTCGAGATCCTCGTAACCGGCATCGAATTCGATGACGATCGGCTCCGGCGCATGCGAGAACGCGAGCGGCCAGGACACGCCGAATTTCGGGAAGATGCGGACGCTGTCGCCTGCGGTTTGCACGACATAGCTCGCCGGATCGAGCGTCTGCTGCGTCTCGGTCGCCCAATCGACAAACTTGATCGAATGGATCGCATCATAGACGACCGGCGCGATCGGGATCTCGATCACAGGCCGCCAGCACGGCAGCACCCATTGGAACGTCCGCGGCACAAAAGCGCGCTGGACCAGGGCCTCACAGTGCCCCGTTGCCGCGCCGATCAGGCCGGAGATCAAAGCGTCGTTTTTCGTGCTCGAGACGCGCAGCTGCGCCTTGGCCTCGTCGAGTGTGACGGGATAGCCCGCCGGACGCTGAGAGATGCGGAGCATGTCGGGAAGCCCTGCCGGAAAAGGAAAAGAGGCGCCTCGGCCTGGTGCGGCCGAGGCGCCAGCTGGATCAGCCGACGAACTCGGCGACTGACGCCGCATCGTTGTCGGTTGCGAACCCGTACCGCGGATCGAAACCGAGCACGGAGCAGCCGACCAGGCTCGCGGCGACGGCAGGCGTCACCTGCACCTGGAAAAAGCCAAAGCCGTTATTGATGTCCAGATCTTCCTGCTTGAGGTTAATCAGGACCTGTTTGTTATCGTCCGCGCCGGCTTTCGTGCGCTGTGTGATCGCCTTGCCGGCGATGTCCTTTGCGCCGGCGCCGGCGGCCGAGGTCGCCTGCTGGATCTTGGCGTCGACTGTCGCTGCAGCGCCGAGCGCGCCGAGCGAGATCACGGCCATGTAGTTGTGGAACTTGCCGGCATCGATCCAGCCCGTGGTCAGCGCGGCAGCGGACGATTGCGGGTTGATCGAGTCGACGACGCTGACGCGCTGCGACGGTTTGAGATTGGTGTGCATTTGCACTCCTCATGGTTGGGAAACGAAACGCGGCTGTTACTCGCGCCGGCCAGCCGGCGCGCCGTCATTGTCCGACGAGCTCGCCGAGCTCGATCAGCGCGCCTCGAGCGCGACGAAATGCGACTTGGTGTTAGCGCCCTTGGCCGGCGCGACCGGCGCCGACAGGTAAGGCTGACCGCCCATCCGGAAGATCCAGCGGAAGGCCGCCAGGTTGTAGTCAAAGAACAGATGGATCGAGGCGGCGAAATCGATGCCGCCGCCGGCCTTGGTCGCGAGCGCATAGCCCGAGAGGTCGACGCAGGTCAGATCGCCTAGGTCGCCGAGCGTGGCACTGTGCTCGTTGAAGATCAGCGGACGGCCGAGGAAAACGCCGCCATCCGGCGCGCCGGCAAGCGGCTGATTCAGCGGCAGCCAGGCCGGCACGTTGCCGATCGTCAGCTGACCGATCTGCGGCAGGATGTCGGAATTGCCGAGCCACATCGGCCGGCCGCCCATCCGCAGCAGCCGCGAATACATCTTAAGGACGTTCGCGACGTTGATCGTGTCGGCCGCCTGGCCCGCTTCCTTCGAGACGGTCACCAGCGCGGCGGCGTTCATGAAACCGAGCGGCTTGCCCTTGCCGTCGCCGGTCATGACCGCCTCAAACGCTTTCCAGCGGATCGCGTTTGCGGCCTGGTTAAAGATGCGGTTCTGCAACCGCGGCGCATCGTCGAGGACCTCCTGCGACGCCAGCACGAAGGCATAGAGCTCATGCAGCTGGATGATCTCGCCGGTCATCGCGGCCTTTGTCGCGATCAGCTGAGTGCCCTCGGAGCGCCAGGCCGCCTGGACGCCGGACGCGCCCCAGGGCGTGGTCTCGTCCTTTGCGATCGCGATCGAGTTACCCTGCGTCGGCTCCGGATTGCAGAAACCGAGCAGGTTCTGGTCGTCGAAAACGAGCGCCCAGATCTGCTCGCGATACTCGGTCGGCACCAGGAAGCCCTCGCCGCTGCCGCCCTGGTTCTGCTGGAAATTGCTCGGCGCCGCGCCGAGACGCGGATCGAGGCCGCCGCCGGTCATGGCATTGCGAACCGAAACGGCGAATTCCGCGACGCTGCGGAAGCCGCCGGTCCGCTCCGGATTGATGTCGTTGACGACGGTCGCCAGCGCCGGACCGCCGAGCGCGGTCGAGGAGCCGAACAGTGCCGTCCGGCGCAGCTTCTTTTCCTCGGCCGAGATCTGCTTGTCGAGCTCGGCGACCTCGGCCTCGAGCGCGTCGACCTTGGTCTCGAGTTCGCCGACCTGCGCGGTCTCGCCCTCGGTCGGATTGGCCTTGCCCTGCAGCGCGTTGAGCTGCTCGAGCGCGGTTTTGCCTTCCTTTGCCTTGTTGGCGCGGGCCTGGCGCAGCTGCTTGATGTCCACTCGCATGGATCTGTGACTCCTGGTTGGTTGTCTGGTTTGCCTGGACGGAGAAAGAGCCCGCGTTCCCGCTGTCCAGGCGACGGCGCGGGTCGAGCAACTCAGGAACTAAAAGCTGAATAGCTTCAACGGATTGGAACCTGCCCGCGCGGTGCCGCGTTGAGTCGCTTTGGGTTGGAGTGCATTGCAATGACCAACCACCGAACGGCGCTGATCCTCTTTGCGGTGGCTCTCGCGATGGCGGTTATCGCAGCGACGATTACGACGCTGAAAAACGTCAACACGCGTGTGGCTATCAATGAGACGCCGCCCGGCGCGATGGGGCTAGCTACGCCGCATCCACCGCTTGATCGGGCGCCCGGCGTGCCAATAGAGATGGCGCGCTAGGCGCATGGTCTGTCCTAACCGCCAAACGTTCGCCTTGGTTTTGGTTAGAAACAAAATTCCCACCATCGATTTTACGGCTCATGGAGAAAGCCACCGAGGTTCATCTTGTCCGCGTGACGACCGATAACGGTGAGGTCCAGATCTGGCTCGCCGCGACTTCACGCGAGGAAGCGCTAAACTCGGTGCTGGATGCCATCCCCGAAGGCTGGACGGTCGGGCTCATTCAACGACAACTTGCTACCGAACACGCCGCAGCTCTGGACATGGAACCCGGAGAAGTGCGCCGACATCTGGTGTCGTAGTTCCCCGCAGTGGGAGCCGTGAGGTCCGCTTCAGGTCCGATACCGGACTTTCGATAGCCAGTGCGGCACGTCCGAAAAGGGCCAATAGGCGACGCTTCCAACTGAAAAGGGCCGCCAACGGAGGCGGTCTAGGCGCTCTTCGACTTCAGTCCGATTGAGCATATTGCCTGGAGGGCTCAGGATGTCGGCATGCGTGGGGCGATCATCATAACCGTAGGCGTATTGGCGTTGGCGTTGGCTCTGTCGCGCGGGCATCAGACGGACAGGCACATCCAACCCACACAGCCGCTGCCCCCCGTCAACGCACCTGACAAATAAGTTCCACTCACTGAGCCGGACTGTTCCTTCACTCCTTCCCTGAAGAACCCGGAACCAAGGACGACCCCACTTCTAGAACAGGCGGCCAATCGCGTTGCGGACCTTCATGGCGAAGCGCTAGGTCCGATTCCTCTAAAAACATCGCAGGCGGCGTTTGCCGAACGCGTAAAGCGCCATATTGTTCTTTTGGCGAGACGCCGCGTCGCATGGCGTAGTCAGGGCTGTACCCGTCGGGCGCCGCCGTTTACGTCGTGCAGTACAGGCTGGCACGCTGATGATCGAACTTATTTGTTTGGGCGCGATAGCAGGGCTGTTAATCTATTGGCTCAGACGATACGCAAAAGTTCAAAATGGCGTTGTCGGCTGGCACAGTCGCAGCGCGTTCATGCGAGAACTCAACAAGCGATTGCTCTCAAATTTCAATCGCGAGGGGAAAGACACTCGCTCCCTTCGGACCCACTTCCTCTAGCCGACAGTCGCTCTGAGTTTGTCACCTTGAAGTCGCTCTTGGAAATCAAATGGATCGCGCTGCTTCTCGTTGCCATTGGCGGCCTTTGGCTTGCCCTCGTTTCGTTTCAATACGCCGGCAAGCATTCGTCCGATTTGGTCGTATGTGAGGGCGAGCGGGAAGCTGCCTGTCCGGCTCACACAAACTTTCTAGGGTGCGATAGCAACATAGACGCCTTTGCACAGACCGTGTGCCGAAAATATGCTGTGATGCCAGCGGCCGAAGACACCAGAGCGGGCGGCCAGTGCGGTTACAAAATCACTCGCGTGATCTGCGAGCGTTAGACACGATAATGATCTCACCACTGCGAGAGGCCACCTATGGGCGCCTACCGGTGTCCGCTGAGGGTCAATTGCAGACGTTTCGGGCCCGCCAAGCCATGTCTGCTCTACGCCTATAAGCGGACAATGCCGGACTTACGACACGCCCTAGTCAAACGCCAGCGCCGATCGCCGGCGCGAGCTCGGCCGCTGCGACCGCTGCTGCAGCATGCCGCTGATGACCTGGTCGAGCGTCGCGATCCGGTCGGCCATACCCCGCGCGACAGCCTCGCGCGCACCGACCATGCGGCCCTGGCCGAACTCCTCGCGGACTTTGGTCTGCGTCACGCGCCGGCCGCTCGCAACCGCCTTGATGAAATCGGCGCCGGCCTCGTTTGCGCGACCCTGCAGATAGGTCAGAGCGTCGGCCGATAGCGGCGCAAACGGATGCGCCTCGTTTTTCAGCGGCGACTGCTCCGAGCGGACGATCGTCATCTTGAGGCCGACTTGGTCGAGCCACCCGGAAATATCCTGATGCATAATCATCGCGCCGATCGAGCCGGCATCGGCAGACGGCGCCATGACGAGCTCAGTGCCCTGCGAACCTAGCCAATAGGCCGCCGAGCCCATCAGCGTATTCGCGACGGCAACAATCGGCTTCTTAGCTGCGGCCGACGCGATCGCATTCGCGGCCTCGACCGTGCCGGCGACCGTTCCGCCTGGACTGTCGACGTCGAGAACGACGCCGGCGACGTCCTGGTCATCGGCCGCCCGCGTCACCTGCACGGCGATGCCGTAAAGGCTCGAGCCGAACCAGCTACCGCGCGGCGTCAGGCCGCCGGCGACAGAGATCAGCGCGATCTTGCCGGCCGAGCTCGAGGCCTGCGCCGCCGCAGCAGCAGCTTGCGCCTGGCGCTGCTCGGCGCGCGCCAGGCAATCGGCGAGCGCCGAGACCTCGAGCGCGACCAGGGCGTCGATTGACGTGATCTGCGTCACGGCTTGGCGCAGATCCGGCGCCACGGTTTCAACCTTAATCATCGTTGCCGTCCTCGTTTGGAGAGCTCGAGCCGCCATTGCCGCCGGCCTTGTCGTCGACGCCTTGCGCGCCGCCGGCGGAGTCCTTTGTCAGCGGGTTTTTGTACTCGTCGCCGCCGGCATCGGTCCGCGGCGACATGTTCTCAAACCGCAGGATGTCGTTTGCGGACAACCATTCGCCCTGGCGGCCGATCAGATAGGCGCGGTAACGATTGAGCAGGTCGCCGCGCAGCAGGCCGAAAAAGTTGAACTCGAAAAACAGATCGCCGCGCTCATTGTCGAGCAGCAAATCCCGCTCGACGCCCTGCTCGAGCTCGATCGCAAGCGGCGCCATACAGCCGACGACAAAATCGAGCGACTGCTGCTCGACGTTGTTATTTGTCGCGCGTTTCAGGCGCGAGGCGCGATGCGGCGGGTAACTCCATAGGCCGAAAACTGCAGTGTCGGCGGCGTCCTCGGTCTCGAGCAGCTGCGCCTCGGAATTGGTCACCTTGATCGGATTATATTTGACGCCATGCGTCAGCAACCGATCCTTGTGCCTATTCAGCCCGGTCCCTGCAGCGCGCCAGTTTTCGAGGAATGTGTTTCGTTCTTCCTTGTCCTTGAACACGCCGGGATGCTCGAGCGTGCCGCCGGACTGGCCGTTATTCTTGAACCAGATGTCCCCGTAGTCATGCACGGCGATCGCGCGCGCAAAGACGTTCCGCGCACTATGGAAAATCGGCTCGCCGAGCAGGCCATCCTCGCGCAGCGGATTCGAGCGGATATGCCAGAGCTCGTCGTCGCGATAGGTCGTCTGTTTGAGCTGCGCGCCCTGGACGAGGGTCGTCGGCGGATTGAACGTGTAATACAGGTGACCGTCGATCCCGCGCTCGACCATCGCCAGGCGCCGCGGATGCAGCCATTCGAGGCCGCCGACCGCGTAATAGTTCGAGGCGCGGGGATCTCCCGGCGGCACGATCGCACAATAGGCATTACGATAATAAGAAACGTTCCAGGCGAGCTCGCCGACCAGCTCGGCCGGCGTCTGGCGACCGTTCGGACTGGCCGCAAATAGCCTGGTGACAGGATGATCCGGCAGCGCCTCGCGCGCGCCGTTCGCGCCGCGCCGGTAGACCGACGCCGGCAGCGATTTCATGGCCGAGGAAAGGCCGTGACGCACCGCCTGGACGGCACCGAGCTGGCTGACGTTGCTGTCCGTGACGTCGACGCCGGCGAGCGACATACGACCGCCGAAATCAGCCCAATATTGCGGATCGCTCATGTCGCGCGGCGCGCCAGGATCAAACGCGTTGGCGACGGCGCGGAACGCCGAGCCCAGCCCGCTCCTCAAAATTCCCATCAGACCACCGTCAGGATGTCAGCGCCGGTCACGAGCAGCCCGGCCGTTGGATTCCAGCTCATGAGGATCGCGGCCTCGAGCAACGCGATAAACGGATCGATCTTGGCCGAGCCGGCGACTTGCTTGGTCACCATGTCGGCGTTACCGCGCCGCTCGGTTTTGGCGTTGCCGACAACCCAAGACATAAGGCCCTGCCCGGCATGCCAGAACGTTGCGTCGGCGAGCTTGAAATCGAGGCCATAGACCGCCGGCGCGAGCGCCGAGCCCTGCAGCAGGCGCCGCAGCATGTCGTCGGTCACGCCGACAGCGAGCAAAGCCTCGATAATCGCTGCAGCCTGGTTCGGATCGATGCCGACGCCGTTTTTCTGCGGTAGCAGACCGCTCGCGACGATGCGGGCGACCAGAACGCCGAGATCCGCGATCGCGTCGGCCATGTCGACGATCGTCATCGACCCTTCCTCGACGAAATCCTGCAGCTGGTTGGCGATGTCTTTCCGCCGCTCGAGGACGATCGGGTCTGCCCAGGCGTAGGACCAGGACAGCCAATGCCGCGTACCGCGCTCGCGGCCTATCACCGCAAGGCCGAGCAGGTCGTCACGGCCGCCGGAGTCGATTCCGATCGTGACGACCTCGCAGCGCGCCAGGATCGCATCAAGGTCGAGTCCCTTGATGACCTGCGCATCCCAGAGATCCGCGCCGCCCCAGCCCTCGTTATTGATGCCCTGGCCGATCTCGATATTGAGATGCTGCGACGCCCAGATCCGGATCGCTTCCTCGCCCTTGTCGCGCTCGCCTTCCCAATCTGCGACGAGCTCCGCCAGGGCCGGACCGGAGCGGCCGAGGTTCGGCATCACCATCGGCCAGTTGACCGGGTTCATCCAGCGCGGCTCGACGCCGTTTTTCCGCTCCTCGCGCGTCAACGTCGCGATGTCCTGCGGAAATTCGTAGAGCAGCGGCAGCATCGGCCGAATGACCTTGCCGCGATACTTCCCGTCACGAACGTTGCGCGCAAATTTCAGCTCCGACTTGAAAATTCCGGCCGGAATGTCGTCGCTCTGCGTCGTCGTCATGACGAGCAGGCCCTCCGGCGTCTTGTCGAGGCCGCCGCGGATCTGGCGCAGCACTTTGGCGCCCTTTGCGTTGAATCCGAGCAAATGGATCTCGTCGAGCAGCACGAAAAACAGGCCCATCGCGCCGGTTAGGATGTTGACGTCGAAAGTTTTGACCTGCGCCTCGGCCTTGGTGACCAGGTCCTCGATCATCATCTCATGATCGTGAGTGCGAAAACGCCGTTTGAGATCCGGCGACTCCTCGATCATGCCGACCGCCTGGTCATAGGCGCGCGTCGAGATCGCCTGCGTCGGACCGACAAACAGCGCTTTACCGCGCGGCCGATAGTTCATCAGCATCGCGACGATCAGCAGCGCCGCCGAGTTGGTCGTCTTTGACGATCCTTTCGGCACCAGCGCGAGGATGTCGCGGATATATCGGACCTGGTTGGCCGCGTCCCAGCTGCCGAATGCCGCGCGCACCAGCTCGCGGAACCACGGACCGGACGCAGTCCGCATTTTTGGCTTGCCAGGCACGTCAGGCAGCTGGATCTCGTCATAGAACGCCTGCGCCATGTCCGCCTCGCCGGCGAACAGCGGCATATCCGGCATCAGCGAGCGGCCGTCGCGGATGCGCTCCTGCCAATCAACGCGGGACAGATCCCACGTCGCAGCGGCCGGCGCCGCGGCCTCGATCGAGGGCAGCATTAGTGCGAGATCCCTGCCTGCTGACGGCGCATCATGAGCTCGCCGAGCGGCGTGCCGGCGTCTGGCTGATGCGCGGCGGCGAGCGCGGCGGCTTTCTTGCCGACCTTTTCAGCCGGCGCCTTTTCAGCCGGCGCGGCCTTGGCTGGCTTCTGCGTCTGGCCGTACAGCATGAGATCGTTGCGCTCGAGATACTTCTGGAATTCTCGGATCGCCGAGACGTTGCCGGCGTTGACGCCGTCCATCAGTTTGACGCCGACCTGCGCGACCAGGCGATCGCGCGCGACGTCCCGGAATTTGAGCTCTGAAAAATAATGCTTGCGCAGCGTCGGTTGCGTAATGAACAGCGCCGCCGCGATCCGTTGATTGCTCCAACCGAGCGCGACTAACAGGCTGACGCGATTCCGGTTTTGCTGGTTCGCGACATGCTCCGGCCGACCACGTCCGCCCCAATTGGCCGGCACGGGATCACCGAACAGGTCGAAAACTTCGGCCATGATGAAAAAAAACCGTCAATGTGAGATGGGCCGGTCCGCGGAGAGGCACCCTCGGAGGAAATGCCCACCCCCTACCCCTCTCAATCCCAGACGCCGCGCGTGTGCAGGCTCGCCTGCTCCTCGGCCTGCTTGGCGCTGTCGTGGCATGCCTTGCAAAGTGTCTGCAGGTTGCCGTCATCCCAGAACAGGTGCTCATCACCACGATGCGGGATGACATGGTCGCAGACCAAGAGCGACGTATTCGGCTCGACCCTGCCGCAGCCCTTGCGCTGGCACGTGTAGAGATCGCGCAGGAAGATGCGCAGGCGGAGCGCTCGCCAGCGCGCGAGCTTGTACCAGGCTTTCCAGGGCGGCTGCGTCATCCACAAAAGGAAAGGCCGACCACCTTGCGATGATCGGCCTCAAGTCTAGGGAGGAAACGCCCAAGGAGGGCAGCGATAGCGCGAGGCGCTACCGCGCAACCTATGCTAATGAAAACGCCGACCGCACCAGCTGCGATCGGCGTTGGATCTGGCGAAGATTGAGGCGCGCTCCGCGCGTCCGCCTGGAATCAGGCTCTGCACTTTTAGCCGAGCTGCCGCGCATGCACCGCACCGCGAATTAGTCGATCAGCTCGATCTGCGCCTCGGTCAAACCACTTACCTTGACGCCGTGCTTTCCGTCGCTGACTAAGACGCTGAGTCGGCCTTTTGAGTCAACTCGCTCGATCAGCGCTCGAAAGCCGGAGAACAGGCCATCGGCGACGCGGATCTCGCGCCCTACTCTCATTTCCGTTTCGTCTTTGACCTCGGCGACCGTGATGAAGCCATACCGCAGGAACAGCTGCGCAAGTGCCCATCGGCGCCGTGACGGCAGCATGTTCTCGATTTTGACGATGTCGCGCAGCAGCTGCATCTCGGTCGCGTTGAGCCACGATCGCAGCTCTCCGAACTCGAGCAGATTGTCGACGTCAGGAATGCTGCGGATCTCGGCGAGACGACCTAGCTCGAAATCAGGCAGGAAGATCAGGCCGGGCAGAAACGGCTTTTCGATCCGCCGGCCGAGATGCGGACGCCGGGCCACCTGACCGCTACCGCGCTCGACGAAATGAACGACGGTCGGCGACCAGCCGCTGATGCAGCGCTCGCCGAAAGCCTTGATGACCTTCGCGTCGCGGCCAGGCATGACCTGCAGCACGCGCCAGCTCGCCGGCGTCGCCGGCACCGCCAATCGATCGTTGGTCTCGACATATCCAACGATCTGCCCCTTGCGGTATTGCATGTTCATTCGCTCTCCCCTGCGCCCTGCCACGTTCCATCGCGTCGCGGCGGCCACGGCGCCGGCACGCGAAATCCCTGCTTTGCCTTCCTCAACCGGAAATTTGGATGCGACGCCGAGACGCCGTGAACGCTCGGATCAAACGGCTCGAGAAAGATCCGCTCGGCGTGCGGCTCGGCGCCGATCCAGAACGCCAGGCGATCGCGCCAGGCGGCAAACTGCGGCGTTCCCTGGTCGACGACCTGCCACGCGTCGCGATCAGTGCCCGCAAATTCGGCCATTGCCGCCAGGTCAGCCTGCGGCCCGCGCTGCACCCAGACGCCCTCGCCGAGATCCTTTTCGCTGAAGATGCGCAGCTCGCGCCGCTCGGCGATCTGCGGCGCCACCGCCAAGCCCTTGAGCTCATCCCCTTGCACGAACCGCCGTTGCGGAGGCGCGGGCTTTGCCGGCGCAGCACCAGGCGCAGGGAATTCACGAAAACCTCGCGTCCGCACCCACAGATGAAAATTCATCGGCCGGCGCTGTTTGAGCTCGCGCAGTTTCGCCATGTAGAGCGGCACGGCATGCCCGCACCAGACGCGATCCTCCTGCGTCAGGAGGCGGAACTCCTCGAGCGCCAGGTCGCGCCGCATGACCTCATGGCCGACATAGCCCTCGAATGCCGCTGCAAACTCAACAGGCTCGCTTTGCTCGATCGTCTCGCGATCATCCGGAAATCCCCCGGAGGGGGACTTAGGGGGATCTTCAGGTTCAGGTTCAAAAGAGTCTAGGTCCTGGCTGCACTGCGAGGGCTGGCCGAGGGCTGGCCGAGGGCTAACGTCGTCGGCGCCGGAATTTAGCCCTTGCTGCCAGCTAGGGCTAATCGACCTTGAATTTACTTGATTTTCGTCGACGTTGCGCCCGGCGGCCCGCGCCTCGATCGCGTCGATATCCGCGTCGACAAGCAGCCGGATCAGATCCGTGGTGCGCTTGCCACGACCATCACCATTGCGGCGGCCGTTCTCATCGAGCCATTGCGGCGTCCGACCGATCGCGCCGATCTCCTCGAGCCAGGCGAGCCGCCGTCGAACCGTGTCCTGCGATAGATCGCAATCCCCCGCCAGCGACGGAATGCCGACCCAGCAGATGCCATCGCCGTCGACATACTCGCCCAGCGCGCGCAGCACGCTCTTTGCGTAAGGATTGCCCAGCTCGAGATTGCGCGCCCATGCAGTGGCCTCGTCCGAGGCAATGCGTCGCGCCCGCCTTTTCGCGGTCATCTTAACTTCCTAACCAAGAGAATTCGGGAAAACGCTGACGCAACGGAACACTGAAAATTCACGGTCGCGGCTGCAGCAGACGGAAAACGATGTCCTGTGCCGATAGCCGTGAGATCGCGTCGCGCTCGATCGCGACGCTGAGCCGCTCGAGCCACTCGCGACGGAAACCGCGGCGCTTGAGCCGTGGCGGATTGACCGCGCCGGCGGCGATCGCGCCGCGATCCGGGATCTCGTATTCCTCGAGCTCGCCGAGCTCCGCGCCCTTGACGACCAGCTGGCAGATGACCTCGGCCAGAGTCATCGCCTCCGGCCCTTCGCCAGCCAGGCAGAACACGATCGCGTTAGGCCGCCGCAACTGCAACCGCCTCACGCCGCGCATCGCAGGGCGGCGTCGCCGTGCAATGGATGCGTTCCTCGTCGCGCCAGAACTCGTCCCAATAGCCCGCGGGACCGCCCTCGCGCCGGCCGACCTTGACCATGTCGCAGCGGATGCATTGCTGTTCGGTCTTGAGCGGAAATCGGACCTTCTCGCCCCACTTGTGCCGCGTCGAGCTCATCAAGCGGCCCGCCGGACGCGGGCCTCGAGATCCTCGCAGACAGAGCCGCCGGCATCGAAACGCGGCTCGAGCGCAGCCGCGCGCCGGTCAAGCCGATCGCGCTGTATCCAGGCGAGCGAATAACCGAACATGAACAGCGCAAACGCGCCGACCGCGATCGCGGCGATCTCGAGCTGCGTCATCGCTGCAGCTCCTGCGCAGCAAGCGGTCGCCTCAATCGAGCCGGAACGCCGGTCGGATTCCGGTTGCGATCGAACCGCTCGCCCTCGGCGATCGCCAAGGCGACACCGCGGACCAGGTCACGCCGATAGCCAGCCGGCTTCCACCATTCGCGCGTCCAGGGCCATTCGTGCGGCACCGCGGGCGATTCCGTGCCGGCATGCAAAATGAACGCAGCACCAGCTCGGCCCAGCGTGCCGCGATCGTATCCGTCGTCGTGCTCGGTCGACCAACCCTCCCGCTCGATCTGGCGAAAGCGCTCGGCGATAACAGCCTGCATGAACGACGACAGCGGCCGGCGAATATGCAGCGCCTCGAATAGCCGGCGCAGCAGGTACGACCTGCAGATCGAGATTGCGGTCATGATCAGCGCAAACGTGACGTTCTGCGCGATCGAGACCGTGACGCCGAGCAGCGGCAGGAAATAGACCTGCGCCGCAAGGCTGATGACGAAACCAACCAAGACGTTGATCGCGCTCTCCGCGAGTGATGCCAGTTTCGTTTGCTTCATTGCCGCAATGCCCCTTTGATGCTCGCCTCGTTCTGCTGCAGCCAGCGCAGCGTGTTCGCAGCGGCCTCGAGGCCGTCGCGTTGGTAGATCGCAGCGGACGAGCTCAGCTTGGCCCGCGCGCCGCTGCGGCGATCCTTGAGCTCGGTCTCGACGGCAGTGACCTGCCTGGTCATCGAAATTGTGCAGGCCGGAAGCGGCGACGCCGCAGCGATGCGCGCCGCGTTCTGCGATAGCCAGCGCAGCGTTTTCGCGCCGGCCTCGAGGCCGTCGCACTGGCGCTGCGACGCCGACCGATCGAGCCTCGAGCGCGCGCCGGCGCTGCGATCCTTGATTTCGGCCTCGATCGCAGCGATCTGTCGGAACAGAGCGACTTTGTCGGTCACGCGCGCGCCTCGATATCGAGCTGCGCCGGCGTCGCTACCAGCTGCGCGAGGAAATCGCGGCCGGCATCGGTCACCATCACCCTGGTCGACGTGCAATGCGCGAAGCCTGCGCCGACCAGATGCCGGACCATGTCGCCGTCGATCTGCTCGCCGCCGTCGATCGCGAGCAGCGCGGCCTGCATATCGAGCTCGTCCTCGGTCAGCGGCAACCGCGTTTGCAGACGATCGTCGACGACCTCGGCCGGCGCGCGGTCGATACGCGCGAGATCCATTTCGGTTTGCGAGACGACGAGATCCGGCGCCGGCTTCGGCGTCCGGCGCAGAAATTCCGGGATATCGAGCCCGTCGTCGAGAATGTCGCGTCCAGGTCGGTTCGCCGGCGGCTCGGCTGTATCGGCGCGGCCGGAAACGGCGACGCTCGAAACGACTTTCCCGATCGGCACCGAGGCAACGTCGGCCGAAAGGGCTGGACGATCGCCGGCGTGAGCTCCGGTGTCCGCTAACTGTGAGGCCGCAGCGCTATGGCTACCCGTTGCGGCCTCGTCCGATGACCGACCATCGGCAGTCCGATCGCGCGGTAGCTCTATACCCGCCGGCACCCCGTCAGGCGCCGAGCCCTCGCCCGCGATCGCTTGGGAATCGAATTGCTCAAACGCGGCATGGTCGGCCGCGATGACTTCGTCGCGCGTCACCCAGGCGGGACCATCGGCGCAAAAGGCCGCGACGCGGGCCGCAGTCCTGTCGAGCGCAGCTGTCGCCTGGTTGCCCCATGCATCCCAGCCAGGCGGCAGCGGATGCTCAGCGTCGACGCGCGCAAACAGCTCGAGCGCCGGCACTCCGCCGCTCATGGCTGCGATCATGCGCCGGTAATGCTCCGGCTTGCGCGAATGACCGAGCGGCCTCGAGCGCTCGCGATGGTTGGAGCCGAACTTTTCGCCGCTCCCCGGTTTCGGCAGGCCCTTCCCCCGCCTGAACAGCAGCAGCAGCTCGTCCTGGTCGCGCACCAGCACGGCCCCGCCGGCCTCGGTCGGGTGCTCCTCGTCGGTTTTCGTCCAAACGAACGCGGTCGAGTACGAGTCAAAGCCCCATGACAGCGCGACCGCCGAGGCGAGCGGCATCTGCGCGCGGACCTTGATGACCTCGCCGGTCCGCAGATCCGTCGCCTCGATCTCGGCCTCATGCCAAGCCAGCAGATGCGCCCGCGGAATCCAGAGAAACAGCCAGGCATCCGGCAGGACCATGTCCTTAACCGGCAAATCGCAGATCTCCGACCACGGCATGGTCGGATAATGGTTCTCGTAAGAGCGGCTGGTGACGCCCTGGTTTCGATGCCACGGCGGATCGGCGTAAATGATCGGATACTTGCGGCCGGTCGGCTGCAGCGCCGAGGCATCAGAGAGCGCCTGCGCCACGTTGCGGCGATGCTCGCGGCCCCTTTCCTCGGCCGCGACCTTGGTCAGATCCATCGAAACGCGGCCCTTCGCCGACCGCATCTCGGTTTCGTGCTGGACGAGCGCCCCCTCGAATTCGTCGGGCTCCATCTCGGCGATCCGCTGCGCGCGCGCCGACAGCTTCCTGTCAATGCCGGCCTCCGCCAATGTCGCCGGCCGGTCTACCTGTTCCCGCTCGGACTGGTAGGGCTGACCGCCCCTGGCGAGCCCGACCGTTTTCTTTTGCTCGCGGACAAGCTCGCCGAGACGGCGCTCAGCGCGAAAGCGGATCTTCGCCGCGTGGACCTGCAGCTCCACATCCTTGGCGACCAGCCCGGCGAGCCGGATCGCTTCCCATTCGTCCCGGATCTCGAGGACCTCATCGACGGCGACAGCCTCGGCCAGGGCGCGGCGCGCAGCTTCATAGCGGACGAGCTCGGTCACGAGGCGCCCTCCTCGTCGTCGACGACAATGGCGACACCGTCGCCGCACGGCACGACAGTAGCGACGTCGCCCTCGAGCTGGTCGAGATGCAGCTGGATCGCGTCATCGGCGACGGCCGTCACCTTCTCGCCGTTCGCCGCGCAATAGGCCGCGAGCCGCGCCGCGATATGCGGCCGGACCGAGATCAGGACGCCGTCGCGGCCGAAACCAGCGACCGCGACCCAGCCGCGCCGCGTCACGGCCGACAGCTCGCCCCGCTCGACCAGGCTATCCATCAGGCGGTTGGCGTTGTTCGGATTACAGCCCATCACGTCGGCCAGCGCGCGGCGCGTCGGCATCGCACCGTGGCGACCGACAAATTCAGTGATCGCTTTCAACGCGTCGACCATGCGGGCTGTTAGCCCCATGCCATTGGATGCGGGAACGTCGGTCAAAACGGAACCTCCTGCGGAAACGGGATGTCGTGAGCGCGCATCAGCTCGAGGACGATTTGCTCGAGCGAAGGGATCGCCGCACGCGGCCGGCGGTTTTTCATGTTCTGTTTGTGGGTACACCACGAGAGATTGTCGTCGCGGTTGTCGAGCGTCTGCCCGTTGCCGTGGTCGACGTGATGCGTCCGCATGAACCGCTCGGAGCGCGGATCTCGCACAATCTTGATCTCGCGATGTTGCCGCAGCGTCGCGCGCTCCGGCCCGACGTTGCGCTTTGCGTAGAGCTGCCAGGGCGTCCGCGAGCCCCAAGACACATTCCAGGTATTTTTCGACAGCCACTCGTAATCGCAGGCGTCGACCAGCGACCAGACGTTATCGCGCGCCGAGAGGATGATCCGGCGCCAAGGCGTCAGTCCGGAGTCGAGCAGCCGCTCGATCGAGACCGTCTCGCTCGGCCGGACGCTG
Organism: Bradyrhizobium septentrionale; assembly: GCF_011516645.4. Taxonomy (NCBI): domain Bacteria; kingdom Pseudomonadati; phylum Pseudomonadota; class Alphaproteobacteria; order Hyphomicrobiales; family Nitrobacteraceae; genus Bradyrhizobium; species Bradyrhizobium septentrionale. The sequence goes on along the minus strand of NZ_CP088285.1, from coordinate 7,474,398 downwards.
GCGAAAGAGCCGTGCATCACAGCATCCCCAGCGCCTGCATGTAGGTCTCGAGGATCGCCTCCTCGGCCTCGCGATCAATCGGGTCCTGTTGCCGGATCTTGATGATTGCGCGCAGCGCCTTGACGTCGAAACCGTTGCCCTTGGCCTCGGCGAACACGTCGCGGATGTCATCGGCGATGTTCTTTTTCTCCTCGGTCAGCCGCTCGACGCGCTCGATGATCGATTTCAGCTGGTCCTTTGCGATCGTCGTCGCGCGGGTTTCTGCGGCCGGCCTGGTCATCGGCGCACCCAGCGGAAACCGGCAGCGGCGTCGAGCTGTGGAGCTCGCTGCAGCCATGCGATGACGCTCAGTGCGGCCGCCAAAGCAAGGCTGAGGACAATTCCCATCACCGTGTAGAGCTGCGGATCAGAAAGCCGCTCTGTGATCATGGTTCGATGCCCCTTTCGAGCGCGGCGAGACGCTGCGCCGTATCTGCCTGCTGCTTGCGAAGGCGTGCGATCTCGCGCACGGCGCGGACGTTCTCGGCCCAAGGCGACTTAACGCCGGCGATCATCGCGTCATGGACGCGGTCGCCGATGTCGCTGCGAAGCAAGCGTGTCAGAGCCTCGCCGTCTGGACCGGACACCGTCCCAGCCAGCCAGCGTTCGACAACGCTGATGGATCGACCTGACCTGTGGGAAACTTCAGCCGCACAATTTCGCGGGAAAAGGCGCTTCAACTCCAAGGCGATAGGAGAAAACCACCCGCATGCGTGAGGGTGTTTGCCCGCAGTTGTGCGGGTTCCAACTTTTGACGGATTTGCGCGGGGCGGGCTCATTGAGGCGCCCGATTGGGACGCGCAACGCCCTCCGGCCAAGCCTCTCCTGCGGGCCAGTTCTCGGAGAACCAGACCATGACGAGGTCATACTTTCGCGCCGTGAACGTTTTGGCGCCGTCACTGATATGATCGAAGAAGCGCCAGTCGCCCGCTGCCACGCGGCCCACGGTCGAAAGCTCAATTCCGCGGCTCGTTGCAAACGCCCGAGCGACGGCCAACAGGTTGAGAATCAGCTGCTTTTCCATCGCTCGACGGCTAGTCGGAAATTTCCGATTCGTCGAGACCATAAAGTCGGAAACATCCGGCTCGCTTTGACTAATCCACCATCGGATAACTCCGCCATGAAGGGAACCGAGCTACGACAACGAGTTAGCGACCGTCTTGGTCAGTTACAGCTAGGACCCGTCGAGGCCGCCAGAAGGGTGCCGGGCCTCGAACGGAACTACATCAGCGATTTCCTAAGCGGGAAAAAGCGCTCGTTCAGCCAGGCGAAGATTCATCTCGTCGCCGAGGCGCTCGATCTAACCGTCGAGGAACTGACAGGCCCTGGACGGCGGATAATTTCGGACCGGCCAGGCTCAAAGGTAAATCTCGTCCCACTGATCGACATTGTGACGGCTGGACGGCTGACGGCTCCTTCGTCTCAGATTCCCTTGGACGACGTGCCTTTACTGGCGTTCGCGGATCTCGGCCGTGGAAACTTTTTTGCGTTACGTGTCGTTGGCGATTCAATGGATCGAGTATCACCGGACGGCTCGATTATTGTCGTAAACAAAGACGACAGACAGCTCGTGAGCGGAAAGTACTACGTGTTTTCTATCCGCGGCGAGACGACATACAAGATGTGGCAAGCTGACGATCCTCCTTATCTAGCACCCTACTCAACCAACCCGCTAAACAAGCCTCGGATGATCAAACGAAAGAATGATTTCGAGGTAATCGGCAGGGTCAAGCGGACAGTGCTCGACCTCTAATCGATCGGATTTTTCCGGCGATTGACAGTCGGATATTTCCGACTATTTTGTTTCCCGTGAAACAAACGGGGAACCCCAATGCGACGTACATCCTGCAACCGCCTTCCTGCTGCAAGCCGCACCCCTGTCCCTCTCGCGATCGTTCCTGCCTACATTGATACCGCGCTCGTGAAGCCGCGTGCGCCGCTCTCAGCGAGCGAGACGGTCAAGCGCATGGCCGATGACATGCGTGAAGCGTCGTATCGCGAGGGCGGCCTCACCGAAGACGATCTCGAGCGGAAGGGCTTCACGCGCGCGCAGATCAAGGCCCATGCGGCCGATGCCCGCGCATTGGCGCAGCAGCTCGCTGGGCCGAGCCTTTGAGAATGGCTCATCCCTGATGAAGCGCCTCCAACGAAATCACTACATTGCGCTTTCGCTGCTCGAATACAGCCCCTTCGAGCGGCATCCGCGCGGCGGCTGGCGGTTTGGCGCCAGGAGGATCACGAGCGAAATGGCCAACCGCCTGATCGCCGGCGGCCGCGCGCAAATCATTGGCGACACTTTGCGGCCGGTATTTCGGACTGCATCTGCGAGGTCTCGCCGATGACGCCGGCGATCTTCATCGCAGCCAGCTTTATGGTCGGCCTTCTGGCCGGCCTTCGCGTCGGGTACCGCCGCGGCTTCGAACGTGGAGTAGAGGCAGCAGAGCGCCTCTATCCACCGATCAGGGTTTATGGAGACAGCGACGCCCAACGTAGCGAGCGCCGCGCATGACCGCGCCGATCACCGAGAAACGGCTGCTAGACGCGATCGCCGTCGTTTCCGAGGTGATCATCCTGCATGGGACCAAATATGCTCCCCTGCTCGATCGGCTCGAGCAAGAGCTCGAAACTCTGAGATGCTACGACGATCCGATCAGTCGCGCCCGACGCCACCTTTCAAGGCGCCTGGCGGATAGCCAGCAACAAACGCCAGTCTGACAGCTGGTCCTTTTGGAGACCGAGCGATTTGCGAAGATCGCCCGGGAGCTTGGCGTTGAGGGAGCGGCGCACCTTTTGAGAGGGTCTTCGAAGCTATAGCGGGTCCACGTCACCGGGATAAGAAGCGCTAGGTAGAGGCCGCAACCCTAGCAACTCCCGCTTCCTATCTACCTTCTGACTGGCATAGGTCGTGGTGCTCGTTTCCCTGATCGAAGCGACGTACACCTTTCCCAAAGTCATATCGGTATCGTGGGAAAATTCCTCCGCAAGATGACCCCGATAGTCTTCCCCATTGGGAACTACGAAATGAAAAGCTCCACTGGCAAGATCACCGCCAACCAGGATACCCCTTGCACTGATCGTTTCCGTCTCTTTATCCGAGGTCGCTTCAATGATCTCGACGATGTTTTCCATTCGGCGACGTTCGATCACCTCACCGACTTGACGACCATCTGATTTATTCCAGCGAACATCGGCGGCGAAGCCGCCTTTGATGTTGGCAGCGGACCAATCGTGAATTCTTTTTACAACCGCGGTGCCAAGGGTTTTTCCGATATCTCGCACGGCATCGCGACTATCGATATCCATTACCTGGAATAGCGCATCAATGGACTCATCGAGCCGCCCATCGAAAAAATCCTTCTCGTTCTGCGCCAGCAAAACAACTCCGAGGGATCCACTATAGCTGTATGCAAATTCGAGGAGACTTTCTTCTAAAGCTTCTTTCCCAATGATCGCGTTGACCTTCGGCCCGTTCCTAATAGCGTCGTGGATTTGGCTGAACAGGTTTTGATATTCAAGAAGCGAGTTCGAGACAAAAGGAAGTGCGTAGCTATTGGCCGCCTCAGGCAGCAGTCTATAATTGCATACCTCGACATGTTGCTGTCCCGAATAGCTGAGCAGCTGGTCTTGGCTTTGCCTTGCCAACTTTGACATGGCCGCGAGGTTTACTTGCAAGGACGCGTCGTTCGGGTCGCGCGAAAGTGCGGCCTCAATTCGGGAGACCGACGCAAAGGCGTTGCGCGCCCGCTCAACAGCAGATGCGAAGTCCGACACTGGTCTCTCCGAGCCTTAAAACTCCGCAGCCCTTCAACCAAACCTTGCTGTGCTCAAGTCCGTAAGCTTCGCCGCCGTTCCCTACGTCGAGGGCCGATCCAAAAAATGGATGGTCCCGAGGGAGGGTACTTTGTAACAGCAAGACTGTCTACGCCAGCGACATATACTTCCTGGTTCAGTCCATCAATCAGTGTTCGCTGTTCCGGAGTAAGTATTTTCATAACACTATACTCAACAGCAACAAGACAATCGACGTCGCCGGGGTCTGGTTTTTCGGTGAAAAAGCTTCCGTCAACGAAAACTTCACATGGCAATTTGACGATTAGTAGTTGCTGAATGACGTCTTCTAAAGCGTAGAACAACTGTTCACGCCTGCTTCTGGCGTAACCCGTGAAAGGGTGAACGCAAAGGATTTCGATTTGCTGAAGGCTCAAATAATGCCGCCCCGGCGCAAGCAGCGGCGGATGATCGAATTTCAGTGGCACAATACGCGAGCCTCCCCGGACCCGACGTATGACTACCATTAATTGCAGGGAGCTCGGAACTCATCTTAAGGCGAACCGCTGCTTGGTACGGCAAGCACAATTTCTACACGAGTAAGCAGAACCTATCGAGAACGAGGGAGCTCTTGGTCGCGTCCAACAAAACGTCCAACACGAAATGGATCGTCTCTTTAACCGCTTGAAATCATTTAAGGACTTTTAGAGCGTTCGCGCGATGGCGCTCCCTAGCGGAATCGAACCGCTCTCTCCACCGTGAAAGGGTGGCGTCCTAACCGATAGACGAAGGGAGCAAAACTCCCGGCAAATCAATACGTTAGACGTGAGACATGCCAGATTGGCCGCGACCGGCGAACGGCTGCGACGGGCGAACGTATAGTGGCGATTGGGCGGACGGGCAAGCGCTGAGAATGCTTTTCCCGGATCCCCCGCCCCCGGGGTCACTGGCACGACAATCCGGCCTCGATCGAGGTCCAGAAGCCGCAATGCGACGGCACATGCGCGTGGGCCCGCGAACCACCCACATGGATCAGGATGGCGGCTGCGAGCGCAACGACGACGGCGGGAACAATGAATCTTCGGAGCGACATGCGCCTGCGCATCGAACGATATCGTGGCCTAACTAAGGCCAGCGGACATCGATCGAAATCTGGGAATGGCCCACGCCTCGCCTTGTTTGGGCATGATCTCCGCGCAAACGCGTTCCGCGTTTGTCGCGAGGGAAAACCGCTTCGCACTTTTCCGGATCATGCCGCTAGTGATTGGTCGCGCTCGCGACGTCCTGGCCCTGGCGATTGTTCGCTTGCGCCACGGGCGTCTGCTTGATGCAGGTGCTGCAGATCACGAGCTTGCGCGCCAGCCGAGCGTCCGCATCCGCTTCCGACATCTGCGCATCCGACGTCTCCGCGACGGCCGGTGACGCATTGCGCGCATGGCGCCGCGGCTGCGGGAGATTGGGGTCCCGTCCGGCACCGTCCCAAGCCAGCGGCCCGGTCCCCGCCGACGGTGTGGTCATGCTGTATTGCTGCGAATATTGCGCGCAGGCGCCGAGCGCGATCGGAAGAAACAGCACAGCGGCCTTGCGAGCCCAGTTCCGGAATGCAGACATCATCACACTCACACGCTATTCGTACTGTCGTACTGCGACCTAAGAGCAGAACCGCTAAGAAATCGTTTGCCCTGATTGTTCCGTCGCATCCAACCGCGACGGCATCAAGACGGGATTGAGGCGCCAACGCGCAAGATCAAGACGCAAATCCGGAGTCCAACTCATGCCAGGCATCAACAGTCGCTTCGACGGCAAGCGCGTGCTCGCCGATCTCAATGCGTTGCGCGCGATCGGCGCCTACAAGACCGGCGTGCACAAGCCGACCTTCTCGGAACCGCATCTGCGTTCGCTGGACTGGCTCGCCGAGCAGTTGCCCGACGCTGGTCTTGTCGCAACGATCGACGGCATCGGCAATGTGCTTGGCACCAGCGCGAAGGCGGGACCGAAACTGCTCGCCGGCTCGCATCTCGAGAGCCAGAACCATGCCGGCTGGCTCGATGGGCCGCTCGGCGTGATCTATGCGCTGGAAGCCGCGCGCGTCATCAACACCGATCCCGGCACGAACGGCGCAGTCGAGGTTGCGGCGTGGTGCGACGAGGAAGGACATTTCGGCAGTTTCCTCGGCAGCCGGTCCTTTGTTGACGCCGTGACCGACGCCGACATCGATGCGGCACGCGACCGCTCCAGCGATCGCACGATGCGGCAGGCGTTGCGCGATGCGGGCTTCGCCGGCCGAGCGCGCCTCACCGCCGAGCCGAGCCGCCACATCGGCTATCTCGAGGCCCATATCGAGCAAGGCGACACGCTGGAAAGCAGCGGGCTCAAGATCGGCGTCGTCACCTCGATCGTCGGCATCTGGCAGTATCGCATCAGCTTCACCGGCGCGCAGAACCATGCCGGCACCACGCGGATGGCGGTGCGCAGGGATGCCGGCCTGGCGCTGGCGCGGTTCTGTGTCGCGATCGACGACAGCTTCCCTGCTTTGTGCGGACCGCGCACGGTGTGGACCACCGGCCGCATCACGCTGGACCCGGGCGCGCCGAGCATCATCCCCGGCGGCGCCGAGATGCTGTTCCAGATCCGCGACGACAATCCCGAGGTGATCGCGCGTCTCGAGGCACAGCTGCATCGCCTGGCGGCCGAGGCCACCGCGCAGGGCCGCTGCGACGTGAAGGTCGAGCGCATCCGCACCGGCGTGCCTGCGATGATGACGCCTGCCTTCCAGGATGCGATCGAGGCCGCGAGCGCAGCCTGCGCCGGCGGCAAATCGATCCGGATGCCGAGCGGCGCCGGCCATGACGCCCAGGTCCTCGCCACCGTCATGCCGGCGGCGATGCTGTTCGTGCCGTCGATCGGCGGCATCAGCCATCACTGGAGCGAGAACACCGACGACGCCGACATCGTCACCGGCGCCGAGGTCTTCGTCGAAACCTGCCGGCGTCTGCTGGCAGGTTAGCCACCTTGCGGAAGCCGCCCCACGGCATTGTCGCCGTCAGGTCGGACCGCCCTGGTTGCCCGATCTCAGCGAAGCCAACGCGTGCGAGTTCTGCACGGCCCCTCTCCGTGCGGTGAAGAAGACGTACAACAAGCAGACGTCGATCAGGATCGTGCCGGCCATGACGCTGTAGGCCCACGGGCTTTCCATCAGCTTGACCTCGATCAACACGCGCGACAGGCCGAATCCCACGACCCACGCATCAAAGCTCATGCAGATCCGGCGAAACGTCTCCGCATCCAGCCGCCGGATGAGATAGGCACCGAGCGGTATGCCGACGACAACGCAGGGAACGAGCACGAACAGGATGCTCCGGCTCTCCTCGATGAACAGGCCGAGCTTGTAGTATGCGATCGCGGTCAAGCTCGACTCTGTCACCCGAACCAGCGCGAGACCGGCCCGAAACTCATCTTTGACGAGGCCCTGATTGTTGAAAAGGATCGCCAGCGGCGGTCCCGAGATGGTCGTGACCGAGTACAGGACCCCGAGCGCCGCGCCAAAGGGCAAACCGACGAGCCATTTCGACTGCATCGGCTTCCGCCAACCGGCCGCCTGCAGCAGGATGAGCGGCAGAATGATCGAGTAGGTGGCGAATTTGATCCAGCCGGGCTCGAGCGACGTCAGAGCAAAGGCTCCGACTGCGATGCCGGGCAGCATGCCGATGAGAATAGGCAGCACGCGCCGCCACACGGCCGGCACGCCGCTCAGATTGATGCACAGGACATACAGGTTGACGAAGACTTCGACGATGACGACCGCAGGATTGAGAATGCGGTTGGTGTAGAAGACCAGCGCGACCGGCACGGTGAGAGAGGAAAACCCGTAGCCAAGCGCCCCGTTCACAAAGGCCGCAAACAGAGCGATCACGGCAAGAACGATCACCGCAGAATCAATCGAAGGCATCTTTGGCTTCTACCGGATCAGTCGCTTTGCCCGCGGCATTATAGCGCAACGAAAGGCATGCGGTGCCAAAACTTGCGGCGGTTGTGCTTTGCGAAGGACCGGCGCTCGCCGTGACGGCGGATCGCGTCCTTCGGCAAAGCGAAAGGGCTGACGCATCGTCTGCCTGACAGAGAAGCGACTTGCGTCCGCGAGAGACCATCGGCGCCGCCACGTGGCGCACGGCCGCGCGCCGTGAAATTCGCCGCGGTTTGTGGATCGGTGATGTCGTCATCGCGTGGGCCATCTTGTCGGTGCGCGCCCCAACTCACAGCGATACGCCGTCGCCGTGCGGCTCGCGACATTCAGGCGAAACCGGTAGGCCCTACGGGTCGCCATCCCCATTATACGAAGCTTTGCGCCTGGACCGCCGCATGGGGCGCCGTCGGGAACCCGCTCGGCGGCCGGTAGCCGCCCTCTGCTTTGAGCTAATCGTGACCCCGCTACGCAACGCTTCCGCCGCGCTTTCGCGGGTACCGTGGCATTTTGGACACGAGAACGGCGTCTGTCGAACCGATTCTCCCCATCGCTCGATTTGCAATCCGCTGAACTTGCTGCCATTTCTTCGGGACGCATCGCTTTGGTGCCATCAAAGGGGCCGTCCGGCTCATGTTGTTGCTTGAGTCGCTTCCAACCGTAATCGGCGCCGCCGCCATTGCCCCCGCATTGCTTGTGTTGTGGCTCGTCATCGCTGCCGATGAGCGCCCCGGACCGCCGGTGAAGGTGTGGCTCGCCTTCGTGCTCGGCGCGGCCAGCATCTCGCTGCTCGGCCTGGCGCGAATTCCCTTCAATGCGCTGCTCGCCATTCCCGACAATCCCTGGGCGACACAGGCGGTGCGCGCGGCATTCGGCGTCGCGGCGCCGGAGGAGATCGTCAAGGTCCTCGTCATCGTCGCGATCTCGACGCGGCGCCGCGCCTTCGCCGATCCGATGGATACGGTGGTCTATGGCGCGGCCGCCGGTCTCGGCTTCGCCGCCTATGAGAACCTCGCCTATCTGGTCCAGCACAAGGACATGTGGCGCGCGCTAGCGGCGTTGCGCAGCGTGCTCACCGTGCCGTTCCACGGCGCGCTTGGCATCATCGCCGGCGCCTATCTCGCGATCGCGCGCTCCGGCGGCGCGCTCGGCGCCTACCGCGGCCACCGCGACTGGGCGCGCATCACGAACTGGGCGCTGGTGCTGGTCGCGCCGGTCGCGCTGCACGCGGCATTCGACTTCCCGTTGCTCGCGCTGCAGCGCATCCCCGATCTCGGCTCGACCACGCGGCTGCTGCTCGGTTCGGCCAGCGTGCTGATCGGCTTCTCCTCGATCGGTTTTGCGATCCGCCTGGTGCGCCGCCTCGGCAAGCATCATGCGCCGCGCACCGACGTTGCGCGCGAGCGGCTCAGCCAGTTGCGGCGGATGTGGGCGCTGCTCTTGATCGGCGGCGGCACCGGCTTTGCCGGCGTCTGCTTCCTGCTCACCTCACTGCATCACTGGTACGTCAATCCCGAGCGCAATGCGTCGTTCATCCTGGTCCCGATCGGCTTCACCTCGATCCTGATCGGGCTGGCGCTGTTGATTGCGACCACCGCCGTCTACCTGTTCGGCCGCAACCGGATGCGGACCGCCGCGGAGGGCTTCCCGTCCGCGCCGCGCCAGAGCTAGGATACGCCGCACGCGCAAACTTCTCGTTCGCAGATTTGGAGAGCCGCGATGCCCCTGTCCAACGACCTCGACAAGCTGCGATCGGAGATGCAGGCCGCGGTCAAGCAGCACTGGAAGGCGTTCCTGTTCGAAGGCATCCTGCTCGCGATCCTCGGCATCGCGGCGATGATCGTGCCGGCCCTCGCGAGCCTCGCCGTCACCATCTTCCTCGGCTGGATGTTCCTGATCTCAGGCGTCGGCGGGCTGATCGTGACGTTCTGGGCGCGCAACATGCCGGGCTTCTGGTGGTCGCTGATCTCGGCCGCGCTCGCCGTGCTGGCCGGCATGGTGCTGCTGGCCCGTCCGATGCAGGGCGTGCTGACGCTGACCATTGTCATCGGCGCCTATTTCGTCGCCGAAGGCGTCGCCACCATCATGTACGCGCTGGAGCACCGCCGCGAATTGTCAGGACGGTGGTCCTGGCTCCTGATCGCCGGCCTGATGGACATCGTGATCGCCTTCTTCGTCATCGCGGGCCTGCCGGGCTCGGCGGAATGGGCGATCGGCCTCCTGGTCGGCCTCAATCTGATGTTCGGAGGGGCGACCCTGATAGGTATGGCGTTGGCGGCGCGCAACACCTGACGGCGAACCGGCTGCCCTCGCGGATTTGGGGGTGACAGGCAGAAATCCCTGCGCTATAGAGCCGCCCATGATCACCGTCGCCACCAGCTATTTTTGGTACTTTAGCTACGACAGCTCGCTGGCGGCAGGAGGATCGCGCTCAATCTGAAGAATTGCAGCAAACGTCCGAAACAAGCCGCCAGACCTGGCGGCTTTTTTTATGCGCCGGCAGGTCCCAAAAATCCAAAGGAGCCAGCCGTGTTGAGTACGACAGACGATCTTCGCATCAAGGAATTGAAAGAGCTCAGTACGCCCGAAGAGGTGATGCGGGAAGTTCCGCGCACCCTGACCGCGACACGCGTCGTGATGGGCGCCCGCAACGCCATCCACGCGATCCTCAACGGCACCGATGACCGCCTGCTCGTCGTCGTCGGCCCCTGCTCCATTCACGATCCCGCGGCGGCCGTCGATTACGCCGAGCGTCTCGCCGGCCTGCGCGAACAGCTCGCCGACCGCCTCGAGATCGTGATGCGGGTCTATTTCGAGAAGCCGCGCACCACCGTCGGCTGGAAGGGCCTGATCAACGACCCCGATCTCGACAACAGCTTCGACATCAACAAGGGCCTGCGCCTAGCTCGCAGCGTGCTGTCGGCCGTGAACAATCTCGGCCTGCCCGCCGGCACCGAATTCCTCGACATGACGACGCCGCAATACATCGCCGATTTGGTCTCCTGGGCGGCGATCGGCGCGCGCACCACCGAGAGCCAGATCCATCGCGAGCTGGCCTCCGGCCTGTCCTGCCCGGTCGGCTTCAAGAACAGCACCGATGGCGGTGTGCGGATCGCGGCGGACGCGGTGAAGTCGGCCTCGCACCCGCATCACTTCATGGCGGTCACCAAGGGCGGCCGTTCGGCCATCGCCGCCACCAGCGGCAACGAGGACTGCCACGTCATCCTGCGCGGCGGCCGGGTGCCGAACTATGATGCCGCAAGCGTCGATGCCGCCGCAGCCGAGCTCGGCCACGCCGGTGTCGCAGCACGCCTGATGATCGACACCAGCCACGCCAACTCGAGCAAGAAGCCGGAGAACCAGCCTTTGGTCGCCGCCGACATCGCGCAGCAGGTCGCAAGCGGCGAGCAGCGCATCGTCGGCGTGATGATCGAGAGTAATCTCGTCGCCGGACGCCAGGACGTCGTGCCGGGCAAGGCGCTGACCTACGGTCAGAGCATCACGGACGGCTGCATCGATCAGGCAACGACCGCCGACGTGCTGAAGCAACTGGCCGACGCCGTCGACGCAAGGCGCAGCGTGCGGCGCGACGGCCTTAAAGAGCGTTCGGCCTGACCCAGACGAACCGATAGAGCGCGGCCGACGGGACGAAATAGTGCGTTCCGCCGGTCTCCTCCATGCGAGGCCGCGGACTCGTCAGGGCCAAGCGGACAACCAGCCGACAATCCCGTTGAAGCGGACGAAAATGCCCCCGAAGCGGCGACTTGCTATTTCACGACCGATTGGTCTATATATTGGCGATGAGCCGCCAAACTCCAGTGCAGCTGCCCCGTGGCCGCCCCCGAAGTTTCGACATGGACGCTGCTGTCGAACGAGCGATGGGTGTGTTCTGGTCGCGTGGCTATCACGCCACCGCGCTGCCGGACCTGCTTCGTGCGACCAAGCTCTCGCGTGGCAGCCTTTACGCCGCGTTCGGTGACAAGCACTCGCTGTTCTTGCGTGCGCTCGATCGCTACATTGCCATTGCCTTGGCACGGATGGATATCGAATTCGACCACAGCAGAGAGCCGGTCGACGGCCTGCGGGCCTACCTTGCCGGCTACGTTGACCGCAACAGCGGTGCCAATGGTCGGCGTGGATGCCTGCTGGTAGCCACAGCCATGGAGCTGGCCGGCCGTGATGCCGACGTTGATCGTCGCATCGGGAGCTTTTTCAAAGCCATGGAGGCTCGGGTGGCTGGTGCACTTTCCCGTGCGAAGGCGGCGGGCAAGTTGGCCGATGGTGTCGAGCCTTCGAGTGCCGCCCGAATTCTCGTCTGTTTCGTCGAGGGCCTGCGGGTGGTCGGCAAAACGGCACCGACACGGGTCATTTCGCAAGCCACCGTCGACGCTTTTCTCGACCGCTTCATCAGGTAGGCAAACCATGGACGTTTCCGCTGTTCGTACGCCTATATCTAGACCGAATGGTCTTGAAAAGAACGATGCCATGTCTGCCATCCAGATCGTCTGCGCGGTGGCCGTCCCGTTGCTCTGGGGTTATCAATTCGTGGCCATCAAGGTGGGCGTTACGGAGTTTCCGCCGCTGTTCTTCCTCGCACTGCGCTTCCTGGCCATCGCGCTGCTGCTCGTTCCGTTCGTCAAAAGGCCGACGCGTCAACAGTTCGGCCCGATTGCCGCTGTTTCTCTTTTCCTTGGCGGACTGAATTTCGGGCTGTTCTATGTTGGCCTTGGGCTCGGCTCGGGAAGCATGTCGGCCGTCGCCTATCAACTCGCGCCGCCTTTCACCGTCCTGCTGGCCTGGCCGCTGCTCGCGGAGAGGCCGTCTCTCACCACGTCCGCCGGAGTGGTGCTAGCCTTCGTCGGCGTCGTCGTGTTGGCAGCGGGGCCCGGCCTGTCGGCAAATGCGCTTCCGCTGCTGCTTGTGGTCGGGGCAGCCTTCGCGTTCGCGGTGTCCAACGTCCTGACGAAGCGCTACGGCCCTTTCGATCCCTTGATGTTGATGGGGTGGTCGTCGCTGCTCACGGTGCCACAGGTCATGTTGATGTCGCTGCTGCTTGAACATGGACAAATGACGAGCCTTGTCACGGCGGACGGACGTGGATGGCTGGCACTCGGCTACACGATTTTCATCGGCGGAATTGTCGGGTTCGGCCTTTGGTTCTGGCTGATCGGGCGTTGCTCGATGAACCGCGTCGCACCGTTCGGCCTGCTGCTTCCGGTGTTCGCCTTGATTTCGAGCGTGGTGTTCCTTGGCGACAGCATGACGCCAAAGTTGATTGTCGGTGGACTGCTCGCGATCTCCGGCGTCGCCATGACCCAAGCAAGACCACGCGCTCGACCAGTTTGAACCCGGAAGTCACGCTGCGGCGACTTCCGAGTTTGGCCGATCGCATTATTTAGCGCGCCGGCACAAGATGGCCGCTATCGAGCGAAGCCGGCGTCGTCGAAGTTGATGAGGACTCAGCCTAGCAGCCGCGGCAGATGTTCTTGATCTTCCTGTCGAGCGCGGCGTCTTCCTTGTTCGCCGCGCTGTTCGGATCGCTCAGATTCTTCTCATTGGGAGTGTCACTGCGGCGTGGCTGACGGTGTCCGATCGGCGCCTCCGGCAGCGGCGCGCTCTTTTGCATGGAGGATGATCCGCCCTGCTGCTGCGCCCAAGCCTGGGGTACGCCGATTTGAGGCGCCCCAAGGGCAACCATCATCAGAGCCATCACCAAAACTGTCTTCCGCATCTCGCGTCTCCGCTGCTTCTCAACCCTATCGCGCCCGTTCCGGCACGTCGACGGTAGCACAATTGCGTCGTCCTTGCGCTGCGCAATCCTGCACTTTCCGTATATCCGCCATCGTGCCAAGGAGCCAGATTCCCGCGGCGACCAGCACCGCAAAGAAGCCGAACATCACAGCATTTTCGATGCTGCGGTTGCCCTCCTCCTCGGGCGGCTCCTGCCGTCCGTCCCCTGCCCCGCTCATGATCGGATCACGATTGCGGTGGGTAGAGATGAACGTCACCGCAATAATCGACGATACGGTAGCCCCGTTCCGCGGAATCTTCACGATCGCGCGAAGCCGACTGCGACAAATAGGCCGGGCCGATCGGCGCCTTGCCATGGCCGCCGGGGATGTCGAGCACGTAGTCCGGCTGACACAGTCCGGAGACACGGCCGCGCAAGGCCCGCATCAGCTCCTGCCCCGCTTCGATCGTGGTGCGCAGATGTGCAGTGCCGGGCGCGAGGTCGCCATGATGCAGATAATACGGCTTGATGCGGCACTCGACGAAGGCGCGCATCAGCGCCTCGAGGGTCGCGGCATCGTCGTTGACCCCGCGCAGCAGGACCGACTGGCTGACCAGCGGGATGCCGGCATCGGCAAGGCGGGCACACGCCGCGCGGGCATTGACGCCCAGTTCACGCGGATGGTTGGCGTGAACAGCAATCCAGGTCGTCGCGCCCTCGACCCGCAGCGCCGCGATCATGTCGGAATTGATGCGGCCGGGATCGGCGATCGGGACGCGGGTGTGGATGCGGATGATCTTCACATGATCGATGGCACCGAGATCGGCCATGATCTCGGTCAACCGGCGCGGCGACAGCATCAGCGGATCGCCGCCGGTCAGGATGACTTCCCAGATCTCCCCATGGCTCCGGATGTAATCCACCGCCGCGCGATAGGCGTCGTCGGACAAGGCCGAGGCCTTGCCGGGACCAACCATTTCACGCCGGAAACAAAATCGGCAATAGACCGCGCAGACATGCACGAGCTTGAACAGGACCCGATCAGGATAGCGATGCACGATCCCCCCAACCGGCGAATGCGTATCGTCGCCGATCGGATCGGCGTTCTCGCCCGGCTGCTCCACGAGTTCGTCGGCGCTCGGGATGAACTGCCGCGCGATCGGATCATTTTCGTCGGCCGGATCGATCAGCGCGACGAGCTCCGGCGTCACCGCGACCGCGTAGCGCGCGGCCACCTGCTCGAGCCCGGCAAGCGCATCGACCGGCGCGAGGCCGGCATCGACCAGCTCGCGCGGCTGGCGCAGGGTCGCCGCCATCTTCGGATCGATCCTGTTCATGTCTCTCCTGCAGGCGGTGTCCAGACCACCTGATCAATTCGTGGCGCGCCGCTCGCCAGCATCACCAGCCGGTCGAAGCCGAGCGCAACCCCGCTGGCCTCCGGCATCTCGCCGACCGCGGCAAGGAAATCCTCGTCGAGCGGATAGCGCTCGCCGTAACGGCGGGCCTTCTCGTCCATATCAGCGGTGAAACGATGGCGCTGCTCGACCGCGTCGGTCAGCTCGCCAAAGCCGTTGGCGAGTTCGACCCCGCAGGCATAGACCTCGAAACGCTCCGCGACGCGTGGTTCGCCAGCCTTGGTGCGCGCCAGCGCGGCCTCGGGCGACGGGTATTCGAACAGCACGGTCAGACGGCCCTGCCCGAGATTGGGCTCGACATGCTCGACCAGCACCTTGCTGAAGATATCCGACCAGGTGTCGTCGTCGGCGATCCGCACCCGGCCCTTCGCCGCCGACGCCAGCGCCTCGCGATCACCCTTGCGGCCCGCAATCGTCGCCAGCAGGTCAATGCCGGCGAAGCGCTCGAAGCCGGCCGCGACCGTCAGCAGCTCCGGTTCGGCAAACGGATCGGCCATCCTGCCGCGAAAGGAAAACCGCCCGATCCCGGTCGCCTGCGCCGCATGCGCGATCACGACGATCGTGTCGGCCATGATGGCATCGTAGGGGGCATTGGCGCGGTACCATTCCAGCATGGTGAATTCGGGCAAATGCAGATCGCCGCGCTCGCGATCGCGGAACACTCGCGCGAACTCGTAGATCTTGGGCTCGCCGGCCGCGAGCAGCTTCTTGCAGGCGAACTCTGGAGAGGTGCGCAGA
Organism: Bradyrhizobium septentrionale; assembly: GCF_011516645.4. Lineage (NCBI taxonomy): Bacteria > Pseudomonadati > Pseudomonadota > Alphaproteobacteria > Hyphomicrobiales > Nitrobacteraceae > Bradyrhizobium > Bradyrhizobium septentrionale. Next base: position 7,458,746 of record NZ_CP088285.1, on the reverse strand, counting down.
TAGCGCGTCGCATGCGAGCCGTCGGCTCGCGTCAGCTCAGTGCGCGGCGCGTGCAGATGCGTCTCGTTGCCCGGCGAGATCTGCAGAATGGCGGTCTCGACCTCGGCGAATCTCTGCTCTTCGAACCAGCCGCGGAGCGCCCGCGTGATGGCGGTCCGCGCCTGCAGGAATGGCCGGCGGTCGGCATAGCGCTGCGGCGTCCACCACGGCGAGGTCTGGTCATGACCCGTCATTGCCGGTGCACCCCGGATCTCATGGATTCCACATCAACAAGCCCCCGCCTCCACTTAAGAGTGGGAAGCAAGTGACTGATTCTAAATAACATCATGGTCCACACGGCCTTGTTCTCCGCGCCACCCGGCAAAGCTGATCCCTTCATGTCGAAAGACGCCCGCCTTGTCCATGTTCGCGATCCGCTGAACCTGAACACTGGTTCGCGCGTCCCACCGCCAGTTGCGCGAAAACAGGATGCGCCCATGGTCGGCTGGTTGCGAAGTGCTGGACTGCTGCTGTTGCTCGGCTTGGCCGTGGCGACGCCGGCAATGGCCGACAGCCCGGGCAGCGAGTTCAAGCGGGTTGCGGACGCAAGCTTCACCTCGCCGGATCGAACAGTCCGCGTCGAGCAGTATGCGAAGGACATGGGCGATGAAGGTCTCCTCTTCCAGTTCTGGACCTTCGACCGCGCCCGCAAGCATGGCGCGCTGCTGAACCAGGGCGAAGGCACCGATGCGGCCGGCTATCAGGCCGGCTTCCGCTTCAGCCCGGACAGCCGCTGGCTGGTGCGGATGCAGAAGATCGGCGCCGGCTATCACACCCTCTACCTGTACAAGCGGACCGGCGACCGGTTCGTGCCGGCGACCCAAAAGCCGCTCGGCGAGGCCGCCTGGGACTACTTCTACACCCAGCCGGCAGCCGAAGGCGTGCGCCGCGACCCGGATGACCCGTATACGCTCGACCATATGCAGATCGGCCTGATCAAGGGTTTTGACGAGAACTACGCCTGGCTTGGCATGAAATGGCCCGACAGCCGCTACCTCGTGCTCGGCATGTCCTTCGACATCCAGGGCGAGCACCCCCCGTTCCCCTGGGTCGAGGATTGGCGTTGCGTCTACGACCTGAAAACCGGGACGTTTTCGGTTCCTGCAAGCTTTGCCGAGCACAACGCGAAGGCCCGCAAGATCCCCGGCAAGGACCAGCCATAACGTCCCGTTCCGGGCCGGTTTCAGCGGTTGGCAAACTGCCAAAATTGGCCGCAAAAGGCTGGCATCTCAGGGACAAATCAGTATGTTGCAGCCCGAAATCGCCGCCATGGCCGAGGGGCTGCCATCCGGTTTGCGCCCCCGCCTCCCAAATTCAGGAAAACACCTTTGAAAGTCATCGCCAGTTCCATCCGCAAGGGCAACATCATCGAGCAGGACGGCCGGCTCTATGTGGTCTTGTCCGCCGAGAACATTCATCCCGGCAAGGGCACCCCGGTCAGCCAGATCGAAATGCGCCGCATCGGCGACGGCGTGAAGGTCTCGGAGCGCTACAAGACCACCGACCAGGTCGAGAAGGCCACCGTCGAAGACCACAACTACAACTACCTTTATGAAGACGCCGACGGCTTCCACTTCATGAACAACGACAACTACGATCAGGTCCAGGTCTCCAAGGAGATCGTCGGCTCCTCCTCGCCCTATCTGCAGGAGAACATGACCGTGAAGCTCTCGATGCACGAGGGCAATCCGGTCGCGATCCAGCTGCCGCAGCGCGTGACGCTCGAAGTGGTCGAGACCGAGCCGGTGACCAAGGGGCAGACCGCCTCCTCGTCCTACAAGCCCGCGATCCTGTCCAATGGCGTGCGCACCGGCGTGCCGCCGCACGTTGCCGCCGGAACGCGCATCGTGGTCATGACCGAGGACGGTTCGTACGTTGAACGCGCCAAGGACTAAGCGCTGAGGCGCGGTGGGATTTGAAGTGAATCATCATCGCGCATCGGATTGTTGTTTAAGCTCAAACTTTCCGGAAAACTGCTACGCACTTTTCCGGATCTTGCTCTAATCTCTCTGGCGGTCAGACATGAGCCGGGGGGTGCAGTGAACAGGAAGGTTGTCAGCTTCATCAGTTGCTGGCTGGCAGTCCTGCTCTCGCCTCCTCCCGGCGCTCATGCCGACGAATTCCGAACGCCGTCGATCTCGGCCATGCGGGTCGAATGGCGCGCGGTGCTCGACCAGCTCCGGCAGGAGATGAGCGCCCGCCCGGCCATTGCCTCCAACTTCACCTTCGCCGGCCAACGCCGCGTCCCGGCCACCGATCCGCGCGCGACCCCCGCACTGGTGCAGCTGAACGCGGTGACGTCGCCGCTGTTCCCCGGCATCGCGCGCAGCCCGATTCCGGTGCTGCTGCCGTTCGACCCCGCAAGCTATCTCGACGCGCGGCAAAGCGGTGCGCCGGACAGCCTGTCGGTCGTGCGCTATCAGGCCGATTTCCGCCCTGCCGATATCTTTCATGCCGGCGCGTCCGGCTACGACGCGGTGTTCTCGCTCGACCCGGGTGCCGGCGACGGCATGCCGCCGCGGACGTTTGCCAAACCGGTCGAGGTGCAGATCTCGGGCTCGATCCTGGTCTACGACCTCGCCGACCGGCTCGGCGGCAAGGGCGAGCCGGTCAAGACGCTGGCCGCGCAGTTTCCGGACATCCGCCGCTTCATCCGCGAGGGCTATGTCCGCTACGCCTTCACCCGTTTCGGGATTCCCTATGTCGTCTCGATCCAATGCCTCGACAGCACGCCGCGGCCGAAACGGCTGGCCTGTCGTGAGGCCTATCCGGTCGCCGAGCGCTTCCTGAAGGCGTTGCACATCGCAGGCGGCCAGCCGTCGCGGTCGCGCAGCGACATCGCCTCCGACATCGCCGAGCGGCCGGCGGCCGCATCGGCTGACTTCACCTACCGCCCGAGCGGCGACATCATCGCGGGCAGCGGCGGACACAGGCAGCAGAGTGGCCACGCCGACTTCACCGTCTATTCGCAGATCCGCTTTCCGCTGGAGAAAGCGCCGGCCTTCGCACACTCGCAATCCTTCGCCAGGCGCAAGGCGGGCGCGACGGTCGACGTGTATCCCTGGCAGGACAATTTCTGCGAGGCCCGCAGTTTTGAGGTCGGCCAATGCACCAGCGGCTTTGGCCATCAGGGCCAGGATGTCAGGCCAGGCGCGTGTCCCGCAGACAGCAAGGAGGGTTGCGACCCCAAGCAGCAGGGCGTGGTCGCGGTGCGCGACAGCATCGTGATCCGCTCGCCGCAGCAGCAGGCTGCGACGCTACAGATCAACACCCGCACCGAGCATATCCGCTTCCGCTACATGCACATGAACCCGGCGGCGATGGATGCCGATGGTTTGCTCAACGGACGCCGCGTCAGCGAGGGCGAGAAGATCGGCGTGGTCTCGAACTATCTTGACCACCCCAATGGCACGTCGCGGCATCTGCACTTCGACGTCCAGGTGTTCACCCGCGACGGCTGGCTGTGGGTCAATCCCTACACCACGCTGGTGTCGGCCTATGAGCGGCTGATCCGCGGCCGCGGCCGCGGCCGCGAGATCGGACCCGAGCCCGGACCTGCGGCCGCCGTGGCGCACGCCCTGCCCGACGATGTCGTGCATCGCATCGACACCCAGGAGGGTGGCGGCAATTAGCGCGGCCGCGCTTCAGGCATGCGATCAGTCGATCTCCATCGCAGCCAACGTCTCCTTGACCCTCCTCTGCGCATCCGCGGGCAGCGGCAAGATCGGACGTGGAGGTTCGGCCACGCAGACACCTCTGAGATTGGCAATCGCGTAGACAACGCGCAGACCCGAGAATGTCTTGAACAGATCCCACATCGGCTGCAGACGCGCATTGAGCTGCCGCGCCCGGGCCGCATCGCCGCTCGTCACGGCACGGACGATGTCCAGGCAAGCCTTCGGGAAAATTCCTGCGAGCACGCAGTACCAGGTATCGCCACCTGCCAACAGCGCCTCGGTGCAATTCCAGTCGGCGCTGTAACCCAACGCGAGGCCGCCTGGAACGACAGCCCGCAATTCCCCGAGATGGCCGGACACAGCCGACGCGTCCGGCGCAGGACTCTTCACCGCGACGATCCCCTCGACGCGGCTCAAGCGGCCGATGAGTGCCGGCGTGAATCGGAAATGGGTCGTTCCGGGATTGTCATAGATGCAAATCGGCAGCCTGCTCTCACGGGCCACGGTTTGAAAATGCTCGAACACCTCGTCGTCAGTCAAAGGCGTATAGGAAACCGCGGCCAAAAGGCCGGCCGTCGCGCCAGCGTCACGCGCATCCTGCGCCAGCCGCACCGCGTCGTCGGTGCGCAGCGCGCCGACGCCGACCAAAATCGGCATTTGACCTTCAGCCAATGCGGCGGCCGCCTGCACGGCCCGCCGCCGCTCATCGCGGCTGAAATACGGATATGAACCGGTGCTTCCGAGCAGCCCGATCGAATCCACCTTCGCCGCGATCACGGGGTCGAGCACCGCGCGGAGAGCTCCCACATCGACCCGCCCATCCCGGTTCGAGGGCGTAATCGGGAAGGCCGAGAGTCCCTTCAAACTGATCATCGGTTTGTCCCTCATCAGTAACCGTCCCCGGCGCGCCGACGATCGGAACGCGCTTGGGTCGCGACCGGTGCAGCAACCTGTCGCGCAATCAATCCACGCACCGCGTTGCGCGCAAGGTCCACTTTCATGCGAGTTCGGCACCAAACTGGTCCAGTGCGCGCGTCTTGCAGGACCAGCGCCTCGCCGATCGCTATTCGAGCATCGTGGTCAGCTGCGCGCCCTCATCCGCCACGAACACGGCGATCAGCTCCGCCGGCTCCGTGGTGCTCGCATTGGCCGAGACCATGTGCGTCGAGCCCGGCGGCTCGAAAAAGGACTGGCCGACCTTGAAAGTCTCGACCGGTCCGCCGCCGAGCTGGGACCGGATTTCACCCTTGGTGATGTAGGCGGTCACCGAACCCGAATGGCGGTGCGGCGGCGTGAACCCGCCGGGACCGTAGAACACGCGCACCACCGTGACCCGCTTGCCCGCCACGTTCGGCAGCGCATGCGAGGTGATGACCTCGACCTTGTCGAGCGGCGACGCCGCATTGGCGCTCGCGCATAGCGGCGAGATCATCGTGGCGATTGCGTCCATCGGCGTTGGCAAGGCCTTGCCGATCACGAAGGCGCAGGCCAGTCCCGCTGCGATGGCCAGCGAGACCGGCCGCGGCGGCCGCGCGAATGCAAGAGATGGTGTCATCGCGATCGAGGTCATTGGTGTTTCTCCCCTTTCAGTTGCTGGTTCATTTGTCGCGCGCGGTCCGGCTCACGAAGCCGCCGCGTTCTGTCTGCGCGGCGGCGGCGTCCAGCGATAGGCGGCGCCGAACCGGTTCCAGACATTGATCGATGCGATCGCCGAGGTGAGATAGGTCAGCTCCTGCTCGGAGAATTCGGCGGAGACCTCGGCATAGACCTCGTCGCTGACGCCGTTCGGCAAGGTCGTCAGCGCTTCGGTCCAGGCCAGCGCCGCGCGCTCGCGGGCCGAGAACTGCGGCGCCTCGCGCCACACCACGACGAGGTTGAGCTTGTCTGTGGGCACGCCGAGGCTCTCGCCTTGCAGGATGTGGTACTGCACGCAGAACGCGCAGCCGTTGATCTGCGAGGCGCGCAGCTTGACGAGCTCGAGCAGCTGCTTGTCGAGGCCGGCCTTGGCCGCGAACTGGCCGAGCGCACGCACGGCGGCGAAGACATCGGGCGCGAGCTTCTCGAAGTCGGTGTATTCCTTGCGGGCATGTGACATCGGCCTGGCCTCGTGTTATCAGTGTACTGATACATTATCAGAGCTCTGATACCGAGCAAGGTGCGGACATCGGCGAAGGCGGCATCGGACGACATGGCGGGAATGCAGAAACGCGGGAAACCAGGCGCCGCCGAGCGGCGGCCGGCGGCGAAAACGGCGGCCGGCAAGGTTGCTGTAGGGACAGGATCGGCCGCAGACGCCCTGCTCACCACGCCCATCCCGCCGCCCGGCGAAGGCAAGCGCGGCGAACAGGGCTATCTCGCCTATCTGCTGCGCCAGGCGCACGCGGCCTCGCGGCTGTCGATGGAGCGCGCGCTCGCGCAGCTTGGCGTCACCTCGCCGCAATTCGTCGTGCTGACGATGCTGAAGGCCTATCCGGGGCTCTCAGGCGCCGATCTGGCGCGGGTGGCGTTTCTGACACCGCAGACCGTCAGCGTGATCATCCGCAACCTCGAACGCGACGGCGCGATCCGCAAGACGCCGCACCCCGTCCACGGCCGGGTGCTGCAATGGACGCTGACCAGCCATGGAACCGCGCTGCTGGAGAAATGCCGCCATATCGCCCAGGCGCAGGAGCGCCGACTCGCCGCCAGCCTTGACGGCAAGTCGGAACAAATTGTCCGCCAATGGCTGTCAAAAATCGCCACGGATTTGCAGGATAGCTAGTCCCTGCGGCGGCGTGGCTTTTGGCTCACCCGATCGGCGCCGCTACACTGGCCAGATGAAACAGCCTGATTCTTTGAAATCCCCTGCCCGCCGCGCCGTCCTGAAAGCGGGGCTCGCGGCAGGCGTCGTGCTGACCAATCCGCTCGGCGCACTGGCGGCTGCGCCGCCCGGCTTCGACCAATGGCGCGACAATTTCCGCGCTCGCGCACTGGCAAAGGGCATTTCGGAGGCGACCTGGAACCGCTGCATGGGGCGGGTCGAGCCCGACATGAGCGTGTTCAGGCAGATGCGCAACCAGCCTGAATTCCACGAGCAGATCTGGCAGTACATCAACCGCCGCGTCTCCGACTGGCGCATCATCCACGGCCGCGAGGCGCTCAGGAAGAACGAGGCGCTGTTCGGCCGGATCGAGCGCGACTTCGGCGTCGAGCGCGGCACGCTGCTCGCGCTGTGGGGCGTGGAATCCGCCTATGGCGATCCGCTGGTGCAGCAGAACCATATGACGCCGGTGTTTCCCTCGCTGGCGGCCCTCGCCTGGAACGAGCCGCGTCGCAAGGCCTACTGGGAGACCGAGCTGATCAACGCGATGAAGATCGTACAGCGCGGCTGGAGCACCCCGGAGGAGATGAACGGCTCGTGGGCCGGCGCGATGGGCCATTCGCAATGGATGCCGGAAGTCTGGCTCAATGTCGGCTTCGACTATGACGGCGACGGCAAGGTCTCGCCGTTCGGCCGTCCCGACGACGCGCTGGGCTCGACCGCAAAATACCTGGTCAATCGCGGCAAGTGGCACCGCGGCGAGCATTGGGGCTACGAGGTCCGCGCGGCGAGCGGCAGCGCCAGCGGCAGCCGCTCCTACGCGGCCTGGGCCAGCGCCGGCGTCGTCAGAGCCGACGGCCAGCCGTTTCCGCAGCCGAACGCGTCAGCCCAGCTCTGGATCCCGGTCGCCGGCGGCCCCGCCTTCCTGCTCGGGCCGAACTTCAATTCGGTGAAGAGCTACAATCCCTCGATGAACTACGCGCTGGCGATCTGCCATCTCGGCGACCGCTGTCTCGGCGGACCGCCCTTCATCCAGCCATTCCCCGGCTCCGAGCGCGCGCTGACGCTCGCCGAGGTGCAGGAGATGCAGACGCGCCTGACCAAGGCGGGCTTCGACACCGGCGGCACCGACGGCCGCGTCGGCAACGACACCATGAAGGCGATCAAGGACTATCAGGTCAAAATGGGCCTGTTGCCCGCCGATGGTTACGGCGGGCTGAAGGTGCTGGCGCGGCTGCGGCAAGGCGGCTAGCCCTCTGCCGTCACGGTGAGCTGCGTAGCCCGGGTGAGCAAAGCGATACCCGGGGGCCGCTTTCCCGCATGTCGCTTCGCTCATGCGGGCTACGACCGTATTAGCGGCTCGCTGGCTGCCGCACCACGCCGCCGGCGTTCATACCCCCGTCAATCACGAGCTCGCTGCCGGTGACGTAGCGCGACGCATCGGAGGCGAGATAGAGCACGCCCTGCGCGATCTCGATGGCCTGGCCGGCGCGGCCGAGCGGCGTGGCAAATTTCGCGCGCTCCTCGGGATCGATCGGCGCGTTCTGGCCGGCGCCCGTCGCGCCGGTCGGGATCTTGCCCCAGATCGGCGTGTCGATGATACCGGGATGCACCGAGTTGACGCGGATGCCGTCGTTCGCCTGCGCGCATTCCATCGCGATCGACTTGGCGAACAGCCGCACGGCGCCCTTGGTCGCGCTATAGCCGGAGAGGTTCGCCGCGCCACGCAGGCCGGCCAGCGACGACATCATGATGATGGAGCCGCCGCCATGCTTGCGCATCAGCGGCAGCGAATGCTTCACCGACAGGAACACGCCGTCAATATTGATGGCGGTCTGCCGGCGCCAGTCTGCGAGCGACATATCGACAATCGAGGGCGCGCCGATGCCGATGCCGGCATTGGAGACCATGATGTCGAGGCGGCCATAGCGCTTGCCGATGTCAGCGACGACCTCGATCCAGCGTTCCTCGCTGGTGACATCCTGCGGCAGAAAGATCACCTCGCGACCAGCCTTCTTGAGCCGCGCGGCGAGCTCCGGTCCCCGCAACTCGTCGATATCCGTCGCAACAACGGTCGCGCCTTCCTGCGCGAACAATTCAACGATGGCCTCGCCGATACCCGACGCGCCACCGGTCACCAGCGCGACCTTGCCCTCAACCTGTCCGGACATGTCCTCTCCCAACGCTTCTTATCGGATCACCGCCGGGCCCTGATCCGGCACCGCGACGTCGAGCACACGGAATTGCACACGTTCGGTACCTTGCCAACGGTCGACTGCGAGAGAGCCTGCCACGTGCAATTGCTGGCCGCGATTTTGCGTCAAGGCGCTGCCGAGCTTCTGTCCGACGGAACGGAATGCGATACCGTTGACGATCGAGCCGTCGCCGGATTTGAAGCGCAGCCGCAAATGCGCCTGCCCGACCTCGTCGGCATAGACCAGCTGATGCGACGGCAGCGCGATCACCGGCTCCGGATTGGCGCTGCCGAACGGACCTGCGCGATTGAGCGTCGCAGCGAACTCGGGCGTCACCGCCCGCGCGGTCACCGCACCGTCGATGAACAGCTCGTTCTCGTGACGCGAGTTGGCGACGTCTTCCGCCAGCGCGCTCTCCATGTAGGCGCGGAATTCGGCGAGATTCTCCTTGCGCAGCGTGACGCCGGCCGCCATCGCGTGCCCGCCGCCCTTCATCAGGAGCCCGTCGTGCACCGCCTGCCGCACCGCCTTGCCGAGATCGACGCCGCCGATCGAGCGGCCCGATCCGGTGCCGATGCCGCCCGGCTCGAGCGCGATCGCAAACGCCGGACGCGCGAACTTCTCCTTCAGCCGCGCGGCGACCAGCCCGACCACGCCGGGATGCCAGCCTTCGGCGGCGGTGACGATCACCGCGCCCTTGTCCTCGAGCCCGAGCGAGGCCAGCGCCTCGGCTTCGGCCTGCGCCTCGGCAGCCTGCTCGATCACACGCCGTTCGGCGTTGAGGCGGTCGAGCTCGGCCGCGATCCGCGCGGCCTCCGAGACATCGCCTTCGAGCAACAGCCGCACGCCGAGATCGGCGCGCCCGATGCGCCCGCCGGCATTGATGCGCGGCCCCAGCATGAAGCCGAGATGCCAGGACTCCGGCGGGCCGTTCAGCCGCGCCACATCCATCAGCGCGGTATGGCCGACATGGTCGCGGCGGCGCATCGCGATCAGGCCCTTGGCGACGAAGGCGCGGTTGAGCCCGATCAGGGGCGCGACGTCGGCGACGGTGCCGAGCGCGACATGATGCAGCATGCCGAGCAGGTCCGGCTCCGGCATCTCGCTGCTCCAGAAGCCGCGCTGGCGCAGCTCGCGATTGACCGCGACCAATGTCACCAGCACGAGCCCGACGGCCGCGAGGTGGCCGAGGCCCGAGAGATCGTCGGGCCGGTTCGGATTCACCAGCGCGTCGACCTCGGGCAGCTCATCGCCGGTCTGGTGATGATCGATCACCACCACCGACATTCCGAGCTTCTTCGCCTCCGCCAGCGGCTCGATGCTGGTGGTGCCGCAATCGACCGTGACCAGCAACGTCGCGCCCTTCGCCGCCAGCGCGCGGACGGCGTCGACGTTCGGCCCGTAGCCTTCGAAGATGCGGTCGGGAATGTGGATCAGCGGATCCAGCCCGCAATGGCGCAAATGCCAGGTCAGCAGCGCCGCCGAGGTCGCGCCGTCGACGTCATAGTCGCCGAAGATCGCGACCTTTTCGCCGCGCACCGCGGCATCCGCGATGCGCTTGGCGGCAAGCTCCATCTCGGTGACCGTGTGGGGATCCGGCATCAGCTTGCGGATGGTCGGGTCGAGGAAGTCGGCGACATCGTCGATCCCGACGTCGCGCCCCGCCAGCACGCGCGCCAGCATTTCCGGCAGATTGTGACGCTGCACCATCGCGAGCGCCCGCGCCGCCCCGCGCGCATCGAGCCGGTCGCGCCAGAGCTTTCCGGTCAACGACCGCGTCACGCCGAGGAACGCCGGCGGCGCCTCGACGGGCAATGCGGATGCGTGCAGTGTCATGATCCCTTCTGGAGCCAGAGCGATTTCGAGCGAAGCGGGCAGCGGTTCGCGTGAAGCAAACGCGTCAAAACAAATCTAGGGCTCCGGTTCCGCCCCAATCAGAACCGACGCTCCAGCCAGGAATCGTAGCGCTTCAGTGATTCGCAGACCAGTTCTAGCAGCCCATCCGGGTGGCGATTTCCCCGAAATCCTTGGCCACGATGTCCCATTCGCCGGTGGCTTCGAAATCGTATTTCTGCAGGGGTCCGTATTCGGCCGGCCGCGCCACGAAGGCGGTCTTGAGGCCATGCCTCTGTGCGTGCTTCAGATCGTAATTGTGCGCGGCGACCATCATCACCTGCTCCGGCGGCAGGCAGAGCAGTTTTGCGGCGCCCAGATAGGTTTCCGGATCGGGCTTGTAATGCTCGAACAGCTCGGCGGACATCACCAGATCCCACGGCAGGCCTGCGAACTTCGCCATGTTGGTGAGCAGCGCGACGTTGCCATTGGAGAGCGGTGAGATGATGTATTTGGTCTTCAGCCGGGTCAGGCCGGCGACGCTGTCGGGCCAGCCGTGCAGGCGATGCCAGCCCAGCGTCAGGTGCTGCAGGTCGGCCTCGGTCAACCCCTTGATGTCGAATTGCGCGACCAGCTTCTCCAACGAGCGGCGGTGCAGCACGTCGAGGATCACGTAGCCGTTCTGCGGGTTCTTGCGCACCTCGTCCATCGAGGCCGCATAGACCGCGCGCCAGCCATCGACCAGCGCGATCCAGTCGGCCTTGATGCCCCGCGTCTCGCCCCATTTGGTGAAGTCGTTGATCAGGCTGGTGCGCCAGTCGACGACCGTTCCGAACACATCGAACACCAGCGCCTTGACCCCGGAAAGATCGGACATGCTCGTCTCCCTTCTTCTTGTTGTTATTTATCCCGTCGTTCCGGGATGGTGCGTAAGCACCAGACCCGGAACCTCGAGATTCTCCGATGTGCAATTGCACATCTGAGGTTCGCATCTGACGATGCGCCCCGGAATGACCGCATCAATCCAGGTGGAACTTCTCCAGCTGCCGGTGCTCGGCCTTGATGTAGCGCACGGTGCCGGTGACCGAGCGCATCACGACCGTCTCGGTCTCGATCACGTCCTTCTTGAACTTCACGCCCGTGAGCAGCGAGCCGGTGGTAACGCCGGTGGCGGCGAACAGGCAGTCGCCCTTGGCCATGTCCTCGATGCCGTAGATCATCTTCGGATCGATGACGCCCATCTTGTGCGCGCGCTCGCGCTTCTCCTCGGTGTCGAGGATCAGGCGGCACTGCATCTGACCGCCGATGCAGCGCAGCGCGACCGCCGCCAGCACGCCCTCGGGCGCGCCGCCGGTGCCGATATACATGTCGACGCCGGTCTCATCGGGCTTAGCGCAATGAATGACGCCGGCGACGTCGCCGTCGGTGATCAGCTGCACGGCAGCGCCGGTGGAGCGCACGCTGTTGATGATGTCGGCATGGCGCGGACGGTCGAGCACCAGCACGTTGATGGCGGTGGGGTCGACGCCCTTGGCCTTGGCGAGGCGGCGGACATTGTCGGCCGGCGGCGCGTCGAGCTCGATCACGTTCTTGGCGTAGCCCGGACCGATCGCGATCTTCTGCATGTAGACGTCGGGCGCGTGCAGCAGCGTGCCGCCGTCGGCCATCGCCATGGTGGCGATCGAGCCCGGCATGTTCTTGGCGCACAGCGTGGTGCCTTCGAGCGGGTCGACCGCGATGTCGACCTTGGGACCGGCATTGAGGCCGACCTTCTCGCCGATGAACAGCATCGGCGCTTCGTCGCGCTCGCCCTCGCCGATCACGACCGTGCCCTCGATCGGCAGCTTGTTGAGCTCGCGCCGCATCGCGTCGACCGCGGCCTTGTCGGCGGCCTTTTCCTGGCCATGGCCGCGCAGCCGCGCGGCCGACACCGCCGCGCGCTCCGTCACCCGCACGATTTCGAGCGTCAGGATGCGCTCAAGCAACATTTGCGGCGGAACGGAAATATGGGTCGACATCAGCGTACTCCTTAAGCCTCGGGGACAGGCCAGCCTGCCCGCATCAATCGTCTCACGCCCGACCCGTTCAGGCCATGCGCTAGTTTTTCTCGATCCGGATCACCTGCGGCCGGCCGCTGATGACCTTATCGCGTTGCACTGCGGCCAGCGCGCGATGCACGGCATCTTCGCTGGTCGCATAGGTAATCAGAATGACCGGAACCGGTGAAGGTTTTTTGGCCGCACCGTTCACATCGACGCCATCCGGATGCCGCTGCACGATGGACTCCAGAGATATCTTCTGTTCCGCAAGCCGGGTGGCGATTGTTGCGGCAGTGCCTGCAAGATCGCGCGCCATCAGGCGGATATAATAACCACCCTCATGACGTTCCATCGGCGCCTTGGCGGTGTCGCGCAACCGCTCGACCGGGCGCCCGAACGGCTTGGCGCGGATGCCGCGGGCGACGTCGGCGATGTCGGCGACCACAGCCGAGGCGGTCGCGCCGCCACCGGCGCCCGGGCCGACCAGCGTGATCGGCGGAATGCCCTCGCCGTCGATCGCCACCGCATTGGTGACACCCATCACCTGTGCGATCGGGGACGATTTCGGCACCATGGTCGGATGCACGCGCTGCTCAATGCCCTTTGCCGTGCGCACGGCGACGCCGAGCAGCTTGACCCGGTAGCCGAGTTCCGCGGCCGCCTTAAGGTCTTCCGGCGTGATCGAGGAGATGCCCTCGACATAGACCGCGCTTTCCGCGACCTTGGTTCCGAAGGCGAGGCTCGCCAGGATCGCCAGCTTCTGCGCGGTATCGTGACCATCGACGTCGAACGACGGATTGGCTTCGGCATAGCCGAGACGCTGGGCGTCCTTCAGGCATTCTTCGAACGACAATCCCTCCTGCTCCATCCGGGTCAGGATGTAATTGCAGGTGCCGTTGAGGATGCCATAGACGCGGTTGACGCTGGTGCCGGCGAGGCCTTCGCGCAGCGTCTTGATGACCGGGATTGCCGCACCGACCGCCGCCTCGAAATTCAGCGCGCCGCCGTGCTTCTCGGCGGCTGTGGCGAGACGCAGGCCGTGCTTGGCGATCAGCGCCTTGTTGGCAGTGACGACCGATTTGCCGGCCTTCAGCGCCGTCTCGATCGCGGAGAGCGCCGGATCGCCGGCGCCGCCCATCAATTCGACGAAGCAGTCGATATTGGGATCCTCGGCCAGCGCCTCGGGGCTCTTCGCCCACGCGATGCCGCGCAGGTCGAGGCCGCGCTTCTTGGCTTTCGAGCGCGCCGTGACGGCGACGACGCGAATGCCGCGGCCGCTGCGCTCGGCCAGCGCGCGTCCTTGCGTTTCGATGAGGCGGACGACATCGGCACCGACGGTGCCGAGCCCCGCTATGCCCACGTTCAGGGGTGCGACCATGAGATTAAGCAACCTGGAAGGATTAGCGCCGGTTGGCGAGAGGAACGACGTTGTGCAACGTTTCGATGCCGCTTTCAAGGAAGCGGCGCACGCCGCGCGCGGCCTGCCGGATACGCTGCTCGTTCTCCACCATCGCGATCCGGACATAGCCCTCGCCGTGCTCGCCGAAGGCCACGCCGGGCGACACCACGACGCCGGATTTCTCCACCATCAGGGTTGCGAACTGCATGCTGCCGACCGCCTCGAACGCCTTGGGCAGCGGCGCCCAGGCGAACATTGAGGCCTGCGGCGGCGGAATGTCCCAGCCGGCGCGGCCAAACGACTCGACCAGCGCATCGCGGCGCTTGCGGTAGGTGTCGCGCATCTCGCGGATGCAGTCGTCAGGGCCGTTGAGCGCGGCGGTCGCCGCCACCTGGACCGGCGTGAAGGCGCCGTAATCGAGATAGGATTTGACCCGCGCAAGTGCGGCAATGATGCGCTCATTGCCGACCGCAAAGCCCATGCGCCAGCCGGCCATCGAGAACGTCTTCGACATCGAGGTGAACTCGACGGTGACGTCGATCGCGCCGGGCACCTGCAGCACCGATGGCGGCGGATTGTTCTCGTCGAAATAGACCTCGGCGTAGGCGAGATCGGACAGGATGAAGATGTCGTGCTTCTTCGCAAACGCGACGAGGTCCTTGTAGAAGTCGAGGTCCGCGACATAGGCGGTCGGGTTCGACGGATAGCAGACGATCAGCGCGATCGGCTTCGGGATCGAATGGATGATCGCCCGCTCGACCGCCTCGAAGAACTGCGGCGTCGGCTCCGACGGCACCGAGCGGATCACGCCGCCCGCCATCAGGAAGCCGAAGGCATGGATCGGGTAGCTCGGATTGGGGCACAGCACGACGTCGCCGGGCGCGGTGATCGCCTGCGCGACGTTGGCAAACCCCTCCTTCGAGCCGAGGGTGGCCACGACCTGGGTATCGGGGTTGAGCTTGACGCCGAAACGGCGGGCATAATAGGCCGCCTGGGCCTTGCGCAGGCCGTTGATGCCGCGCGAGGCCGAGTAGCGGTCGGTCCGCGGCTTGCCCAGCGTCTCCTTCAACTTCTCGATCACATGCGGCGGGGTCGGCAGGTCCGGGTTCCCCATGCCCATGTCGATGATGTCGGCCCCGGCGTTGCGCGCGGCCGCCTTGGCCTGGTTGACCTTCTCAAAGACGTAAGGCGGCAGACGGCGAATGCGGTAAAAATCTTCCATGGGACCCTTGCTCCGACAACCGCGATGCCAGAATCGACGCCCTTGGGATCGATGCCGAAGCCTGCTCGGGCTCTTACAGAAATCGCGCCAAATCAATAACTTAGAGCGAATTCAGGCGCACGATCTGAAGGCTGCGGCCGGATATGCGGTTGAATTGAGGTTCTTTTAGCACGGACACCGGGCGGCGCCAGCGCTGATCGGCCGCCTGGAACGCCTACTTCCCGCTCTGGGCTGTCGTCGCGCTTGGGGCCGCCGTCCCGCTCTGGGCCGCCGCCGACGCCTGGTGCTCGCGCGCGGCAATCAGCTCCTGCTCGATCTTGGCCTGATCCGCCGGCTTGATGGTCGGATCGGCGCGGTCGGGCGGAAGATCGTGGACCGGGAGGTAGCCGGTGGCATCCTTCGGCCGCGCCGGTGCGTCGGCCGGCATGGTCATATCGGCAATCGTGCTCGAGCAGCCGCTCAGCGCCGTCAACGACGCGAGCAGCGCTGCGGCAACGAGCGCCCTTTTCATCCAATCGATCGGCATGTGCCGAATTGTCCCCAACAAGCTAGCGCGCATGCCGCACGTTGCCGACACGGGTCGCACTGGTACGAGCCTTGGTACGAGCTTTGCAGCGTCCCCGCTGCGTTAATCCCGGCTTTAGCGTTTCAAACCATTGTCGCCCTAAACGCTTAAACCGTGAACAACTAAAGCGACCCCTGAGGCTTCAATATGTCAGAACAAAGAATTTTTTATCGCACTGCAGCAGAGCGAAACATTGGATTTTGACCGATTCCCGTTGCCGCACCGCGCGATGACGCCCTCCAAACCACGCGATATTGTCCCTCAGATGAGCAACGTCAGTACCGACACCCAGGCCACCCCGAAATTCAACGCCGAAGCCTTCGCCATGAACATCGCCCGGGCGATGGAGAGCAGCGGCCAGGCGCTTGCAGCCTATCTCAAGCCGCGCCAGACCGGGGAAGTCCGCGACAAGCCGCCGAATGAGCTCGGTGAGGTCATCAAGACCTTCAGCGTGATCGCCGAATACTGGCTGTCCGACAAGGAGCGCGCCTCGTCGCTGCAGATGCAGCTCGGCAAGGACTACCTCGATCTCTGGGGCGCGGCAGTGCGCCGCATGGCCGGCGAAGCCGATGCCAAGCCCGCGATCGCGCCGGCCCCCCGCGACAAGCGGTTCCAGGATCCGGAGTGGAAGTCGAACCAGTTTTTCGACTTCATCCTGCAGCTCTATCTGCTGACCGCGAAATGGGCGCAGCAACTGGTTCGCGACGCCGACGGGATCGATCCGCATACCCGCAAGAAGGCGGAGTTCTATGTCCAGCAGATCAGCAACGCGCTGGCGCCGTCAAATTTCGTGCTGACCAATCCGGAGGTGCTGCGCGCCACCGTCGAGAGCAACGGCGACAATCTGGTGCGCGGCATGAAGATGCTGGCCGAGGATATCGAGGCCGGCCACGGCACGCTGCGGATCCGCCAGTCCGATTCGGCCAATCTCGAGGTCGGCGTCAACATGGCGACGACGCCGGGCAAGGTGATCTACCAGAACGAGCTGATGCAGCTGATCCAGTATTCGCCGGCGACCGAGAACGTGCTGCGTACGCCGCTCCTGATCGTGCCGCCCTGGATCAACAAGTTCTACATCCTCGATCTGCGCCCTGAGAAATCCTACATCAAATGGTGCGTCGACCAGGGTATCACGGTGTTCGTGATCTCCTGGGTCAATCCGGACAAGGAACTCGGCAAGAAGACCTGGGCCGACTACATGACCGGAGGCCCGCTCACCGCGATGGACGTGATCGAGAAGGCCACCGGCGAGCTGAAGGTGCACACCGCCGGCTATTGCGTCGGCGGCACCCTGCTCGCCTCGACGCTCGCCTACCTCGCCGAGAAGCGCCGCCAGCGCGTGACGTCGGCGACGTTCTTTGCCGCGCAGGTCGACTTCAGCCACGCCGGCGACCTCCTGGTGTTCGTCGACGAGGACCAGATCTCGGCGCTGGAACGCGACATGCAGGAGTCCGGCGTGCTCGAGGGCAGCAAGATGGCGATGGCCTTCAACATGCTGCGCTCGAACGACCTGATCTGGTCGTATGTCGTGAACAACTATTTGAAGGGCCAGTCGCCCTCCTCGTTCGACCTGCTGCACTGGAATTCGGATGCGACCCGGATGCCGTCGTCGAACCACTCCTACTATCTGCGCAACTGCTATCTGGAGAACCGGCTGTCGACCGGCACCATGGTGCTCGACAACACGCTGCTCGATCTATCGAAGGTGAAGGTGCCGGTCTACAACCTCGCCGCACGCGAGGATCACATCGCGCCGGCGGAATCGGTGCTGTACGGTTCGCAGTTCTTCGGCGGCCCGGTGAAATATGTGCTGTCCGGCTCCGGCCATATCGCCGGCGTGGTCAATCCGCCGGCGTCGAAGAAGTACCAGTACTGGACCAACGACAACATCAAGGACATCAAGCTCGCCGACTGGCTGAAGGGCGCCGAGGAGCACAAGGGCTCGTGGTGGCCCGATTGGCGCGGCTGGCTGGAGAGCCATGATCCTGAGACGGTGCCGGCGCGCACGGTCGGGATGCCGGCGCTCGAGGACGCCCCGGGCAGCTATGTCCGTGTCCGCGCGTAGCGCGCGGTCTCCCGCTCAGCTATAAACAGACGATCCCGACGGTCGGGAATCGAATTGACGTGAGGGGGAGACGATGACGCGCGAACTGTTCTGGCTGTCGCTGACGGTGATCCTGACCGGGCTGCTCTGGGTTCCCTACATCATCAACCGCTGCCAGGTGCGCGGCCTCTCCGGCGCGATGGGCAATCCCTCGCGCAACGACAAGCCGCACGCCGAATGGGCGAACCGGCTGATGTTCGCGCACGACAACGCGGTCGAGAACCTCGTGATCTTCGCGCCGCTGGTCCTCATCCTCAACGCGGCCGACTATTCCACCAAATGGACCGTGCTCGCCTGCGCCGTCTATTTCTGGGCCCGCGTTGCGCATCTGGTCGTGTACACGCTCGGGCTGCCGGTGTTCCGCACCCTGGCCTTCACGGTCGGCTTCATCGCGCAGGCGGTGCTGGCGCTTGCGATCTTCAAGATCGTCTGAGCAGCAAATCCGCGCCGGCCGCGGTGCGGAAGCACGATGAAGTCATCGCGCTTCAACTCTTTTCTTGAGCATGATCGCTTCGGAAAACCGCTTCACACTTTTCCGGATCATGCTCGAGCCGCGCCGGCGCTATTCCTTAAGCCCTTGCGCACGACGATATGCAGCATCGTCGCGGGCGCCTCGTCAAAACTCTTGACCTCGCTGGTGTCGGACGAGACTTGCGTCCACGCCCCTGACGATGCGTAGGTCGCCGCCAGCCAGTCGGCGGCGGGGTAATTGTAGTAGCGGCCGATGCTGTCGCGGCCATCGCCATGGCCGATCTTGTAGCTCGCGTAGAAGATGCCGCCGGATTTCAGCGCCCGGTGGATGCGGCCGATGATGCCGGCCAGTTCGTCGCGCGGCACGTGCAGCAGGCACGCGCTGGCCCAGACGCCGTCATAGACGTCCAGATCGTCGAGCTGATCGAACAGCATCGCCTCGACCGGATGATTGATGCGGCGCGCCGCGACCTCGGCCATCTCGGGCGAACCGTCGGTCGCACGCAGCACAAAGCCTTCGGCGAGCATCACCGCGGCATGATTGCCGGCGCCGCAGCCGAGTTCGAGGATCGCGCCGCCCGGCGGAAGCAAAGCGAGAAAGCCCTTGAGCCGGGCGGACGGTGCTTTCGCCCACCCGGCATAGGCCTCGGCATTGCGCCGGTAGAATTGCAGCGTGGCGTCGTCCACGATGCGCCCGCAGTTAGCTGTCGGCCAGTCCGAGCATCAGCCGCATGTTCTGCACGGCAGCGCCCGACGCACCCTTGCCCAGATTGTCGAGCCGGGCGACCAGCACCGCCTGACGGTGCTTGTCGCTGGCGAAGACATAGAGCTCGAGCTGGTTGGTCTCGTTGAGCGCTTCCGGCTCGATCTTTCCGCCTTTGCTGACCTCGTTCTGCAGCGGCATTGCGGAGACGTATTTGCTGCCCGCGTACCACTTCGCCAGAACGGCCTGCAGATCGGCTCCGGTCGGCTTGCCCGGCAACGCGTCGAGCTGCAGCGGCACCGAGACCAGCATGCCCTGCCGGTAGTTGCCGACCGACGGGATGAAGATCGGCCGCCGCGTCAAATGCGAATACAGCTGCATCTCCGGTACATGCTTGTGCTCGAAGCCGAGACCGTAGAGCTCGAAGGCCGGCGCCGAGCCGTCCTCGAAGCTTGCGATCATCGACTTGCCGCCGCCCGAATAGCCGCTCACCGCGTTGACGGTGACGGGGTAATCCGCCGGCAGCAGGCCGGCATCGACGATCGGCCGCAGCAGCGCGATCGCGCCGGTCGGATAGCAGCCCGGATTGGAGACTTTTTTCGCGTTGCGGATCTTGTCGGCCTGATCGGGCGCGAGTTCCGGGAAACCGTAAGCCCAGTCGGGCGCGACCCGATAGGCCGTCGATGCGTCGAGCACTTTCGGCGCTGAATTGCCCATGGTGTCGATCAGCGCGACGGTCTCCTTGGCGGCCTCGTCAGGCAGGCAGAGGATCACGAGATCCACCTCCTCCATCAGCGCGCGCTTGGCACCGGCATCCTTCCGCTTGTCCTCGGCGATGTGCTTCACCGCGACGTCGCCGATTGCGTGCAGCCGCTCCTGGATGCCGAGACCGGTGGTGCCGGACGCGCCATCGACGAACACGGTGGCCTTGGTCGCACAGCTTGTGGTCTTGAGCTCGTTCTTGGGCTGGTTGGTGTCGGTGAGGGTCATGGCACGCTCCTTTCGAGCTCGTTGGTTTTGATAGCAAAGACATCCGGCCGCGCCTGCCGCATCAGATACGCAATCTGCTGCGCACCGGCGTCCGCCTGCGCGGCAAGGTTGCCCGCGACCGCCGCATAGTCGGTCTCGGACTTGTGCTGGTTCAGCTTGAAGCTGCCCTCCACTTCTTCCACCGTCATCTCAAGGCCCACGATCGCCTTCTTCATGGCATCGAGCCGCGCGGCGGTCATCTTAGCCGACGTCCAGTTACTTGAAGTACCGGGCTTCTTCGGCAACAGCCGGTCCTCGAACTTGGCGCTGAGCGCGTCGATCTGAACCGCAAGTTCCTCACCCGACAACATCCGCACCGGCCCGGTCAGATGCACGGCCTGATAGAGCCAGGTCGGCACCTGGTCGGGCGACGCGTACCAGTCCGGCGACACATAGGCATCCGCGCCGGTGACGGCCAGCAGCCAAGGCACCTCGCAAGCCGCCTCGCCTGCCAGCTTTACCAGCGGATTGTGACGGGCAACATGAAACAGCGCCCGCGGCGTGCCGTCGGCAGCGTAGCTCAGGTAGAACGGCAGCGCGGAGGCGATCGGCTTGCCGCCGTCCCACGCGCAGGCCATGCCAAAACCGCGCGCTTCCGCAAAGGCGAGGCTTGCGGCGCGGTCGGGCTTGAAAGGCGGCGGCGTATACATGGTCGAAGCTCCTGCATGACGAAGGAGCCGCCAGATCGAACCGCGTGTCTTTTTGAGGAGAGCGCCGCGGGACAGGATCCGGCGGCAGAGGCGATGGTCTTAAACGCGAGCGACCGCCCATACCGCGAGAATGCGGCGGCGGCGGGCAATGATGATGGTCGCGGCGTTGATCATGGGCGCGGCTATAAGGCCGCGCCCCCATGTCGTCAAGAAAAATTGGCGTCAGGACAAACCGTTCAGATCACCGGATTCCACGACGCCGGCACGAGCCGGTAGCCGCTGCCGTCCTTCACCACGTTGCCGAGGCCCGGGAACGGATAGTGGAAGCCCTGCACCTGCAGCCGCTCTGCAACGATCATGTCGTAGATGCGGCGGCGGGTCTTCTCCGCCACGTCGGCGTCCTGGTCGAAGAAGGCATGCCAGCCGGGATTGGTCGCGAACAAATGCGGATTGTTAGTGACGTCGGACTGGATGAAGACCTTGTCCGGGCCCGAGGCGAGCACGTAGGAGGTGTGGCCCGGCGTATGGCCGACGGTCTCGACCGAGGTCAGGCCCGGCGCGATCTCCTTGCCCCATTCGTAGGGCGTGACCTTCTTCTTCAGGCCGGCCTCGAAGATGTTGCGGTTGTTCTTGAACAGGCCCGCCATGCGGCCGGCCGGCGCCCGGCTCATCTCGCCATCGTCCATCCAGAACTTCCATTCGGTGGCCGGCACCAGCACCTCGGCATTCGGGAATGCCGGCGTGCCATCGGCAGTCAGCAAGCCGTTCACGTGGTCGCCGTGGAAGTGCGAGATCACGACCATGTCGACGGCCTTGGGATCGAAGCCGGCCGCGACGAAATTGTCGGCGAACAGGCCGTTGGCGCCCTTCGAACTGGCCTTTGCCAGCACGCCATTGCCGGTGTCGATCACGACCAGTTTGCCGCCGGTGTTGAGCACCAGCGGCGCGTACCAGATCGTCACCATGTCACGCGGCATGAACGCCTTCTCCAGCGCCGCGTTGACATCGTCCCGCTTCGCGTTGGGGATGAAGGAGTCTTCCAGCTTGAAGACGGTCTTGCCGTCGGATACCGCAGTGACCGTGATGTCGCCGACCTTGTAGCGATAGAAGCTCGGCGCCTGCTTGTCGGCGGCGGGTGCCGTGGCGGCCGCGGGAACAGCTGATAGCAATGGTGCTGCGGCGATGCCGGCAGCGCCGGCGAGAGCGTAACGTCGTGTCAATTCCATGTGTTGTCCTCCCAATGAGACGGCGCCCGATGAATTCGCGTTTGGTGGGCGAGGTTGTATCAGCGTTTCGATGCCCGCGCGATGACGACCGCGCGAGCGGTCATCATTCCGCGTAACCCCTGCGTCAAAGCCTTATTCCGGTTCTCGCTACACCACCCGCCATACCCACTCGATGGCATGCGCAATGACGTCGCCGAACAGCAGCAGCGCGGCCGACCAGACCAGCGCGGAGACGAAATTGGCGACCTGGAATTGCCAGTACGACATCTCGAAAATGCCGGCCGCCAGCGGCACCGAGGCGCGCAGCGGGCCGAAGAACCGGCCGATGAAGATGCTGGGCACGCCCCAGCTCTTCACGAAGGCCTCGCCGCGCGGCAGGATCTCCGGATAGCGCGACAACGGCCACATCTGCGCGACCTGCTCCTTGTAGCGGTAGCCGAACCAGTAGGAGACCCAGTCGCCGAGCGCGGCGCCAATGCCGCCCGCGATCCAGATCGGCCAGAAGCTGATGCCGCTGACGCCGATCAACGCGCCGATCGCAACCAGCGCGCCCCAGGCGGGCACCAGCAACGAAATGAAGGCGAGCGATTCAGCGAACGCCAGCAGCATGACGATCGGAGCGGCCCAGGCCTGGTGATGGCGGACGAATTCGGCCAGGGCCCGCGTAATATCTTCCATTTCGTCGAGTGCCTTCCGCTCCGTTGAACCTCGAATGAACCTTTGTAGCGGCACGCAGCCTAAGAACAGGTAAGCCAGCCGATTGCGTGACATCAAGTCACAAAGGCGGGGGGATCGAACGTGATTTCCCGTAAGGCCCCTGCGGTCCAGGCTGGCTGGCATCCCCCTCACAAGAAAAAGGAAATACTGGATGATCGGATCGCTGATGATGTGCGTGAGCGTTGTCGTCCTGTTGTTCGGAATGCTCGCGGGCATTGCCATGGGTATCGAGCACGACTTCACGTTAGGACCGGCGCACGCGCATCTCAACCTCGTGGGCGGCGTGCTGCTGTTCCTGTTCGGTCTGTACTACCGGCTGGTGCCGGCCGCGGGCACCATGCTGCTGGCCAAGATCCAGGGTTGGCTGCATATCGTCGGCGGCATCCTGTTCCCGGCCGGCGTGGCAGCGGTGCTGCTCAAGGGGGCCTCGTTCGAGGCGGCGCCAATCGTCGGATCCCTGGCCGTGGTTGTCGCCATGGCCCTGTTCACGGTCGTTGTGTTCCGCACCTCGAAGGCGTAATCGCGGGCTCCTATCTACAGAGGCGGCCGGCCCCCGGGGCGCGGCCGTCCCCATTGGCAGCCCATCCGTGGCATAGTCAGAACAACCGATTCGCTGCGCCAAAACTGGCGCGCCACTTGAAGAACCATGGCCAAAGCATTGAAGTCGAACGCCAAAAGCAAATCCGCTGAAGATCTGTTCGGAGCCCCGGAACCGAAGGGCCGCGCCCCGGCGAAGGCGGCTTCCCGGCCGACCTCAGGCGCCGAAGCCAGCTATACCGCTGATGATATCGAGGTGCTGGAGGGGCTCGAGCCGGTTCGCCGGCGCCCCGGCATGTATATCGGCGGCACCGATGAAAAGGCGTTGCATCACCTGTTCGCCGAAGTGATCGACAATTCGATGGACGAGGCGCTTGCCGGGCACGCCACCTTCATCGAGGTCGAGCTGACCGCCGACGGCTTCCTGACCGTGACCGATAACGGCCGCGGCATTCCGGTCGACGCGCACAAGAAATTCCCGAAGAAGTCGGCACTCGAAGTCATCATGTGCACGCTGCATTCGGGCGGCAAGTTTGACTCCAAGGTCTACGAGACCTCGGGCGGTCTGCACGGCGTCGGCGTCTCCGTCGTCAACGCCCTCTCCTCGCGGCTCGAGGTCGAGGTTGCGCGCAGCGGGCAGTTGCACCGCATGACCTTCGAGCGCGGCCATCCCAAGGGCAAGCTCGAAGATCTCGGCAAGATCAACAACCGCCGCGGTACGCGCATCCGCTTCAAGCCGGACACCGACATCTTTGGTGCCAAGGCGGCCTTCAAGCCGCAGCGTCTGTTCAAGATGACGCGTTCGAAGGCGTATCTGTTCGGCGGTGTCGAGATTCGCTGGCGCTGCGACCAGGAGCTGTTGAAGGGCGTCGAAGACGTCCCGGCGGAAGCCAAATTCCACTTCCCCGGCGGCCTGAAGGATTATCTGGCGGCGGCGATCCACGCCGACACGCTGGTGCATCAGGACATCTTCTCCGGCAAGTCCGGCCGCAGCGGCGCGCATGGCGCCTGCGAATGGGCGGTGGCCTGGACCGCCGATGCCGACGGCTTCCTGTCGTCCTACACCAACACGGTGCCGACGCCCGACGGCGGCACGCATGAATCGGGCCTGCGCAGCGCGCTGCTGCGCGGCTTGAAGGATCACGCCGAACGTGCAGGCCAGGGCAAACGCGCAGCCTCCATCACCTCGGAAGACGTGATGGTCGGCGCGGCCGTCATGCTCTCGGTGTTCGTGCGCGAGCCTGAATTCCAGGGGCAGACCAAGGATCGCCTCGCCACCGCCGAAGCGCAGCGCATCGTCGAACAGGCGATCAAGGACCCGTTCGATCACTGGCTGTCAGGCAATCCGAACCAGGCCAACCGGCTGCTCGATTTCGTGATCGATCGCGCCGAGGAACGGCTGCGCCGCCGCCAGGAGAAGGAAACCGCGCGCAAGACCGCCGGCAAGAAGCTGCGTCTGCCCGGCAAGCTCGCGGATTGCTCCGACGCCGGCACCGAAGGCTCCGAACTGTTCATCGTCGAAGGTGACTCGGCCGGCGGCAGCGCCAAGCAGGCGCGCGATCGCAAGACGCAGGCCGTGCTGCCGCTGCGCGGCAAGATCCTCAACGTTGCGTCTGCCGGCAAGGACAAGCTAACCGCGAACGCGCAGCTCTCCGACCTCGTGCAGGCGATCGGCTGCGGCACGCTCGCGCATTACCGCGAAGAGGATCTGCGCTATCAGCGCATCGTCATCATGACCGACGCCGACGTCGACGGCGCGCACATCGCCTCGCTGCTGATCACCTTCTTCTACCGGCAGATGCGGCCGTTGATTGACCAAGGGCATCTCTATCTGGCAGTGCCGCCGCTCTACCGCCTCACCCACGGCACCAAAACGGTCTACGCGCGCGACGACGCGCACAAGGAAGCGCTGATAAAGAGCGAATTCAACGCCAACGCCAAGGTCGATGTCGGCCGCTTCAAAGGCCTTGGCGAAATGAACCCGACTCAGCTCAAGGAAACCACGATGGACCCGGCCAGGCGCACGATGCTGCGCGTGGTGCTGCTCGCCGACGATCGCGAGGGCACCGCCGACTCGGTCGAGCGGCTGATGGGCACCAAGGCGGAAGCCCGCTTTGCCTTCATCTCGGACAAGGCCGAATTCGCGAGCGACGATTTGCTCGACGTCTAGGTCGCAACCAACTGATTTGAAATGTTTTTCCGGCCGCCTCCTGATCGAGGCGGCCGTTTTCATTCGCCTTTTCCGAGAGCACCGACGATTTCGTTTTCAGCTGGTTGTGTCTCACCCGCAACAGCATTTCCGGCGGAACCACGTATAGTCCCCAACATGAGTTTCGGGAATCGGTGCCAAGGCGCTCCCGTCAGCGACCCGATCGAACGCTAAAGTCGAGGATTTGGAAATGAAGAAGATTTTGCTCGCTCTGACCGCGGTTGCTGCGATGACGGCCTCGGCGTCGGCTGCTGACCTGGCCGCCCGCCCCTACACCAAGGCTCCCGCCCCGCTCCCGGTCGCTCCGAGCTGGACCGGCTTCTACATCTTCGGCGGTGGCGGCGGCGGCATCTGGGACGCTGACACCGGTGTCCAGTCGACCACCACGGGCGCGCCGATCCTCGGCTTCAACCAGCGCCAGGGCGGTGATGGCTGGTATGGCACCGTCGGCGCCGGTTACGACTGGCAGACCGCCAACAGCTGGGTCATCGGCGTGTTCGCCGACGGTCAATTCGGCAGCCTGAAGGGCACGATCCAGGATCAGGGTCCGTTCCTCGCCGGCAATATCAAGAACGACTACAGCTGGGCCGCCGGTGCGCGCCTGGGTTATCTGGTCGCTCCGAACGTTCTGTCCTACGTCAACGCCGGTTACTCCAGCTCGCACTGGAAGGGCACCACGCTGTTCAACACCGCGACCGCTCTTCCCTCGGGTCTGCACACCGACGGCTTCGATCGCAGCGGCTGGTTCGTCGGCGGCGGCGTCGAGAACAACCTGAACATCTTCGGCATCACCGCGCCGGGCTGGTTCATGAAGACCGAGTACCGCGCCGCTTACTACGACAACAGGAACATCTCCGAGCTGGCTGACGGCACCAATATCTCGAACGGTCGCGACATCACCTTCAGGCCGTTCGTCCAGACCATCAGCACCGCGCTGGTCTACCGCTTCAACTGGACCGGCCCGGTTGTCGCCAAGTACTGATCTCTGCTGATAGCAGACCA
Organism: Bradyrhizobium septentrionale; assembly: GCF_011516645.4. Classification (NCBI taxonomy): domain Bacteria; kingdom Pseudomonadati; phylum Pseudomonadota; class Alphaproteobacteria; order Hyphomicrobiales; family Nitrobacteraceae; genus Bradyrhizobium; species Bradyrhizobium septentrionale. Next base: position 7,432,329 of record NZ_CP088285.1, on the reverse strand, counting down.
AAAGCCCCGGCATTGTCCGGGGCTTTTTTGTTGCGCCAACGTCTTCGCGAGCAGTCCCCTGCGCATGCCGGCTGGCGCAGGGCCGCCCGGCTGCGCCTGATCTGGTCAGCGTTGTGGCGATCGGGCACTCTCGACCCCCGGTTCAAACCACAGCGGACAACAACAATGAAAAACGGACAGTTTGATCTCTCGGGCCGGGTCGCCATCGTCACCGGCGGCAACGGCGGCATCGGGCTCGGCATGGCGCGCGGCCTGGCGGACGCCGGCGCCGCGGTTGCCGTGGTCGGCCGCAACGAGGCGAAATCGAAAGCGGCGGTGGAGGATCTCGCCAAGCGCGGCGTCAAGGCGATCGCGGTGGCAACCGATGTGACCGACAAGGCGGCGGTCGCGGCGATGGTTGCGCGGGTCGTCGGCGAGCTCGGCCGGATCGACATCCTCGTCAACAACGCCGGCATGAGCATCCGCAAGCCGCCGCACGAGCTCGAGCTCGACGAGTGGAGCAAGGTGATCGACACCAATCTCACCAGCGCATTCCTGTGCTCGAAGGCGGCCTATCCTGCGCTCAAGGCGTCTGGCCACGGCAAGATCATCAATATCGGCTCGATGATGTCGATCTTCGGCGCGAGCTTCGCTGCGGCCTATGCCGCGAGCAAGGGCGGCATCGTGCAGTACACGCGCGCCTGCGCCAACGCCTGGGCGCCGGACAACATCCAGGTCAATGCCATCCTTCCCGGCTGGATCGACACCGATCTGACCAAGGGCGCGCGCCAGCAGGTGGCCGGTCTGCACGAGCGCGTGCTCGCACGCACGCCGGCGGCACGCTGGGGGGCGATCGACGACTTCGCGGGCATCGCCGTGTTCCTGGCGTCGCCGGCCTCCGACTTCGTCACCGGCACCGCCATCCCGGTCGATGGCGGCTATTCAGTGATGGCCTGAAACACAGGAGCCCCGGCGCATGCGTGCGCGCGGTGCGCGTCAGCGCGCCGTCGGCGAATGGACGTGCTCCGGCCGCACGCCGACAGCGACCAGACGCGCGGTGAGCCCCTGCAGCCAGGGCATCGCCGTGATCAGCCGCAACGCCAACGGTGCCGGCTGATCGCCTGGCTTCAGCGCTGCGGTGATGAGGTTGTTCTGCGCGATCACCTGCATGCGCTGCGTCACCCGCACCGGAAATTCGCGGCGCCGTCTGACGGCATCGAGCTCGTCCTCCGACGGCAAGCCATCTACGAGCTTGGTCGCCAGGATGTTGGCGGTGGCGACCGCGTCCTGCACCGCGAGGTTGACGCCGACGCCGCCGATTGGCGACATCGCATGCGCGGCGTCGCCGATGCAGAGCAGGCCGGGACGGGTCCAGCGCGTCAGGCGATTGATCGCCACCGTAAGCAGCTTGACGTCGTCAAAGCTTTTGACGTCGGCAATGCCGTCCTTCAGGATCGGCGCGAGATGCACCACGTCGTCGAGCAGCGCCGCTAGCCCCCTCGCCTGCACGGCCTCGTATTGTCCCTTGGCGATCACATAGGCGCATTGCCAATAGTCGCCGCGGTCGAACGTCACCATCATCTTGCCGTGCTCGACGCGGGCGAACAGATTCTCGGTCTCGTCCGGACGGCGGCCGACGCGAAACCACAGCACGTCCATCGGCGCGCCGATCTCCTCAACCTCGAGGCCGGCGCGCTCGCGCACGACGGAATGGCGGCCGTCGCAGCCGATCGTCAGCTCGGCTTCGATATCGACGGGACCATCAGCCGTGTTGGCCCGGACGCCCGTAACGGCGTCGCCATGCCGGATCAGGTCGGTCGCCTCCGCGCTCATCAGCACCTGCAGCGAAGGAAAGCGCCGGCCGCTCTCACGCAGGAAATTGAGGAAGTCCCACTGCGGCATCATCGCGATGAAGGGATATTTGACGCTGAGGCGGCTGAGGTCGGCGATCCGCACCGAGGCGCCGCCGAACATGCCGTCGAGCTTCTGGATGTCCTGGTGCGGCAGCTTGAGGAAGCCGTCGATCAGACCGAGCTCGTCCATCACCTGCAGGGTCGAGGGATGCACGGTGTCGCCCCGGAAGTCGCGGAAGAAGTCGGCGTGCTTCTCCAGCACCACGACGTCGACCCCGGCGCGTCCGAGCAGATAGCCGAGCATCATGCCGGCCGGGCCGCCGCCGACCACGCAGCAGCGGACCTTCATCCGACGCCTGTTCGCCTGCTCCGGATTGCCTGCATCCATGATGCCGTCCTCACCGCTGCCTCAGGCCTTGATTGTAGCGCGGATCGGACGACAGGGATGCAAACCTATCGCCTGAACGTCTTGATTTCCGACACGCTGCCATCGCGATAGGTCAGCTCCACCGAGACCGATTTGGTCTGCGGCGCGAGTTTCAGATAGGGCTGCGCGTCGGACGGGATCGCGCTCGGATCGCGCTGATTGCAGGCCGGCATCTTCAAGACCTTGTCCGGCACCGCGCTATCGATGCCGATCCGCACCTCGCGGATCGCGCAGCGATACGACATCAAATGGGTGTAGTAGACCAGCAGCCCGTTGAACTCGCGGAACGACAGCCAGCTCGTCGCGGTCATGTCGAGTATCTTGCGCTGGTCGCGGATCAGCGCGGCGTCGGGATCGAACTTGATCGGGAACGGCCCCTGCATCTCGCCCTGGGTGTCGACATAGCGCAGCTGGATCGTGGCGGCCGGCGCATCGGCCGGCAGCTCGATCGACGGATTGGGCATCCGCTTGCGGGTGCGCGGATCGAGCGTGTCCATGAAGCCGGTCTCGCGGAAATCGCCGCTGTCGCCGATCCGCCAGGAAATGCCGAGCGCCGGATCGGCGATCGAGAACACGACGGACCAGCCGCCATTGTGCCGCGAGAAGCTCGCGATCGGCGCGTTGACGGTATCCTCTTTCGGCAGCTTCGGCACCGAGACCGGCGGCAGCGCGGCCACCTGCTGCGGCGGAGCGGACGGCTTGGCCGCCTCGGCCTGCCCCTTCGCGATTCCGTTCAGGAAGACATCGTCGACCATCTGGTCGAAATAGACCGGGATCTGCTTGTGCTTCACGGTCTCGGCCATCTCGCTGACCAGGCGCCGGGTGCGCTGGGCGACCTGCACCATGTTCTCGCCGGGTTGCAGCAACTCCCTGGCGAAGGTTCGCGTGAACACCGAATTGGGATTGGCATCGTCGTTCGAGAGACGGTCGAGCGCGGTCTGGCGCGGCCCCGCCGAGAACACCGAGAACACGCCTTCGGGCAGCTGCGTCATCGGCGCCAGCCCGCCGCCGCCGGCAACGGCGCGCGTGCCGGCCCGTTCGAACGGATTGTTGCGGCAGGCGTCGAACACCAGGATGGAGGTACGCGCCTTCTTGTTCTGCAACCGCTCGATGATGCGGTCGGCGAGCACCGAGGCGTCGCGCACCAGTTCCTCCTGCCCTTCGGTCGCGGCCGGCACGTCGGTCGGCAGCAGGAAGTTCTGGCCGGCGATCTCGAAGCCGTGGCCGGCATAGAAGAAGAACGCAGTGTCGCCGGGTTCCACGGCGCGGTCGAAAGCGAGCAATGTCTCGGAGAACGCCTGCCGGTTCAAATTCTCGGCCACCATGACGTTGAAGCCGAGCTGCTTCAGCGTGTCGCCCATGGTGCGGGCGTCGTTCACCGCCTTCTGCAGCTTGGGTACGTTCCTGTAGTCATTGTTGCCGATCACCAGCGCGACGCGCTTCTCGGCTTGGGCGGGCGCCGCCAATGCGACCAATCCAACCGCCAAAACGGTCGCCGAAAGTCTCGAAAGCCAGCTCTTCATCCGATTCCCCGCCTGCACGACAAGTGCGCCGCCCGTGCGACCGCCGCCTAGAGCATGATCCGGAAAAGTGCGAAGCGGTTTTCCGAAAGATCATGCTTAAACAACAGACTAAAGCGCGATGGACAATTCAACCTCATCTCATCGCGCGCTTAATAGTCGGATCAGCCGTTTGGCCGGTTCAAGGCTGGCCGCGGGTGGCCGTTCCGACCGGCCACCCCCGGCCCGAATGAGGCGCCCACCGGCCTTAGGTCAAGTTTCTTTTTCCGGTCCGCGTGATAAGATTCGCCCTCTCCATCCGGCTCGAGCTCCCCGCAGGTCCCACAGGTTTTCCACGAGCTTTTCCGTGTACACATGGTCCACTGAGCAGGTCGATCCCCGGGATCGCTTCGACTATTGGCGCGAGGTGCGCGCCAAGGGGTTGTTCGGCGTCACCGCGGAGCTCGAGCCCGAGCAGCGCCGGGACTTCTTCGGCGAGTTCTCGCTGCGCAAGCTCGGCGATGCCGGGCTGGTCGAGCTGCGCGCCTCGCCCTACCGCGTCGAACGGCGCGCTGCCGATATCGCCGATGCGAGCAGCGACAGCCTGTGCATCTACCAGCAGCTCGGCGGTGGCGGCTGGTTCGGCGGCGCACGGCTCGATGAATTCGCGGTTCGCGACGGCATGTTCGCGACCAGCTATTCGGACCTGCCCTATCGCACCGTCCCGCTGCACGACGACGGCTTCCATCTGCGCATCATCAAGATCCCGGTGGCAGGGATTATCCCGCCGGGCGCCGAGCTCGGCGAACTCGTCCCCAGGCCCGTGCCGGATCAGACCGCGCTGCGGACCCTGCTGGAATCATGCTTCCGCGACCTGGTCGAAGGGAGCGACGCCGCGACGGCGGACGCGCCTCCGACGGTGCAGGCGCTCGCCCATATCGCGCTGATCGACCGCGGCATCATGCGGCCGAAGAGCCGGCTCGCGCAGCAGGCGTTGCGAACCGGCCATCTGTCGCTGGCCCGCCGCCTGATCCGGCGGCATCTTTCGAATGCGGCGCTGTCGCCAAGGCTGATTGCCGGCCTGCTCGGCATCTCGGTCCGTCACCTGCACATCCTGTTCGAGGAGACGGAGATGAGCTTCTCGGAGACCGTCACCGTGCTCCGGCTCGCGCGGAGCCGCCGCCTGCTCCGCGAGACGCCGGGGCAGACGATCGCCGAGGTCGCCTTTGCCTGCGGCTTCGAGAGCCTTGCGACGTTCTACCGCCTCTTCAATGCGTCGGAATCGATGACGCCGGGCGATTACCGGGCGCGACTGGCCTGAGCGTCCTGCGCCGGACAGGCACGCACCCCGGGCTGTTGCGGGTTGCTAAAGCATGGCTATGTCCGTGCCGGCGACCGGGCACGCCGCCGCGCAATCCGACGCTCGCCGAACCGACGTCAACAGCCTGCGCGCATTGAGAAGATATTTTCCGGCGATTTCGCCAGAACCGCGCAGGCGCTTCGCCCGGACAAGACAACGCAAATCTCGTTACCGGCGACGCGCGCTCTCATGCAGAGCGAGAGGTCATGCACGATGCGCGGTAAGCACGAGGATCAGAGCCCGGAGGCGTCATCCACCGGCCCGGCGCGCCTTGTTGTCCCCACTGTCGTCGAGCTGCATGCCGATCAGACCCCAGCCCTGGAAGCCGCCCGTCGCAGCGCTCCGACGGCAAGCAATCGTGGCTGGGCACCGTTGCTCGAAGCCTGCCTTGCCGACTTCAAGGAGGCGACGGAGGCCGGTGATAGCGCGAGCATACCTGCGCTGGTTAAGATCGTGGCCGACCTCGCGCTGATCGAGCGCGGCGCGATCAGGCCTGGCAGCCGCCGTGCCCAGCAGGCGCTCCGCGTCGGCCGGCTCAGCCTGGCGCGACGCCTGATCACGCGCCATCTCGCGAAGCCGGCTCTCTCGCCCGGCATGGTCGCCGACCTGCTCGGCGTCTCGGTCCGTTACCTGCACGTCCTGTTCGAGGCGACCGAGGCGAGCTTTTCGCAGACCGTCACCGCCGAGCGCCTGAGCGAGAGCCGAAGGCTGCTGCGTGAAAAGCCGCCGCAGCCGATCGCCGATATCGCGCTTGCATGCGGGTTTGGTAGCCTGGCCACGTTCTACCGGATCTTCAGCGCATCCGAGGGCCTGACGCCGGGCGAGTACCGGGCCGCGGGGCTCTAGCACGACGGCACCGCCCGGCGGCGCTGCCCTCGCGCCAATCCGGCGCGGCCCGTGCAGCATGGTGCCGAACGGCTACACCTGCGCTCATTTCTGCGGCAGGTGCGCTTTGGATCAACGGTATGCGCGCACTGAGAAGACACCACACGGCCGTTACGTCAGAAACAAACAGCTACAATGGGGTGTCGGGGCACGGTTATGGCGGGCGGCGGCGGCAGGCCGGGAATGTGGCGCGGCGCGCTGCTTGGATCGGCGTCATTGATCGCGATGGCGTCCACGGCCGAGGCGGCGGTCTACTGTTCTGGCGTCGGCACCGGCAACGTGCTCTGCGACGCCGCCCATCCGTCGGACGGCGGGCTCAACACGAGTTTCAACGGTGATATCACCGTGAACGTCAACGCCGGCGCCGGGATCACCACCCACGGCGTGACCGTGAGCGCCTCCGGCAGTATCACGTTCAACCACAACGACCCCGCGGGCATCACATCGCGCCTGTACGACGGCATCCAGCTCCTCGGCGGCAGCCAAGCCCCGATCACCTACACGGGATCGGCCGACGTCACCGCCAACTGGTACGCAATCAACGTCTCGACCAGCGGTCCGGTCTCGATCACGCAGACCGCCGGCACGATCACGGCTGGCACCGGCATCAGTGTCACGAGTGCAGGACCGGGGGGGAGCGTCAACATCAACACGGTTGGCAGCCAGATCGAGGCCCCGAACGGCACCGGAATCTTCGTCCTGACCAACGGCAACCAGTCCGACGTCACCATCGCGACAGGCGCAGTCACCGGCAACACAACCCAAACAGGCGGCGGGATTTACGTCCGCATGGGACAGGGCAGCTATTATGCGCGTAATCTTTCCGTCACGACCAACGGCGCGGTCGTCGGCGGCATTTATCTCCAGGACGGCGGCACCGGTACCGTCGACCTTACGACCAATGCGAGCGTCACGGGCGGCATCATCCTCCAGGCCAACAATTCCGCCAACACCAGCGCGTTCACGGTGAAACTCAATCAGGATGTCAGCGGCTCGGTGAATTTGACTAACTACGGCAGCGGCACCAACACGGTGCGGACGCGCGGCATCACGGGCGGGACGCTTTCCGTGTCCACCGGCGGCGGCGGCGCCAACAATAGCCTCGTCGTGGACGGCAATATTGCCAAGGGAAACGGCCCCGACCAAGGCTACTACGGCGCCCTGGCGTCCGTCTTTTTTTCCGGCGCCGGCACCAACACCGCGACCTTCAATGGCGATATCTCCGGAACCTTCGACACCAGGACTTCCACCTCTCCTTCGGCCGGTGGCACCGTCGTCGGCCTCTCCGCCGGATTGGGAAGTACATCCAGCAACGGCTCCGCGGCATTGAACGCCAACGGATCGATCACGATTGCCGGCATGACGCCATCCGGCCAAGTCGCAAATGTGACCGGAGCGTCCTTGGCAGCCTACGGCGTGGTCCCGGTCGACTTCAATCTGCACGGCGCCGTGACGGCAACATCGATCAGCGACACCGCGTCGACAGTCGTTGGCGTCAGCGTGGCACAAAACAATCTGAGCGCGACCCGGCTGACCGCCGATGGCGCCGTGACGGCCACTGCGATCGGCGCCGGCAGCACGGCCACCGGAATTACTGCCTCAACCGTCAGCCTTCCGCCGACCTTCGTCAACACCGGTACACTCACCGTTCGCGCCAATGGCGACGTGACCGCGGCTTCTGACGGCGCCGCGACCGGCATCACGCTGAGCCGCGGCATTTCCAGGTTCTCGTCCATCACCGCGGGCCTCGGCGGCATCGACCTCGTCACCAAGGGCACCGTGAGCGCAACATCGACCAGTGCGGCGGCGATCGGCATCAGTGGCGTCATTACCCATGGCGCCGACAACGCCGCAACGCTGGCGCTGCGCGCCGAAGGCAATGTCATTGCGAGCGGCACTGCCGCTGGCAGCTACGGCATCTTCGCCCAGCGCGACGGTCTCGGCGACATCAGGATCGACTCGCTGGGCAGTGTGCTGAGCTGTGGCGTCGGCATCGCCGCATCGCGCTCGACACCGGGCAACATCTTCATCACCACCGGGACTTCCGTCACCGGTGCCACCGGCATCACGACGTCAGGCGGCACCACGACGCTGATCGCCAACGGCACCATCACCGGCACCGGCGGCACCGCGGTGCAGTTCGGCGGCACCAACGACGTGCTGCAAATGCAGTCCGGCGCAGCATTCAACGGCAATGTCATCGGCACCGGGACCAGCATCCTGCAATTCGGCGGCACGACCGCGACCAGCTTCGATCTGTCGAAGCTCGGTAGCGGCGCGCAGTTCTCGGGCTTCTCCAGCCTTGCATTGCTCGCCGGCGCAAACTGGAGCTTCACCGGCAGCTCGAACTTTGCCGGGCCTGTCAACGTCGACAGCGTGTTCACCCTCAACGGCGCGCTGCCGAATGCCAGCGTCACCGTCGGCCCAACCGGCACGCTCGGCGGCAACGGCACCATCGGAAACACCGTCATCGGCGGCACGCTGTCGCCCGGCAATTCGCCCGGCACCATCACGATGGCAAGCCTGACCATGACGGCGGCCGCGACCTATCTGGTGCAGGTCACCAACACGATCAGCGACAAGGCGATCGTCACCGGCACCGCCAACATTGCCGGCAATGTCATCGTCGATCCGCTCGAGCGGATCACCAGGAAGGTCACCTACACGATCGTCAATGCAGGAACGCTGAGCGGCACGTTCGGCTCGGCGAATTTGTTGCTCGCCAACAACCTCGCCCGCAATCCGGTGCTGAGCAATGTCGGCAACGACGTGCTGCTGTCGCTCGATCCCGGCCTGCTCTCCCCGATCCTGCCGAACAACGCCGGCATCAACCACAGGAACGTCGCGGGCGCGATCGACAACGGCCTGCTCGGCGGCGCCAACCTCTCCAACGCGTTCAGCGCGATCTTCAACCTGTCGGGCGACGATCTCCTGAAGGGCCTGACCCAGCTCTCCGGGGAGAGCGCGGCAGGTTCGCAGCAGACCACGTTCAACGCCATGAACCAGTTCATGGGCACGATGCTCGATCCCTTCATCGACGGCCGCGGCGCGGCGGCCGTGCCGGCCGGCGCCACGTCCTACGCTGACGACAATTCCATGGCCTACGCGGCCAGGCGTTCGACCAGCGAGGCCTATGCCGCAGTCTATCGCAAGGCGCCGATCGCCGTGAGCTACGATCCGCGCTGGAGCGTGTGGGCGGCAGCGTATGGCGGCTCGCAGACCACCGACGGCAACAACGGCTCGGCTCGAACAACACCACAAGCCAGGCGTTCGGCACCGCCATCGGCGCCGACTACCGCTTCTCGCCAAACACGATCGCCGGCTTCGCGCTCGCCGGCGGCGGCACCAACTTCAGCGTCACCAACGGCGGCGGCGGCCGCTCCGACCTGTTCCAGGCCGGCGCATTCGTCCGGCACAATATCGGCGCGGCGTACGTCGCCGGTGCGCTGGCCTATGGCTGGCAGGACGTCACCACCGACCGCACCGTGACGGTCGGAGGCATCGATCGCCTGCGCGCCGAATTCAACGCCAACGCCTGGTCGGGCCGCGCCGAAGGCGGCTACCGCCTCGTTGCGCCATGGATCGGCGGCGTCGGCCTGACGCCCTACGCCGCCGGCCAGTTCACCACGTTCCAGCTTCCGGGCTACGCCGAACAGGCCATCGTCGGCGCCAACACCTTTGCGCTGGCCTACAACGCGAAGAGCATCACCGACAGCCGCAGCGAGCTCGGCCTGCGCGCCGACAAATCCTTCGCACTCTCCAATGCGGTTCTGACGCTGCGCGGCCGCCTCGCCTGGGCGCATGATTTCAACCCCGACCGCAGCATCGCAGCGACGTTCCAGACCCTCCCCGGCGCGAGCTTCGTGGTGAGCGGCGCGGCGCAGGCCTCCGACTCCGCCCTGACGACGGCCTCCGCCGAACTGAGATGGGCAAACGGCTGGTCGGCGCTCGCAAGCTTCGAGGGCGAATTCTCCAACGTGACCCGCTCCTACGCCGGCAAGGGCGCGGTCCGCTATGCATGGTAGGGCGTCCCGGCCCGTGGCGGGGCCGGTGCATCCGGGGGCCTGACGTCAGGCGAATCCAGGCCGAAAAGTAGCGCGCACGCCCCTGCCGAGGCCCGGCCGCCGGATCCGGGGGTAGTGATTCATTTGACCGCAAAATGACGGAAACGACGCTTATTTCTGCGAAAACATTAAGCTTTTTCGGCCATCGGCCGGTTCCAAGATTGACTTTACCGGGTTCGCCCCTATGTTGCGTGGCAACGCGGCCCTCGGATCGAAACGCGATTCGTCAGGTTTGCCGTCCGTCAGCGTTAGTCAGAGCCCCCGAGCTTTATAGAAAAGCGAGCCGTTTCGGGGCCGAACGCGACAGCCTTTTACCTGCGATGCCGAACGGCGGTTTCGACCAGAGGCTCAATGTCTTTTTCCAATCTAGGCCTGTCCGATAAGGTCCTCGCCGCAGTAGCGGCCACCGGTTACACCACCCCCACTCCCATCCAGGAACAGGCAATCCCGCACGTCCTCGCCCGACGCGACGTGCTCGGCATTGCCCAGACCGGCACCGGCAAGACCGCGGCCTTCGTTCTCCCGATGCTCACGATCCTCGAGAAGGGCCGCGCCCGGGCACGGATGCCGCGCACCCTGATCCTTGAGCCGACCCGCGAACTCGCCGCGCAGGTGAAGGAGCAGTTCGACAAATACGGCGCCGGTCAGAAATTGAACGTGGCGCTGCTGATCGGCGGCGTCTCCTTCGGCGACCAGGACTCCAAGCTGACCCGCGGCGTCGACGTCCTGATCGCAACGCCCGGCCGCCTGCTCGACCACACCGAACGCGGCGGGTTGCTGCTCACCGGCGTCGAGCTCTTGGTGATCGACGAAGCCGACCGCATGCTCGACATGGGCTTCATCCCCGACATCGAACGCATCTGCAAGCTCGTCCCCTTCACGCGGCAGACACTGTTTTTCACCGCGACGATGCCTCCGGAGATCAGCCGCATCACCGAGGCCTTCCTGCATAATCCGGCACGGATCGAAGTCTCCAAACCGGCGACGACCGCCGTCACGGTGACGCAATTGCAGGTCCCGGCCGGCCGCGAAGCGCATGAGAAGCGCGATATCCTCCGCCGCCTGCTGCGCGACGCCAAGGATCTCAACAACGCGATTATCTTCTGCAATCGCAAACGCGAAGTCGCAGTCCTGCACAAATCGCTGCAGAAGCACGGCTTCAGTGTCGGCGCCCTGCACGGTGACATGGATCAGAGCGCGCGCACAGCGGCCCTCGATCAATTCCGCAAGGGCGAGATTCCGCTGCTCGTCGCCTCCGACGTCGCCGCCCGTGGCCTCGACATTCCGGCCGTCAGCCACGTCTTCAATTTCGACGTGCCGCACCACCCCGATGACTACGTCCACCGCATTGGCCGTACCGGCCGCGCCGGACGCACCGGTACCGCGATCTCGATCGTCACCTCGCTCGACAGCAAGTCGATGACCGCGATCGAGAAGCTGATCGGCCAGCCGATCCCGCGCGCCGAGGGCGACTACACCGTTCGCAGCGATGCCTCCGACGAGGACGCCGCGCCGCGCCGCTCGCGCAGCCGCGACGGTTCGCGCGATGGTGCCCGTGGCAGCCGCAAGCCGCGCCGTGAGCGCGAACCGCGCCAAGGTGAGCGCGAGCCGCGTCACAGTGAACGCGAAGCGCGTCACGGAGAAGGCGAGCCCCGGCAGGACCGGGAGCCCCGGCAGGAGCGTGCAGCGAAGCCGGAGCGCGAACCGCGCCACGGCCGCAACGCTGGCCCGCAGGCCCCGTCGCATGTGCCGTCGATCGGACGTGCCGAGCCGCGCCGGCCGCAGCGCGAGGCGGACCACGAGCCCGGCGATCATTCGCACCTGCCCGCCTTCCTGCTGCGACCCGTGCGCGCACGCGCCTAAGGTCGGCTCCGCCGCCGCCGCTCCTGCGGCGGTATTCCGGGCAATCTCCGTTGTCGTCGACGGCGGAGGCGCGCGTGATTCCTTCGGGTTTGAAGCAAATACGCGCAGCTTTCGCACCGGAATCGTGAGCAAGCGAAAAGCGTGTGAAAGCGGCGTGCGATCCTCGGCGGAATCGAGATCGTCCGACGATCGTCGCAGCCAAATCCCCGTAGTTCCACTATTTACCTTGCCTTCACTCTCGTCCCGTACCCTCCCGCCAATAGTTTAGTTATTGCAGCCGGACACAATCGGCATTGTGCATTGGGGACGTAACAGTGGTTAAGCTGCTGGACGAACAAGAACGTACATTGGCCTTTGCCGAAGTCGCGCTTGGCCAGATTCGCTCGCTTCGCCAGACCGCCGTCCCCCGCAACTACGAAATCTGGTACGTCTACGCGACCGGCTACAACGCTCCGCTCAACAAGGTCATCAACGAGACGCTGGCGCGCAGCGGCAAGCTCAGCGAATCCGACCTCGAGCAGATCTACGAAACCTACCTCTCGCACATCAAGACGTCGGACCGCATCGACCAGGTCGGCGCGCGCGTCATCGGCGAGATCGACGCCGTCATGAAGCTGATCACCGATGCGCTTGGTGTGTCGGCCACATATGATGCGAGCCTGGTCGGCGCCACCAGCAAGCTTGCGACCGCGACCACCCGCGATCACATCAAGGCCATCGTCGACAGTCTGGCGAAATCTACCCGCGAGATGCGCGAGACCAACCAGGCGCTGGAGAACCGGCTCGCACTGTCGAAATCCGAGATCAGCGACCTGCAGCACAGCCTCGAGGCGATCCGCGCCGAGAGCCTGACCGATCCGCTGACCGGCCTCGGCAACCGCAAATATTTCGACCGCTCGATCGACATGGCGGTGCAGACTGCGCTCGCCAGCAGCGAACCGCTGTCGCTCCTGATGTTCGACATCGATCACTTCAAGTCGTTCAACGACTCCTACGGCCACCTCACCGGCGACCAGGTGCTGCGGCTGGTGGCGCAGTCGTTGAAGCAGACCATCAAGGGCCAGGACATCACCGCGCGCTATGGCGGCGAGGAATTCGCTGTCGTGCTGCCCAACACCGCGCTGCGCCAGGCGCTGACGGTCGCCGACCACATCCGCCGCGCCGTGATGGCCAAGGAACTGAAGAAGAAGTCGACCGGCGAGATCCTCGGCCGTGTCACGATCTCGGTCGGCGTCTCCATGCTGAAACAGGGCGACGACACGGATTCACTGATCGAGCGTGCCGACGCCTGCCTCTATGCCGCCAAGCGCGCCGGGCGCAACCGCGTGATCTGCGAGACCGATCCGGAATACAGCGCCGAGACCCAGACCCGCGTGGCGTGATCTGTCCGCCATCCTTCGAGACGCGCGCTCAGGATGACGGAATTGGCTTACTCAGCTTGCTCAGCGTCATCACCCGCGCATGCGGGTGATCCAGTATTCCAGAGACGGTCGTGCTTGAGCCGATAGGCCGCGGCGTACTGGGTCGCCCGGTCGAGCCGGGCGACGACAACAGTGGATGCGGACAAAGCTTCACATCAGGATGACGACCTCTTCTTCTTTTGTACTCACTTCTTTGAAGGTCGCTTCGCCGCGGTCTTCTTCACCGCAGCCTTCTTGGCAGCAGTCTTCTTCGCGGAAACTTTCTTCGCAGGCGCCTTCGCCGTCCGCGCAACCGGTCGTTTCCGTGGCCGCTTGCGCAGCTCGGCGCGCTGGGCAGCGCCGAGCGCCGAGCGCGCCCAGACCGCGAGCTCCTCGGAATCATCGAACAACCGCGCCGGCAGCTGCCAGTACGAATTCACCGTGACCGTCTTCGACCGCGTCTGGTACTGGAACGGCCCGCAGCCTTCGGCCTCGAATTGCGGGATGGTCTCCTCGTCGGCACTGAAGTAGAGCCCGGCACGCAGCGCGAGCGCGAAATTGGTGCCGTCAGCGGAGATGCCGTAGCCGGAGAACATCCGGCGCAGCGTGACCGGGCCGAAATCGGCGAACAGGTCGCTCAGGAATTCACGGTCCATGTGCCTGCCTCGTGCCCCGGACGCAGCGCAGCGTGGAACGATGCGCTGCAGAGCCGGGGCCCATCGGCCGTTGCGCAACTGAGGGATGGGTCCCGGCTCTGCGATGCGGCGCTACACGCCGCAGCGCGTCCGGGACACGAAAGAATCAGACGGTGGCCGGCTTGAGCTGCACCGATTCGCCGCAGCCGCAGGCGGAGACCTGGTTCGGGTTGTTGAACACGAACTGGGCCTGCATCTTGTCGGCCTTGTAGTCCATCTCGGTGCCGAGCAGGAACAGCACGGCCTTCGGATCGACCAGGATCTTCACGCCCTTGTCCTCGACCACTTCGTCGGTCGGACGGATCTCGTGGGCGTATTCGACGGTATAGGATTGTCCGGCGCAGCCGCCGTTCTTGATGCCGACGCGCAGGCCGACGATCTCGGAATCGGCGCGCTTGGTCAGCTCGGTGATCCGCTCCGCCGCGGCATCGGTCAATTTCATGACCTGCGGGCGCGGCCGCTTCGGCTTGGCTGGGGTTGGTGAAGCTTGCGTCATGTCACTCATGTGGTCAGTCCCAGCGGCAAATCAATTGCCGTTTTTCTTGAGCCTAAGTCTAGTTCCCTAACGCATCACCACATATTGAGGACGAGGCGCGCCTCGTCCGACATCCGGTCCGGCGTCCAGGCCGGATCCCACACCAGATTGACGTTGACGACGCCGACGCCGGGAACGCTGGCCACCGCGTTCTCGACCATCTGCGGCAGCTCGCCCGCGGCCGGGCAGTTCGGCGTGGTCAGCGTCATCAGGATGTCGACGGAGCGATCATCCTTCAGGTCGACCTTGTAGATCAGGCCGAGCTCGTAGATGTCGGCCGGGATTTCCGGGTCGAACACCGTCTTCAGCGCGGCGACGATCTCGCCGCTCATGCGCTCGGTCTCCTCCGCGGGCAGTGCCGAGGTGGTTTCCATGGTGGCCGTCTTGACTTCGGCTGTATCGGTCATGCGAACAGTTCCCGCGCCTTGATCAGCGCCTGCGCCAGATGGTCGACTTCTTCCCTTGTATTATACATCCCGAAGGATGCGCGGCAGGTGGCCGTCACGTTGAACCGCTCTAAAAGCGGCATCACGCAATGGGTGCCGGCGCGCACCGCGATGCCCTGACGGTCGATTACGGTCGCGACGTCGTGGGCATGCGCGCCCTTCATCTCAAAGGAGATCACCGGGCCCTTGTTGCGGGCGGTGCCGATCAGGCGCAGCGAATTGATCTCGCGCAACCGCTCCTGCGCATAGGTGAGCAGCTCATGCTCATGCGCGGCGATGCGCTCCTTGCCGATCGAATTGACGTAGTCGATCGCGGCACCGAGCCCGATCGCCTCGACGATCGGCGGCGTCCCGGCCTCGAACTTGTGCGGCGGATCGCCATAGGTGACCCAGTCCTTGGCGACCTCGCGGATCATCTCGCCACCGCCGTTGAACGGCCGCATCGCCACCAGATGCTCGTGCTTGGCGTAGAGCGCGCCGATGCCGGTCGGCCCGTACACCTTGTGGCCGGTGAAGGCATAGAAATCGCAATCGAGGTCCTGGACGTCGACAGGCAGATGCACCGCGCCCTGCGCGCCGTCGACCAGCACCGGAATGCCGCGGGCATGGGCGAGCCGCACCACCTCCTTGACCGGAACCAGCGTGCCGAGCGCGTTCGACATCTGGGTGATCGCGACGATCTTGGTGCGCGGCGTCAGGAGCTTCTCGAACTCCTCGATCAGGAAATTGCCCTCGTCGTCGACCGGCGCCCATTTGATGACGGCACCATGGCGCTCCCTGAGGAAGTGCCACGGCACGATGTTGGAGTGGTGCTCCATGATCGAGAGGACGATCTCGTCGCCCTCCTTGATGTTCACCCCGCCCCAGGACGACGCCACCAGGTTGATCGCTTCGGTGACATTGCGGGTGAAGACAATCTCTTCACTGCGGCGGGCATTGATGAACTTAGCGACCTTGTCGCGGGCGCCTTCATAGGCCTCCGTCGCGGCATTGGCGAGGTAATGCAGGCCGCGATGCACGTTGGCGTATTCGCTCTTGTAGGCCTCGGTCATGCGGTCGAGCACCGCATTCGGCTTCTGCGCCGAGGCGGCGTTGTCGAGATAGACCAGCGGCTTGCCGTAGATCTGCATGGCGAGCGCCGGGAAGTCCTGCCGCACCAAGGCGACGTCGTAAGAGCCGTTGGCGACCGCCTTGTGCATGCTCACGCCCTCGCCTGAAGCCAACGCTGCGCGGTGGCAATTGCGACCTCGCGCAGCGCGTCGCTGGCAATCGTCTCGATCGCCTCGCCGACGAAGGCCTGAATCAGAAGCGCCTGCGCCTCCTTCTCGGGCAGTCCGCGGGCGCGCATGTAGAATAGCAGGCTCTCGTCCAGCGCGCCGGTGGTCGCACCATGGCCGCAGGTGACGTCGTCGGCGAAGATCTCGAGCTCGGGCTTGTTGTCGGCTTCCGCGTCGTCGGACAGCAAAAGCGCGCGGGTCATCATCTTGGCGTCGGTCTTCTGGGCATCCGGGCGGACGATGATGCGGCCCTGGAACACGGAATGGGCGCGGTCGTCGACGACGGCACGGAAGATCTCGCGGCTCGCGCAGTGCGGCACCGCGTGATCCATGAACAGCGTGGTGTCGGCGTGCTGCTTGCCGTTGATCAGATTGACGCCGTTAGTCTCGACCGTCGAGCCCTCACCGGCACAGGTGATCGTCAGCTGGTAGCGGCTGACATGGCCGCCCGAGGTCAGGCCGAACGTATTGAAATGGGCATGCGCGCC
Source organism: Bradyrhizobium septentrionale (assembly GCF_011516645.4). Taxonomy (NCBI): domain Bacteria; kingdom Pseudomonadati; phylum Pseudomonadota; class Alphaproteobacteria; order Hyphomicrobiales; family Nitrobacteraceae; genus Bradyrhizobium; species Bradyrhizobium septentrionale. Next base: position 7,415,558 of record NZ_CP088285.1, on the reverse strand, counting down.
GAGCGTAACGGTCGCCGAGGAAATGTTGAACGCGTCGATGGAGTCCTCGACCAGCCTGACGTGATCGAGCCGCGCATTGTCGCCGATCGCAACGATCAGCCCGTCATGGGTCTGGTAGGCCTTGGCGCCTTCGCCCGCGAGATAGCTCTCCACCAGCGTCACGCCGGTGTCGCGGCCGAGCCGGAGCAGCGACCGCGTGAACGTCGAGGCCGGCGTCGCGCCTGATGCGACGTGGACGATGTGCAGCGGCTGCGACAGCACAGTGCCGTCAGCGATCTCGATGACGACGCCATCGGTCGCCATCGCGCCATTCAGCGCGATCATCGGATTGGAGATGTCGGAGGCAAAGGCCTGGGCGGAGAGCCCGCCATCGCTGGCCTCGAGCACCTCGCGCAGCGCGCGGATGCTGAGCCCCTTCTCGAGACCGCCGAGATCGGACAGATCAGGCGCGAAGGCGCCACCGACCAGCACCAGGCGGCGTACGCCGTCGATCGCCCGCAACTTGACGGCAGCAGCCGCGCGGTCCAGCCCGGCCGCATCGGGCGCCGGCGCGAGCGGCAGCACTTCGCGCATCAAGGCGCGCAGGTCGGTGTATTTCCAGTCCTCGATCCGGCGATGCGGCAGGCCTGATCGTTCATAGGCCTCGAACGCCTGGCGGCGCTGATCGGCGATCATGCCCTTGCCCGGCAGACGGTCGCACACCACGGCGAAAGCATCGCCCAGTGCGCGTCCGGTCTCGGTCTTTGCTACAACGTTCATATGAAAACCCGTAACCTGATCAGGCAGCGTCTTCGAACTGCGCGTAACCGGACTCTTCCAGCTCCAGCGCCAGTTCCTTGCCGCCGCTCTTCACCACCCGGCCCTTCGACATCACGTGCACGACATCGGGTACGATGTAGTTGAGCAGCCGCTGATAGTGGGTGATCACGACCATCGCGCGCTCCGGCGAGCGCAGCGCGTTGACGCCGTCGGCGGCAATCCGCAACGCGTCGATGTCGAGGCCGGAATCCATTTCGTCGAGGATGCAGACGGCCGGCTCGAACAGCGCCATCTGCAAAATCTCGTTGCGCTTCTTCTCACCGCCGGAGAAGCCGACATTGACGCCGCGCTTCAGCATGTCCTGCGGGATGCTGAGCTGCTTCGCCACTTCGCGGACCTTCTTGAGGAACGCCGGCGACGAGATCTCGTCCTCGCCGCGCGCCTTGCGCTGCGCGTTGAGCGCCGCATGCAGGAAGTTCCAGGTGGTGACGCCGGGGATCTCGACCGGATACTGGAACGCCAGGAACACGCCCTTGGCGGCGCGCTCGTTAGGAGCCATCTCCAGCAGGTCCTCGCCCCTGAACAGGATTTGCCCGCCGGTCACTTCATAGCCCGGCTTGCCCGCGATGACGTGGGACAGCGTCGACTTGCCGGAGCCGTTCGGCCCCATGATCGCGTGCACCTCGCCCGGGTTCACTGTGAGCGACAGCCCGTGGAGGATCTCACGCTCCTCGACACGAACCTTCAGATCTTTCACTTCAAGCAAAGACATCAGATTTTTCCTGAGCATCATCCGCAAAGAGCGCGTCGGCCGCGCCCTCAAGCGGGATGGATTAGCCAACCGAACCTTCAAGGCTGATCGAGATCAGCTTCTGCGCTTCCACCGCAAATTCCATCGGCAGTTGCTGCAGCACGTCCTTCACGAAGCCGTTGACGACGAGGCCGACGGCTTCTTCCTGCGAGAGCCCGCGCTGGACGCAGTAGAACAGCACGTCCTCGGAGATCTTCGACGTGGTCGCTTCATGCTCGAACGTTGCCGAGGAGTTCTTGGCCTCGACATAGGGCACGGTGTGCGCGCCGCATTTGTCGCCGATCAGCAGCGAATCGCAGGCGGTGTAGTTGCGCGCGCCGGTGGCTTTGCGGTGCGCACTGACGAGGCCGCGATAGGTGTTCTGCGACCTGCCGGCGGCGATGCCCTTGGAGATGATCCGGCTCGACGTGTTCTTGCCGAGGTGGATCATCTTGGTGCCGCTATCGACCTGCTGGAAGCCGTTCGAGATCGCGATCGAGTAGAACTCGCCGCTCGAATTGTCGCCGCGCAGGATGCAGCTCGGGTATTTCCAGGTGATCGCCGAGCCGGTCTCGACCTGGGTCCAGGAAATCTTGGAATTCCTGCCGCGGCAGTCGCCGCGCTTGGTGACGAAATTGTAGATGCCGCCCTTGCCCTCGGAATTGCCGGGGTACCAGTTCTGCACCGTCGAATACTTGATCTCGGCATCGTCGAGCGTGACCAGTTCGACCACGGCGGCGTGCAACTGGTTCTCGTCGCGCTGCGGCGCGGTGCAGCCTTCGAGATAGGAGACGTAGGAGCCCTTGTCGGCGATGATCAGCGTGCGCTCGAACTGGCCGGTGTTGCGCTCGTTGATGCGGAAATAGGTCGACAGCTCCATCGGGCAGCGCACGCCCGGCGGCACGTAGACGAACGAGCCGTCGGAGAACACCGCCGAATTCAGCGTCGCGAAATAATTGTCCGTGGTCGGCACCACGGTGCCGAGATATTTCTGCACCAACTCGGGATGCTCGCGGATCGCCTCCGAGATCGGCATGAAGATCACGCCGGCCGCCTTCAGCTCCTTCTGGAAGGTGGTCGCCACCGAAACCGAATCGAACACGGCGTCGACCGCGATCTTGCGGCTGGGCGACGGCGGGCCGCCGGGCGGCGGCTCGACGCCCTCGAGGATCGCGACCTCGCGCAAGGGAATGCCGAGCTTCTCGTAGGTCTTGAGGATTTCCGGATCGATCTCGTCGATCGAGGACAGCGTCTTCTTCGGCTTCGGCGCCGCGTAGTAGTAGATGTCCTGATAGTCGATTTTTGGATAGTTGACGCGCGCCCAGGTCGGCTCGGTCATGGTCAGCCAGCGGCGATACGCCTCCAGGCGCCATTCCAGCATCCAGGCCGGCTCATTCTTCTTTGCAGAGATGAAGCGGACGGTGTCTTCCGACAGCCCCTTCGGGGCCTTGTCGGACTCGATCTGCGTCTCAAACCCATATCGATACTGGTCGACGTCGATGCGCCGGACGCGCTCGACCGTCTCTTGTACAGCAGGCATTCAATCCTCCGCTCGCGGTTTCAAGGACCGCGGTGGATCTCAAGTTCCGAAAATCTCTTACGAAGCTTTGACGACGAAATCGGCTTAGAACAGTTCAAGCTGTGTTTCGTCGTTCCCCTCTAACTAAGGTATCGGCGAGCTTTCGCCAAGCCTTGAGGGCCAAATCCACGTCTGTCTCCGTGGTAGACCAGCCAAGACTAAGCCGCACCGCTCCCTGGGAGACGTCAGAACGGTATCCCATTGCCTCCAGGACATGGGACGGCTGGACCTTGCCCGACGAGCAGGCGGAACCGGAGGAGACCGCTACGCCCGCGAGGTCGAATCCGATGACCGCCGTCTCGGCCTTCATCCCGGGCGCCGTGAAAAGAACGGTATTTGGCAACCTTTTAACGTCATCGGAGAAGACCAGCAAGCCCGCCGTCTGCCGCAGACCGTGCTCGAGCCGGTCGCGCAGCCCTCTGACGCGAGCGGCGTCGGCCTTCAGCGCTGCCATCGCGGCCTTCACGGCCGCACCATACCCGGCGATCCCGGCGACGTTCTCGGTCCCTGCCCGCCGCCCATGCTCCTGTCCGCCGCCGCGCAGAAACGCCTCCAGTCCCTCGACGCCATCTGCGAGCACCAGCGCGCCGGTGCCCTTCGGTCCGCCGATCTTGTGCGCCGACAGCGTCACGAGATCGGCCTGCGTCGAGGCCAGATCGAACGGGATCTTGCCGAACGCCTGGATCGCGTCGACATGCAGCAGCCCGCCGGCCGCATGGACGATCCCGGCGACGTCAGCCATCGGCTGAATGGCGCCGGTCTCGTTGTTTGCCAGCATCACCGAGACCAGCGCAGGCGGCCCCTCCGCCAGCAGCGCGCGCAGATGATCGAGATCGATCACGCCAGCGCGCGTGACATGGATTGCGGAGATCGCATCCGGCGAAAATCGCCCGCCCGCCAGCACCGACGCATGCTCGATCGCCGACACCAGGAGCCGCCGCACCGGCGCGCTCGCCGCACGGCGCAATCCCGGCGTTAGCGCCAGCGCATTGGCCTCGGTCCCGCCGGAGAGAAACACCACGTCCTGCGCGCGGCGGCCGACCGCCTTCGCCACCGCATCGCGGGCATCCTCGACCAGCCGTCGCGCCCGCCTGCCCTCGCTGTGCACCGAGGACGGATTGCCGCTCAATTCCCACGCGGCGGCCATCGCCGCTTTCGCCTCGGCGCGAAGCGGCGTGGTGGCATTCCAGTCGAGATAGACGCGCTCGGCCATGCAATCTGTCCGCCGAACCATCATGGTTGCGGCCTTCCACTGCGACATAACGACAGTCAGGCACCGAGACCAGATCGGAGTCACCGGCAGGCGAGATTTTTCACACTCGTCCGGAGCCTCGTCTTGTTGCCGGGCAAGACACTGACGGCTCCCCGAGCGCGATAGCAATATGACAAACTGAAGCTTCAGGTAGCCATTCCACCGCGTGAAACCAGCGAAGCGACCGCGCAAGGATCAAGCCTCGCTGATCGCACGTTCCAGCGCCATGATTCGACGGCGCTTTTGATCCACAAAAGCGCCGCAGACGCGCCCGCTGTGCGCACGTCACGAAACGGATTCACTCCCGCCAAGCCGCACAATTTCCTTGATTTTTGCCCCTTGCGTCATGCTAGAAGGCCTTCCAGCGTGCCGCCCGGCGGTGCCTGCGCCGCTTTCATCATGAGCCGCTTTGTTCGCGCCCCGTCGCTGAAGATGGCTCCAACCGGTTGATTGATCGACGTCAATCAAGGGAACGCAATGCCTGAAGTCATTTTCACCGGCCCTGCCGGCCGTCTCGAGGGCCGCTATCATCCGGCCAAGCAGAAGAACGCGCCGATTGCGATGATCCTGCATCCGCATCCGCAGTTCCACGGCACGATGAACCACCAGATCGTCTATCAGTGCTACTACGCGTTCGCGCATCGCGGCTTCTCGGTGCTGCGGTTCAATTTCCGTGGCGTCGGCCGCAGCCAGGGCTCGTTCGATCACGGCACCGGCGAATTGTCCGACGCCGCGAGCGCGCTCGACTGGGCGCAGGCGATCAATCCGGAAGCGCGCGCCTGCTGGGTTGCCGGCTTCTCGTTCGGCGCCTGGATCGGCATGCAGCTTTTGATGCGCCGGCCGGAGGTCGAAGGATTCATCTCGATCGCACCGCCCGCCAATCTCTACGATTTCTCGTTCCTCGCGCCCTGCCCGTCATCGGGCCTGATCGTGCACGGCGACAAGGATGCCGTGGTCCCCCCCAAGGACGTCAACACGCTGGTCGAGAAGCTGAAGACGCAGAAGGGCATCGTGATCGACCAGCAGGTCATCCCCGGCGCCAACCACTTCTTCGACGGCAAGCTCGAGCCGTTGATGGAGACGGTGACCGGCTATCTCGATATGCGCCTCGCCAACGTGCGGTGAGGACGAACATGATGTAGCCCGCATGAGCGAAGCGACATGCGGGTCGCAACGGCGCAGACCCCGGATATCGCTTCGCTCATCTGGGCTACGGTCCCCGTCTATTCCGGCGCGAACTTCAACGCGGCAATGCCGATCAGCACCAGCGCAATCCCCGCAACCTTCATCGGGTTCAAGGCTTCGTTGAACAACAGCACGCCCATGGTCAGCGTGCCGACCGCGCCGATGCCGGTCCACACCGTGTAGGCGACGCCGACGCCGAGCACCTGCAGCGCGCGCCCGAGCAGGAACACGAAGGCGGCGAGCAGCACCAGCGAGACCAGCGTCCAGCCGAGCCGCGTATAACCTTCGGCGTATTTCATCGATATCGCCCAGCCGACATCAAGCATTCCGGCGACGACGAGCGCGATCCAGGCAACCGAGTGCGACATGGCTTACGCGGCAAGCTTGAGCATGTGCGCGCGGTGGTTAACCAGGAATGCGTGTAGCAGCGCGGGATAGTCGGCTGACACGGCGCTGCGCACGCTCGGCCGCTGCGCCAGCGCGCGGCGCCAGGCGCGCAGTTTTGGCGTATGCGTGAACACCGCGAGATCGATCAGCTGGTCGAACAGATCGAAGTAGCGGAAGACCGGCGCGAACACCGCATCCACCAGGCTGAAATTTGGGCCTGCGAAGAACGGCCCCGCACCCAGCGCCGCCTCGACCCGCGCGAATTTCGCGACGACCGCCTGCCGCTTGCTCTCGAAGGCCGCGGCATCGGTTGCGGTCTCGAGCCCCCAGAGATCGCCGAGAATGGCCGAGCCGAACTCCATCCAGGCGCGATGCTCGGCGCGGACTAGCGCCTCCTTGGGGTGCAGCTTGGCGCCGGCCTGCGTCTCCTCGATGTACTCGCAGATCACGTTGCTCTCGAACAGCGCGACCTCGGTGCCGTCGTCACGGGTCACGACCAACACCGGCACCTTGCCGAGCGGCGAGATCTTCAAAAACCAGTCCGGCTTGTTGCCGAGATCGATGTCGATCCGCTCGAACGGCACGCCCTTTTCATGCAGCGCGATCACCGCGCGTTGCACATAGGGGCAGAGCTTGTGGCTGATCAGCTTCAGGGCGGCCATGGCGAACCTCGCGTTCAATGCAACTGCATCGAATTAAATGCAGCGGCATGGAACTGTCAAGGTAGATGCATTTGCATCTAAATCACGGTCGCGCGATGATGCCCCCGGTCATCGGGATCGGCACCCCCGTAGTGGCGGGATAGCTCAGCGGCAGGCCCTTCAGGCCGCGCGCGGCGAGGAAGCCGAAGGCCTGCGCCTCGATGGCGTCCGCGGCCCAGCCCAGCGCCTCGGCGGGTTCCACGATCGCCGGCGCGAGCCGTTCGCGCAGCATCCGCATCATCGTGAGGTTGGAGGCGCCGCCACCGGAGACGATCCAGCTCTTCGGCACCTTCGGCAACAGCGGCACGACGCGGGCGATCGCAGCCGCGGTGAAGGCGGTCAGCGTCGCCGCGCCATCGGCGGGCGCCACGGCGCCGAGCTTCAGGCTGGCAAAGTGGTTGCGGTCGAGCGATTTCGGCGGCGGCAGCGTGAAGAACGGCAACCTCAGGGCCTGTGCGATCCAGGCCTCGTCAGCTTTGCCCAGCGCGGCGAACTTCCCGGCGGTGTCGAACGGCTGATGCATCTGGCGGAACATGAAGTCGTCGAGCAGCGCGTTGCCCGGCCCGGTGTCGCAGGCGATCAGCGTGTCCGCCCCGTCGATGTAGGTGATATTGGAGACGCCGCCGATATTGACCACGACGATCGGCCCCTCGCGGTTCAGCGATTGCGCCAGCGCACGATGGTAGACCGGCACGAATGGCGCGCCCTGCCCGCCCGCCTCGACGTCGGCGGCGCGGAAATCATGCATCACCGGAATGTGGATCGCCTTGGCAAGCGCCAGGGCATCACCGATCTGCACCGTCAGCTTCCGCTCCGGGCGATGCAGCACGGTCTGGCCATGGAACCCGACGATGTCGATCTCCTGGGCGGAGATCCGGTTCTGCGCCGTGAAGCTGGCGACCGCCTCGGCATGGGCCGTGGTGACCGCCTGCTCGGCCTGCCGCAAGATCCCCGGCCGGGCGTCACGCCGCGACAGATGAACCGCCTCGGTCAGCGCCTGGCGCAGCAGGCTGCGCTCGCCGTCAGTATAGGGTCGATAGCCCGAGGGTCCGAAGGCCTTGATCTGGCGGCCGTCGGTCTCGATCAGTGCGACGTCGACCCCGTCGAGCGAGGTGCCGCTCATCAGACCGAGTGCCGTTAACATCATCTTGGAAGCGCCCCAGCCGGGAACCCCCGGCTTGTCTCAAACAAGTACATCCTATAATGCCACTGCGCGGCGGCCTGCGAGGCCTAAGCGTCAAGGTTCCGCAAATAGATGCAAAAACCGTAAAACAAGAATGATCTGGCTCGCCGACAAATGACTGCATTTAAATCGGATTTCCTGAATACTCTACAGGAACGCGGCTTCGTCCACCAGTGCTCCGATTTCGAGGGCCTCGACGCGCTTGCCGCGAAGGGCGAGGCGACCGCCTATGTCGGCTACGACTGCACCGCGCCGTCGCTGCACATCGGCAACTTCCTCACCATGATGATGCTGTACTGGCTGCAGCAAAGCGGCAACAAGCCGATCACGCTGATGGGCGGCGGCACCACGATGGTCGGCGACCCCTCTGGCAAGGACGAGACGCGCGCGATGCGCACGGTCGCGGAAATCGAAGCCAACAAGGCCTCAATCCGCGGCGTGTTCGCCAAGGTGCTGCGCTACGGCGACGGACATTCCGACGCCATCATGCTCGACAACGCCGAGTGGCTGACGAAATTGAACTGGATCGAGATGCTGCGCGACATCGGCCGGCACTTCTCGGTCAACCGCATGCTGACCATGGACTCGGTGCGGCTCCGGCTCGAGCGCGAGCAGGAGATGAGCTTCATCGAATTCAACTACATGGTCTGCCAGGCCTACGACTTCGTCGAGCTGGCGCGCCGCGCCGGCTGCCGGCTGCAGATGGGCGGCTCCGACCAGTGGGGCAACATCGTCAACGGCGTCGATCTCGGCCGCCGCATGGGCTCGCCGCAGCTGTTCGCGCTGACCACGCCGCTGCTCACCACCGCCTCCGGCGACAAGATGGGCAAGACCGCCAAGGGCGCGGTGTGGCTCAATGCCGACCAGTTCTCGCCGTACGACTTCTGGCAGTACTGGCGCAATGTCGAGGACGCCGACGTCGTCAAGTTTCTCAAGCTGTTCACGATCCTGCCGATGAGCGAGATCAACAAGCTTGCAGCGCTCGGCGGCAGCGAGATCAACGAGGCGAAGAAGGTGCTGGCGACCGAAGCCACCGCCCTGCTCCACGGCCGCGCCGCGGCCGCTGAGGCCGCCGAGACCGCGCGCCGCACCTTCGAGGAAGGCGCGCTGGCCGAGACCTTGCCGACGGTCGAAATTCCGCGCGGCGAATTTGAAGCGGGCCTCGGCGTGCTTGCCGCCTTCGTCAAGGCCGAGCTCGTCGCCTCCAACGGCGAAGCGCGCCGGCAGATCAAGGGCGGCGGACTGCGCATCAACGATGCCGCCGTCACCGACGAGAAGATGCTGCTGACGTCGGCCAATCTGACGCCCGAAGGCGTGGTGAAACTGTCGCTCGGCAAGAAGCGGCACGTGCTGCTGAAGCCTGCATAGGCACATTCGCATTTGTCGGTTGCGGGGCGTGTCGAAAGCGCGCTCCCTCCTTTGCGATGGACCAGAACACCCCCCTCGACGACAGGCTCGCGAAGCCGAAATCCGCGCGCGTTGCACTGAACGTGCTGGCGCTGTGCTTCGTGCTGTCGGTGCTCGGGCGCGGCCTTAGCGACAGTTTTACGGTGTTCCTGAAACCGATCTCGGAAAACTTCGGCTGGGATCGCGCCTCGGTGGTGTCGGTCTATTCGCTCGCATGGCTCGCCAGCGGTCTCGCCGCGCCGCTGGTCGGACGCCTGTTCGACCGCTCGGGCCCGCGCGTGGTCTATGCGCTCGGCCTCTCGCTGCTCGGCGGCGCCTTCCTGGTGGCGTCGCGCGCCCAGCAGCTCTGGCAATTCCAGCTCAGCGTCGGCCTCTGCGTCGGTTTCGGCACCGCGCTGATCGGCAACGTGTCGAACTCGATCCTGCTCGGCCGCTGGTTCGGGCCGCGGCTGCCGACCGCGATGGCGGTGATGTATTCGGCAATGGGTGCCGGCTTGCTGGTGCTGCTACCGCTGTCGCAGGTCCTGATCGACCGGATCGGCTGGCGCAACGCCTATCAGGCGTTCGGCGTCGGTGCGCTCTGCCTCCTTGTGCCGCTGGTGTTGCTGCCGTGGCGCCTGCTCGCAGGCGGATCGCCGCACATCGTCAGGAAGGCGGAGACCAGCCTGGCCGACGAAGGCTGGACGCTGCTCGGCGCGATGCGCCACCACGCCTTCTGGGCGCTGTTCTCCACCTTCTTCTTCACGGCGGTCGCGATGTATGCGCTGACGGCGCAGATCGTCGCCTATTTGATCGATGTCGGCTTCCCGCCGCTGCAGGCCGCAACGGCCTGGGGTTTCTCTGGTGTCGCGCTGTTCGTCGGCATGCTCGGCGTCTCCACGCTCGACGGCATCATCGGCCGCCGCCCCAGTGTGCTGTTCAGCTACGGCGTCTCGATCCTCGGCATCATCCTGCTCTGGCTGCTGCAGTGGCATCCGAACTACTGGCTGCTGACCGGCTTCATCATCTGCTTCGGCAGCATGATCGGCTCGCGCGGCCCGCTGATCACCGCGACCGCGCTAAAGATCTTCCGCGGCGAGCGCGTCGGCACCATCTACGGCACCATCATGATCGGCAGCGGTCTCGGCTCCGGCCTCGGCTCATGGGGCGGCGGCCTGATCCACGACTGGACCCATAGCTACAATCCGCTGATCGCCTTCGCGTTGGTCAACGTGGTGCTCGGCCTGATTCCGTTCCTGGTTGTGCCGGCGCTGCGGCGCTAGCGCTGCTTCCGTTCCGATTGAATCGAATCGGGGCTCTCGATTTCTTGTCTTGACGCACTTTCTTCTGGCTTCTTCTGGCGAACCGGCCGCATCGCTCGAGTGCGGGACAGTCACGGCATTATCATTCCGGTTTCACATCGCCGTCGTGTTCGCAGCGGTATTCAAGGACGCCAATTTCTCCAGGGAGGGCGTCCATCATGAATAGAATTGGAAAGTTCGCAATTGCAGTGTTGCTCGGCTCGAGCGCGCTCAGCACGGCCGCACGTGCCGACGATGACGACCGCGATCATCGCGCCATCGAGCATGTGCTTCTGATCAGCGTCGACGGCATGCACGAGGTCGACCTGCAGCATTATGTCAAGGGACACCCGACATCGGCCTTCGCCAAGCTGCTGAGGCATGGTCTGCATTACACCAATGCGCACACCTCCCGCCCGTCGGATTCCTTTCCGGGGCTGCTGGCGTTCATGACCGGCGCCTCGCCGAAGACGCACGGCGTGTTTTACGACGACACCTACGACCAGACCCTGTTTCCGCCCGGCAGCAACTGCCAGGGCAAGCCGGGCACCGAAGCCACATACTTTGAAGCGCTCGATTACGATCTGACCAAGCTCGACGGCGGTGGCCCGACGAATTCCGACCACATCAATCCGGCTAACCTGCCGCTGCGCAAGGTCGGCGGCGCTTGCCAGCCGGTCTATCCGCACGCGTACCTGAAGAACGACACCACGACGATCATGGAAGTCATCCACGAGGCCGGCCTGCGCACGGCCTGGTCGGACAAGCACCCGGCCTATGAGATTATCAGCGGCCCCTCCGGCAAGGGCCTCGATGAGCTCTACGCGCCCGAGATCAATTCGACGACCGTGCTTGCCACCGCACCCCAGTTGATCCCGGCACCCCAGGCCGGCGACGACTGGACCGTGAACCCGGTCTACACCCGCTACTATGACAATCTGAAGGTCACCGCCGTCCTGAACTGGATCAAGGGCCTCGACCACACCGGGACCAAGACGGTTGGCGTGCCGGCGATCCTGGGCATGAACTTCCAGGCCGTCAGCGTCGGACAGAAGGTCACCGCCGACGGCTACACGGACGCAAAGGGCACACCGAGCGCGCAGCTCGAATTGTCGCTCGACTTCGTCGACAGCTCGCTTGGCCAGATGCTTGATCAGCTCGACAAGCAGCATCTCACGAAGAATACTTTGGTTGTCGTCGGTGCGAAGCATGGCCAGTCGCCGATCGATGTGGACCAGCTTCACATGCTGAAGGGCAGCACCAATCCGAGGCTACTGATGGGCCATGCCGACGTCGTCGACCCGGTCGATCTCTTGAGCGCCGGCGGCGTCAAGGTGGCGCAGGAGACTGCCGACGACGTCTCGCTGATCTGGCTGGCCGATCACACCCAGACCGCGAAGGCCGTCGGCATCCTCGAAAACGACAAGGTCCTCCTGAACCAGGCCCGGATCGAGAAAATCTATACCGGCGACGAGCTGGAGGACAAATTCGGTAACCCGGCGCAGGGCCGCACGCCCGACATCATCATCCAGCCGCTCCATGGCACGATCTACAGCGGCAGTTCGAAGAAGGTCTCCGAGCACGGCGGCTTCACCGACGACGATACCCACGTCCTGCTGGTCGTCGCCAACCCCGGCTTCGAAGGCGCGGTGGTTGATGAGAAGGTCGAGAACAAGCAGGTCGCACCCACGATCCTGCGCGCACTCCACCTCAACCCCAACAAGCTGACCGGAGCCCGCGCCGAGCACACCACCGCCCTGCCCGGTTTCGACCGCTGAGTCGAAACGACTGCGGAAGACTCTAAATCTGCGGCGCCCGATCCATTCGGGCGCCGCTTTCTTATGCCGTTCTGTGAAGTCGCCTTTGCGCAAGCCAGACCGTACGGCCGCCTGCGGCGACCCAGTCTTCGACAACATGGGCAATGACGTCGAAGCCGATTCCATCGAGCAGCGCCATGTATTCGTCCGGCTCCAGGCTCGCGTGATAGAGCGGATCGCCCCGGTACTCGCCGATGCTTTCGCCATGGTGCGGCCCGCTGTTGAACATCAGCACGGCCGATGGGCCGGCGTGCCGGGCGAACACGTCGAACATCCCGCGCTGATCGTCCGGCGTGAGGTGGAAAAAGCTGTCCCAGGCGAGCACGCCATCGAATCGACGGGCAAGCCGCAGCGACCGCATATCCCCGACGACGAATTCATGCTCCGGGAGTCGCTCACGGCACAGGGCAATGAAAGTCGGCGACGCGTCGACGCCGGTGACGCGAAGCCCGTGCTCGGCCATGTGCCGGGCGACCGGGACACCCGATCCGCAACCGAGATCGAGCACATCAGCCGCGGCAGGCAGCGCCTTGATGAAGCGATCATGCCACGGCTTGTCGTTCCAGTCGGCCGCGCGCCGATCAGCATCCCAGGCCGCGGCGTGATGCTCGTAGTGATCGATGATCCGGTCGGCCATGTCCGGCAATTTCATCGGAGCCATCGGGTGCGCTGAGGGAATGCGTCGACGCTAGTTGTTCGTCGGCGGCAGATCGGTCGGATTGTATTGATTGAAGTCGAAGATCTTCCGCGTCAACCCGGGTGCCAGCGCCGAGATCGGGTTGACGCGCAGCACCGGCTGGTTCGGCGTGCCGACCACCTCATAGGTGACGCCGATCAGCCCCTCATTGCTGCCGGCGCCGAGGAATATCCCGAAGAACGGGATCTGTCCGAACATGTTGTTCAAGCCGTACATCGGAATGAAGGTGCCGTTCATCCGCACCTGGTTGCCGACATAGTCGATGCTGCCCTTGATGGTGGCGCCGATGCTCGGTCCCTTGACCACGCCGTCGCGGATCGAAAGCTGGCCGCTCTGGCGCGTGAACTCGGCGCGCAGCGCGTCGAACCCAATGCCGTTCTGGGTGCTGATCGGCCCGCCAGCGACCGCGCGGTCGAGCTGGGCTTCGCCCTTCACCGAGAAGTCGCGAATAGTGATCAGGCCGTCCTTGGGACCCTGATCCGGTGTCGGCGGCTCCAACGCCAGCATGAGCTGACCGCCGACCACCTTGGAATAGGTATCGATGAAGCGCAGCAGCGCGCCGGCGTCGCCGGTTTGCAGATAGATCACTTCCCGTGCCTGCTGGCGCCGCAAGTCGACGCTGACGGGGGTAGCTTGGCCGCCGACCTTGCCGGCCAGCGTGAACGCCTTGAAGTACCCGTTGCGGCGCGAGATCTTGGCGTCGACGCCGCGCATCGCCTCGCCGTTGAAGCCGGCCACCGCGCCGAGTTTCAGATCGGCATCGAAATCGGTGGTCTTGGTCTTGCTCTTGGGATCGCTGTCGCGGCCGGAGATCGCCGATTTCAGGAAGCCGCGGCCGTCGAACACGTCGCCGCGGATCGTCACCTTGATCACGCCGTCGGGACCGCGATCGGCCCGCAACGATGTCTTGTCGCCTTCCGACGGCGCGTAAGTCGGGAAGTTCGCATTCATCAGGTCGCCGTTCTGGTCGACCTCGAGCGCGCCCTTGATCGACACGCCGCTGCCTTCGATCGAGATGTCCTCGAACCGGGTCGATTGTCCCTTCGGCACCACGTTGAAGGTCGCCTTGCCGGCCCTGCCCTGTGCCTTGACCCAACCCGGCAGGATGTTGTCGAGCTTGAGCTGGGTGAGATCAGCCTCGACGCCCATCTTGGTGGTCGGGTTGTCGCCGCTGCCGATCTTGCCGCTCAGTTTGATCGGGATTGCGCCCGAGACCGCCGGCCCGAGATCGAGCCCGAGGCGCGCGCGGCTCGCGTCATCCAGCGTCGCCTGCAGCTTGACGTCGGCGTCGCCGTCGGCCGGCTTGCGGTAGTCGAGCGACGCCGCCTGTCCGTTGATCTTGACGTCGCCCTTGACCTGGAAGCCGGCATTGCTGGCGATCACCTTCAGCGTATTGGCCTCGAGCTTCTGGTTCATCACCAGCTTGTCGACGGCAACACCGGCAATGTCGGCGGTGACGGAATATTGCGTATCGGCCTTGGTCAGCTCGCCCTTCACAGGCATGCCGAGATTGATCGTGGCCGTGACGTTGCCCTTAGAGGCGTTGGGATCGATCGGCGGACCGGAGAGATCGCTGAGCCGGTCGGATGCGAGGATTTCGGCGGCGGCCGGCACCGGGCAGTCGACCCGGAACTTGACCTTCGACGGCGACGGCTTGGGCGCCATGTCCGGCACCTCGAAGGTAAAGTCCGACAGCGTGATCTTGCGGCCCGCCGGCGTGTCGGCGATGCCCTGGTTGATGGTCACGGTCGCGGTGCGGCCGGTGACCCTCGCCTTCAGGTCCGCATCATGCACCGCAGGCATCTTGTCCACCGGACGCACCGTGACTCCAGAGGCGACAATGTTGACCGAGAGGCCATCATCCGGAATAGGCGGTCCCTTGCGGGACAGATTGTGAACCGGCGAGTTGACCCCGACATCGATGCGCTGGAGCGTGCCGCGGTCGATCCGCTCGAGCACCCATTCGCGCACCTCGGGCACGATGATGACCGGCCACATCCGCTTCAGGGCGGAGGCCGACATCGGCGTGCCGGCGAAGCCGAGTTGCAACCGCGGCTCGCCGGAATAATCGATGCTGCCGGTGCCGGCGACGCCGATCTCGCCATTGGAAATGTCGGCCTGGGTCAGCAGCACGCGCTTCTTGTCGGTGTCGAACCGAAAGCCGATGTTGATGCGATTGAAGATCAGCGGCGGCTCATTCTTGTCGGCGTCGGCCAGCACGATGGTGCCGCCCGACAGACCGGCCTGCCAGTCCGTGACATTGTCGTTCGGTGGTTCGAGATGGCCGAGCAGCGTGATGCGGTTGGCGCCGGAGACGATCTTGATCGGCGCCAGCAGCACGCGCCGCCCCGAATCCCATTCGACGCTCATCTCGGCCGAATCGACCGGCATCGGATAGTCGGGCGTGTCGGTGTCGATGATGTTGCCGGCGCCGACATTGACCTTGCCGCGGAAGTAGGTCGGCAGGCCGTCGCGGCCGAGCTCGCCTTTCAATTCGCCCGATAACGGCAGGTCGGCGGTGTAGGTCAGGTCCTTGGTCCGGAGCGCGAGCAGGATGTTGCTGGTGGAGACCTTGTCGGCCTTGATGTCGACCGAGCGCACGCCGTTGGTCTGCGGCCCGATCACCATGCGCACCGACCAGGGCTTGGCGCCCTCCTCGCCAAAACTGAGCGCGACGCCGCCACCGCTCGGTCGCCGCAGGCTCAGGCTGATATTCTCAAAACTCCATTTGTTGCCGCGCTGCTGGTCGTCGACGACGAGATTGCCGTTCTTCAGGCCGATCTCGTTGAGGTTCTGCCCGTCGAGGCCGGTCAGGCTGAGACTGTCCAGCCAGTCGAGACCGGCGAGCAGTCCGTTCTGGGCCGATTCCTGCGCGGCCGCCGAAGGCTCGGAGGCAACCGGCGGCGACGGCACTGCGGGCAATGGTACGGCGGGCAGCGGACGCGGGAATGTCGGCGGCATGCCCGCCTCCTTCTTGGAGGCAACGCCGGTGGCAAGCGGCTTGGCGGTATCGCCGGTGGATACGGTCACATAGCCATCGGGCGTGATGCGGACCGACAGCTCCGCATCGACCAGGTTGAGGCTCTCCGCCCGCAACTGCCCCATCAGCAGCGCCGTACCCGACAACCGCACCTCGGCCTTCGGCGCACTCGCGACGATCGCATGGTCGCGGTCGCGGACGATGATGTCGCGGATGCGCACCGCGATCCTGACGCGGCCGGCGCGCTCGATCTGGGTTCCGCCGACCTCGACGGTGTTGCCGTGGCCGATATTTTCCTCGATCGCCGCGGCAAGCCACGGCGTTGCCATGTCGAGATTGATCGGACCGGCGCCGAGCCGCCACCACAACGCGGCGAAGCAGGTCGCGAAGATCACGACGAGCACCGCGAGGACCAATCCGATGCGACGAATCCAGCGCCCGCCGTTCAGCCAGCGCTGCATGCCGGAGCAAAAGTCGGTGAAGCGATGCAGGTTGCCATTGGAACGCGACAGCAATTGCCGCGCACGGTGGCCCGCCGCCTCATCCTGCTCGTCCCACGCGGCGTCGTCTTCCCATTGCGAGAAGTCAGCCCCGGCGCGCGGATTTGGACCCTGCGGCGACGTTTTCCTTGCCATTGCCTCTCGGTGCTGACGGCGAAGCTGATCGCCGCCATCAGGACGCCCGTCGATTCGTATCGAGCGCTCCTGTGCCGGCATCGCCGCCTATCCTCGCCTAATCATGTTACTCGCCGATGGCCCCAAGTACGGACCAAAAAGAACGGACCAAACAACCCAAACAAAAGCCAATTCAGCAAGCGGACGGGTAACGCGTCGAATTCCTTGTCACCATACTCCGTGGCCATCAAACTTGCCCAGCGGCCGATGCGAATCCGGCCGCCGCGAATGAGACCCGCAATACCTCAATGGTTGAGCCTCGGAAAGCGACGAAAGGAAGGCGTATGTCCAAGAAAACGCGCAAGAAATCCTCCAACACAACCGGAAAGCGGGTCGCAACAAAGGTTGCGCGCGCCGCCAGCGCAAGCACTGGGAAGTCCGCGACCAAAACCCGCACAACAGCTGCGAAAAAGGCAGCCGCCAAAACAACCAAGACCAGGACCGCGGCGGGTGTTCGAAGCAAAGCCTCGCACAAGCCTGCATCGAAACCGTTAAAGCGTGAGCCGACCGCGTCAGTGACCAAGCCGTCCGCCGTCACACTTGCCGAAGGCGCCGCGGCACCCGCCTTTAGCCTGCCGCGCGACGGGGGCGACACCGTTTCGCTAAAGGATTTCGCCGGCAAGAAGCTGGTGCTGTTCTTCTATCCCCGCGCCGACACCCCCGGCTGCACCCGCGAGGCGATCGACTTCACCCGGCTCAAAAGCGAGTTCGCCGCGACGGGTGCCGAGGTGGTCGGCATATCCGCCGATACGGTTAAGGCACAGGAGTCATTTCGAAACAAACACCAGCTGTCCGTGCCGCTGGTCTCGGATCCTGCCCATCAGATGCTGGAGGCGTATGGCGCCTGGGGCGAAAAATCCATGTATGGCAGGACCTTCATGGGAATTATTCGCACCACGGTTCTGGTGGATGCCGGCGGAAAAGTCGCCCGGATCTGGCGCCATGTGAAGGTCGACGGCCATGCCGAAGCGGTACTGGAGGCCGCCCGGTCGCTCTGACGGGAGGGGTTCCGTTTCCTGAAAATTAACCATACCGGGCTCAAATCGCCCCGCAAATTAGCCGTACGGAGCTTGGTCCGACCGGCCGCGGGAGTACCGATGTCGAGCCGGTCCGGTCATCACCAGGAATACCAGAAACACCATCATCCGCAGGACCATGGCCGGACGCCCGCACGCCGTCCGGCAGCGCAGTACGCCGCTCCGGCAGCAGCGGTGGCGGCCGCCGGCGAAGGCTACACCATTGTCCACGCCGGCAAGCAGGTCCGGTTCGGGCCGGTCGTGTTCTGGATCGCGGTCGGCACCGTGGTCCTGCTCGGCATGTGGTCGGCGGCGACCGCGACCTATTTCGCATTCCGTGACGACGTCCTGACCCGGCTGATCGCGCGCCAGGCCGAGATGCAATACGCCTATGAGGACCGCATCTCCGAGCTGCGCGCCAAGGTCGATCGCACCACCAGCCGCCAGCTGCTCGACCAGGAGCAGTTCGACCAGAAGCTCGATCAGATCATGAAGCGGCAGTCGACGCTGGAATCGCGCGCCACCGCGCTCGGCGCGATGCCCGATGCCACCTCGACTGGATCGATCAAGCCGCAGGGCCGCGCCGAGCAGGCGCCCTCCTCCGGCGCGCCAAAACCCTCGCCGATCAGCGACACCGTGATCTTCGTGGCACCGCCGGATCGCGAGGCGCGGCTGGAATCGCGCGCACCGCTGATCGCCAAGGCGCAGCCGAACCAGTTCGCCAAGGCGCAGGGCGTCGACAACGTCCTGGTCCGTCTGCAGACCTCGCTTGACCAGGTGGAGCGGCGCCAGGTCGCCGCGCTGTCTTCGGTCGAGGACGGCATCGAATCGCGGGTGCGCCGGATGCGCGGCGTGATCTCCGACCTCGGCCTCAACATGGCGCAGCTCGAAGCGGCGACGCCGCGCTCCGGCATGGGCGGGCCCTTTGTCCCTGTGAAACTCTCTGCCGACGCCGGCGCGTTCGAGCGCCAGCTCTATCGCATCAACATCAACCGCGCCCAGATGCAGCGGCTGAACCAGACGCTGGCGCTGGTGCCCTATCGCAAGCCGGTCGTCGGCGAAGTCGAGTTCACCAGCGGCTTCGGCGTGCGCTCTGATCCCTTCCTCGGCCGGCCGGCGATGCACACCGGGCTCGACTTCCGCGCCGCCCAGGGCGATCCGGTGCGCGTCACCGCCAACGGCAAGGTGGTGTCGGCGGGCTGGGCCGGCGGTTATGGCCGCATGGTCGAGGTCGATCACGGCAACGGCCTTTCGACCCGCTACGGCCATCTCTCCGAGATCGGCGTCAAGGTCGGTGACACCGTCAAGATCGGCCAGGTAATCGGCGCCGTCGGCTCCACCGGCCGCTCCACCGGTCCGCATCTGCACTACGAAACCCGGATCGACGGCGAAGCGGTCGATCCGCAGAAATTCCTCCGCGCCGGCGTCCGCCTCAGCGCGGGCTAGCTCCGTCTCTCGACAATGATCTGAACATCGGCGCAAGCGGCCCCGCTTGCGCCGATCTCGTTTGCGGCGTCAGCGCCGGCCGCCGCCCATGCCACCCGGCGGTCCGCCGCCGGGTGCCCCAAAGCCGCCGCCGGGCTCCGGACCGGTTGATCCACCCGTGGCCGGATTGGGCGCAGAACCGCCGCCCGGCGGCAGTCCGCCGGACGAACCCGGAGGCGCACCGCCGGGACCGCCACCAGGACCACCGGGCCCGCCGGGACCATGTCCTGGTCCGGGTCCGCCGCCACCGGATCCACGTCCGGGCGTGCCGGGACTCCGTACCGAGGAGCCCGGGAACTTGCCAACCGACTGCACCGATTCGACGCGCAGCTCGCGCGTGCCCGACAGCTGCGCGTTGACGACCACGCGCGTATCGGGAGCCGGCGAGAAGCGCGAATGATCGCGCGCGACGAAGCCGGAGCCGAGCTGCAGATCATTGCCGACCCGCCGCACATAGGCCTCGATCAGCAGCCGGTTGGCGCCGGCGAGATCGGAGAAATCGTCGGCCCGGCTGCGTGCGACCTGCATCACGCCCTGCGCGACCTGGCCCTCGGCATAGACGCGCTGGCCGGCGAGCGCGGCGTTGACGCCGGTCAGCTTGAGATCGCCGATGCGCAACGCCCCGGAGCGGTCGCGCTCCAACGGCCCGGTGACATGTGTCGCGCCGGCGCTGTGCTGCTGCACCAGGCTCGCGACGACGACGCCGTCAGTGCGGCGCAATCCGAACACGGCGACATGCGCGCCCGGCTTCAGCCAGCTCTCGCCGCCGCTCCAGGCGACCTTCTGGCCGAGCACCGTCAGCTCGCCCGGCTTCATGCGCTCGACCGGCCCGGTCACCTCGCTCGTCACATCGATGCGTTTGGTCGACAGCGCGCCGCCGGCATCGCGCTGCGCCACCACGCGCGCGAGCTGTCCGATCCGCAGCGCCTTCGCGCTCGCCGCCTCGCCGTCGATCCGCACGGGCACGTCGGCCGCGTAGGCGACCCGCTCACCGTTGACATAGATCGAGCCGAAACGCTGGATCACGCCGACGATGCCGGTGCCGCCGATGCCCTGATCCGAGCCGGTGATCCCGGTGCCGCCGATGCCCTGGTCGCTGCCGCGCTTCCTGCCTTGCGCGCCCGCGAGCGACGTTCCGGCGAGCCAGAACGCTGCAAGCAGCGCGCGGCGCGAGATGACGGGCGGGCGCCTCATGACGCGCCGCCTTCGTCCGCATCGTCATCGACCGGACCGTCCGGGCCCTCGCGATAGATGTAGATGCCGAAATTCCAGCGATAGTCGCCACCCTTGTCCTTGACCAAAGCGCGGTTGGCCTCGCGGTTGGCGACCTTCAGCGCCTCCATCGCGAGCTCACGCGAGCGGCCCTCGAGCCGCTTCGCCAGTTTCGCCGACAGCCCGTCATAATGCACCGCGCGTTCGAGGAAGCGCGGTGTCGCCGACGACACGTTCATCTCGGCGGCCGCGACATGGTCGTGCAAGTTGCGGCCGAGATAGTGCCATTTGCGGTCGTCGTCGCCATGCGGGACGAAGGCCTCCTCGACCAGCACGATCTCGTCATCGTCGTTGATGGTGACGAGCTTGCGGTCGAGCCATTCGTCCAGCACCGCACGCGGCCGCACGTCCTTGGTGATCGATTCGACCAGCGACTCGAACGACGGCGCGCCGCCATCCGCCGTGCGCGGCAGCGGCAGCGGATCGCCGTTGGCGTCGGTGAATTCAGGCGCGGCCAGCCAGCGCGCGATGATCGCGCTGGTGCGCGACAGCGTCGCCGGCACCGCATTGACCGGCGCGCCGGCGCCGCGCAGCCGCGCCACCTCCTTGCGGTGGATGCCGGTCAGCAGGCTGACGCGGCTGTCGGTCTGCTCCTTGCCTTCGAGCGCGAAATCGTGCTCGGCGACGTTGACATAGAGCTCGCGCAATAGCTGGGTCAGCGCCGGAAATGTCATGCCGCCGCGGATGCAAAGCCGGACCAGCGGACGCAGCATCCGCGCCAGCGGCGAATGCAGCTTGGCTGCGGCGATCGGCGCTGATGATGCCGGCTTCGGCTTCGGGACTTTGGCATTCATGCCCAAGTTTTAGCCGTCCGTCGCGTGGGACACAATCCCACTCCACTTGACGTGTGACATTTTCCCACTTATGGGAAATGAAGTCACCTCCGGACACAATCCGCGCTTGCGGGCGCTGACGTCACGGTACGTGGCGCTGCGCCATCGCTACGGACCGCTCCATGACGCCTGCCCGATTCGACCTTGCGATCGCGGAAGCCTGCCGGATCGCCCAGGTTCCCTACGAGGAGTTCGTGGCGACGGTGATGGCGGGCAGCTATCCCTGCCTGCCGGGTGTTGTGCCCGGCTCGCCCCGCCGCTTCGACGAAACCGACCTGGTGGCGCTGTACATCTATGGCCGCCTGCTCGCCTTCGGTTTTGGCGCCTTGCGTGCCGGCGAATATGCTTGCCGCGCGCATGCCGGCCTCTCCGCCGAGCCGCGGGCGCAGTCGATCTCGATCGCGCTGACATCGGATGGCGGCAAGCGCGTCGTGATCGAACAGGATCTGCAGCGGCCCGCCGCCGCGATGCTGCCCGAGCGGATCCATTTCGACATCGCCGCCATCCGCCGCCAGTTGCAGCCATCCGCCGCACGCAGCACGGCCGAACCGGCCTGACGCCTGCTCCATAAGCTCGTCATGTCCCCGGGCATGACGATCGGCGTTCGCCTGTTGCACGCGATAGCTCTGCTCATTTCCTCGTCAGCTCGCCCACCTCGCGCCGTCGTGGCGCGACCGTGACGTCACGCGGCCGCGTTTCCCCTCCTTCAAAAAGGTTATCCACCGCCACACGTGGGACATAATCCCACATTTTAGTCCGACGCCATTGACGTGTGCAATTTTCCCACGTATCCAGAATCCATTCAGCAGGGAATCCGACGCAATGTCTCTTCGTTCGGTCCGCTACCCCGGTTCGTCTTGCGAACCCGGTCGGTTCGCCGCCAACACACTCCGCTTCACGCCGCAGGTGCCCTGCGGCCCGATCGAGCCGGTGTTTCCGGCGCTGCTGCGCTCGCTGGTGTTCTTCACCGCGCTGGCGCTGCCGTTCGTCGTCGCCCTGTTCGCAGCATGATCCGGATCGAGCCGCCCATGATTGTTGTCAACGCGCCGGTCCGGCGCCCCTCGGTGCTGCACATCTTCAAGGTCTACTACCCCGACCTGTTCGGCGGCACGCTGACGGTCATCCGCGACATCTGCGCCGGCCTGAAGGACACCTTCAACGCCGCGGTATTGGTTTGCTCGCGCTCCGGCGGCGAGCGGCAGATCGTGGTCAACGACGTCGCCGTCGAGCGCGTGCACTCGTTCGGCGACGTGCTGTCGCTGCCGGCCGCGCCGACTTATCCGTGGCGGCTGTGGCGCCGCATCGGCGAGCACGATTTGCTGGCGCTGCACGCCCCCTTCCCGCTCGCCGACCTCGTGTTCGCGCTCGGGCTCGGCCGCGCGCGTCCGCTGGTGGTGCACTGGCACGCCGACATCGTCTCGCACGCGGCCCTGCGCTTCCTCGTCGAACCGTTGATGCGACGGACGTTGCGTCGCGCCGCCGCGATCATCGTCTCCGATCCGGTGCTGCTCGAGACCACGCCGCTGCTGCAGGAATTCTCCGACAAATGCCACGCCGTTCCATTTGGTGTGGATGTTGCGAAATATGACCGGCCGGCCGCCCAGCCGGATGACGTCAACGCACGCGGCCGCCTGGTGCTCGCCTGCGGACGGCTGGTGCCCTACAAGGGCTTTGACGTGCTGGTGCGCGCGGCGCACGCCCGCAATTTCGAGGTCTGGATCGTCGGCGAGGGCCGCGAGCGAGACAATCTGGAGCAGTTGATCCGCGACTACGGCCTGCAGGACCGCGTCCGCCTGCTCGGCTCGGTGTCCGAGAGCGAACGCGTCAAGCTGATGCGCATCGCCGACGTCTTCGTGATGCCGTCGGTGACCAATGCGGAGACCTTCGGGCTGGTGCAGCTCGAGGCGATGGCCGCGAGCCGCCCCATCGTCAACACCGCGCTCGACACCGGCGTTCCGCATGTCGCCCGCCACGGCCTCGAGGCCATCACGGTGCCGCCCGGTGACGCCGCAGCGCTCGCCGACGCCATCGAGACCTTGATCAACGATCCCGAGCGGCGCCGCCACATGGGCCAGGCCGCGCGCCATCGCGCCATGACGAAATACTCAACCACAGCCTTCAAGGAGGGAGTCGAGACAGTGTACCGCAAGGTCGTTACCGACGAGGCCACCGCAAAGGACGCAGGTTCACCAGCCCCAGCCTCGCGTCCCCAAACGGCCGGTCTCGTCGGGGCGATCCAGATCGCGGCAGCACTGGCCTGGTCCGACGTGCGCCATCGCTACGTCCGCTCCCTCCTTGGACCCTTCTGGATGTCGATCCAGATGGCGATCATGGTGGCCGTTCTCGGCTCGGTCATCGGCCATCTCTCCAACGCGAGCGCGCTGGCGCGGTTGCCGATGCTCGCGGCGAGCCTCACCGCCTGGACCTTTCTCAACAGCGTCGTGCTCGACGCTACCACCGCACTGCAGAACTCGGCCAGCCTGATCAAGGATCGCGCGCTGCCGCCGGTCGTCTTCCTGCTGCAATGTACCTTCCGGCAGGCGCTGTTCGCGGCCCACAACGCGGTCGTGCCGCTGATCCTCTGGCTGGCGCTGACGCCCCGCGATGTCGGCGGCGCCATCGCCGCCCTGCCCGGCCTTGCTCTCTTCGTCGTCTGCACGCTGGCCCTGAGCCTCGTGCTCGGCGCGCTGGCAACGCGCTACCGCGACATCAAGCCGATCATTGAATCCTCGCTGACCCTGGCATTCCTGGCCTCACCGATCATCTGGACAGAGGAGATGATCGATCGCGGCTCCACGGTGATGCGACTCAATCCGCTGACGCATCTGTTCGCGATCTGGCGCGATCCCTTAGCGACCGGTCATGTCGCGACGACCAGCGTGATCTACGTGCTGGCCTGCCTCGCCGCGCTCGCGGTCCCCGCGACCGTCACCGTCGCCCATCTGCGCAAAGCGGCGTTCTGGATCTAGGCATGGCAAGCATCCAGCTCCGCGACGTCTGCCTCGACTATCCGCTGTACGGCGCCTACGACTTCTCGCTGAAGCGCCGCGTGCTCGGGCGACTGTTCCGCCAGAGCAGCGAGATGCGCACCATCCGCGCGATCGACAACATCTCGATCGACGCGAAAGCCGGCGCACGCATCGGCCTTGCCGGGCCGAATGGCTCCGGCAAGTCGACGCTGTTGCGGCTGATCGCCGGGGTCTTTCCGGCGACCAGCGGCCGGGTCGAGATTTCCGGCAACATCGTGCCGCTGCTTGGCTTAGGGGCCGGCGTCAATCTCGATTTCGTCGCCGCCGATAATATCAACCTGCTGCTGCGGATCTCGGGACGCAAGCCGACACCGGCGATCCTCGACGACATCTGGGCCTTCACCGAACTGGAGGAGCGCATGCGGCGGCTGCCGCTGCGCATGTTCTCCTCGGGCATGCTGATGCGCGTGCTGTTCGCGACCGCAACCGCCTTTCCCGCCGACATCCTGCTGCTCGACGAATGGCTCAGCGTGGTCGACGAGAATTTCTCGGCCAAGGCGGAGCAGCGGCTGCGCAAGATGGTCGAGACCGCGGCGATCGTGATCATCGCCTCGCACGACCACGCGCTGCTGCGCCGGACCTGCACCAGCATCATCAATCTCGATCACGGCCGCATCGCCAGCACCGTTGCGCTGGATGCTCCCGTCCCGCATCACCTCGAGCTCAGAGAAATCAGCGCATGACAAAGATCCTGGTCGTCAGCGAGGCGCTTGGCGAACCCAACCACAAGCGCGGCATCTTCCACTTCACGCGCGAATTGATCCGCTCGCTGGCCGGCGACGGTCATCAATTGACGCTCGTCGTTGAGACCACGCGCCGCTACCGGAAGCTGCGCCGCAGGCAGCAGCGGACGCGCCTGCTGCCCGAGGACTCGCGACTGATCGAGCTGCTCGCGCTCTATCGTTTCCTCGATGAAACCGACATGAACTCGCCGATGATGCGCGGCGGCCTGCGCCGCACCGTCGACTGGTTCAAGCACAAGCTCAAGGCGGCGACCTCGCTTGAATTCATCATCGCCTTCCTGCGCTCGGTTCGTCTGCTGCCGACCAGCGTCAAGCTGATCGAGAACCGGACCGAGGGCCTCGAATACATTCCGACCGATTTGCGCCATCTCGAATTGTTCCGCGATTTCCTGCTCGAGCCCGGCTTCTACAGCTATCAGGACACCTCGGCCCTGACCCGGCTGCCCCCGCCGCGGGTTGATGCGCGCGACTATGACGTCATTCTCATCGACACCCCGACCCGGGTTGCGATCAAGCGCCATCCGAACGCCAAGGTGATCTGCGTGGTCCACGACCTGTTGCCGATCACCGATCTCAAGCTGGATGACATCGCGACCCGCCTGTTCCTGTCGCGCCTCCTGACCAGCGTGCATCAGGCCGACGAGCTCGCCTTCGTCTCGAACTACAGCATGAACCGCTTCCGCGCCCTGCTCCCGCAATATGCGCACATTCCGGCGCGGGTAGTCTATCCGCGGACCCGCTTCGACGTGGCGGAAGCGCCGCTTGCGCCGGTGACCACCGCCGTTCCGGCACGGCCGAGCTTCGTCGTCATCGTCTCGAATGAGCCGCGCAAGAACCTCGCGGCCGTCATCCGCGCCTTCCGCAAACTGCCGGAGGCCGATCTCGTCGTGATCGGCTATGCCGGCGGCGCCAATCAGGCGCGCAACCTGCCCAAGAACGTCCGCTTCTCCGGCTATGTCGATGAGCACGAGAAGGCGGCCCTGATCGCGGACGCGCATGGCCTGATCATGCCGAGCCTCGCTGAGGGCTTCGGCGTCCCGATCATCGAGGCATTTGCGGCCAATACCCCCGTGCTGTGCTCCGATATTGCCGTGTTCCGCGAGGTCGCGGGCGAGCTTGCAGACTATTTCGATCCGTTCTCGACCGAATCGATCTGCGCCTCGGTGCGGCGCGTTCTGGCGCAGCAGGAGCAATGGCGCGAGCGGATCCGCGAGCGCCGGACCGAGCTCGCCGAGCGCTTCGGCCATCATACCCAGGCGCGCGACCTGCTGTCCCATCGGGTTGCCCCTGACGTCGCGGCGGCCGCCGCGGCGCTGTCCGCCGCGATGGCTACATTCCACAGCGCGACCGCACACGGCGTGTGACCGGTCATGACCACCGATTCCGACGCCATTGGCCTTGCCATCGAACCGCCCATCCGGTGGCGCGACCGTGTCCGCGCCTGGTCCGGCTCGGTCGCCTATCTCCGCGCCACCGATACAATGATCGCGCTGGCCGCGGCGTCGCTGCCCTGGTCGACCACCGCGCTCGCCGTCTTCATGCTGCTGTGGCTTGTCGCGGTGCTCCCGACCGTCGACTGGGAACAATTCGTTCTCGATCTTGCGCGGCCGTCCCATGCGTTGCCGATCGCATTGGTCGCGCTCGCGCTGGTCGGCCTGGCCTGGTCGGAGGCGGACTGGACCGAACGGCTGCACGGCATCAAGCCGCTCAGCAAGCTGCTGCTGCTGCCGTTCCTGCTCGGCTACTTCCAGCGCTCGCAGCGCGGGCTCTGGGTTTTCATTGCCTTTCTGGCCTCGTGCACGCTGATGATGATCCTGTCCTGGGTCGTGCTGGCGCTGCCGCAGCTCAAGCTCGCGCACACCGCGTCCGCCGGCGTGCCGGTCAAGAACTATGTCGACCAGAGCCAGGAATTCGCGCTGTGCGCCTTCGCGCTAGCGCTGCCGGCTTTGACCGCGCTGCAGGCCCGGCAATGGCGCATCGCGGCAGGCTGCATCGCGCTGATCCTGCTGTTCCTCGCCAACATGTTCTATGTCGTCTCGGCGCGGACCGCGCTGGTCTACATGCCGGTGCTCCTGATCCTGTTCGCCTCGCTGCACCTGTCCCGGCGCGCCACGCGGCTATTGTTCGCCGCTGTCGCCGCAGCGAGCCTCGTGGTCTGGACCACCTCCCCCTATCTGCGTCAGCGCATCGCCGACGTCGGCATCGAGTATCGCGCGCACGACACCTCTGGCATCGCCTCCACCGCGCAGCGGCTGACCTATTGGCGGAAATCGTTGAAATTCATCGCCGGGGCGCCCTGGCTCGGGCACGGCACCGGCGCGATCAAGCACATGTTCACGCAGGATGCCGCCGGACAGACCGGCCTGCAGGCCGAGGTGATCAACAATCCGCACAACCAGACCTTCAATGTCGCGATCCAGTGGGGCCTTGCCGGCATCTTGTTGCTCTATGCGATGTGGACCAGCCACATCCGCCTGTTCACCGGCCGCGATCTCGTGAACCGCGATCTCGTGAGCTGGATCGGGCTTGCCGTCGTCGTGCAGAACATCACGAGCTCGCTGCTCAACTCGCATCTGTCCGATTTTCACGAAGGCTGGATGTATGTAATCGGCGTCGGCGTCGCCGGCGGCATGGCGCTGCGCGCCCGCCGACCGAAGAAGATTTTGGCGGGCAGCGCCACGGCACGCGGGCGATGAGTGCACGAGGCGCGACAACGTGAACGTGCGTACATCTTGCCGCAGCGCTTGCGGCGCTGCTCGCGCAACCGGCAAACGCTGCGGCGACAAAACCGGCCAGCAGGTCCCGGCAATCGAGGCCGCGTGGGGCGTCAACGGCGTGCAAGGCAGCGCCTGGCTGAACCTGATCCTGTCGGGATATTGCGAATAGCGCGAACGAGCCGGACGACACGGATCACCGAGTTGCCCGACGGCGCAAGCCCCCGCAGCAAAAATATTCGTGACTCACAGGCCGTCAACATATTCGGTGTCGTCCCGGGCAAGCGTAGCGCGACCCGGGACCCATAACCACAAATGCCGATTGTTGTGCGACGCTGGAACGACGAGTCCCTCAACTACATCCGCTGCGGATATGGGTCCCGGCTTTCGCCGGGACGACAGTGGTGTTTGCCGAGCCAGCGCCGGCTTCATAGCGATCAACCGCCTACCGCGTCGCCTCGTGCCCGACCTCGCCCGTGATCACGTCGCCGAACAGCTCCCACGCCTCGCCATTGAAGCGCATCAGCTGCATCTGCTCGATCGGGAAGTAGTCGTCGGGCGAGGTGTTGACCATGACGCCAGGCAGCATCAGGTCGGAGTGGAAGTTCTTCAGATTGGCGGCCTGCTTCATGACGTTCTCGCGCGTGAGATTGTCACCGCATTGCTTCAGCACCTGCGCCATGGCCTCGGCCTGCACATAGCCATAGAGGTTGTTGGCATTGCCCTTGTCGCCATCGGGATAATACTTGTCCATGAAGGCGCGCCAGTTCTGCACGGGGGGATCCTTGTCCCAGGTCGGATCGGTCGGGTCCTTCAGATAGGACGTCGAGATGATGCCCTTGGAGAATTCGAGACCGGCGGGCTTCAGCACCGAGGCGACCGAGGTCGCGGTGTTGGCGAGGAAGAACTTTGGCTTCCAGCCGAGCTCGCCGACCTTGCGGATCGCCTGCGCCGATCCCTTCGGCGCCGCCCAGGAGAAGAAGATGTCGGCGCCGGAATCGTGCAGCGCGACGATCTGCGAATCGATCGAGGGATCGGAGACCTCGTAGGACTTGTCGGCGATGATCATGCCGACCTTGTCGCCGAGTCCGTCCTTCAGGCCCTTGAACTGATCCTTGCCGGCATCGTCGTTCTGCCAGAACACTGCGATCTTGCTGTTCGGGAATTTGTCGAGGATGTATTTCGCGTAGATGCGTCCCTCGCTCTGGTAGTTGGGCTGAAAGCCCATCGTCCAGGGGAAGTTCCTGGGGTCGCCGAACTTGGTGCCGCCGGAGGCGACGAACAATTGCGGCACCTTCTTGGCATTCATGTACTTCATGATCGCCGAATTGGACGGCGTGCCGAGCGGCTGGAAGATCAGGAGCACCTCGTCGCTCTCGACCAGCTTGCGCGCCTGCTCGATCGCCTTCGGCGGCGAATAGGCATCGTCGTAGCTGATGAAGTTGATCTTGCGGCCGTTGATGCCGCCCTGGTCGTTGATCATCCGGAAGAACGCGGCCTCGGTCTTGCCGATCACGCCATAGGACGACGCCGGGCCGCTATATGGCATGATGTTGCCGATCTTGATTTCGCCATCGCTCGCACCGGGATCGTATGTCTTCTGCGCGGTGGCCGAGGTCGCGATCAGTGCGGCACTTGCGAACGCCGCGATTGCGCCAATATATCCGAGACGAGCCGGCATCGTTTTCTCCCCGATTTTTGTCGTTGGTTTTGGCGGCAAGTCTCGCAAGAGACGCATGTGCTGGCAAGCGCTGGGTTTTTCCGTTGGGCGAAACGGCATTGTTGCCTGGCGCTATTTGTGATTGAAGGTCGATCTGGGGCTCACGAGTCGAGGCGTTCTGATTGCGTAAACCGGACATTCGTACCGGTCCGCGGCATCCGCGTGTTGCGGTCGCGGGCTATGAGATCACGCGCCGCCTCGGCGAATCTGTGCTGGCGAAGCGTGGCCTGCACAAGGCCAACGGCGAGTTCGCGCAGCGCACGATCGCCTCGATCCGCGAACGGCTGCAGCGCGGCGAGACCATCTACATCGCAGGCCTCGCCTGCCCCGGCACGCACAACACCGGCGTTGCGCTGGTCGAAGTCACCCAGAAGGACGGACCGCGGCTGATCGTCAACAACGAGGAAGAGCGCTTCTCCGGCAACAAGCACACCAACGAGTTTCCGCAGCATGCGCTCGACGACATGCGCAAGGTGCTGCAGCGGATGGGCCGTGATATCGGCGACATCGCCGCCTTCGTCACGACATGGGACTATCCCGCGCTGCTGGCGACGCTGATCCGCACCTCGCTGGAGGAAGCGCCGGCGAGCCTTAAATTGCTGCGCGCCCCGATCGCGCCCGCGATCAGTCTGCGGCAGCTCGATCAGGTGCGGCGGCTGTCACGCCGGCTCGGCAGGATGTACGGGCTCGGCGAGCAATTGCCGCTGATCTGCATGCCGCATCACGACAATCACGCCTGGTACTCGTTCACGGCCTCGCCGTTCGCAGATCAGCGCGAATGCGTTGCGATCGCGGTGCTTGACGGCACCGGCGATGTTGGCTCGATCTCGCTCTATGCCGCCGAGAACGGCGAGATGAAGCAGCTCTATTGCAACGAGAGCCTGTTCGACTCGCTCGGCGCCTTCTACACGGTGATCTCGTCAAGCCAGGGCGGCTGGACCTGGCTGTCCAGCGAGGGCCGCTACATGGGCGCCGCTGCCTGGGGCGACATGAACCGCGCCACCAATCCGTATTACCAGCGCCTCAAGGCGGTGCTGCAGCTTGGGCCGGGCGGCACCGTGCGGCTCAATCGCGCGATGGCCAACTGGTATGCCGATCCCGCCGACAATCCCTATCATCAGCCGCTGATCGATATCCTGGGCCCGCCGCTGCGCCCCGACCAGCTCTGGAATCCCGACGCCGTGCTGCGCGTCGAGGACATCAATCATCGTCCCGACACCAAGGACCGGCTCGACAAGGCCGCCGCGACGCAATTGGTGTTCGAGGACGCGATGATCCACGTCATCGATCATCTCTTGCGCGTCACCGGCACCGACCGCCTGGTGCTGACCGGCGGCGTGGCGCTGAACGCGCTCGGCAACATGCGTCTGCTCGAGCATTTCGATGAAGCCTGGTTCGAGCGCGCGCAAGGGCGCAAGACGCGGCTGCACATGTGGGTGCCGCCGGTGCCCGGCGATCCCGGCGTGCCGATCGGCGCCGCCTGGCTGTTCGCCCATATGGCGGGCGCTCCGCGCGGCGCGCCGCTGTCGCACGCATTCTATTGCGGGCTGCCGCCCTCGAACGCCGATATCACGACTGCGCTCAAGAACGACGACGTCGCCTCGATGGAGATCGGCAACGTCTCGACGCCGCAAGGCCGTGACGCGATTGCCGACCTGATGGCCAGCATGGTGGCGCAAGGCGGCGTGATCGCGATCTATCAGGGCGCGGCCGAAACCGGCCCGCGCGCGCTCGGCCATCGCTCGATCCTCGCCAACCCCTGCGACCCGCATGTGCGCGAGCGGCTCAACGAGCGCGTCAAATATCGCGAGGCGATCCGGCCCTTGGCGCCGATGGCGACGCTGCAAGCCGCGCGCGATTATTTCGAGCTGGAGGACGGCGCGTCCGACGGCGACTACAACGCCTATAACTACATGGTGCTGACGGCGCATTCGAAGCCGGAGGGGCGTGCGAAGATTCCGGCGGTGGTGCATGCCGACGGCACCGGCCGCATCCAGATCGTGCGCGAGACCGACGATCCCCTCACCTATGCCTATCTGAAGGCGCTCGGCCGCCACGTTGGCGTCGAGATGTCGGTCAACACCTCGTTCAACGTCGCAGGCCCGATCGCACAGACGCCGGCGCAGGCGATCGACACGCTGCGCCGCTCCAAGGGGCTCGATGCCGTGGTGCTGGTCGCCGACGACGGCACCACCTACGCGGCCTGGCACGGCGGCGAACGCGACAGTGGCCGCTTCACGGGCTGGAATGCGGCGTGGAAGCAGGCGCGCGGCTGAACCAGCCCAGCACGCGGCCGTCGATCAGGAGCAGCGCGCTGGCGATCACGAGCGCACCGATCACCTCGCGCGGCGCGACCGGCTCGCCGAGCACGAGCGTGCCGAGCAGCATCGCGGTCACCGGGATGAGCAGCGTCACCAGCATCACATTGGTCGCGCCGGAGCGCTGCAGGATCTGAAAGAACACGATGTAAGCCAGCGTCGTCGACAACGCCGCGAGCCCGAGCACGGCAAGCCATGTGGTCGGATGCGGCATCGGCAGCAGCCACGGCCGCTCCACCACACCAGCAACGGGCGCCATCATCGCGGCCGATGCGATCATCTGGAACGTCGCCGTGCCCAGGGGCGGCACCCGCTGTGGCAGCCGCCGTCCGACCAGCGCCGCGATGCCGTAGCTGAAGGCGCCGGCGAGGCACAGCAGGATGCCGATGCCCTGCCGGCTCTCGAAGCCAAGCGCGTCGCCATGCAGGATCGCAACCCCGATCAGGCCGACCACCACGCCCGCCACGCGGCGCGCCTGCAACCGCTCCTCGCCGGCGGCCGCCATCACGATCACGGCAAACAGCGGCGTCGTCGCATTGAGGATCGAGGCGAGGCCACTCGGAATGTAGGTCTGCCCGAACACGATCAGCGAGAACGGCAGCACATTGTTGAACAGCCCCATCGCGACAAACGGCGCCCATCCGGACACGCCGCGCGGCCATTCGATCTTCGCGGCCCGCAGCAGCGGCAGCAGCAGGACGGTGCCGAGCACGACGCGGAGCAGCACCAGGGTCAGCGGCGGCAATTCGCGCAGGATCACGCTGTTGAAGAAGAACGAGCCGCCCCAGAGCACCGACAGCAGGCCCAGCAGCCCCCAGTCGCGGCTATCAATGCGGTTGTCGGCGGAAGGCATGTCGGGCACTCATCTGCACACGGACAGGTGACTAGCGCCGGCTTGCGAATATTCCCACCCGATTTCCGTGAATGGCGGCCCGGCCTATTTCGGCCGCGACACGATCTCGATCATCTGGCCTTCATCGCCATCGGGCGCGTGGGCCTTGGCCTCGCCATAGGCGGCGAGCGCGGCGCGGCTCACGGGCACGCCGGGCAACAGCGCCTCAGCGAGCCGCACCGCGTACTCCGCATCCTTGTGGCGCAGCGCCGACGTGAAGGAGGCACCGGAGAAGTTGCGGTCGATCATCCGCCTGCTATGGCGGATCACCTGCGGGCTTGCAATCGCGCCGGTCGAAAGCGCCTCGGCCACCAGCTGCATGTCGAGCCCGGCCTGCTCGGCGATCGCAACGCCCTCGGCGAGGCTCGCGATCTGCACCGCGCCGATCAGATTGTTGATCAGCTTGAACACGGTGCCGGTGCCGACCGCGCCGAAATGACGGATCGTGCTGCCGATCGGAGTGAGGAACGGTTGCGCCCGCTCGAGATCGGCGGGATCAGCCCCCACCAGCAGCGTCAGCTTGCCGGCAGCCGCCGCTTCCGGCAGGCCGGTGACGGGACAATCGATGTAGATCAGGCCGCGGCTGTGCAGCTCGCGCGCCATGTCGAGCGTGTGCTGGTAGGAGACCGTGGAGCATTCGATCGCGAGCGTGCCGGCCTTCATGGTGGCGGCGGCGCCGTCCTTGGTCAGCCAGACTGCGCGCGATGCCTCGTCGTCGGCGACCATGGTCACGACGGCATCGGCATCGATCGCGGCATCCTCCGGCGAGGTCGCCCATTGCGCGCCGCGCGCGATCAGATCCTCGGCCTTGGCCTTGCTGCGGTTCCACACCGCGACCGTGAAGCCGGCATCGAGGTAACGGCCGGCCATCCCGTGGCCCATGCGTCCCAATCCGATGAAAGCGACGCGCGGCATGGGCTAATCCACATCCTCGACGGAGCCGGGCCCGGTGCCGAAGGCACGCTGCGCCAGCGTCGCCGCCATGAATTCATCGAGATCGCCGTCGAGCACGCCGGACGTATCGGAGGTCTGCACACCCGTGCGCAAATCCTTCACCATCTGATAGGGCTGCAGCACGTAGGAGCGGATCTGGTGACCCCAGCCGATGTCGGTCTTGGCGGCCTGATCGGCGGCGGCCTGCTCCTCGCGCTTCTTCAGCTCCATTTCGTAGAGCCGCGCGCGCAACATGTCCCAGGCCTGCGCCCGGTTCTTGTGCTGGGAGCGGCCGGCCTGGCAAACCACCGCGATGCCGGTCGGGATGTGCGTCAGGCGCACCGCCGACTCGGTCTTGTTGACGTGCTGGCCGCCGGCGCCGCCCGACCGCATCGTGTCGGTGCGGACATCGGACTCCTTGATCTCGATCTTGATGCTGTCGTCGATCACGGGGAAAATCTGCACCGACGAGAACGAGGTGTGCCGCCGCGCGTTGGAATCGAACGGCGAGATCCGCACCAGGCGATGCACGCCGGCTTCCGTCTTCAGCCAGCCATAGGCGTTGTGGCCGGAGATCTGGATGGTGGCGGATTTGATGCCGGCCTCTTCGCCCTGCGACTCCTCGAGAAACTCGATCTTGAAACCGTGCTTCTCCGCCCAGCGCGTGTACATGCGCAGCAGCATCTGCGCCCAGTCCTGGCTTTCGGTGCCGCCGGCGCCGGCATGGACTTCGAGATAAGAATCGAACTTGTCGGCCTCGCCCGAGAGCAGCGCTTCCAGCTCGCGCCGGGCGACCTCTTTCTTGAGGTCCTTGAGTGCCTTCTCGGCCTCAGCAACCACGGCCGCATCGTTCTCGGCCTCGCCGAGCTCGATCATGCCGACCTGATCCTCGAGCTCGCGCTCGACCTTGCCGATGCCCGAGAGCGCGTCCTCCAATGAGGTGCGCTCCTGCATCAGCCGCTGGGCCTTCTGGGGATCGTTCCAGAGATTGGGGTCTTCAGCGAGCTTGTTCAGCTCAGCGAGGCGTGCCGTCGATTGATCGACGTCAAAGATGCCTCCTCAGCAGCCCGACTGACTGCTTGATCTCTTCAACAAGGCGTTCGATTTCCGCGCGCATGGTCTTTCAGGTGTTGGTAAAAAAGCTTGCCGGGGGTGTAGCGGCCGGCGCTGCAAAGCGCAATCGGCTTGGCCGTGCTATACCGGCGATTTGGGCAAAGAGTCCATTAATACAGCCCACCGGTTCCCGGACGCATGAAGAAGCCGCCATCCGGCTGTCCACCACTCTGCGACGGCTGGGGGCCGGGACCGGGTCCGCGGCCGTCGGCATCGGCGACACCGATGACCGAGTAATTGTCCGGCGGCGCAGTGCCCGGCTTGAAGGCCTCGAGGATGGTGTTGCCGCTATCGCCGGGACCGGCCCGCATGCCGGTCTTGGCGTCGACGCGGATCAGCTTGATGCCGGCGGGAACCTTGAACGGCGTCGGCGGCTTGTCGGCGAGCGCAAGCTTGAGGAAGTCGCGCGCGATTGGCGCTGCGA
Organism: Bradyrhizobium septentrionale; assembly: GCF_011516645.4. NCBI lineage: Bacteria > Pseudomonadati > Pseudomonadota > Alphaproteobacteria > Hyphomicrobiales > Nitrobacteraceae > Bradyrhizobium > Bradyrhizobium septentrionale. The sequence goes on along the minus strand of NZ_CP088285.1, from coordinate 7,380,375 downwards.
CGTGGCCGCCGGTGGCGGCGCGGCCGAGATTGCGCGGCTTGTCGTAGCCCATGTAGACGCCGACCGCGAGATCCGGCGAGAAGCCGACGAACCAGACGTCCTTCTCGTCGTTGGTGGTGCCGGTCTTGCCGGCGATCGGCTTGCCGACCTCCTTCACGACGGTAGCGGTGCCGCGCTGGACCACGCCTTCCATCATTTCGGTGATCTGGTAGGCGGTCATCGGGTCGAGCACTTGCTCCCGGCGGTCGACGAGTTGCGGCTCCGGCTGGCTCTTCCAGCCGCCGGGCGCGTCGCAGCCGCGGCATTCGCGGGTGTCGTGCTTGAAGATAGTGTGACCGTAGCGGTCCTGGATGCGATCGATCAGCGTCGGCTTCACGCGACGGCCGCCATTGGCGAACATCGAATACGCGGTGACCATGCGCATGACGGTCGTTTCACCGGCACCGAGCGCATACGACAGATAGTTCGGCAATTCGTCATAGACGCCGAAACGTTTGGCGTACTCGCCGACCAGGGGCATGCCGATGTCCTGCGCGAGGCGTACCGTCACGGTGTTGAGCGAGCGCTGCAGCGCGTTGCGCAGCGTGGTCGGGCCGTAATACTTGCCGGTCGAATAGTTTTCCGGGCGCCACACGCCGGCGCCCTGCCCTTGATCGATCTCGATCGGCGCATCGATCACGGTGGTCGACGGCGTGTAGCCGTTGTCCAGCGCCGACGAGTAGACAATCGGCTTGAACGACGATCCGGGCTGCCTGTAGGCCTGCGTCGCGCGATTGAACTGGCTCTGGTCGAACGAGAAGCCGCCGACCATCGCGAGCACGCGGCCGGTCCACGGATCCATCGCCACCATCGCGCCGGAGACTTCGGGCAATTGCCGCAGGCGGTACTGGCCTTCGACCGCCGTGCCCTCCTTGGTCACCAGCGGATCGGCATAGATCACGTCGCCCGGCTGCAGCACCTGCGAAACCGCCGTCGGCGCCTTGCCCTTGGCCTTGGCCCAGCGCACGCCGTCGATCGTGATGATGCCGGTCTGCCGCTCCTTGTTGACCGCGCCGCCGAGTTCGCGGCCCGGCTGGAAGCCGATCCGCGCCGACTGGTCGCTGGTCTCCAGCACCACCGCCATGCGCCATGGCGAGATGTCGGAGAGCGATTTGACGTCGGCAAGCTTGACGCCCCAGTCGCCCGACACATCGAGCTTGTGGAGCGCGCCGCGCCAGCCCTGCGCCTCATCGTAATTGACGAGACCCGCCACCATGGTCTTGCGCGCCATCACCTGGATCTTGGGATCCAGCGTGGTGCGGACCGACAGCCCGCCCTCGTAGAGTTTCTTTTCGCCGTAGCGCTCGAAGATGTCGCGGCGAACCTCCTCGGCGAAATATTCGCCGGCGAAGATATGCGCGCCATTGGAACGGCTGGTGACGACGAGCGGGTCCTTGCGCGCCTTGTCGGCGTCGGCCTGCTTGATCCAGCCGTTCTCCAGCAGGCGGTCGATCACATAGTTGCGGCGCTCGATCGCGCGGTCGCGGTTGCGCACCGGATGCAGCGCGGCCGGCGCCTTCGGCAGCGCCGCGAGATAGGACGCCTCCGCGATCGTCAGCTCATTGACAGATTTGTCGAAATAGACCAGCGACGCGGCCGCGATGCCGTACGCACCGAGCCCGAGATAGATTTCATTCAGATAGAGTTCGAGGATGCGGTCCTTGGAATAGGCGCGCTCGATACGCATCGCCAGCAAGGCTTCCTTGATCTTGCGGGCGAACGACACTTCGTTGGTCAGCAGGAAGTTCTTCGCGACCTGCTGGGTGATGGTCGAGGCGCCCTGCGGGCGACGGTTCGAGCCGTAGTTCTGCGCATACAGGATCGCGGCTCGCGCCATGCCCTGATAGTCGATGCCGCCGTGCTCGTAGAAGCTCTTGTCTTCGGCGGCGAGGAACGCGTTGATCACGAGCTTCGGCACCGCCTGGATCGGCAGATAGAGCCGGCGCTCCTTGGAATATTCGCCGAGCAGCGCACCGTCGGTGGCGTGCACGCGGGTCATCACCGGCGGCTCGTAATCCTGGAGCTGCGAGTAGTCGGGCAGATCCTTGGAGAAATGCCAGATCGCGCCGGCGACGGCTGCGACACCAACCAGGAACACAACGGTTCCGGCGGCGAACAAGAAACCCATGAACCGCACGAGCAGGCGCATTATCGACGTTCCGTTCCTACCCTCCGGCGCTCAGTCGTCGGGAGCGCCTGTCCAAAAGTGCGAAAGCCTCACACAACAAAGCCTCGCACAACGAAGGCTCAAACAACGAGGCCTTACACAACGAAGCCTTGGCCCAGCGAGCCGCCTTGCGCACGCGAATATACAAGAGCCGCCGGACAATATCGTCGATTCTGCGGGCCTGCGGTCCATTGTCTATACCGTCGCCGCTGTGGCCAAACTAGGGCTTCCCGGCAACGCAACCGGGCTTTTCAGGCGGCCAGTTTCACTTTGCCGGTCCGGCGGTTGCCAGCCGTTTGGCGAAGAACGCGTCGATCGCCTGGGCCATCGCGCCAACCGCCTTGTTCCGCCAGGTCTCGGAGACCAGGTGCTCGAGGTCGCCCTTGTTGGAGACGTAGCCGATCTCGACCAGCACGGACGGCACGTCGGGGGCCTTCAGCACCCGGAAGCCGGCCGACTTGAGCGGATGCTTGTGCATCCGCACCGAGGTCTTCATCTCGTCCATCAGGAGACGGGCGAAGCGGTTGGAGAAGGTCTTGGTTTCGCGCTGTGCGAGGTCGATCAGGATGTCGGCGACCTCGGTCGGCTCGTCCGTCAGGTTCACGCCGGCGATAGCGTCGGCCTTGTTTTCCGCCTCGGCGAGCCGCTCGGCCTCGGCGTCGGAAGCCTTGTCCGACACCGTGTAGATCGTGGCGCCCTGGGCATCGCCCTCGCGGCGCGGGAGAGCGTCGGCATGAATCGAGACGAACAGCGCCGCCGACTGGGTTCGGGCGATCTTCACCCGGTCATTCAGCGGAATGAAGGTGTCGTCGGACCGGGTCATGACCACCCGGTACTTGCCGGACTTCTCGATCCGGTCGCGCAGGGCAAGGCCAAAGCCCAGCACCAGGTTCTTCTCCGTCTCGCCGCCGGACTGGGTGCCGTTATCGATGCCACCGTGACCGGGATCGATCACGATCAGCGGACGGGGATCGGTGACCGCGACCGGCGGCAGCGCCGCTGTCGTGACCGGCGGAACCGTGACGGTGTTGCTGCTGGTGTTGGCATCGGAAATCGCCGGCTTCAGTTCGGGCCGGCTCTCCGGAGCAGGCGGCTGCACGAACGCGGTGCGGTCGACCGCTTCGAAGTCCAGCACCAGCCGCGGCGGCTGGCCATTGGCGGCATCGAGCACGTAGGAATTGGCGATCTTCACGGGCCCGGCCAAGTCGAACACGATTCGGGAGCCGCCCGGCATCACGAGCCCATAGCGGAATGCCTTCACCAGTCCCCGCCCCGCCGAGCCGGTGCCGGCCGCGAGCTGGAAATTGACCTGCGGGATGTCGACCACGACGCGGTAAGGGTCGGCCAGCGGAAAGGCGCGAAACTCGATCTTGCGGTCGAGGTCGAGGATGAATCGGGTCTGCTTGTCGTCGCCGGCGAGCCTGGCACCGGACGCGACCGGGAAATTCGGGGCCGCGGGAGCACTGGCGGCCGGGGCAGCCGGGCCGCCCTGCGGTCCCTCGGCGGCGCTCGGAGCGCTGGCTACGGCAAACACCAATGCTGCGGCGCACAACAGCCCGCATCCCAGAAAAACAAGGTGATTTGCACGGCTCGCCACCCGATTCGGAGCCTCCTGACTGCTTCTTACCGCATTAGAACCGGACGGTTAATCGCACCCTAATGACGCCCAGGCGAAAAGAACCGAGTGTTGCGGCGGCGTGACGCTTCCCTTGCACGCGGCTGTCAATCCACGTATGTACGGGGTGCTGACGGCTAGTACTCCCGGTTGTGTCGCGTTCAGCCTCCCGGTGCAGCGGTGGAACCTTCCAGATCGAAGATCCCGCCGTGTTTTTCCGGTCCCTCCCCAGCCAGCGCCGCGCGCGGCTGACATGGAGTGGCGGAATTGAGCCCGAGCGGCGTCCGGTCCCAGGCACACTCCCTCGCCAGAGGGACGGTTTGAGACACGGCATAACCGATTATCCGGTCCCTTGGGGCCTCGATATGCGATGGCCGGCAGGCGCTTCGGCGCCAGGCGGGGTCTTCAGCAAAAGATACGGCGGTATTTCTCGCCGCCAACATGTTTAGACGGGCCGACGCTTAATGCGCCAGACTGTATTGCCGACCAGGATCCCCCGAATGATCGCGCTGAAGCGAGGTGAAAACTTCGCCCGTCGCATCATCCCGGTGGGTTCCCGTCCGGCGCTGCGCCGCGAGACGCGTTTTGGCCTTCCCCTCACCCCCGAATCAGGTGGACCGTCGCGTCACCGGGCGGCGCTACTTGCGCGCGCCATGATCCGCGCCCGCCGCCGCCAAGAGCTCCAAAATGCCCAACAAGATGTTGATCGATGCCACCCACCCGGAAGAGACCCGGGTCGTCGTGGTCCGTGGCAATCGCGTCGAAGAGTTTGATTTCGAGACCGCTCAGCGCAAGCAGCTGCGCGGCAACATTTACCTCGCCAAGGTCACGCGCGTAGAGCCGTCGCTTCAGGCCGCCTTCATCGAGTATGGCGGCAACCGGCACGGCTTCCTGGCCTTCAGCGAAATCCATCCCGACTACTACCAGATCCCGGTCGCCGACCGTCAGGCGCTGATCGAGGCCGACGAGCGCGCTCATCGCGAGGCCGAGGAAGAGCACGAGAACCGCGGCCATCGCCGCCGGTCGCGTCACCGCAACGCCCGTCGCCGCGGCCATGGCGAGCGCGTCCAGAGCGAGGTGATCGAGGGCGCTGGCGACGCGCAGGCGCAGCCGGCCAATGAGGCTCACGAACACCACGCCGATGCCGAGCATCATGACCATGATACCGGGCATCACGATCATGGCGTGATCGCCCATGAAGATCACGAGCATGATGCGCATGATCATGCCCATCACGAGGAGCATGAGCACCACGACCATGATCACGAGCATCACCATGCTCATGGTCACGACGATCACGATCATGACCGCCACGACCACGATCATGAGCACGATCACGACCACGCTCCGGCAGTGAGCGAGGCGCCGGCCGCCGACACCCAGTCCGACCCCGTGGTCGCGGCGGTCGAAGCGTCGGCTGCGTCTGCCGCGCCTGAGGTCGTCGAGACGGTCGAGGTCAATCATGAGCCTGACCGGGCCCATCAGGAACAGGTCGAAGAGAACGCCGCGCATGCCGACGACGCTCCGCATATCGCTGCGGACGAAGTTCACGCCACCGCGGATGAGCACGCGGGCGCCGAATACGCCCCGTTGACTGATGCGACCGCGTCCGAGGCCCGGCATGGCGACGAGGCCGGCGAAGATGACGACGAGGACGACGGCGAGGAAGGCGAGGAAGAGGATGTCGTCGAGTCCGTCGGCGGCGACGACGTGCTCGAGGAGGTTCCGGAGCGCGCATTCCGCCCGCGCCGCCAGTACAAGATCCAGGAAGTGATCAAGCGCCGGCAGGTGATGCTGGTGCAGGTCGTCAAGGAAGAGCGCGGCAACAAGGGCGCCGCGCTGACCACCTATCTGTCGCTCGCCGGCCGTTACGCCGTCTTGATGCCCAACACCGCGCGCGGCGGCGGCATCAGCCGCAAGATCACCTCCGCCCAGGACCGCTCGCGACTGAAGGAAGTGGTGCAGGATCTCGACGTGCCCGAGGGCATGGGGATCATCCTGCGCACCGCCGGCGCCTCCCGCAGCAAACCCGAGATCAAGCGCGACTTCGAGTACCTGATCCGGATGTGGGAAACGGTGCGCGACCTGACGCTGAAGTCGCAGGCGCCGACGCTGGTCTACGAGGAAGGCTCGCTGATCAAGCGCTCGCTGCGCGACCTCTACAACAAGGAGATCGACGAGATCCAGGTGGCGGGCGAAGCCGGCTACCGCGAAGCGCGCGATTTCATGAAGATGCTGATGCCGGCCAACGTGCGCGCGGTGAAGCAGTATCGCGACGGCCAGCCGCTGTTCTCGCGCATGGGCGTCGAAAGCCAGCTCGACGCGATGTTCTCGCCAACCGTGCAACTGCGCTCCGGCGGCTACATCGTCATCAACCAGACCGAGGCGCTGGTCTCGATCGACGTCAACTCCGGCCGCGCCACGCGCGAGCACCATATCGAGGACACCGCGCTCAAGACCAACCTGGAAGCGGCGGAAGAAGTCGCGCGTCAATTGCGTCTGCGCGATCTCGCGGGCCTGATCGTCATCGACTTCATCGACATGGACGAGAAGCGCAACAACCGCGCGGTCGAGCGCAAGCTGTCCGACTGCCTGCGCCAGGATCGCGCGCGGATCCAGGTCGGCCGCATCTCGCATTTCGGCCTGCTGGAAATGTCGCGCCAGCGCATCCGCGCCAGCGTGCTCGAAAGCTCGACCGAGCCCTGCCCGCAATGCGGCGGAAGCGGTCACGTCCGCTCGGTCTCGTCGGTGGCGCTGCAGCTGCTGCGCGGCATCGAGGAAATCCTGATGAAGGGCGCTACCCACAATCTGGTGGTCCGCACCCGCACCGACGTCGCGCTCTACGTGCTCAACCACAAGCGCGGCCATCTGCGCGACCTCGAAGACTCCTTCCGGGTCTCGCTGTCGATCGTCGCCGACGCCACGGTGCACGGCCAGCAATCCTACATCATCGATCGCGGCGAGCAGGTGCATACGCTCGAGGCCGCCAAGGCGCTGCTGGCCGCGCAGGCCGCCGCCGCGCCGGCCCAGGCGGATGAGGTCGACGACGAGGAAGAGCTGCTCGAATACGAGACCGAGACCGACGAGACCGAAGGCCTTGCCGATGAGCAGACCGCCGGCGAGGAAGCCTCTGCCGCCGAGGGCGAAGGCGACGGTCAGCGCCGCAAGCGCCGCCGCCGGCGCCGCGGCCGCGGTGGTGCCAACGAAGCGCGCGAGGGCGCTCCGCCGCCGCGCGAGGACGGCGATCTGATGCACGTCCTGCCCGAGGGCACCGAGGCGGTTGCCGCGCAGGACGCCGAGGGTGACGAGGACGAAGGCGACGAAGCGCAGGGCGCAGCCCGCGATGACCAGTCCGCAAGTGAGGCCGGCAACGGCGATCGCCGCCCGCGCCGCCGCGGACGTCGTGGCGGCCGCCGCCGGCGCGGCAGCGGACCGGATGACGGTCTCGCTGGATCGATCGCCGACGAGCTGAGCCCTGCCGCAGCGCCGGAGGCCGCCGACGCGGTCGCCGATTTCGATAGCCATGACGCGGAGCCGGCTCCCGCGCTCGCGCAGCCCGAGCTGTTCGCCCAGCCGCAGGAATGGCAGCCGACCGAGGCTGCACCTGTCGAGGCTGCACCTGTCGAGGCCGTTGCGGCTCCCGCGCCGGAGGCTGCTGCCGCAGCCGCCGAGGACGCGGCCGCCGAAAGCGACCGCGCGCAGCGGCGCCGTTCGACGGTGCGCGAAAAGGTCAGCTTCGCGTCGAGCCCGCAGCCTGAAACACCAGCGCACGCGCTGGCTCAGAGCCCAGCTGAGGAAGCCGCCCCTGAGCCTGCAGCCGTTGCCCAGGAGGCGGCACCGGCCGCTACGGCCGAGGGTCCGGCCCGCAAGGGCTGGTGGTCGCGCCGCTTCGGCGGCGGCGGCAACTAGCGCTCCCTGGAAGTCAAAACGCCCGGTTCACGCCGGGCGTTTTTATTGGACAGGCAAACCGTTCGTCAGGCGCCGGCGTGACGGAGCCTGACGGAGACGGATCCGAATGCAAAGCGCGATCGTTCTTGGTGGCGGCATGGTGGGCGTCAGCACGGCGCTGCATCTGCAGCGGCGCGGCTGGGCGGTCACGCTCGTCGACCGCAAGGAACCGGGCCGGGAAACCAGCTACGGCAACGCCGGGATCATTCAAAGCGAGGCCGTGCGGCCCTATCCGATGCCGCGCGATCCCGCCACGCTCGCCCGGATCGCGATGGGACGCACCAACGACGTACGCTATCGGTTGGCGTCGCTGCCGCAGCACGCGGGTCCCCTGCTGCGCTACTGGTGGAACTCGACGCCCGAGCGGCACCGCGAGGCCACCATCGCCTGGGCGCGCCTGATCGCTTACGCCACACCGGAGCACGACACGCTGATCCGCGAGGCGCATGCCGACAATCTGATCCGCCGCGCCGGCTATCGCCTGCTGCATCGCGACCCGGCGGCGCTCGAGCAGGCGATCGCAGTCGCCGAAGAGAATCAGCGTGACTTCGGCGTGAAGTTTCGCGTGCTTGACGGCAGCGAGCTCGCCCGGGCGGAGCCCCTGCTGCGCGACGACCTGCCCGGCGCCATTCACTGGCTCGAGCCGTGGACCGTGTCGGACCCCGGCGGTCTGGTCTCGGCCTATGCCGGACTGTTCGAGCGTCTCGGCGGGACATTGCTGCGCGGCGATGCGCAGACATTGACCGAGACGGCGTCCGGCTGGTCGGTCGACACGAACAGCGGCCGGATCGATGCCGCCCACGTCGTGGTCACGCTCGGGCCGTGGTCACCGCAATTGCTGCGCAAGTTCGGCTACCGGATCCCGCTGGTGCGCAAGCGCGGCTACCACATGCACTACCAGGGCGGCCGCTCGCTTGACCTGCCGCTAGTCGATACCGCGAATGGCTACGCTATGGCGCCGATGGCGAAGGGAATCCGCATCACCACCGGCGCGGAGCTGACCAGTCCGGACGCGCCGGCCACGCCGATCCAGCTTGGCCACGCCGAAACGGCGGCGCGGCAGTTGCTCGAGATCGGCAGCCGCGTCGAGCCCGAGCCCTGGTTCGGCACCCGCCCCTGCACCACCGACATGCTGCCAGTGCTGGGGCCGGCGCCGCGCCATCGCGGGCTGTGGGTGAATTTCGGCCACGGCCATCAGGGCTTCACCCTCGGCCCCGCGACGGCGCGCGTGCTCGCCGAAACGATGAACGGCGAGGCATCCGCCGTGGATACCTCGCCGTATCGGCTGGACCGGTTCTGATTCCGAACGAATTAATCCGTCGTCAGCGCGGTCTCCAGGTCGGTCGGGTCGATCTGTCTGGCGAGATTGGCATTGAGCTTGTCGCGGTCGAGCTCGCCCTCCCACCAGGCGATGATCACACAGGCGACGCCGTTGCCGCACAGATTGGTCAGCGCGCGGCACTCGCTCATGAACTTGTCGATGCCGAGCACGATCGCCATGCCCGGCACCAGCCGCGGATCGACCACCGCCAGCGTCGCCGCCAGCGTGATGAAGCCCGCGCCGGTGATGCCGGAGGCCCCCTTCGAGGTCAGCATCGCCACGATCAGGATCGTGATCTGCTGGCTGAAGCTGAGATCGAAGCCGAGCGCCTGCGCGATGAACAGCGTCGCCAGCGTCATATAGATGTTGGTGCCGTCGAGGTTGAACGAGTAGCCCGTGGGCACCACGAGGCCGACGACCGACTTCGAGCAGCCGAGCCGTTCGAGCTTCTCCATCAATGACGGCAGCGCGCTTTCGGACGACGAGGTGCCGAGCACGATCAACAGCTCGTCCTTGATGTAGGCCAGAAACTTGAAGATCGAGAACCCGGCGGTCCGCGCGATCATGCCGAGCACCACGAACACGAACAGCGCGGCGGTCAGATAGAACGTCGCGATCAGCCCCATCAGGTTGAGGATCGCGCCGGTGCCGAACTTGCCGATGGTGAAGGCCATTGCGCCGAACGCGCCGATCGGCGCCGCCCGCATCACGATCGAGATGACGCCGAACACCGCATGCGCGGCGTCGTCGATGAACGAGCGGATGGTGTGGCCGCGCTCGCCCAGCCCCATGAGCGCGAAGCCGAACAGCACCGAGAACAGCAGCACCTGCAGGATTTCGCCCTGCGCGAATGCGCCCACCACGGTATCCGGAATGATATGCAGCACGAAGTCGACGCTCTTCTGCGCCTCCGCCTGCTTGGCATAACCGGCGACCGCCTGCGCATTCGCCGCCGCATTGCCGAAGCCCGCGCCCGGCTTCACCAGATTGCCGACCAGCAAGCCGAGCACCAGCGCGAAGGTCGAGACCACCTCGAAATAGACCAGCGCCTTGACGCCGATGCGGCCGACCTTCTTGGCATCCTGGATATGGGCAATGCCCGACACCACGGTGCAGAAGATGATCGGCGCGATCACCATCTTGATCAGCTTGATGAAGCCGTCGCCGAGCGCCTTGATCCACTCGTTGGTGGCAAGGGCGGGCCAGAACGCGCCGACCAGCGCGCCGAGCACGATCGCGATCAGGACCTGGACATAGAGAATCTTGTACCACGGCTTGCCGGCGCTCGCCGGCGCAGCCGTGGCAACGGTTGCCGTTGCCATGTGTCACTCCCCCTCAGAAATGGCGGAAATAGCCAAGATCAACTTGGCGGTTGAAGTCAAACTGGAAACTGTGTGGACGCTGCCGCTTATCCGCGACGATCTGCCGCGCACCGCGCAGCCGAAATCATGGCGCCGGGCTGCGAAACCGATTTGGCTGACAAGACGAACTCCGGAAGGCTCTTGAAGATTTCGGGCTATTTAAGCCAACGCGCGATCCGCGCAACTGCTTCCTGCATCTCCGCCGCCGAGCGCGCATAGGAAAAACGGATGAAGGCGCGGCCGTGGATCGGATCGAAATCGACGCCGGGGGTCGCCGCGACATGCGCCTTCTCCAGCATCTCGCTGGCGAAGGCGAAACTGTCGGAGGTGAAGCCGGAGACGTCGGCATAGAGATAGAACGCGCCGTCGGCGGGCAGGAATTTGGTCAGCCCGGCTTTCGGCAGGCCCTCGATCAGGATGCGGCGGTTCTCCTGGTAGCCACGCTTGATCGCCTCCATCTCCTCGCGGCCTTCGAACGCCGCTTCGGCTGCGATCTGCGACAAGGTCGGCACCGAGATCGACAGGTTCTGCTGCAGCCGTTCGATCGGCCGCACCAGCACCTCGGGCACCACCATCCAGCCGACGCGCCAGCCGGTCATGCAGAAGTATTTCGAGAACGAATTGATCACCAGCGCGTTCGGCGACAGCTCCGCGGCCGTCACCGCCGGAAATGCGTAGTCGAGGCCGTGATAGATCTCGTCGGAGATGAAGCGGATGCCGGCGCTGTCGGCGGCCGCCATCAGGCTCGACAGCGCCTCGCGCGACATCATGGTGCCGGTCGGGTTGGCGGGACTGCCGACCAGCACGCCCTTCAGCGGCGCCCTGCGATGGGCGGCGAGCAGCGCCTCCCCGGTCAGCGCATGGCGGGTGTCGCCGGAGGTTTCGATCAGCACCGGCTCGCAGCCGAGCGCGGTCAGGATGTGCCGGTACGGCGGATAACCCGGCACGGTGACCGCGACCCGGTCGCCCGGCTCGAACATCGCGAGAAACGCCAGGATGAATCCGCCCGACGAGCCCGTGGTGACGATGATGCGCTCGGCGTCGACCGCGCAGCCATACGTGTCGCGGTAATGCCGCGCGATGCGCGCGCGCAGCGAGGGGATGCCGAGCGCGGAGGTGTAGTCGATCCGCCCCCCGGCAAGCGCGGCCTGCGCGGCCGCGATCGCCGGCTTCGGAGCGCCCTCGGCGGGCTGCCCCACCTCCATGTGGATGACATGGCCGCCCGCCGCCTCGATTCGCGCGGCAGCCGCCATCACGTCCATCACCATGAACGGCGGAACATCGCTCCGGCCGGACGCTGTCAAAAGGCTGCTCACACGGTCTCTCGCTGTCGCTTCACGCATGGTTTTCTGCTATTGCACGGCCGCTGCCGAATTCAGGTTCCCACACCGACTGCCGCCCCAGACTGGCCGCATTCGGTGGCTCCTTATAACGTTTTCAGGCCAAGTGAATAGGCCAAGTGCATACCCGGTTCGCGTGAAGAAGAACTGCAAAAACAACAGACTGCGCCGCGCGCCTGATCCGGTCGGGCCCGGAACCGGGCTTCGCCCCGGCGCGGCCAGCCATCGCCGGTAAATCGCCCATGCTGTTCCGCTTCGCGCTTCGCACCAGAACCTTTCAGCCGACTGCATTCAAGCTGACCGCATTACTGACCGCGGTCGCGCTCGCGATCGGTCCTACCGTCCCTGCGCAGGCCCAGCAGAAGGGCCCGCCGGTGCTGCGCGACACCGAGTCCGAGCAGCTGTTGCGCGAATATACGCGGCCGATCCTGCGCGCCGCTGGTCTGGAGAAGCAGAACATCCAGATCGTCATCATCAACGAAAGCTCGTTCAACGCCTTCGTCGCCGACGGCCGCCGCATCTTCGTCAATTACGGAGCGCTGCTGCAATCGGAGACGCCGAACCAGATTATCGGCGTGCTGGCGCATGAGACCGGCCATCTGGCCGGCGGCCATCTCGCCAAGATGCGCGAGCAGCTGGCACAGGCGCAGACCCAGATGATCATCGCGATGCTGCTCGGCGTTGGCGCGCTGGCCGCGGGTGCTGCGGGCGGCGGCGGCGGCAGCGGCCTCTCCAGCGCCGGTGCCGCCGCGATCTCGGCGCCGCAGTCGGTCATTCAGCGCACGCTGCTGTCCTATCAGCGCCAGCAGGAAGAAAACGCCGACCGCGCCGGCGTCAGATTCCTGACCGCGACCGGCCAGTCGGCCCGGGGCATGTACGAGACGTTCAAGCGCTTCACCGATGAGAGCCTGTTCGCCTCACGCGGCGCCGACCCCTATCTGCAGTCGCACCCGATGCCGGTCGACCGCGTCTCGGCGCTGGAGGAACTGGCGCGCTCGAGCCCCTATTGGGACAAGAAGGACGATCCGGCGCTGCAGCTGCGCCACGACATGATGCGCGCCAAGATCTCGGGCTTCATGGAGCGGCAGGACACGGTCTACCGCCGCTATCCGCTGTCCAACACCAGCCTGCCGGCGCGCTATGCGCGCGCCATCACGACCTATCTGCACGGCGATCTGCGTTCGGCGATCGCGCAGATCGACGGCTTGATCCAGGTGCAGCCCAACAATCCCTATTTCTACGAATTGCGCGGTCAGGCGCTGCTCGAAGGCGGCCGGCCCGCTGAGGCGATCGCGCCGCTGCGCCGCGCGGTGCAGCTCTCCGGCAATTCGCCGCTGATCGAGATGCTGCTCGGCCAAGCGCTGGTCGCTTCCGACAACAAGGCCACCACCGACGAGGCGATCAACATGCTGCGTGCCGCGGTGGCGCGCGAGCCCGAGGCGCCGATCGGCTATACCCAGCTCGCGATGGCCTATGGCCGCAAGGGCGACTATGCCCAGGCCGACCTTGCCTCGGCGCAGGCCGCCTATCTGCGCGGCGACAACAAGACCGCCCGCGAGCTGGCGTCGCGCGCCAAGACGCGGTTCGCGATCGGCACGCCCGGCTGGGTCAAAGCTGACGACATTGTGAGCGCCAAGCCCATGCCGGGTCAGAAAAACAACTAGAAATAAACCGTAGTTCCATACAACGATCACCGAAACCGGCTCACGGCCCCGCCGCATTTTGGGCCACCTCGAACAAGGATTTTGTCATGCCAGCGCTTCGTTTTCTTGCTCCTGCCCTGCTCGCGCTCGGCATCTGTGCCGCGCCGCTGTCGGCGTCCGCGCAGAGCTTCAACGACACCCAGCGCGGCGACATCGAGACCATCGTGCGCAACTATCTGATCGCGCACCCCGAGGTGCTCGAGGAGGCGATGAACGAGCTGAGCAAGCGGCAGGCCGCCGCCGAAGCCGAGAAGCATGAGCAGAGCGTCGCCAAGAACGCCGACACCATCTTCAATTCGCCGCGCGGCGTCTTCCTCGGCAACAAGGACGGCGACGTCACCTTCGTCGAGTTCTTCGATTACAATTGCGGCTACTGCAAGCGCGCGATGTCCGACATGATGGATTTGATGAAGGCGGATCCGAAGCTGAAGGTGGTGCTGAAGGAATTCCCGGTGCTGAGCCAGGGCTCGGTCGAGGCCGCGCAGGTCGCGGTCGCGGTGCGCATGCAGGATCCGACCGGCAAGAAGTATCTCGACTTCCACCAGAAGCTGCTGGGCGGCCGCGGCGCCGCCGACAAGGCGCGCGCGCTGGCGGTCGCCAAGGAGGTCGGTCTCGACATGACCAAGCTCGAGAAGGACATGGCGAGCCCCGAAGTGAAGGCGACCATCGAGGAGAATTTCCGCCTCGCCGAATCCATGGGCATGAACGGTACGCCGAGCTACGTGATCGGCAAGCAGGTCGTGATCGGCGCGGTCGGCGTCGACAATCTCAAGGAAAAGATCGGCATCGCCCGCTGCGGCAAGGCGACCTGCTGATCGCGCTTTCGCCAGCGCTCATTCGCTCAACGAAATCCGGCTGCCAGGCAGCCGGATTTTTTTATTGCCGGCACCGAACCGCCTCCGCGCTCGCCGCAACCAAGGGCCGTCACCAACAACGAAGGCCGCGCGCGATGCCTCTGGCCCCGCCAACCCTTGCTCTACCAACCCTTGCTCCACCAACCCTCGGCTACGACCTCACGCTGCTGAAGACGGCGCCGCCGCGCGGCACCGAGCACGATCACGGCTGGTGCTACGGCTTGCCGCCTGGCATTCGCACCGAGCGATGGCCGCTCAGTCCGCATGACGGCTTTCCGATGCAGCACTGCTTCACGCTGCGCATTCCCGTGCAATATCGTACCAAGGGCGACGCCTATGTTGCGCTCGCGATGTTCGCCGACCAGCAATATGACGAGCCCGACGAGATCGATGCGGTCGCGCAATATCTCGCCGCGGAGACGATCGAGCGTCCGGCCGATCCCCATCTGCTGCCGTACTTCGCCTATCGGCAGCACCGTCATCCGATGGAGTTTCGGATGAAGGACATCATCGACCATAATTTCGCGGCGATCTGGCTCACGGATGCCGAGTTCATAGGACCGCTGTGCCGGCCGCCAAAGCTGGCCGGCAATCCATTGCTGGAAGCCAATGCGCCACCGCGCTGGCTCGAGAACGGCGCGGCGCGCACGGCGTTCGATGCGCAGGTCGGCCGCACCACAAGCGTCGACGAGTTGGAGAAGAGATACTGGTACCGCCTGTTCGGCCGTGTCCCCGAGACCGGGCACCACGCCTTCGGCATTGCGCTTGCGCCTCGCGACAACGATCCCAATGTCGGCAAGCCGCCGCGCGATCATCTGCTGCACAAGGGCGCGCTCGGCGACTACATCGCGCCGTACGGCGAAGATGGCAAGGCGCGCGGCCTCGAGCGGTTGCACGGCCGCAACCATCTCGGCGGCACGATGTTTCCGAATCAATGGACGCCGAAATTCAGCGCGACCTATCTCGAGATCGAGGAGCATTTCGGCGGTTTCAATTTCGGCGGCGGCAACGGCCAGCTCGATCTTGCGAGCATGGAGTTCGACTGGGCCTGCGGTTGAAACGCGCGTTTGTTCATCGCGCATTCACACAACAAACAAACCGCGGGGAACCGCAAATCAACAGGAACATCGCACATCCTCTCCCGTTGTCGGCGCGGGCAATGCTAAAATACGAGGAGGACTACGATGTCTAACCGCTTTCTGATTTCGGTCGCCGCAGCGGCTCTGATCGCCGGCACCGGTTTCGCGAACGCACAGGGCGCCGGCGGCGCCAACAAGGAGACCGGGGCCGGTGGTGGTGCGACCACGCAGCACAGCGCACCGTCCGGGGGCGCGTCTTCGGGCACCATGCAGCGCGATACAGGCGGCATGAAGGGTTCCGAGCATTCCACGACCGGTGAATCCCCGAGCACCAAGGGTGCGGAGTCCGACAAGTCCGGCCCCGCCACCAAGGGTGCGCAGGACAACACGCAGAAGTCGAAGAGCATGAGCTCCGAGAACGACGCGACCAAGAGCTCCAAGGAAGGCTCGAAGGACATGAAGGCCGAGGGCCGCGACAAGAGCGGCAACATGAAGGCCGAGGAGCATGACAAGAGCGGCAAGATGAACGCGGAAAGCCGTGACGGCCGCGATCGCAACAACGCCGCCGACAGCCGCGACAAGAGCGGCGCCACGACCAACCAGAACGCTCAGACCAAGAGCCCGGCGGATACCAACCGCACGCAGACCAACGACACCAGCCGCACGCAGACCACGACTGGTAACGCGGCAACGTCGGCAACCGCGGCTCCGCCGGCCGAGAAGCGCACCCAGATCTCGACCGCGATCAAGTCGGAGAAGGTCACCGAGGTCACCAACGTGAACTTCAACGTGTCGGTCGGCACCCGCGTCCCGGCCGACGTTCGCTTCTACCCGGTGCCGGAGCGGGTCGTGACGATCTACCCGCAGTGGCGCGGTTACGAGTTCATCCTGGTTCACGGCCGCTACATCATCGTGCAGCCGGAGACCCACGAGATCGTCTACATCATCGAGGGCTAAGCCGGCCTCGGTGCGAGGGCGCCATCAAAGGGCCTTCGCCCATTCTCGACCCCGCCCCCCTTCGGGGCGGGGTTTTGCGTCCTGGCACGGCCCCTCGCGGCAGTGGATGGCTGCCGGGGAGCGCCAGCGGAAGCCGCTTTCCGCGAGATTTGGTTAATCAGCAATTTCAGTATGTTACGGCAGCTACCTGACAGGGTGGAGGAAGCCGTTGAAGACGTTCCGACTTCACCTAAAGACTTCCCCTGCGCCCGGTTGTTACCTATAACCCGGCCCACTCCACCCCTTGTCGGAACCCTTTGGCCGGAACCCCTGGAATGGCTGCTGCCGGAACGATCTATGTGCTGAACGGCCCGAACCTCAATCTGCTGGGGACGCGCGAGCCGGAGACCTACGGCCACGCCACCCTCGCCGACGTCGAGAAGCTGTGCGCGGACACCGCACGCCAGTTCGGACTTGCCGCCGACTGCCGGCAGTCCAACCGCGAGGGTGAACTGATCGACCTCATCCATGAGGCCCACGCCAAAAAGGCGGTCGGCATCATCATCAATGCCGGCGGTTACTCCCATACCTCGATCGCGCTGCATGACGCGCTGGTTGCGGTCAAGATTCCCGCCGTCGAAGTCCATGTCAGCAACATCCACGCCCGCGAGAGCTTCCGGCACCACTCGTTCACTGCTAAAGCCGCGTTCGCGTCGCTCTGCGGCTTCGGCATCGATGGCTACCGGCTTGCGATCATCGGCCTCGCCACCAAGATTGGTGCCAAGATCGGCACCAAGACCGATGCCAAGGCAAAGGCTTAATCGTCACTCCTGACGTCCCCCGTCATCAGACAGAGATTTTGGATCAAACAACATGGCGCGCCAGCCAGACGACAAATCAGCGGCAAAATCCAAGAGCGACGACAGCGCGCTCATTCGCGAGCTCGCACTGCTGCTCGCGGAGACCAATCTGACCGAGATCGAGATCGAGCGTGCCGGCCTGCGCGTCCGCGTCGCACGCAATATCAGCATCGCGGCATCCGTGCCCGCTGCCATGAATGCGGTTGCCGCACCGGCCGCCATGTCCGTGCCGGTGGCCGCGGCTGCGACCGATCTCGCCAAGCACCCGGGCGCCGTGCCTTCGCCGATGGTCGGCACCGCCTATTGGGCGCCCGAGCCGGGCGCCAAGCCGTTCATTGAAGTCGGCACCAAGGTCTCGGCCGGCCAGACGCTTCTGATCATCGAGGCGATGAAGACGATGAACCAGATCCCGTCGCCGCGCGCGGGCACCGTGACGCAAATTCTCATCGAGGACGGCCAGCCGGTCGAATTCGGCGAGCCGCTCGTCATCATTGAATAGCTTTCGTCAACACCAGGCGCTGCGATGTTTGACAAGATCCTCATAGCCAATCGCGGCGAGATCGCGCTTCGCGTGCTGCGCGCCTGCAAGGAGCTCGGCATCTCGACGGTGGCGGTGCATTCCACCGCCGACGCCGACGCCATGCATGTGCGGCTCGCCGACGAGAGCGTGTGCATCGGTCCACCGCCGTCGAAGGATTCCTATCTCAACGTGCCAGCGCTGCTCGCAGCTTGCGAGATCACCGGCGCCGACGCCGTGCATCCGGGCTACGGCTTCCTGTCCGAGAACGCGCGCTTCGCCGAGATCCTCGCCGACCACAATCTGGGCTTCATCGGACCGAAGGCCGAGCACATCCGCCTGATGGGCGACAAGATCGAAGCCAAGAAGACCGCCAAGCGCCTCGGCATTCCCGTGGTGCCCGGCTCCGACGGCGCGGTGACGGCGGACGACGACGCCATGGCGATCGCCAAGGAGATCGGCTTCCCGGTGCTGGTGAAGGCGGCTGCCGGCGGCGGCGGGCGCGGCATGAAGGTCGCTCACAGCGAGGCCGACCTCGCGCTCGCGCTCTCGACCGCGGCCAACGAGGCCAAATCGGCGTTCGGCGACGCCTCGGTCTATCTGGAGAAATACCTGCAGAAGCCGCGCCACATCGAGATCCAGATTCTCGGCGACGGCCGCGGCGGCGCCATCCATCTCGGCGAGCGCGACTGCTCGCTGCAGCGGCGTCACCAGAAGGTCTGGGAGGAAGGCCCCTCGCCGGTGCTCGCGGCGGCCGCGCGCGCCAGGATCGGCGAGACCTGCGCCAAGGCGATGCGGGACATGAAGTATCTCGGCGTCGGCACCATCGAATTCCTCTACGAGGACGGCGAGTTCTATTTCATCGAAATGAACACGCGCATCCAGGTCGAGCATCCCGTCACCGAAAGCATCACCGATATCGATCTGGTGCTGGAGCAGATCCGGATTGCGGCCGGCGGCGACCTTCCGGCCAAGCAGAGCGACATCGCGATCATCGGCCACGCCATCGAGTGCCGCATCAATGCGGAGAACCCGGAGACCTTCCGTCCCTCGCCGGGACGGATCACCCAATACCATCCGCCGGGCGGCCTCGGCGTGCGAATCGATTCCGCCGTCTACCAGGGTTACGTGATCCCGCCCTATTACGACTCGCTGGTCGGCAAGCTGATCGTGCACGGCAAGACCCGCGGCGAGTGCCTGATGCGACTGCGCCGTGCGCTGGACGAGATGGTGGTCGACGGCATCGAGACGACGCTGCCGCTGTTCCGCGCATTGGTGCGCGAGCCCGACATCATCGAAGGCGACTACCACATTCACTGGCTGGAGCAGTACCTCGCCGGCCAGCCATCGGACGCCCCGAAATAGTTCGGAACTCCGTGGAACCCAGCGCCCTGTTCAAACGTAATTAAGGGGTTATTGGCTTTCCACGGGGACGCATTGAATCCCACTCCCAAGAATTCCACTCCCGAGACGAGAGCGCCGTGACACCGGTTTCACGACGCAGGTCCACGCTGCAGATCCTGCTGCTTTCGGCGGGATTTTTCGTGCTGGTCGCGATCAGCGTGGCTTCAGTCATCCTCGTCAATAAGGCGCGCGAGGACAACGCCTGGGTGGTCCACACCGTCGAGGTCGAAAGCCAGGTCGCCAACCTGCTGGTCGACATCAGGCGCGCGGAAAGTGCGACCAGGGCTTATCTGCTAACGTCGGCACCACAGTACCTGGCCGAGTACCAGTCCGCTGCAGCGGGAATACCGTCCGCGCTCAATCATCTCCAGATGATGACCGTCGACAATCCGGCGCAGGTCGCCAATGCCGCGAAGCTCAAGGCCGCGGTCGAGCAACGGCTGGCCGAGTTCGCGCTCAGCATCGAGCGCGTCAAGAACAACGACACCGCGACCAGCATCGACATCCTGCGCAAGGGAACACCGAGCGATGCGGTGGAGGCGATCGCCAGGATCGGCCGCGACTTGCGCACCGAGGAGGATCGCTTGCTGGCGATGCGCACCTCGACCGCAGACAGGACCCAGGTGCTGGCCTCCTCCGTCACGATCGCAGGCTCCTGCATGGTGCTGGCACTCGCCGCCCTCTCGCTCGTGCTGCTGCGGCAATCCTCGCGGGCCCGTAACGAGGCCGAGGCCAGGCTGCGCGACAGCAACGTCAATCTTGAAACCATCGTCGACGAGCGCACCGCGGACCTGCGCGAGGCCAACGAGGAGATCCAGCGCTTCGCCTACATCGTCAGCCATGATTTGCGTTCGCCGCTGGTCAACATCATGGGATTCACCAGCGAGCTGGAGGAATTGCGCGGCGACATCTTCAAGCGCATCGCCACGCTCAATCGCACCGCGTCGCTGGCGCCGGCGATGGAAGACGCCACCGACGTGGCCGAGCCCGAGCTCGAAGGTTCCGACAAGCAGCTATCCGACGATTTCAATGAGTCGCTCGGCTTCATCAAATCGTCGATCGCCAAGATGGACCGCCTGATCAGTGCGATCCTCAACCTCACCCGCGAGGGCCGCCGCGAGTTCAAGCCCGAACGGATCGATCTTCGCGAGTTGATCGACGGCATCGTCAAGACGGTCGCTCACCAGGCTGTCGAGGCCAATGCCACCGTCAAGGTCGGCGCGCTGCCCAACCTCGTCAGCGACCGCCTCGCGCTGGAGCAGATCTTCTCCAACCTGATCGACAACGCGCTCAAGTACCTCAGGAACGGTGTCCCCGGCGAGATCTCGATCGAGGGCCGCACCAAGCTGGGCTTCGCGATCTTCGAGGTCACCGACAACGGCCGCGGCATCGATCCGAAGGATCATCAGCGCATTTTCGACCTGTTCCGCCGCGCCGGAACCCAGGACAAGCCCGGTCAGGGCATCGGACTTGCCCATGTCCGCGCACTTGTGCGCAGACTGGGCGGCACCATGTCGGTAGCATCGGAACTTCACAACGGCAGCACGTTCACCGTGACACTGCCTATCAATTGGTCAGGCAAGCACCGGGATAAAGAATCATGAGCGATCCAGTCACCATCATCATGATCGAGGACGACGAGGGCCATGCCCGCCTGATTGAGCGCAATATCCGGCGCTCAGGTGTCAACAATGAGATCGTCCCGTTCACCAACGGTACAGAGGCCATCAACTACCTGTTCGGCAAGGATGGCAGCGCGGTCGAGCGCAAGGGCCAAGCCCTGCTCATCCTGCTTGATCTCAATCTGCCTGACACGAGCGGCATCGATATTCTGCGGCGGGTCAAGGAGAACAAGTATCTCAAGGCGACGCCGGTGGTCGTGCTGACCACGACCGACGACTCCCAGGAGATCAAGCGTTGCTACGAACTCGGTTGCAACGTCTACATCACCAAGCCGGTGAACTACGAAAGCTTTGCCAACGCCATTCGCCAGCTTGGCCTGTTCTTTTCCGTGATTCAGGTGCCACCTGCTTCGATATGACCAGCGCAACGCCGACACTGCTCTATATCGATGACGACGCGGCGCTGGCGCGCCTGGTCGACCGCGGCCTGACGCGCGCGGGCTTCAAGGTCGTGCACGCCGCAAGCGGCCAGCAAGGCCTCGACCGGCTCGCTCAGGGCGGCATCGACGTCGTCGCGCTCGACCAGGTCATGCCTGGCCTCGATGGGCTGGAAACGCTGGAGCAGATCCTCAAGATCGCGGACGCGCCGCCGGTGGTGTTCGTCACCGCCTCGCAGGATTCGGCGATCGCGGTCACCGCGCTGAAGGCCGGCGCGGCCGACTATCTGGTCAAGGACGCGAGGGGCGATTTCATTCCTCTGCTCCAGGTCGCGGTGAACGGCGCGATCCGGCAGGCCGCGATCCAGAAGGCGCGCGACGAGGCCGAGGCCGAGGTCCACGCCTCGCGCGACCGCTACGCCGCGCTCGCCGCCGAGCGCGAGGTTCTGTTGCGCGAGGTCAATCATCGCGTCGGCAATTCGCTGCAGATCATCGCATCGCTGCTGCATCTGCAGGCCAATTCCGCGAGCCAGCAGGACGTCAAGGCGGCGCTCACCAACGCCATGGGCCGCGTCGCCGCGGTCGCGCAGGTGCACCGTCGCCTCTATACCTCGCACGACTTCAAGACGGTGATGCTCAACCAGTATCTCGAGGCGCTGCTCGAGGATCTCAGGCGATCGGCCGAGGGCAACAAGATGTCGCGGCTGACGCTGAAGGCCGCCCCGATCGAGATCGACCCCGACCGCGCGGTCGCGATCGGCATCATCGTCAACGAGCTGGTGATGAATGCCGTGAAATACGCCTATCCCGACGGCGCCGGCCCGATCCATGTCGAGCTGAAGCCGCAGGCCGAGGATTTGCAGCTTGCGATCAGCGATGACGGCGTCGGCTTTTCCGATATGGCCGACCCGCGCGGTACCGGCATGGGCCAGCGCATCGTCACCGCAATGGCCGCCAAGCTCGACGCCAGCGTCGAGCGCGACCCGAACCACCAGGGCACCCGCTTCGTGCTGCGGTTCGCCCGCGTCAGCCCGGCGCTGGCGAAATCGACAAGCGCCGCCGCGAGTTAAAGCGTTTTCGAGCGAAGTGGATACCGGTTCGCGTGAAGAAAACGCGTCGAACAGAGAGCCGGAGCCTGCGGCGAATTCGATCGATTTGTCGCGTTGGCGTTAAGGGCTGCGTCATCCTGTTGTTCGATCGGAATGTCACCCTTCCGCCGTATTAAGAAACAAATCGACGTTGATTGCGAAAATCCCGCCACCAGCTTGGCAGGAGGCGCTACCCATGTTCGGGCGCAGGATCACCTTCGGGAAGAAGCAGCACACCCTTGGCGAACTCCAGGAATTGATGCGTCCGACACCTGACGCGGATGGCGTGACGCGGGTCTTTCCCAAGGAGATCTGGGACGATCCGAAGGTCGGTGCGATGCTGCGCGATCTCGGCTTCAACCCCGACGATCCGCGCAATATCAGAAAGACGGCGGAAGACTACATCGCGATGTTCGCCGCGGCGAAAAAGCGGCTCGATGAACGCTCTGAAGCCTTCAACCGCGACATGACCACCCGCTACGGCTACTGCCGCGCCGTCCCCTTCCTGGTGATCGACCACACCATCTGGGACGGCGAGGATGGCGCCTTCCTCTATGCGAGCATGAACCTGATCGGCTTCGACGACTGGAACGTGCTGATGTTGGCGGCAGATGAGCGCACCAGGCAAATGTGCGGCATCGCCGGCCATCCCGGCACCGTGCCTGCCGTCACCGACGTCGTGGCCAAGCACGTGACCGCATGGAAGGCGCGCCACGAGGCGGCGCTGGAATTATACGGCGTCACGGCCACAGGCGGCGAAGGCGGCATCACGCGCGAACAATATGAGACGGAGAAGGACACGCTGCGCCAGGAAATCGTCGACAAGGTCGGCTGGATGAAGCCGCGCATCATCGACGAGCTTGTGCGCATTCAGGGCTAAGACACCCGCCTCTCAATCCTGCCTGTCGCGGTGCCGCCGCGTCCGGTACGGGCGGCAGTCCTGACACGGCGCGCCAAAGATCACCTGCGACGGATACGGCCGCGCAGAGTGCCACGGCGTCGAGCCGAACAGGCCCGCCGCCCCGAACCCTGCGCTGAAGGGATCGGCGGCGAAGCTGCCCGGAAAATAGCCGTTGCTGCGGAAATCGCGGTCGTCGTCGCGGCCGTCGAAATACGCCCCGCCGGTGCTGCCATAGCGCAGCGGCCGCTCCTGTGCCGATGTCGCGGCCGCGCTGAGCGCGATGGCGGCGCAGGCGATCAGTCCTCTCATGGCAATCATGGCCAAAGCCCTCATGGCGGATTGGTGCCCCAATCGCCCTTCCAGGCGATCAGGCGTCCCTTGCCGAATTGCAGATAGAGCCCGTCGCTGCGCCGCGACAGCACGCTGCCCCTGACATTGGGCAGCGCGACGAACAATTCATTGCCCGGCGTGCCGCGAACGTAATTCAGGGGAACGCCCAGCGACTGGCTGGCCTGGTCGGCGTTCATGCCGAAGGCAAGCGGAACGCTGTTCGGCGCACGTTGCTGTGCGCGGGCTGCGCCGAGCGGCGCGCCCAGCGCGATGACGAGGGTGACGATGACGAGTGTGACGAACCGCTGCATGACCGACCTCACTGCACCGCCGCCGCCAGCGTGCCGGCGGGCGTCCAGCCCCCGCCGAGCGCCTGGAACAGGCTGCTCGCCGCCAGCAGCTTGTTGAGCCTCACCGTGACCAGGTTCAGTTCAGCAGTAAACAGCGTCTGCTGCGTCTGCAGCACGGTGATGAGATTGACCGTGCCACCGCGCAGCTGCGTTTCCGAGACCTCGAACGCCTTGCGTGAGCTCGCCACCACATCGGACTGCAGGCGCTCCTGCAGCGTGTACTTCTGCAGCGCGATCAGCGCCTTCTCGACATCCGCGAAGGCCGACAGCACCGCCTTGCGATAGGCCTGCAGATTTTGCAGTTGCTGGCCCTTGGCGAGCTTCAGCTGGCTTTCGAGCAGGAAGCCGTCGAACAGCGGCTGCGTCAGCCCGGCCGCGAGCGTGTAGTACCAGGCGCCCGGAGCAAACAGCGAGGCGAGCGCCGCGCTCTGGAAGCCGGTGGTGCCGGTCAACTGGATCTGCGGGAAGAACGCCGCGCGCGCCGCGTCGACGCTGAAATTGGAGGACGCGAGCTGCGCCTCGGCTTCGCGGACGTCAGGCCGCTGATAGAGCAGCTCCGACGGCATTCCCGGCGTCACGCGCGGCACCGCGATCTGCGTGGTAGAGCCGCCGCGCACCGTGAAATTGGCCGGCGCGCGCGCCACCAGCACGGCGAGCGCCGCGATGTTCTGCCCGACCGTCACCTCGAGCGGCGGGATCGCCGCGCGCTGCGTCGCGACCAGCGCCTCCTGCTGCGACAGATCGAGCTGCGAGGCGGTGCCGCCGGCGAATTGCGACTTAATCAATGCAAGAATGCGCTCGGCCGCCGCCAGATTGCGGCGGGTGACCTTGATCTGGTCCTGCGCCGCCAGCACCTGGAAATAGGTATTGGCCACCGTTGCCATCGTGGTCAGCGCGACCACCTCGCGATTGTAGCGGGAGACGGTGGCGCTCTCCTCCGACGCCGCCAGCGTGGCGCGGTTCTTGCCCCAGAAATCCACGATATAGCTCGCGCTGAGCCCCAGGCTGTATTGCGAGAACGTCCCGCTGCTGCCAAGCGACGAACTCGATCCCGTCGCCAGCTTTTCGCGCTCCGCATTCGCCGATCCCGAGACCGACGGCAGCAGCGCGGCGCCGGAGACGCCGACCTGGGCATCGGCCTGCACGATCTGGGCGATCGCCACCGCGATGTCGAGATTGTAGAGCTGCGCGGACTCCATCAGCCCGGTCAGCTCGGGCGAGCGGAAGCCCCGCCACCAGGCCAGCGCCGGAACCGCCGCGTCGGCATCGCCCTTGGCGGCGGAGCGATAGCTCGCCGGCACTTCGAGACTGAGCTCCGGCTTCTCCGCCCCGGGAATGCAGCCGGACAGACCAAGGCTGAGGCCGCCGAACGCCGCCACGCGCAGCAACCGGACCGGTTTCCGCAACACCTGAAGATTTCGCAAAGCTGCAACTGTCGGCATTTACTCGCCCGGTTGAAGTGAGGAGCCCGGCATCCGCACGGCGCCGCCGCGGCGGACGCGCTGGGCCCACAAGCGGAACCGATCGAGATAGAGATAGATGACCGGGGTCGTATAGAGAGTCAGGACCTGGCTCAGGAGCAGTCCGCCGACGATGGCGATGCCAAGCGGCTGCCGCAGCTCGCCGCCGTCGCCCATGCCGATGGCGAGCGGCACCGCCCCGAGCAGCGCGGCCATCGTCGTCATCATGATCGGTCGGAAGCGCAGCAGGCAGGCCTCTCTGATCGCTTCGAGCGGCTC
This sequence comes from Bradyrhizobium septentrionale, assembly GCF_011516645.4. NCBI lineage: Bacteria > Pseudomonadati > Pseudomonadota > Alphaproteobacteria > Hyphomicrobiales > Nitrobacteraceae > Bradyrhizobium > Bradyrhizobium septentrionale. The sequence continues at coordinate 7,354,764 of NZ_CP088285.1, read as the reverse complement.
CAGCCCGCGCTTGCGTTCCGCCTCCAGCGCAAAGTCGATCATCATGATGGCGTTCTTCTTCACAATGCCGATCAGCAGAATGACGCCGATCAGCGCCATGATACTGAACTCGGTCTTGAATGCCATCAGCGCCAGCAAGGCGCGCACACCTGCGGAGGGCAATGTCGACAGGATTGTCAGCGGATGGACGAAGCTTTCGTAGAGCACGCCCAGCACGATGTAGATCGTCACCAGCGCTGCCAGGATCAGGAATGGCTGGTTGGCGAGCGAATCCTGGAACGCCTTCGCAGAGCCCTGGAAGGTGCCGCGGATCGTGGCCGGGACGCCGATCCGGTTCATGGTCGCCTCGATGCTTCCGACCGCGGTGCTCAGCGACACGTTTGGCGGCAGGTTGAACGAGATCGTGTTGGCGACCAGGAGGCCCTGGTGATTGACCGCAAGCGGCGTCGCGCCCTCTTTGAAGGCGGCGACGTCCGACAGCGGGATCATGGTCTCGCTGCTGGTAGAGACGGCCGAACCGGTCGAGGCCACGCCCTTCCCGGTCGACCCGATCGAATTGGTGGCCTGATTGCGTGCGGCCTGGGCATTGGCCGAATTGGCGGCGCTTGAGGTCCCCGGCGCCGCCACCGTGCCCGCCACCGCGTTGGTGGCCTGCGAGCCGCCGACCGATCCGCCCGACGTGCTGATATAAACGTCCTTTAGCGTCTGCGGGTTCTGCCAGTAGCGCGGCGCGACCTCCATGATGACGTGGTACTGGTTGCGCGCGACATAGATCGTCGACACCTGGCGCTGGCCGAAGGCGTCGTAGAGGGTGTTGTCGATCTGGCTGACCGTGATGCCGAGCCGCGCCGCGGCGTCGCGGTCGATCACGAGATCGGATTCCAGGCCCTTGTTCTGCTGGTCGCTGTTGACGTCGGCAAGATTCGGATCGCGCTGCAGGGCCGCCGCGATCTTCGGCGTCCATTCATTGAGCTCCTCCAGCGTCGATCCCTGCAGCGTGTACTGGTATTGCGCGTTGGACTGCCGTCCGCCGACCCTGATGTCCTGCACCGCCTGCAGGAACAGGCTCGCACCGGGCACCACCGACATCTCACGTCGCAGCCGCGAGATCACGCCGTCGGCGCCGATCTTGCGCTGGTCGAGCGGACGCAGCGAGACGAACACGAAGCCGGAATTGGTTTGCCCTCCGCCGGTGAAGCCGACCACCGTCTCCACCGCCGGATCGCGCTTGATGATGCCGACGAACTGGGCGAGCTTCTGCTGCATCAGCTGGAACGAGACGCTCTGGTCGGCCTGGATCGAGCCGACCAGCCGCCCGGTATCCTGCTGCGGAAAGAAGCCCTTCGGGATCACATCGTAGAGATAGAAATTGAGGCCGAACACCGCCGCCAGGATCAGCATCACCGACAGCGGATGCGCCAGCGCCGCAGTCAGCGTCCTGCGGTAGAAATTCAGCATCGCCTCGAAGAAGCGCTCGCTGGCCCAATAGAGCCGCCCGTGGCCGCCTTTGTCCGGCTTGAGCAGCACGGCACACATCATCGGCGTGGTCGAGAGCGAGACCGCGAGCGAGATCAGGATCGAGATCGAGATCGTCATCGCGAATTCGCGGAACAGCCGGCCGACGATGCCTTGCATCAGCAGGATCGGGATGAACACCGCGATCAGCGAGACGCTCATCGACAGCACCGTGAAGCCGACCTCGTTGGCGCCCTTCAACGCCGCCTCGAGCGGGCTCAAGCCGTCCTCGATGTAGCGCGTGACGTTCTCCAGCACGACGATGGCATCGTCGACCACGAAGCCGGTCGCAACCGTCAGCGCCATCAGGGACAGATTGTCGAGGCTGTAGCCGAACAGGTACATCGCCCCGAAGGTCGCAACCAGCGACACCGAGACCGCCACGACGGGAATGAATGTGGCGCGCGCACTGCGCAGGAACGCGAACACCACGATGATGACCAGCAGTACAGCCAGCACGAGAGTTCGCTCGACGTCCCTGAGCGAGGTGCGGATGGTGGTCGAGCGGTCCACCGCAAGGCCGATGTCGATCGCCGGCGAAATCGAGGCTTGCAGCTGCGGCATCAGCCCCTTCACCAGGTCGACGGTACTGATGATGTTGGCGTTCGGCTGGCGGTAGAGGATGAGCAGCACCGCAGGCTTGCCGTTGGCGAGCCCGGCGTTGCGCAAATTCTCGACGCCGTCGGTCACCTCGCCGACGTCGGAGACGCGGACCGGCGCGCCATTGCGGTAGGCCACGATCAGCGGCTTGTAGTCGTCGGCCTTGTTGGCCTGGTCGTTGGCGTAGACCTGGTAGCGCTGGTCGCCGACATCGATGCCGCCCTTGGGGCTGTGGGCGTTGGCACTCGACAGCGCCGCCCGGACGTCCTCCAGCCCGATGCCGTATTTGTAGAGCGCCTGCGGGATCAAATCGACGCGGACGGCTGGCAGCGAGCTGCCGCCCACCACGACCTCGCCGATGCCCTCGACTTGCGACAGCTTCTGCGCCAGCACCGTGGACGCGGCATCGTAGAGAGCGCCGCGCGTCAGCGTGTCCGATGTCAGGGTCAGGATCAGGATCGGCGCGTCGGCCGGATTGACCTTGCGGTAGGTCGGATTGCTGCGCAGGCTGGTCGGCAGATCGGCCCGCGCCGCGTTGATCGCGGCCTGCACGTCGCGCGCCGCGCCGTCGATGTCACGATTGAGGTTGAACTGCAGCGTGATCCGGGTCTGGCCGACCGAGCTCGACGAGGTCATCTCGCTGACGTCGGCGATTTGGCCGAGATGGCGCTCCAGCGGGCTGGCGACCGTGGTCGCGACGTCCTGCGGGCTGGCGCCGGGCAGCGTCGCCTGCACGGAGATGGTCGGAAAATCCACCTGCGGCAGCGGCGACACCGGCAGCTTGAAGAACGCGACAATGCCGGCGGCCGCAAGTCCGAAGGTCAACAGCGTGGTTGCGACCGGCCGGCGGATGAAGGGCGTTGACGGATCCATGGCTCAGCGCGACCCGCTCGCCTCACCGACCTCGTCCGACCGCCCGGCAAACCGCAGCGCGAGGCGATCGAACCACAGATAGATCACCGGCGTCGTGAACAACGTCAGCAGCTGACTGAGCAAGAGGCCGCCGACGATGGAGATGCCGAGCGGATGTCGCAGCTCGGAGCCGGCACCGCTGCCGAGCATCAGCGGCAGCGCGCCGAGCACTGCGGCCATCGTCGTCATGATGATCGGCCGGAACCGCAACAGGCAGGCCTGGTAGATCGCCTCGCGCGGCGGCTTGCCCTCGTTGCGCTCGGCATCGAGCGCGAAGTCGATCATCATGATCGCGTTCTTCTTCACGATACCGATCAAGAGGATGATGCCGATGATCGCAATGATCGTGAGATCCTGCCCGGCCATCATCAGCGCCAGCAACGCGCCGATGCCGGCCGAGGGCAGCGTGGAGAGGATGGTCAGCGGATGGATGAAGCTCTCATAGAGCACGCCGAGCACGATATAGACCGTGATGATCGCGGCCAGAATCAGAAACAGCTGATTTGAGAGCGACGACTGGAACGCCAGCGCCGCGCCCTGGAAGCTCGTGATCATGCCGAGCGGCTGGTTGATGTCGGCCTGCGCCTGCTTGATCGCGGTCACCGCGCCGCCGAGCGAGGCGCCCGGCGCTAGGTTGAACGACACGGTCGCCGAGGGGAATTGGCCGAGATGCGAGACCTGCAGCGGCGCGGTCTCGACCCGCATCTTGGCCATCACCGACAGCGGCACCGGCGTCGAGCCCACCGATGACGGCAGATAGATCGACGACAGCGAGTCCAGCGAATTCTGCAGCGACGGGTCGGCCTCCAGGATCACGCGATACTGGTTCGAATTGGTGAACACGGTGGAGACGATGCGCTGGCCGTAGGAATCGTACAGCGCATTGTCGATGGTGGCCGGCGTGATGCCGAACCGCGCGGCCTGGTCGCGGTCGATGTCCACGAACACCGAGAGCCCCTGTGCCGAGATGTCGCTGGTGACGTCGCTCAGTTCAGGCAATTCCCTGAGCTTGTCGACCAGCTTCGGCGTCCATTCCGCGAGCTCGTTCGGATCGGCGTCCTGCAGGATGAACTGATACTGCGTCCGGCTCACCGTGCCCTCGATGGTGAGGTCCTGGACCGGCTGCATGTAGAGCGTGATGCCGGTCAGCGCGGCCGTGCTGGCCTTGATCCGGTCCATGATCGTCGCGACGCCGGCCTTGCGCTGCTCATGCGGCTTCAGATTGATCAGGATACGGCCGCTGTTGAGCGTGGTGTTGGTGCCGTCGACGCCTATGAAGGACGACAGGCTTTCCACGTCCGGATCCTTCAGGATCGCGCTGGCGAGCCGCTGCTGCCGCTCGGCCATCGCCGCATAGGAGACCGATTGCGGCGCCTCCGAGATCGCCTGGATCACGCCGGTGTCCTGCAGCGGAAAGAACCCCTTGGGGATCACGATGTAGAGCAGCGCGGTCAGCCCGAAGGTGGCGAGCGCGACCAACAGCACCAGCGTCTGGCGATCCAGCACCCAGTTGAGCATCCGGGCATAGATCGCGATGACGTAATCGAACCCTTCCCGGCTGAGCCGCTGGAAGGTGTTCTCGCGTGTCATGCTTTCCGGCTTCAGGAGCTTGGCGCAGGCCATCGGCACCAATGTCAGCGACACCACGGCGGAGATCAGGATCGTGACCGACAGCGTGATCGCGAATTCGCGGAACAGGCGGCCGACGACGTCGCCCATGAACAGCAGCGGGATCAACACCGCGATCAGCGACACCGTCAGCGAGATGATGGTGAAGCCGATCTGCTCGGAGCCGCGCAGCGCCGCCTCGAGCGGCGTTTCGCCCTCCTCGATGTAGCGCGAGATGTTCTCGATCACGACAATGGCGTCGTCGACCACGAAGCCGGTCGCGATCGTCAGCGCCATCAGCGACAGATTGTTCAGGCTGAAGCCGAACAGATACATCGCCCCGAGCGTGCCGACCAGCGACAGCGGCACCGACAGGCTCGGGATCAGCGTGGCGCGGGTCGAGCGCAGGAACACGAAGATGACCAGCACGACCAGCACCACCGCGAGCGACAGTTCATACTCGACATCGCGGACCGAGGCCCGGATCGTGATGGTCCGGTCGGTCAGGATGTTGAGGTCGATCGCGGCCGGCAGCGTGGCCTGGAGCTGCGGCAGCAGCGCCTTGATGCCCTGGACCACCGAGATGACGTTGGCGCCGGGCTGGCGCTGGATGTTGAGGATGATCGCCGGCGTCTCGTTCATCCAGGCGCCGAGCTTGTCGTTCTGCGCGCCGTCGATGACATTGCCGACGTCGCTGAGGCGGACCGGCGAGCCGTTCTTGTAGGCGATGATCAACGACCGATAGTCGCTGGCGTTGCGGATCTGGTCGTTGGCGTTGATCGTGTAGGCGCGCATCGCGCCGTCGAAATTGCCCTTCGGCGTGTTGACATTGGCGTTGCCGAGCGTGGTGCGGAGATCGTCGATGTTCAGCCCATAGGCCGCGAGCTTGCGGATGTCGGCCTGGATGCGCACCGCGGGCCGCTGGCCGCCGCTGATGCTGACGAGGCCGACGCCGGGCAGCTGCGAGATCTTCTGCGCCAGCCGCGTGTCGACGAAATCGTTGACCTGCGTCAGCGGCATGGTCTTCGAGGTCAGGCCGAGCGTCAGGATCGGCGCGTCGGCCGGGTTGACCTTGGCGTAGATCGGCGGCGCCGGAAGGTCCGACGGCAACAGATTGCCCGCGGCATTGATCGCGGCCTGCACCTCCTGCTCGGCGACGTCGAGCGAGATCGACAGGCCGAACTGCAGCGTGATCACCGACGAGCCGGCCGAGCTTACCGAGCTCATCTGGTTCAGGTTCGGCATCTGGCCGAACTGCACCTCGAGCGGCGCCGTCACCGACGAGGTCATCACGTCGGGGCTCGCGCCCGGATAGAAGGTCTGCACCTGGATGGTCGGATAGTCGACCTCCGGCAGCGCCGCGACGGGGAGGAATCTGAACGCCAGCATGCCCGACAGCATGATGGCGATCATCATCAGGGTCGTCGCCACCGGCCGCAGGATGAATGGCCGAGACGGGTTCATTTCGTCTGCCCGTCCTCGGAACGCTTGCGGTGGCCGCCTCCCGCCTTGTCGGGTTCGGCGCCGCCCTCTCCCTTCGCCGCGCCGTTCGGGCCGCCTTTGGCCGCAGCGGCTGGGTTGGCGGCATCGGCGGCGGAGCGCACGATCACCTTGGCGCCCTCGCGCAGCTTGTCGGCGCCGTCGATCACGATGTGGTCGCCGGGCACAAGCCCGGAGAGCACCTCGACCCGGTCGCCGTCGGTGACGCCGAGCTTGACCGGGCGCACCGAGACCGTGCTGTCGGCGTTGACGAGATAGACGAAGGTGCCGGGGACGCCGCGCTGGATGCCGGCGGTCGGCATCGTGGTGGCGTCCTTGTGGGTATCGAGCAGCAGGCGGATGTTGACGAACTGGTTCGGATACAGCGTGCGCTTGTCGTTCTCGAACTGGGCGCGCAGCTTGATGGTGCCGGTGGTGGCGTCGATCTGGCTGTCGAAGGTCTGCAGCGATCCCTCGGCGAGCTTGTTGGCGCCGCTGCGGTCATAGGCCGCCGTCGGCAGCACGGCGCCTTCCTTCATGCGCTTGGCGACCGCCTGCAGATTGTCCTCCGGCAGCGTGAACAGCACGCTGATCGGCTCGAGCTGCGTGATCACGACGAGGCCGTTGGTGTCGCCCGGCGTCACATAGTTGCCGAGGTCGACCTGGCGCAGGCCGACGCGTCCGTTGATCGGCGACACGATGTGGCAGTATTGCAAATTCACCTCGGCCGACTTCACCGAGGCACGATCGGCTTCGACCGTTCCCTGATACTGCGCGACCAGTGCGACCTGGGTATCGAGCGTCTGGTGCGGCACCGCGTTCTGCGTGGCGAGGTTCTGGTAGCGGGTGAGATCGACCTGGGCGCCCTTTAGCTGCGCCTCGTCGCGCGCCAGAGTGCCCTTGGCCTGCGCCAGCGTCGCCTCATAGGGCCGCGAATCGATCTCGGCGATCAGGTCGCCCTTCTTGACCTCGTCGCCCTCCTTGAAATCGATCTTCATCAAGTAGCCGCTGATCTGGCTCCTGATCGTCACGGTGGCGAGCGACGTCACGGTGCCCAGCGCATTGAGGCTGACGCCGATATCGCCCTTGCCGACCGTCTCCGGCACGATCGACATCGGCCCGGCATTGCGGCCGCCGCCGGCCTGTTGCGGCGGGCTTTGCTGCCGCGTCCACCAGACGATGCCGGCAAGCACCGCCAGCACCAGACATCCGGTCAGAATCCCTCGGCCGCGCGACGTTCGCCTGACCGGCTCGGGCGCGATGATCGACGGGTCTTTTATGTGCTGGTCCATAACTTGCCCACGAAGAAACACGAAAGAGCTCGCGCGGCTCTATGTGTCCCCTGAGATCCACGCGCGCCACATTCGGGAAGCATTCTGATCGCTTCCGCCAGACAAAGCGCGTTAAGAATCGGAAAGGAAAGTCCCTCCTTCCCGGTCGGCCGCTGTTTCCCGTTGGATTGTGGCTATTTTACCCGATCGTTTGTAACCAGGGCAACACGATCAGCAACAATCCGGCAAAGTAGATCGCGCCGAAGATCAGCCCGAATTTCCAGAAGTCGCCTTTGCCGATATAGCCGCTGCCGTAATACATCGGCGCCGGTCCCGTGGCGTAGGGCGAGATCACGCCCATCAGCCCGAGCGAATAGACGCACAGCAGCATCAGGGTCTGCACCGAGAGGCCGGGAATACTGGAGCCGACGGCGAGCACCACCGGCAGCACGGCGGCGGCGTGCGAGGTGATGCTCGAGAAGAAGTAATGGATCCAGAAGAAGAACGAGACCAGCAGGATCATTCCGACGAACGGCGACATCCCGGCAAGCGGCTTCGCGTAGCCCTCGGCCACCCATTTGATGAAGCCGATTTCGTTGAGGCCCGATGACAGCGTGAGCAGCGAGGTGAAATAGAAAAACACCTCCCACGCGCTCTTCTCGGCGACGATGTCCTCGAACGCAATCACTCCGGTAAGCAGCATCAGGGAGATGACGACGAACACCACCGTGGTCGCGTTGATGAAGTTCGAGCCGAGCAGCGGCACGTTGATATTGGGATTGGAGCCGCAGATCCACAGGAACATCGCGAGCAGCACCAGCACCGCCATGATCCATTCGTGCCGCGACGGCGGGCCCATCTTGGTGAGCTCGCCCTCGCTCCATGTCACGATCTCCGGGCTCTCCTTGATCTCGGGCCGGCAGATCGCGTAGCTCAATAGCGGCACCAGCAGCAGCAGAAGGATACCGAGCGGCGCGAAGCCGATGAACCATTGCGACCAGCCGACCTCGATATTGACCAGTTTCTTGGCGATCGAGAGCGCGGCGGCGTTCGGCGCGAGTGCAGTGAGAAACAGCGAGCTGGTAACGGCCGTGGTGGCAAACGCCGTCCACATCACGAAGGTGCCGATCTTGCCCGCGGTCGGACCGGGCTCGGAGCCGTAGATGCGCGGGATGTTGCTGACGATCGGATAGATCGTGCCGCCGGAGCGCGCGGTGTTGGAGGGCGTTGCCGGCGCCAGCACGAGATCGGAGAACGCCACCGCATAGCCGAGCCCGATGGTGCGGCGGCCGAGCCCCCGCACCAAGAGCAGCGCCAGCCGGCGGCCGAGCCCGCTCTTGCGATAGCCGATCGAGAACACGAAGGCGCCGACGATCAGCCACACCGTGCTCTCGGAAAAGCCGCCGAGCATCCAGCGCAGCGACTTGTTCGGATCGGGCTCGACGTAACCGCCGACGCCGGCGACCGTCAGGCCGATCAGGCCGACCGCGCCGACCGGCATCGATTCAAGGATCAGCCCGGTGATCACGGCGGCGAATACCGCGAAATAGTGCCACTGGTTGGCGTTCAGCCCGGCCGGCACCGGGACCAGATAAATCACCAGCCAGACCAGCAACGGCGCAAATGTCCGCCATGACCACTTCATGCAGCGTCCCCCTCAGCTGTGTCGATTGTCGGGCGTGCAACCGCCATGTCCCGGACGGCGCCGCCATCTTTTTGTTGCAATGTAGCACGGTCGCGCAGTCCGTCTCGGGAAACTGCGGCCGAACGGCGCGGCTTGTGGAGGAACCGGCGCGTCTCGTCAACACCGTGCGACACCCGAGGGGCCCCCATCGCAAGACCACGCACGCTTTGCTATTCTCGTGACCATGACGTCACGTGACTCCGCTTCCTCCGAAATCACGCCCGAGGTGCTGCTGCGCGCCTATGCTTGCGGCATCTTCCCGATGGCGGAGAGCGCCGACGACCCGACCCTGTTCTGGGTCGAGCCGGAATTGCGCGGCGTGATTCCATTCGATGGCTTCCGTATCGCCTCCCGCCTGGCGCGCACCGTGCGCTCGGATGTGTTCACGGTCACCGTCGATACCGCGTTCAAGGCGGTGATCGCCGGTTGCGCGGCACCGCAGCCCGGCCGCGACGACACCTGGATCAACAAGCGCATCCGCGATCTCTATCTCGGACTGCACGCGTCAGGCCATTGCCACAGCGTCGAGGTCTGGCAGGACGACAATTTGGTCGGCGGGCTTTATGGCGTCAGCCTTGGCCGCGCCTTCTTCGGCGAGAGCATGTTCCACACCACACGCGATGCGTCGAAGGTCGCACTGGTGCATCTGGTGGCACGGCTGATCGCGGGCGGGTTCGATCTGCTCGACACGCAATATGTGACCGAGCATTTGAAGACGTTCGGCGCGATCGAGATCTCGCGGCGCCGCTATCGCGCGCTGCTCGACAAGGCGATCAGTGGCGCGCCGGCGGATTTCGGCAAGCTCGACGCGACGCAACCGGTGAAGGGCGAGCAGGCGCTGGCGATCATCGCGGCGCGCAATTAAGGGCTCGTGTTCCGGACGCAGAGCAGCGTGTAACGCTGCTCCGCAGAGCCGGGACCCATCTCACACATTCCCATCGGAAGCATAGGCCCCGGCCCAGCAGCGGATCACTTCGCGCTGCGCTGCGTCCGGGGCACGAGACCGCGTCTAGTTTCCGAACAAGCCGCCGAACAAACCGCCCGGCCGCTGCTGCTGGGGCGGCGGAGGTGGCGGCTGCTGCTGGTATTGCGGCAACGGCTGCGGCGGCGGACGCGGCGCGGCCTGCTTCGGCGGCGCGCGCTTCTGGGCCGGCGGCGGTGGCGGCGTCGGTGCCTTCGGCGGGTCGGGCGCGGCGGTCACAATGGTCTGGTCCGGCCCTTTGCAGTCGGTCAGCCAGATGTCGTAGATCGGATGCTCGACACCATGCAGGCCGGGGCTTGCCGCGAACATCCAGCCCGAGAAGATCCGCTTCACCTCGCCCTGCAGCGTGATCTCGTCGACCTCGACGAAGGCGTCGGTGTTGGCGGCTTCGGTCGACGGCCGCGTGTAGCAGGCATCGGTCTTCACCCGCAGCGCGCCGAACTGCACGGTCTCACCGATTTCCTCGTCGAAATTGATGATGCGGCCGGTGATCTTGTCGAGGCCGGAGAAGCTCGCCTTCTTGTTAGTGATCTTGGTCGAGGGCGGCTCCTGGACCACCTCGTCGCCCGGCTGCAGCGCCGCCGGCGTCTGCGGCGGGGTGCCCTGTGGAGCCCCCTGTGGCGTGCCCTTGGGTTGACGTTGCCCCGGCGGCAGGCCGGGCAAGGGATTTGCGCCGGGCGGCGTATTGGCAACGGCAGGACCGCCGGGCTGCGGCGGCTGCACGGCAACGCCGGGCTGGGTGCCCGGCGGAGCGACCGTGGTGCCGGGCGGCGGCGCCAAAGGCTGCGACTGCACACTGCCGGGCGGCGGAACCGCCTGCCCTGGCGGCAACGCCCGCGGCTGCGTCGGCAGCAGGCGGCCACGCGGCAATTCCGGCACTTCCTCGTCGTCGTCGCTGGGTGGCTGCACCTGACCGCGCGGAATCGAGCCGGGCGGACGCGGCGCGGGATCGGAAAAAATCGTTCCGATCTGCGCGCGCGCAGGCGGCGCAAGCGAGATGGTTGAGGCGGCAACCAAGGCCGCAAAGCCAGTCAGGGCAATGGTTCGAAGCATCTCGCGCGGCTTTAAAAGGCGAATCGGGCTCGCGACATTGTACCTTGATATCGGCCGCTCGCAGGGCACCGGTTAACACGCCAAATAGGGCGGGGAAAGGGCGGGTCCGGCGCCCTCCCCGGCGCTCTGGTCAGCCACCGGTCAGACACTGGTAAGCCCCGGGGACACGTGGGATAGTCGGCACGCAAAAGCCGCGCGGCGACGCGCGAAAATCAGGAAAATCCGGATCGAACCGGACCAGCCAGAGGAAACCCAGACATGTCCGATCGCATCAGGCTCGACGGCCGGGTCGCCGTCGTCACCGGGGCTGCCGGCGTCATCGGAACCGCCACGCTTCATCTGCTCGCCGAACGGGGGTCGCGGATTGTCGCAGTCGACCGCAAGGAGGCCGATCTGTCGGCGGCCATCAAGGAGCTGCCAGCCTCGGCCGAGGCGCTGGCGATCGCAGCCGACGTCACCGACGAAAGCGAGGTCAAGGAGTATGTCCGCGCCGCCGTCGACCGCTTCGGCACCATCGACGCCTTCTACAACAACGCCGGCATCGAGGGCGACATCAAGCCGATCCCGGAATATTCGCTGGAGAGCTTTCGCCGGGTGCTCGACGTCAATGTCGTCGGCGTCTTCCTCGGCATGAAATACGTGCTGCCCGTGATGCTGAAGCAGAACAAGGGCAGCATCATCAACACCGCCTCGATCGCGGGCCTGATGGGATCGCCGATGATCGCGGTCTATAGCGCGAGCAAGCACGCGGTGATCGGACTGACCAAGAGCGCGGCCGCCGAATGCACCGGCACCGGCGTGCGCGTCAATTGCGTCTGTCCCGGCATGATCGACAGCCGCATGCTGAGCACCATCGTGCAGGGCCGCTCCGGCGGCAACGCGCCGCCGCCTGTCGAGAAGATCGTCGACCGCATCCCGGCGCGCCGGCTTGGACTCGCGAGCGAGGTCGCCTCCATCGTCGCGTTCCTTGCCTCCGACGAGGCGAGCTACGTCTCCGGCTCCGCCTACACCGTCGACGGCGGCCGCACCGCCGCCTGACGCTTCAGTCCAGCATCACAAGAAGGTTTGTCGTCCATGCCCGTCGTTCTCGATCCCGATGCCGCCGCCGTCTACAAGGCCTTCCAGGAGGCTGGCCGCCCCGCCTATGAGACGCTGACCGCACCGGAAGCGCGCGAATATTACCGTGCCGCCCGCGTCGTCTCCAATCCCGAGCCGCCGGCGCTTGAATCCAGCAAGCCGCTTTCGATCCCGGCGCCGCACGGCATCATCCCGGCGCGCGTCTACACGCCGAAGACACTGCGCAAGACCGACGGGCTGGCGCCGTGCCTGGTGTTCTTCCATGGCGGCGGCTGGGTGATCGGCGATCTCGATACCCATGAGGTGGCCTGCCAGAAGCTCGCCCATGAGGGCGAACTGATCGTGATCTCGGTCGATTATCGGCTGGCACCCGAGCACCGCTTCCCCGCCGCGGTCGATGACGCCGTCACCGCGACCCGATGGGTCGCCGCCAATGCAAAGAGCCTCGGCATCGACGCCGCGCGGCTGATCGTCGGCGGCGACAGCGCCGGCGGCAATCTTGCGGCCGTGGTCGCCCTCACCGCCCGCGACGGCGGACCAAAACTCGCCGCCCAGCTGCTGATCTATCCTGCGACGGAGTTTTCGCGAAAGCATCCCTCGCATCGCGAGCCCGAGACCAGCATCCTCCTGACGCATTCGGTGATCGGCTGGTTCGCCAACCACTATCTCGGCGGGGCCGACGGCAGCGACTGGCGCGTCTCGCCGGCGCGCGCGAACAGCTTTGCCGGACTGCCGCCGGCCTATGTGCTGACCGCCGGCGCCGATCCGTTGCGCGACGAAGGCGACGAATACGCGAAATTCCTCAAAGACGCCGGCGTGCCCGTCACCTACCGGCATTTCCCCGGCCAATTCCATGGCTTCTTCACCATGGGCAAACTGCTCAATCAGGCCAACATCGCGGTGTCAGAGATCAGCACCTGGCTGAAGACGCTGGGCTGACGGCGGCCCGGCGAGTGGCCAACCGGATCGGGGCGACGTGGTCTCGTGCCCCGATCGTGGCTCGAAGCGGCGAGCCCAGCTTGCGGCGCTCGCGCGCCTTGCAGTTCCCCGCGTCGCGCGATAGTGCGGCCACACGCGCGTCACGCCGCCGGGCACTCCAGCCATCGAGATCGTCTTGTTCACGCCTGTCCTCGCCTACGGTATCCCGCTCGATTTCATCCTGTTCGCGCTGACGCTGCTCGGCGTCGCGATCTTCCATCACCACACGCTAGCGGTGGCGTTGACGGGCCTGGCGGCGATCGTCGCCTACAAGCTCTTGTTCGCGGGCTTCGCGAAGTTCGGCGCCGGCCTGCCCGGCCTCGTCCACCACATGGAGCACGATTGGGTGGGGCTCTCGAACCTGTTCCTGCTGCTGATGGGCTTTGCGCTGCTGTCGCGCCATTTCGAGGAGAGCCGCATCCCCGACGAGATGCCGGCGCTGCTGCCCGATGACTGGAAGGGTGGGCTGATCCTGCTCGTGATGGTGTTCGTGCTGTCGGCCTTCCTCGACAACATCGCGGCCGCGCTGATCGGCGGCACCGTCGCCCGCCACGTGTTCCGCGGCCGCGTCCATATCGGCTATCTCGCCGCCATCGTTGCCGCATCGAACGCGGGCGGCTCCGGCAGCGTCGTCGGCGACACCACGACGACGATGATGTGGATCGACGGCGTCAGCCCGCTCACCGTCGTCGATGCCTATGTCGCCGCCATCGTCGCAATGCTGGTGTTTGCGGTGCCGGCCTCGCTGCAGCAGCACCGCTTCTCCCCGATCGTGAAGGACGCACCGTCCGGCCTGAAAGTCGACTGGGCGCGGGTCGCGATCGTCGCGATCATCCTGCTCGCTGCGCTCGCGGCCAATGTGACAGCCAATCTGAAATTCCCCGCGCTGCTCAATGCGCTGCCGGTGCTCGGCCTCGCCGTCTGGGCCGCGATCCTGCTGACCTCGCTGCTGCGCCGCCCGGACTGGTCGGTGATGCCAGAAACGTTGAAAGGCACCGTGTTCCTGCTGGCGCTGGTGACGGCGGCCTCGATGATGCCGGTCGAGGAGCTGCCCACGGCATCATGGCAGACCGCGCTCGGGCTCGGCTTCGTCTCGGCCGTGTTCGACAACATTCCGCTGACGGCGCTGGCGCTGAAGCAAGGCGGCTACGACTGGGGCTTTCTCGCCTACGCGGTCGGATTTGGCGGGTCGATGGTCTGGTTCGGTTCGTCCGCCGGCGTCGCGGTCTCCAACATGTATCCGGAAGCCAAGTCGGTGGTCCGATGGATCACCCAGGGCTGGCCGATCATGGCGGCCTATGTCGTCGGCTTCTTCGTGATGCTGGCCCTGCTCGGCTGGCACCCCGACGCGCCGCATTGAGCTCGCCGGCTCCGCCCTACCCCGCCCGCGCCGCCCGGCGCGGCGATTGCGGCGGCTGGCCGCAGGCGCGCGGCGGTTCGCCAACCTGCTCTCGCCAATGTGGAATTTGGCATGCTGCGTTGCACAATGGACTTGCGTCAAACTTGTGGAAAAGCGAGACAAATCCGTTGACATTGCTAAACTCCGTTTGTCGTAACAACTTATGGAGCGTCGCATGAGTGTTAGTGCAGAAGTCCTCGCCCGCGCCCCGCTGGAACAGTTGCAGGGCGAAGTCGACACGATGAATTCGCATCGACCACGCAGCAACGTTCGGCCTCTCTCACCGATGCCGGACTACGTCGAGCACCGCAACGGCGTCAACGAGGTGGGCAAGCTGTCGGCCGAGGCGGTGGTGCGCGAATACGAAGCGGCGGTGAAAGAGATCGAGGCCCTTGGAACGGAACTGCAATTGGCCGCCAAGAACTGCGAGGCAATGGTGGCAGGCGTCCATGACATGATCGCAGAAATCAAGGAATTCGCCGCAGGTTACCGCGATCAGGGCAAGCGCTTTTTCCTGCAGATCGAGGCCGTCGCGTTGATGACCACGGAGGTCAGGGATACCTGCGAAGCACTCAAGAAGAAGATCGCGACCGACACATTGAGCTAGCGATATTTCGGCTGGGGCACGTTTCGTGCTCCGCGTATTCGTGGAATTCTGTGATCGTGGGCTGATCCTGCGTGAGGTGGCTGCGCTATTCCGGCGCGGCGGAACCGCTAGTTCTGTTTAAAATTAAGTCGTTCAACATCTTGCCCCGCTTCGGCGGGGCTTTTGTGCTGCGAGGGCAATCTCTGCGCGCGGCGAGTCCTCGAACGGACCGGACCGCCGCCGATGACCGATTTAACGCGCGTCAGGTGCACGTTCGGCCAAGTCCGTTGCCGGAGGCAAAGCGGATATCGCGGACCAGCGGTCGTTAAAATCCTTGGCCGGGAGCGTGTCCGTGCCGGAGACGGCAATTCCGTCGGTCCGGGACGCGTGCGACCTCATCGTAGCCGCGGTTGCAGTGACAGCCAGCAGGGCGACAGCCACGAACCCAGTAATCGTTCGATGCTTTGTCATTTAGAACCTCCTCGGGTCCCCAATGCCCACTTGAGGTAAGTCACGGGAACCTTCGCGCCGGTTCATCAGTGCAAAAATATCATGGATCGTGTGAGATCGGACAACGAGCTTGTCCCAAACGCAAAATTGCCTCTGCCGGCAGCGCCGATGAATTTGGCGACTACCCCACCCGCGCGGCCCGGCGCAGCGATTGCGGCGGCTGGCCGAAGGCGCGGATGAAGGCGCGGCGCATCCGCTCGGGATCGCGGAAGCCGGTGATCTCTGCGACGCGCTCGATCGCCTCGCCCGACGACTGCACGCGCTGCCGCGCCACCTCGATCCTGAGCCGCTCGACCGCTTTCGACGGCGTGGTGCCGGTCTCGGCGATGAAGGCGCGGGTGAAATGCCGCGAGCTCATCCCGGCCTTGTCGGCGAGATCCTCGACCGTCAGCGGCGCGTCGAGATGCTCGCGCGCCCAGGCGAGCAGCGGTCCGAACCGTCCGTTCGGTGTCTTCAACTCCAGCAGCGAGGAAAACTGCGACTGCCCGCCGCTGCGCCGATGATACAGCACGAGATGCCGCGCGGTGTTCTGCGCGATCTCGTCGCCGTAATCCTCCGTGATCATCGCGAGCGCGAGATCGACGCCGGCGGTGATGCCGGCCGAGCTCCAGATATTGCCGTCGCGGACGAAGATCTGGTCCGGCTCGAGCTTGATCTTCGGATAGGTCTTCACGAAATGCGGCGTGCGCTGCCAATGCGTGGTGGCGCGGCGACCGTCGAGCAGGCCCGCTTCGGCCAGCACATAGGCGCCCGAGCAGACGCTGGCGACCCGAATGCCGCGGTCCGCCATCCGCCGCACGAATGACAGCGTGGTCGGACAGGTCGCCGCTCCGCCCACGCCCATGCCGCCCGAAATGATCAGCGTGGTGATCGCCGCCGACGGCTTGAGTCCACGCGCCAGCATCTCGACGCCGGACGAAGAGCGCACCGGCCCCGCCTTCATCGCGATCGTCCTGATCGCCGGCGCGTTGTCGGAAAGGCGCGCGGCGATCTCGAAGGCCGCGATCGGGCCGGCCGCGTCGAGCAGCTGGAAGTCCGGAAAGATCAGGATGCCGATCATCGCCAAATCCTCGCAAGCGGCGTTACGTTCTGAATGGCCTTACGTCTTAAAATGAGGGAAATACGCCATTTTGGACGGAAGGCCATCATGGCATCATGGTTCCGTCAAGCGCTAATTGGAGGCCTCCGATGTCCGACCCCCTGCAGATTGGATTGCTCATCTTCCCGAAAGTGACCCAGCTCGATTTCACCGGCCCGCTGCAGGTGTTTTCGGCCGTCCCCGGCGCCAAGGTTCATCTGATCTGGAAACGGATCGAACCCGTTCCGACCGATTCCGTCATGGTGCTCACGCCGACCATGACGTTTGCCGATTGCCCGCAACTCGACGTGATCTGCGTGCCCGGCGGGGCCGGCACCAACGACATGGTCGGCGACGAGGAGATGCTCGCCTTCCTGCGCAAGCAGGCCGCCGGTGCGAAATACGTCACCTCGGTCTGCACGGGATCGCTGGTGCTCGGCGCGGCCGGCCTGCTCAAAGGCTATCGCGCGACCACGCATTGGAGCGCGATCGATTTCCTGGCCGGCTTCGGCGCGATCCCGACCCGGACGCGGGTCTGCGTCGACCGCAACCGCTTCACCGGCGGCGGCGTCACGGCCGGAATCGATTTCGCGCTGACGCTGGTGTCGGAGCTGGTCGACCGCAAGGCCGCGGAAGCGATCCAGCTTGGGATCGAATACAATCCCGCACCACCCTTCAATGCCGGCTCGCCCGACACCGCGCCGGCCGAGATCCTCGCGCTCGTGAAGGATCGGATCGCGCCGTCGCAGACCCGCCGCACCGAAAAGATGAATCGTGCCGCGGCGAATTTGGCGCAGACGGGATAGCCGGCCTGCATGGACGCGGCGCGTGGCGCCGCGCCGATGCCCGGCTTACCTGCTTAATCTCGCAAAATAGCGGCGCCGCACCGACCGCTCCGTCGTGCCAAAATAATCCCGCCACCAGTCGCCGAGCTCGAGCGGTTTCGGCGGCTTGTTGGCGTCGCGCCATTTCAGGGACTCCCGAAACGCGTGATGGCTGTACAGGCGCATGTACTCGCCGAAATAAATATCAGCGATCCGCCTGTTGCCGCGCACCACGATCATGTTCTCGTCATTGTTGGTGGTCGACGCATCGCTGAAATTGGCCGAGCCCGCCACCACGATCGGATCGTCGGAAAGCGGGTCGACCAGCATGAACTTGTCGTGAACGTAGCGCACGTTTGAATTCAACCCGCTCAGCTTCTCCTTGAGCCAGCCATCGATCGCGGTGGTCCTGATGAAGTCTCCGATCGCGAAGGTGTTCTCGGGCATATTCCTCAGCCGCTGGATGTCCTGCTCTTCCTTCTTCTTGTCCGGTCCCTCCTTCATCGGACGGGTTGCCTTCTCCAATAGCGCCATTCGAAATGGCGCGCGGGAGGTTCGATAGACTTCCTTGAAGAGCTTGTTGATCCCGAATGCGAACGTCATGAACAGCGCATGGTCCGCGCTCGCGGCGAGTTTTGCGTAGTATTGCAACGCCTCGAGGCCGTTGCGCGGGCTGAAGATCACCGACGTTCCCTTCGGCGGCGGCAGCTTCGGCACCTTGGTGATCTCCTCCACCCGGTCGCGCGCCTCGGGCGTATCCGGGTCTTCAGCCAGCATGTTCCAGTAAGTCAGGTAGCGCTCGGCGACCGCGGGGTCCTCGACGAGGTGACCGACGTTGGAATGGCCGAAGATGCCGCCGCTCGAGAAATTCGTCCCGCCCGTCCAGACCGAACGCGCCTTGTTTCCTTTCATCTTCACGATGAACTTGTTGTGCGAGATGTAGGATTTGCCGTTCTTGCGCGGCGTGCAGAATGCCCCGATCCCGGTGTCCTTGATGGCCTTGGTGTTGTTCTTGCCAGGCTTGGCCTTCCGCTTGTCGAACACCACCTTGACGTCGACGCCGCGGCGCTTGGCCTTCTTGAGCAGCTTGAGAAAGGGCTCGTAGTGAAATTCATAGGCGGCAATGCGCAACCTGTCGCCGCGGCCGCATGACTCCACATAGCCTTCGAGCGCCTCGTAGAGCCCGCGCGACAACCAGATGAATGCCTGGTTGTTGGGGACCTTGTCCGGGGCGCGATTGCCGAAGCGGCGGGCGTATTCCTGCGAGGCGGCGACGCCGCGATTGAAATAGACGTCCTGATCGCCGCCCTCCGGGCTTTCCGTCGTGATATCGACGGAGGTCTCGGCAAAGATCTTCAGATCCGTTGGCGTCCCCTTGAGCGCTGCGATCGTGTAGGTGTAGTCGTGCCCGGGCTTGGCGCTGTAATCGCTCCATTGAAAGCTCTGGATCGGCTGGTCCTTCGTTGAGTAGGTCGCGCCCGCCGGAAATCCCGGGTCGGTTTCCGCGAACGCCTTCATGCCTTCGAGGTATTTGGCTTCGTCTTCCGTGTGATCCACGCGATGGATGGAAAAGCCCTTGAGGCCGTTGCATGATCGCTGCGGCAGATCGAATCCCAGCATCACGACATAGGTCCCGGCGACGGCGTGAAGCTTGAGGCCCTTGGTCGTCTTGGTGACGCGCATGGCAATCTCCGGCGAAAATCGAACAAACAATCTCTTCGTGTGAACGATAATTTCACAACGTCGGCGAGAATTGGCTATCCGGGAAGAGGACAAAACAGCGCGGGACCATGCCGGCGGGGCGCCGGCGCGCCGATCATGCAAAGCGGCCGGTCACGCGCCAACCGGTTGCGCGCAAAGAACCAGTTACGCGCAAAGAAAAAGGCCGCCCAGTTTCCCGGGCGGCCCTTCCTGTCTCACGGTAGCCTCACATTTGCGGGCGATTTCAGGACATCTGTACCGGGGGCCTATCTCCCGGCCGCATCCAACTCGGAGGCCGCTGCTTATCGGGACAGTCGCGATCTGGAGCCCGATCCGACGCGATGGTTTCCCATCTCCGTAAGATGGCTTCATTGAGCCGCGAACTCGTGCGCGGCGCAAGCGGACATGTTCGGCTGCCGCCGCTCTGTCCCCGCTGTTACCGTTTTCCACAGGCGCGAACTTGCGCTGCCACGGCACGCGTGCGGTGCACGCGCGGCGTTACACAGATGCACGTCCGAAACGGCAATGCGTGAAGGTCAGCTTCCCGGCGTCCAGGCGTGGTAATCGCCGGTCGCCTTGGGGCGGCGGCCGCTCGCCAACGTCGAGCCGGACGGACGATAGGCCTGCGCGGTGCCGGTCATGTTGGCGAGATGCGGCTTCTCCCATTCCCGCGCCGTGTAGGTCTCTTCGGTCGGGGGCACGTCGACGGTGTGATGCAACCAGCCGTGCCAGCCCGCCGGGATGCGGGACGCTTCGGCGTAGCCGTTATAGACCACCCAGCGCCGCTCGAAATTAAGCGTCGGGTCGATCTCGCCGCCCTTGGTGCGATAGTAGCGATTGCCCTGCTCGTCCTCGCCGACCAGCTCGCCGAATCGCGAGGTCCACAATTGCGTGCCAAAGGTCTGGCCGTTCCACCAGGTGAAGAATTTCAGCAGGAATTGTTTCATGCGCGGCCGGTCGTCGGTTCGAGGCAGTCAGGCTCTGATGCCACCTCAATCCCCAAATGTCCAGCCGTCGCCAAGGTACCCGCGCACTCCCCGAACGGAGCCGATCACGAACCCGTTTGGCGACCAAATGACGCGGTCACGGGCGGTTTTGTTCAGCCACCATACATGCGTCGCCTGCCAAGCAAAGATGACGCACAATCAATGTGGAACGCAGGAACGTCCGACCGCAGAAATGGTTAGACATCACCTGTTTTAATGGAGTTCAAAATGATCAATCTGAAGGTTTTGAGCACTGCCGCGGCGCTGGCGCTTGCGCTGCCGATGGTGATGCCGACCGTCTCGTTCGCGCAGTCTGGTGCACAGATGGGCGCTATGGGCGGCGGTGGCGCGCGTGGCGGTGGCGGTGGCGGCGGTGGTGGCCACATCGGCGGTGGTGGCGGTGGCGGCGGCCATATTGGCGGCGGCGGCTTCGGCGGCGGTCGTGGCGCGGCCATGGGAGCCGGCCCGCGCGTTGGCGGCGGCGGCCAGTGGGCTGGCGGCGGCGGTGGCGGTGGCCGCCAGTGGGCTGGCGGTGGCGGCGGTCGCTGGCATGGCGGTGGTGGCGGTTGGCACGGCGGCTATCGCCGAGGCGGCGGCTACTGGCCGGGCGCGGTTGCCGGTGCAGTGGTCGGCGGCGCGCTCGCCTCGGGCGCGTATTACGGCTCCGGCTACGGTTATGGCCCCGGTTACTACGATGACAGCTACGGCTATTACGATGAACCGTCTGTCGCCGTCGAAGCCGTGCCGGGTGGCGGCGATGCCAGCTACTGCGCGCAGCGCTACAAGTCCTACGATCCGGCCTCGGGCACCTATCTCGGCTATGACGGCCAGCGGCACCCCTGCCCGTAACCGCAGTCTGAATTCCAGCTAGCGAAGGGCGGCGGCAACGCCGCCCTTTTTCATGTGCGCAAAGTTCACGTGCGCAAGGCCACCGCGACGGCTGCGAACGTCACCACCAGCGCCGCGATATCGCTGGTGCTGAGCGGCTCGCGCAGCATCGCCGCTGCCGCCAATACGCCGACGACCGGCACCAGCAGCGTGCCGATCGACGCGGTTGCCGCCGGCAGCCGCGCCAGCGCGGCGAACCAGCAGACATAGCAAAGGCAGAACTGGATCAGCGTCATGTAGATCATCGACGCCCAGCCGAACCGCGACAGCGCCGCCAGTTGCGGTTGCTCGATCACGACGCCGATGATCGCGATCGGCACGCAGCCGATCCCAAGCTGCCAGGCCGCGAGCGACAATGGCGGCATCGCGAGCTTGAAGGACTTGGTCAGCACGGTGCCAAGCCCGACACAGACCGCGCCCGCGAGCGCGAACAGAATGCCCGGCAACTTGCCGAGGCTTGCGTCGAGACCGCCGCCGCCGATCAGCGCTGCGATGCCGGCGAGCGCCACCGCAAGCGAAAGCGCGCGCGGCAGCGACACCCGCTCGCCGAGCACCGGCCAGGCCACCAGCGCGACCCACACCGGGATCGTGATCCCGAGCACGGCCGCCTCGCTGGCCCGCAGCCAGATCAGCGCCAGCCCCATCGAGGCGACCCAGCCGCCGATCGAAAGCGTCGAGACCAGGGCAAGCCGCCACCACATGCCCGGCGGAACGCGCAGTGTCTGCCCCCGCGCGACCGCCATCAGACCGAGCGCGAGCGCGCCGACCACGCCGCACAGCCCGCGCGAGCACAACGGCGGCCACTCGCTCAGCAGAAATTTCATGATCGGGAAGTTGAGTCCCCAGCCGGTCGAGGCTACCACCAGGAATGCGAGCCCAAGCGGTGACAGCGGAGCGCGGCCGGCGGCTGGAACTGCGGTCATGGACCTGTCGTAAAGGGAATGGACAAATACAAGTGATGTGTCAGGGCTAGCTTGAAATCAGCTTGTCAGCAAACAGCATATGCATTCTATGATACAGACTTTCCGTCGCGGTTCCGCCTTAATCGGCAAACGGGCCAAGCGAGTCGCCGGCACGCGAGGCCATAGCAAGAGGATGCATCGTGCCGAGCGTTCTCGTGGTCGATGACGACCCGATGGTGTGCGTTGCCATCGAGGTCTGTTTGCAGCGCCAGGGCTTCGAGGTCATCGTCGCCGACGGCGGTGAGGCCGGCATGCGCGCGCTGGAGAACGGCGCGTTCGACGTGATGCTGGTCGACGTCTTCATGCCGCATATGCGGGGCTTCGAGGCGATCCGGATCTTCCACGAACGCGCCCCCGATATTCCTGTGATCGCGATGTCCGGCTACGCTTTCGCCAATGCCGACCGCGCGCCGGACTTCCTGCGGATGACGATCGAGCTCGGTGCGTCCGCCTGCCTGCGCAAGCCGTTTACCCCGCAGGCGCTGATTGCCGCCGTGAACGAATGTCTGGCGAAGTACACTCCTTCCGCTCGTCTTTCGAAGTAATTGCTCGTACTAATCGTCGATGGCTTCCCAACGTCTCATCCTCGGCAGCGGCCTTGCGATCCTTCTCGTCATCAGCGCGGCGTCGATCGGGCTTGACGTCAGGGCGCGCAGCGAGATCGATTCGGTCGAGCGCACGCTCAGCATCCTCAAGCGCATTTCGGATGCGCGGGCGCTGCCGCGCAGCGTCGAAAGCGCGGCACGCGGCTTCGCGCTGACCGGCGACGCCTCCTTCGCCGACGAATTCCGTGAGCAGAGCACAGCCCTCACCGCCGCCTTCGACGGCCTGATGGCCGCGGTGAAGTCGGCCCCCGACGAGGCGCAGCTGATCACGGGCGCCAGGGCAGACGTCAAGCGCGCCATCGCGCTCGGCGCCGAACTGATCCGCTTGCGCAACGCGGGCGACACCGCCGGCGCCGCCGCGCTGATCTCCGCGGGCGAGAGCCGCGCGCTGATGGACAGGGTTGGAGCGGCACTCGACCGCCTGGTGACCGAAGAGCGCCGCCTGCTCGGGATTCGCACCGGACAGTCGAAGACAAACGGACGGCTGCTGCTGGCGATCGACCTCGCCGGCGTGGTGCTGATCCTGCTGCTTGCGGTCGCGCTGACGCTCGCGGCCCGCCGCGCCAGCCGCGAACTGCAGGGCGCGCTCTCTGCCACCAAGGCCACCAATTTGTCGCTCGAGGGCAAGGTCGCCGAACGCACCAAGGATCTCGGCGCCGCGCTCGAAGGGCTGCGCCGCTCCACCTCGGTGATGGAAACCACCTTCCGCAGCATGGCGGAGGCGGTGCTGGTGATCGATGCCGCCGGCGTCGTGCTGCTCTCGAACCCGGCCGCAGAGAAGATGCTGCGCTACAAACCGGGCATGACGCTCCGGCAGCTGCGCGCAATGAGCAACGTGTTCCAGTCCGACGGCGAGACGCCGATGCAGGCCGACGACATGCCCTCGGCCAAGGCCTTGCGCGGCGAGGAATTCGACGGGCTGGAATTCGTCGCCAAGCCGGTCCGCGGCGCGCCCCCGATTCACCTCGTGGTGTCGGGTTGCCCGCTGCGCGACGGCGACGACGCCATCACCGGCGCCGCGCTGATCTATCACGACATCACCGCTTCGCGCGAAACCGAGCACAAGCTGCAGCAGGCGCAGAAGCTCGATGCCATCGGCAAGCTGACCGGCGGTGTCGCGCACGACTTCAACAACATGCTGACGGTCATCACCGGCACCACCGAGACGCTGGTCGACAGCCTGCGCAACCAGCCGAAGCTGGCGCAAACCGCCGAATTGATCGACCGCGCCGCCGAGCGCTGCCGCGAGCTGATCCAGCATCTGCTCGCCTTCGCCCGCCGCCAGCCGCTCGAGCCGCGCACCGTCGACATCAACGGCACCGTGGTCGATATCGCAAAACTGCTGCGGCCGACGCTCGGCGAGCAGATCGAGATCGATTCCGTGCTCGCCCCCGATGTCGCCAGCGTCCATATCGATCCCTCGCAGCTCGCCAACTCGCTGCTCAACATGGCGATCAACTCCCGCGACGCGATGCCGAACGGCGGCAAACTTTTGTTCGAGACCAAGAACATCGTGCTCGACGACAACTTTGCTGCTGTTAATCCCGACATCACGCCGGGCCGTTATGTGCTGCTCGCGGTCAGCGACACCGGCACCGGCATGTCGCACGCGGTGCAGGACAAGGTGTTCGAGCCGTTCTTCACCACCAAGGAGGTCGGCAAGGGCTCCGGCCTCGGCATGAGCATGGTGTACGGCTTCGTCAAGCAGTCCGGCGGCCACATCAAGATCTACAGCGAGGAAGGCCACGGCACCACGATCAAGCTCTATCTGCCGCCTGCCCGCGGCCAGGTCGAGGCGACGGCTCCGGAGCCGGAGCCGGTGCGGCGCGGCAGCGAAGTCATCCTTGTGGTGGAGGACGACCAGCTGGTGCGCAACTACGTCGTCACGCAGCTTGGCGCCCTCGGCTACAAGACCATTGCCGTGCCCGACGCCCGCGCGGCGCTGGCGCTGGTCGACAAGGGCGAGAAGTTCGACCTGCTGTTCACCGACGTCATCATGCCGGGCGGCATGAACGGCCGCCAGCTCGCCGACGAAGTGAGAAAACGGCGGCCCGGCCTCAAGGTGCTCTACACCTCGGGCTACACCGAGAACGCGATCGTGCATCACGGCCGCCTCGACGAGGGCGTGCTGCTGCTCGCAAAGCCCTACCGCAAGGCGCAGCTCTCCAGCATGCTGCAGCAAGCGCTCGGCGAGTGATGCGACGCCTCGACCTCTCCTCGGTTGCGGCAGGGCGATCGCAGGGGTGCACTGCCAAAATATCGAAAACAACCCCATGCAAAGGAGCCGACGGCCGCCGACGTTCGCCACGGTGCCTTGACGGGCTAATCAGCGATATATTTCCGTTATTCGGAAATTGTGCAGGCGCCCTTCACCCTGGGGCTGTCGCATGTTGCATTTACGGACTTCTGCAACTGACGTTGCCACGTCGTCATGGCCGGGCTTGTCGCGGCCATCCACGTCTTCTTTTGCTCTGAGGCCAAGACGTGGATGCCCGGCACAGGGCCGGGCATGACGAGTTTGTGGCGCAGAGCGAGACGCAGCTACCTTGTCGCCAGCGCGACGCCGGCGAGCGTGAACAGCAGCGCGGTGATCTGGATCGGCCCGAGCGGCTCGCCGAGCGCAATGGCGGAGGCCACCACGCCGATGACAGGCACTGCCATGGTGCCGATCGCCGCCACCGAGGCCGGCAGGCGGGCGAGCGCGGCAAACCACGCGACATAGGCGACGCAGAACTGGATCAGGGTCGAATAGACCAGGAGCCACCAGCCGACCGTCGTCACCCGCTCGAGATGCGTGGTCTCGATCAGCAGGCCGACGATTGCGATCGGCACGCAGCCGAGGCCGATCTGCCAGGCCGCGGCCGGGATCGGCGGCATCACCAGCGGATATTTCTTCGCCAGCACCGTACCGAGCGCAAAGCCGAACGCGCCGCCGAGCGCCATGATGATTCCCGGCAGCTTCTCCTTGCTGGCGGAAATGCCGTTGCCACCCATGATCGCGGCAAGCCCCGCGAACGCCATCACCAGTGCGATGGTCCGCAGCAGCGTCGGCCGCTCGCCGAGCACCGGCCAGGCCAAGAGCGAAGCCCACACCGGCATGGTGTAGGCGATCAATGCGGTCTCGCTCGCCGGCAGCCAGAGCAGCGCCAGCCCCATCAGCACCATCCAGCCGGTGACGTTGAGCGCCGCATAGAGCACGAGCCGCGGCCACAGCCGGGCCTCGACATGCAGGCTCTGGGCGCGGATCACGGCCAGCAACGCCAGCAGCACCGCGCCGATCACGCCGGTGGTGCCGCGCAAGGTCAGCGGCGGCAGCTCGCTGAGCAGGAATTTTGTGGACGGCCAGTTGAACCCCCAGCCCACCGAGGTGATGGCGAGGAACATCAGGCCGGCGGGCGCAAGGCGCGGCCGCGCGTGAGGCTTCTGATCTGTCATGGAACCCGGCAGGGATGTGAGTCGATCACAGCTTGCCCGCGATTTTGTCGCCCGACCATCACGCCCCTGACATGCCTGATCCGTAGTTTGCCCGTAGCCCTACGTGAGTCCCTAAAATTCAATCCGGGACGGCGAATAAAAACTTCGCCTGTGAACAGCGGGGCGAAACTCCAATCCACAGGCGGCGCGAATTTTTTTGGCTTGGGAATCCCTGAGGACTCACCGATAGTTGGCTCGATCACAGGCGCGGCACCGACCCCTGTTATCCCCCTCCATCCACCATATTTAGTGCTTGATTCAGAAACTCGTACTAGTCCTTGACGGGTGAGACGGACATGGCCTAGTTTTCAACCTGTTCGGCGCGAGTGTGTTTGGGTTCCCGCCGGTCGCTCCCACAAGGGTACCAAAATGACCACTCCGCCAGGCCTTTGGGCCGCGGGTGAAGGGCTTGTCTGCCCTGATTTTGGGCCGAGTCCTTTGGGCTAGGTTCGGGACGACAAACGGGCCGCGAAGGACCCGGAAACAGAGGCCGAAAACCGGCCCGAAAGAAGCGTACGCGTGACGTGTCGCGTGAAGCGTTTTGGGGCGTTGAATGCATGACCCGGAGGACCCGCAACGTCGGGATCCGCGCCGGGATCGTGCCGCCGCAGGGCCGGGTCAAACCGGCGCCGCGCGGTTGAGAGAACAGGCCGGGTCCACCGGCTGAGCTGCGGATGACGGGAGGCGTGCTGACGCGTTTTCCCTGAGTCCGCGAACAGATAACATTCCGGCAACCTGCGGAGAAACGTGGGGCCGGGCAGAAGAAGAGACGGGGCTCGACCATGCGAATCGATCGGCGCAATACCACCAGCGGACAATCTCCCTATGCCGGGATCAATTTCCGCCTGACCACATCAGAGATCCGCAATCCGGACGGCTCGGTCGTGTTCCGCGCCGAGAACGTCGAGGTGCCGGAGTTCTGGTCGCAGGTCGCCTCCGACGTGCTGGCGCAGAAGTATTTCCGCAAGGCCGGCGTTGCCGCGCGCCTGAAGAAGGTCGAGGAAGAGACCGTGCCGTCCTGGCTGTGGCGTTCGGTGCCCGACACCGAGGCGCTTAGCCTGCTGCCCGAGAACGAGCGCATCGTCGGCGAGACCAGCGCAAAACAGGTGTTCGATCGCCTCGCCGGCTGCTGGACCTATTGGGGCTGGAAGGGCGGCTACTTCTCCACGGAAGAAGACGCCCTCGCCTTCTTCGACGAGTTGCGCTTCCAGCTCGCAAAACAGATGGTCGCGCCGAACTCGCCGCAGTGGTTCAACACCGGACTGCATTGGGCCTATGGCGTCGATGGCCCCGGCCAGGGCCACTATTACGTGGACTGGAAGACCGGCAAGCTGACCAAGTCGAAGTCGGCCTATGAGCATCCGCAGCCGCATGCCTGCTTCATCCAGGGCGTCGGCGACGACCTCGTCAACGAGGGCGGCATCATGGACCTCTGGGTGCGCGAGGCGCGCCTGTTCAAATATGGCTCCGGCACCGGCTCCAACTTCTCCAGCCTGCGCGGCGAAGGCGAAAAGCTCTCCGGCGGCGGCCGCTCGTCCGGCCTGATGAGCTTCCTCAAGATCGGCGACCGCGCCGCGGGCGCGATCAAGTCGGGCGGCACCACCCGCCGCGCCGCCAAGATGGTCGTGGTCGATGCCGATCACCCTGACATCGAGACCTATATCGACTGGAAGGTGAAGGAGGAGCAGAAGGTCGCAGCGCTCGTCACCGGCTCCAAGATCAACCAGAAGCACCTCAAGGCCGTGATGAAGGCCTGCGTGAACTGCGAAGGCAGTGGCGACGATTGCTTCGATCCCGAGAAGAACCCTGCCCTGCGCCGCGAGATCAAGCTCGCACGCCGCAGCCTCGTGCCCGACAACTACATCAAGCGCGTCATCCAGTTTGCCAAGCAGGGCTACAAGGACATCTCGTTCGACATTTACGACACCGACTGGGATTCCGAAGCGTATCTGACCGTCTCCGGCCAGAACTCCAACAACTCGGTCTCGCTGAAGGACGACTTCCTGCGTGCGGTGGAAACCGACGGCGACTGGAATCTCGTCGGACGCACCACCAAGAAGGTGACCAAGACGCTGAAGGCCCGCGACCTCTGGGAGAAGATCGGTTACGCCGCCTGGGCCTCCGCCGATCCCGGCCTGCACTTCAACACCACGATGAACGACTGGCACACCTGCAAGGCGTCCGGCGACATCCGCGCGTCCAATCCGTGCTCGGAATACATGTTCCTGGACGACACGGCGTGCAATCTGGCCTCGGCCAACCTGCTGACGTTCTACAACACCTCGACCAAGCGCTTCGACATCGAGTCCTACGAGCACCTCTGCCGGCTCTGGACCGTCGTGCTGGAAATCTCGGTCATGATGGCCCAGTTCCCGTCGAAGGCGATCGCCGAGCTGTCCTACGAATTCCGCACCCTCGGCCTCGGTTTTGCAAACATCGGCGGCCTGCTGATGACCATGGGCCTGCCCTATGACTCGAAGGAAGGCCGCTCGCTGTGCGGCGCGCTGACCGCTGTGATGACCGGCATCTCCTACAAGACCTCGGCCGAGATGGCCGCGGAACTGGGCACCTTCCCGGGCTACAAGAAGAACGCCGCGCACATGCTGCGCGTGATCCGCAACCACCGCCGCGCCGCCCACGGCAACGCCGGTGGTTACGAGGCGCTCGCCGTCAACCCGGTGCCGCTCGATCATGCCTCCTGCCCGCAAGCCGACATCGTCGCGCACGCCAAGCTGGCGTGGGACGACGCACTGGCGCTCGGTGAAGTCAACGGCTATCGCAACGCCCAGACCACCGTGGTGGCGCCGACCGGCACCATCGGCCTCGTGATGGATTGCGACACCACCGGCATCGAGCCTGATTTTGCGCTGGTGAAGTTCAAGAAGCTCGCCGGCGGCGGCTACTTCAAGATCATCAACCAGGCGGTGCCGGCGGCGCTGCGCGCGCTCGGCTATCGCGAGAGCGAGATCGCCGAGATCGAAGCCTATGCCGTCGGCCACGGCTCGCTGTCCAATGCGCCCGGGATCAACGCCTCGACCTTGAAGACCAAGGGCTTCACCGATGAAGCCATCGCCAAGGTCGAGAAGGCGCTGCCGACCGCGTTCGACATCAAGTTCGCCTTCAACAAGTGGACCTTCGGCGAGGACTTCATTCGCGACACGCTCGGCATCGGCTCCGAGGCCATTGCTGCGCCGGGCTTCGACCTCCTCTCAGCGGTTGGCTTCACCAAACGCGAGATCGAAGCCGCCAACGTGCACATCTGCGGCGCGATGACGGTCGAAGGCGCGCCACACCTGAAGGCCGAGCACTATCCCGTGTTCGACTGCGCCAATCCCTGCGGCAAGATCGGCAAGCGTTATCTCTCGGTCGAGAGCCACATAAGGATGATGGCGGCTTCCCAGCCGTTCATCTCGGGCGCGATCTCCAAGACCATCAACATGCCGAACGACGCCACGGTGGAGGACTGCAAGTCCGCTTACCTGCTGTCGTGGAAGCTGGCACTGAAGGCCAACGCGCTCTACCGCGACGGTTCAAAACTGTCGCAGCCGCTCAACTCGCAGCTCATCTCCGACGATGAGGACGAGGACGATGCGGTCGAAGCGCTCTACGAGAAGCCGATGGCGGCGCGTGCCGCCCAGGTCTCGGAGAAGATCGTCGAGAAGCTGGTCGAGCGCATCATCGTGATGCGCGAGCGCGAGAAGATGCCCGATCGCCGCAAGGGTTACACCCAGAAGGCTGTTGTCGGCGGCCACAAGGTCTATCTGCGCACCGGCGAATATGACGACGGACGGCTCGGCGAGATCTTCATCGACATGCACAAGGAAGGCGCCGCACTCCGCTCCTTCATCAACAACTTCGCGATCGCGGTCTCACTCGGTCTGCAATACGGCGTGCCGCTGGAAGAATATGTCGACGCCTTCACCTTCACCCGCTTCGAGCCCGCGGGTCCGGTGCAAGGCAACGACTCGATCAAGTACGCGACCTCGATCCTCGACTATGTCTTCCGCGAGCTCGCGGTGAGCTATATGAGCCGCTTCGACCTGGCCCATGTCGATCCGAACGAAAGCGGCTTCGACGCGCTCGGCAAGGGCGTCGAGGAAGGCAAGGAACCGGATGAGGCCCCCACCCACCAGGCGACGAAGTACGTGTCGAAGGGCTTGACCCGTTCGCGCACCGACAACCTCGTCGTCATGCGCGGCGGCTCGTCCGCAGTCAGCGGCAACGCCGACAACGCGCCCGCCGGCGGCAGCCGCGTCACGGCGCTGGCTCCGCACGGCGCAACCGCCCGCGGCGTCTCCGACACCATCGAAGGCGCGGTTGCCCTGAAGCAGGAGGTCAGCCACGACCTCTCGCCGACCGAGAAGCTCGAGGCGCTGAACTGGAGCAAGGCCGGCACCGCCGCAGCCGCAGCACCGTCCAAGGCCGAGCGCCGGGCCGAAGCGAAGGCCAAAGGCTACGAAGGCGAGATGTGCTCGGAGTGCGGCAACTTCACGCTGGTGCGGAATGGGACCTGCATGAAGTGCGATACGTGCGGAAGCACGACGGGGTGTTCGTGAGGAGCCTATATGAATCATCGCCGTGATCATGAGGACGAAGACATCGAGCGTGTAGCGCGAGATGCAAGGAGGGCATTGGGGATCGAGTTCACCCTAAAGCCCGACATGATCACGGCGGTATTCAAAGCTAAGTATCTGGGCTTCCTAAAGGGCTACGTCCGCATTCCGGATGCGGACATGCCGGACGACCTAGCTGCTTTTGATCCAGAAACGGGCATCCTCAGTCTGCAGGAGAGTACGTTTACCGCTGCCAACGAAGTGCTAGGCAATCCACCGGGACGTAAGCGCGCCCGCTTTACGATTGCGCATGAGTTTGGACATGTGTTTCTTGGCCACAAGAAGACGCGTCATCGAAATATCTCCGGACGCAAGATAGAGAAAATTGCAGCCCCAATTGTTCGCGACGAACGCGACGCAGATCGATTTGCCGCGGCCTTTCTCGCGCCGTCTTACTTGGTAGAGAATCCACTGTTGGTCTCTGACCGCGACATGGCTGACAAATTTGATATTAGCCAGACTGCGTCATCAATTCGCCTTGACGTACTCCAGCGGATATACCGACGCACCCACGGTATCCCTCGACCTATCCCCGAAAGCATCTATGAGTTTTTAACGGACGCAGCGAAGCGCGGAGCCAAGGTCACCAGCCTTGAAGCCGAAAATAAGCGGCGCATTGCTGAAGCGAAGGCTCGCGGAAAGGGGAAGTGAACCGCTCGAATTGCCGCAACCTCACGCTGGTGCGGAATGTCACCTGCGTGAATCGCGATACGTGCGGAAGCACGACGGGGTGTTCGTGACGGGCATGTCGACTGCGGATTGCTACTAGCCACAGCCTGGAAGCGAAGGGACGGCTTCGGTCGTCCCGTTTTCTTTCACAGGACAGGCTTGCATCTGAGCAATCCAAGCGCGAATATAAGCGTGTTATCAACCTATTCAGGTTCGAGATTTGTAGTGAAGAACCCGACTAAACCAATAAAGCAGAACAGGGTAAAGCCGATCGCAGAAGGCTCACACGATGCTTGGCTAAGCGAGATATTACCCAATCACGAGCGTTTATGGAACGCATCTCCGACGAGATCAAGCGATTTGGTATCAACACGATTGGAGCGGTTGAGAAGCTAGTAACCACCAGTTTCTTGCGAAGCTTTAAAGAATACATGCGCGATGAATCTGGAGTTAGTTTTCTCCGATTGATCATTTTGTATGACGACATCGAAGGCTATTTCAAGAGGGCCCAACCGAAGTGGGGGCAAATGCCTCGTGACGCTTTCAAGCTGCTTTCTTCAAAGTATGGCGAGGAGAATGTCCTTCGCCTCCTCACGGTGTATGATAAAAAATTGCAAGAGGACGACTCCAAAGAGCAGCTGGCGACTTAAGTTACAGCAAGCGTAGGGCGGATTTGCCGAAGGCGTAAACCGCCGCTTCGCTCGCAACGGTCGCGGCGGGTTACGCTTCGCTAGCGCGCCTACTCGCTTCGATCACGTTTGCGGCTACCTCTCCGCCGAAGGCGCTGATTGTGATCGAACAGTTATCCGCCACGCTGACATCAAAAAGCACGTTCCCGTCGTCCGAAAAGACCTCCATGCGGATACCATCGAAGGCGACATCGGATGCCCATTGATATCTCATGGGGCGATCTTCGAGCGTAGGCATTTTCATGCCGAGCGCCTCTGACGATCAAAATCGTACAGTCTACCGCGAGGCGTTGGCACGCTTTTCAAGAAGCAGCGTGCGGTCGGTGATGTCCTTCAATTCGAACGCCTGGGAGTCGACGAACGCGACGGACCCGTTGTTGGGGTCCGCGGCGAGGCGATGGGTTTCACCCAGATGATGCTTCAGCCAGGCCCGCTGCTCGGTCTGCAATTGCGCGTGCGCCTCGCCCTTCGACTTTGCGAGAAGCGCTTGATAAGCGGCGTTGAGCCTGGCGTCCCACTTGTCGATTTCAGCCTTGCCGCACGCGAGCATCGTCGTTGACACCCCTTCGGCCTTGTCCATGCACGCATCATACTCGGTGCTTTGCTGCGCGCGGACCGACAAAGTCCCGAGCACGAGCGTAGCTGCAACAATGACAAGCCTTCGCGAAAGCATGACCACGTCCAAATCACTCCACCCGCATCTTTCGAACGATCATCGTCGCAGTCACGCCGCTTTCGCAGCCTTGTCTGCCGGCGCGGTCTCCATCGCGCGCATATAGAGATCGAGCAGGGATTCGCGCTCGTCGCGCTCGTCCTGGTCCTGTTTGCGCAGCTTGATGATCTCCTTGAGGATCTTCACGTCGAAACCCTCGCCCTTCGCCTCCGAAAAAACTTCCTTCTTCTGCTCGCTCAGTTCCTGGATTTCAGTGTCCAGGTTCTCGATCCGCTCGACGAAGGAACGAATTTTTCCGCCGGGAATGGTGATGTCAGACATGGTGCCTCCTGCTGAATGAGGCCGTGAAAATGAAAGCAAAGAGATGACCAATGTCTTAACCCACGCGATCGCTGCGGCGTGTTCATAGCTGAGGTATTTTTGTGACGACGATGCGCTCGCATCATCGCATGCGAAACAAATCCGTCAGGCGTCACCCGCCGCCCTCAACGTGATCCGCGTCAATTCGGACGGGCGACCGAGCCGCAAGGCAAAACCCGGCCATAGCGCGGTGCCGTTGTTGACGTAGAGCGTCATCCCGTCGACGTCGTAACGGCCCGAGACGAAGCCGGCGTTGGCGCGCGCGGCCAGGCGGTCGATCCCCAGGATCAATCCGCCATGCGTGTGTCCGGAGAGTTGCAGGGCGACGCCGAGCCGAGCGGCGTTTCGTGCGTCGCTCGGCTGGTGGTCGAGCAGGATGACGGGCGCGCCCTTGGGGGCGCCGTCGAGAACCGCGGCAAGGTCGCGGACGGGATGCCCCCTGCGGCGCGACGCGCGGTCGGTAATCCCTGCGATCACCAGCCGGCCGTCGCCGCGTTCGAGAACGACGTGCCTGTTCTCGAGCGAGCGCAGGCCCAACGCGGCATAGTGCGCCATCCACCCGTCATAGCCGAAGATATATTCGTGATTGCCCGAGATCACGTAGACGCCATCGGCGGCCACAAGGTCCCGCAACGGCTCGATGTCCTTGCGCCGCGCATCGACGGTGCCGTCGATCAGGTCGCCCGTGATCGCGATCAGGTCCACGCCGAGCTTGTTCGCTCGCGCGACGACGGCGCGCGCCCATGGCGCAGGAAACAGCCGGCTGATGTGAAGATCGGTCAGTTGCAGGATGGTGTAGCCGTCGAATTGTCGCGGCAGTCCGCGGATGCCGACTTCGACGTCTTTCAGCGGCGGAATTCGCATGGCCTGATGGACGCCGATTGCGGCGGCTGTGGCCGCCAGCGCTGCAAGTGCGTAGCGGACGCCGTCAGGCGCGCCCACGATGCCGCCGTGGACCAGCGCGGCGACCAGTAATCCGGCATCGAGCGCCAGTTGCAGCAGCGCCAGCAGCATGATCGCACCGAACGCCCAGTTGAAGAGGACGACCACCGGACGCGGAAACTCCGGCGAGAATTCCGATCCCGACGACAGTCTGTTCCAGCGGTGAAACTGCAAGGCGACCAGCACGAGCAACGCGGCGACGATCTTTGCCGGGAGCGGCCAGTCGAGCGGCCAGATGAAGCGGGCCAGGATCAGCAGACTGGTCAGGCCGAAGATGAGCTGGGGAATCGGTTCGCTCCGGATTGGATCGGTGGGGCTGTGCGGTCGGCGCCCAGCGAACGTAGGGCGGATCGGCCGCAGGCGTAAGCCGCCATCATCAGCACATTTTCGGCGCGTTGCGCTTCGCTGAAACGCCCTGCGCGCTCATAGCTTTGCGGTGGAGCAAGGCTGGCGCCGCCGCAGCCGTCGCCCCGGCCAAGCCGAAGGCCGCGTTGCCGCTCTGGCGGAGGTCTCCAAGCACCTTCCCCATCAGCATCATCAACCGCTCCTCCCGAAATAGAACTTGAACATTGCTCATTTTATGCCTTATTATTGAACAATGTTCATATTTGATGGAGCCGGCCATGCAAACCACCTCCTGGACGGACGGATCGATTGGGCCCGACCGGCCCGTGAAACCGTGGATCAAGCACGCCCCGACGATCGTCACGACAGGCGCGATAGTGATCCTCGCGCTGTACGGACGCATCGCGCAGCCGGCCGACTACAATGATTTCGCCGACCGGTCCGATCTCTTCGGCATTCACCACGCAGCCGATGTCTTCTCCAACGCCGGGTTCGCACTGGTCGCCATCTGGGGCTGGCTGGCGCTGCGCCCCCGGCGTAACAGCGATCAGCTTCGCGCCGGATGGCCTGGCTACCGCTTGTTCCTGATCGGACTGTTCCTGACCGCCTTCGGGTCCGCGTACTATCACCTCGACCCCGGCAATGCCCGCCTGATCTGGGACAGGCTGCCGATCGCGCTTGCTTGCGCCGGCCTGCTGGTCGGCGTCCGCGGAGGCACAAGGCCCGGATTGAAGACCGACATCGAAGCGATCGGTCTCGGGCTGTTTGCCGTGGCGAGCGTCGCATGGTGGGTCATCACCGACAGACATGGCGCGGACGATTTGCGGCCGTATTTGTTGTTGCAGGTGCTGCCGCTCATCCTGATCCCGCTCTGGCAGTCGATCTATCGCGCGCCGCGCGCCGACCGCACGGCTTTCGCCACCGCAATGGTGCTGTACATTCTGGCCAAGATCACTGAGGTGCTCGACCATCAGATCGCCGGCACGTTCGGCTTCGTCAGCGGACACACCTTGAAGCATCTGATCGCGACGGCAGCCACGGCCGCCGTCGTCTGGGGGCTGACGCGACGATTCTCCGCCGGCGGCCGGCGGTTGAACGACGCGGCGAGCTAGGCTTACGCCTCAGCCAGCGCAACAGCCGGCGAAACGCCAGCCGGCTCGACCCGCCGGTTGTTCTCGTCAACGATCACCACGCGCGGCCGAAACCTGCGCGCCTCCTCGGCATCGAAGCCGGCATAGGCGACGATGATCACCTTGTCGCCCGCCATGGCGAGACGCGCGGCGGCGCCGTTGAGGCCGATGGTGCCGGAGCCCGCTTGCGCCTCGATCACATAGGTCGAGAAGCGCGCGCCGGTGTCGATGTTGTAGATGTCGACGCGTTCGTTGATCAGGAAGCCGGCGGCCTCGATCAGATTGCGGTCGATCGAGATCGATCCCTCGTAATGCAAGTCCGCTTCAGTGACACGCGCGCGATGAATCTTGCCCTTCATCAAAGTCACTTGCATCGAGGCCATCCCGTATCGTTGCGTCGGAATTGTCGTGCTCGCCAATACGGTCCTCACGCCGCCGGGTCAATCTTCACAGCGCAAAGGCGCGCCGCGCGTGCGCCCTTGCGTCGATACGATTGTTCCGAGATCGCGGATCGCCGTGGTGGGAATGGGCTACGGATCGCAACGATCCGAGAACGATCGCGCTACAGATCGACTTTCAGGGAGCAGATTCTTATCTCGCAATGCTTTGGCAGGCAGCGAGCGAATGGCGGATTGGCCCACCGGGGGACGCGCGTTGTGCGGACCCGTTGGCCAACCCGCTCTATTCGTTGTTCTCAGCGCGTCGAGCGTCCGATCGTTTCGGTTTGGCCCGGCGCGGTTGCGGTCGTGACCTTGCGCGCCGTCAGGACGCTGCGTTGATGCGGCGTGGCCGCATTCGCCGCCGACGACTGCTGCTGGACGCCAGCCGCGCCGAGCAGCTGGACCTGCACGGGCGAGATCGGCAAGCCCGCCTTTTCATAGGCCGGCAGCTCCGCCGCGCCGGCGGTCACAGCGGTCGTCGCGACAATGGCGGCCGCGATGGACAGAGAGATCTTCTTCACGTCACTTCTCCTCGATAGCATTGGAATATCGAGCTAATGCTCGATTTGCTGCACCGCAATACTATATATGACGCATTGCACAATTTTGTGATAGATGCACGTGCATTGAATCGCATGACAGGCTCGGGTCACCGCCCTGGGGGTGCAGCGCGTGGCGCGAACAGGGATCGGCGCGTCGTGCTGCGCGACGTCGACGCGCAGCGCGATTTCGCGATCGGCGCGACGATCACGCCAGGCAACCGACGACGAATTCGACATCGATGTCGTCGCGCAACGCTGCCAGTCGATCGCCGATCGGATCAGCAGATTGACCCGCTCAGCGGCACTATCCATATGGGACGGACGAACCGGCTGATATCAGCCGCTTCGCCCTCACCCGGACACAGCCTGATACCACCGGCCTCGTCCCCCATGCACCGCCTGTTCCGGAGCTCCCGTGACCGCTCTCTCCATCCTTGATCTCGTCCGCGTCACTGAGGAGACCGATGCGCGCGGCGCGCTGTACAACGCCCGCGATGTCGCCGTGCATGCCGAGGCGCTCGGCTATCGCCGCATCTGGGTGGCCGAGCATCACAACATGGCGGGTATCGCGAGCGCCGCGACGTCGGTCGTGATCGGGCATATCGCGGCGGGCACGAAAACCATCCGCGTCGGCGCCGGCGGCATCATGCTGCCGAACCACGCGCCCTACGTCATTGCCGAGCAGTTCGGCACGCTGGCGCGGCTGTTCCCCGATCGGATCGACCTCGGCCTCGGCCGCGCGCCGGGGACGGATCAGCTGACGCTGCGCGCGCTCCGCCGCACGCCGGAATCCGCCGAGAATTTTCCGCAGGACGTGCTCGAGGTGCAGGCCTTCCTCGCGGCCGCCGGTCCCAACCAACGCATCCAGGCGGTGCCGGCCGCTGGCACCGACGTGCCGCTGTGGATTCTCGGATCGAGCAATTTTGGCGCGATGCTGGCCGGCGAGCTCGGCCTGCCCTACGCCTTCGCCTCGCATTTTGCTCCCGAGCTCCTGATCCAGGCGCTGCAGATCTATCGCGCGCGCTTCAAGCCGTCGGAGCAACTCGAGCGCCCCTACACCATGGTCGGCGTCAACGTCATCGCCGCCGACACCGACGCGGAAGCGCGGCGCCTTGCGACCACGCAGCAGATGTCATTCACCAACATCTTCCGCGGCGCGCGGGGGCTCAGCCAGCCGCCGATCGACGACATCGAGACCTACTGGTCGCCTTCGGAAAAGGTCCAGGCGATGCGGATGCTGGAGCGCTCCATCATCGGCTCGCCCGACACGGTGCGTGCCGGGATCGAGGCGCTGGTGGCGGAGACCGGCGCCGACGAGCTGATGATCGTGTCCGATGTCTACGATCACCAGAAGCGGCTGCGATCCTTCGAGCTGATCGCCGAAGCCGGCGGGATCGCTTCGCCTCAAACTTAGGGCGGATTAGCCAACGGCGTAATCCGCCGTTCCTCGCGACGCTGTCGGCAGGCTACGCTGCGCTAACCCGCCCTACGACCTTCGCACTTGTGGCACGCCCTCAACGTCCGGCCGCCTGAACCCCATCGCCATCCACGCGCCGAGCAGCTTCAGCATGAACTTGCCGGAGTGGCCTGGATAGTTGGCGATATCGTCCGGCAAGATCACACCCTCGGGCCGGTCGGCCGTCATCATCCGCATGGTTGCCGGCGGGATATCGCCGGGCAAGCGGCCGCGATACACCGTGAGCCAGTGTCCTCTGGTGAAGTCCAAGAACATGGCGGTGTTGCAACAGCGCGCGACCATTCGCCTCGTCGGCGACTCCGGTTTCAACCGCCGCTCCTCCAGGAGCTCTCCGCCACTGCTACAGCGCACGCGATCCTTGCGATAGAGCACGTAGTCCGTGCCGCCATCCTCGGCCAAAACAGCATCGGCGCCGGACACCGCCTGATGCCGCCGACCCGCCTGCTGGCAACTCGCGCAATAGCAGATGCCCCGCAGGATTGGGGATCCTGCGATCTCGAGCGCGACCCTGCCGCAGCGGCACGATGCCGAGGCGCGCTCATCCGTCATTTCGCATCACCTTTGCTCGCAATCTCGTTCGCCGACACCAGGATCACATCGCCATCGAGGATCGGCCTCGCAATATCGAAGAACCGCGCCACGGCCGGCGAATTGTTGTGCCGGTCCATGGCGGCCTGATCCGGATAACGCTCATAAGTCGCGAACACGCAGGGATCCGACGCATCCTGCGACACATAATAGCCGATGGTGGAAGGCTCATTGGCCCGCACATGGTCGACGACATCGAGCAGGGCCTGACGCATCGTCGCCTCGTGGTCTTGCTTGGCCCGGATGACCGCCGTGATCGTCAACATGCTGCTTCTCCTGCCCAGCGCATCGCTCACACCCGGCTCAGCGCCTGCGCGATGTCGGCCACGAGGTCCGACGGATGCTCGATCCCGATCGAGAGCCGGATTGTCGTATCCAGTACCCCGATCTTCTTCCTGATATCGGCCGGCACGCCGGAATGCGTCATCGTCGCCGGCAGGCTCGCGAGCGACTCGGTACCCCCCAGGCTCACCGCGAGCTTGAAGATCTGCAAGCTGTTGAGGAATTTCTCCGCGGCCTCCCGCCCGCCGACGATGTCGAAGGCGAAGGTCGAGCCGGCGCCGGAGCACTGGCTGACGAACACGCGGCCGGCAAGCGAGGCCGCATCGTGATGCGCCAGATAATGCACCTGCGCCACCTTGGGATGGTCGCGCAGATAGTCGGCGACGATCCGCGCGTTGCGGTCGGCCTTTTCCATGCGCAGGCTCAGCGTCTCCAGCGAGCGGCTGATCATCCAGCAGGAATGCGGATCGAGCTGGGTGCCGATCGCGCCGCGCAGCGCCTTGACGTCCTTCATCAGCTTCTTCGAGCCTAGGGCTGCGCCCGCGATCAGGTCGGAATGGCCGCCGACATATTTGGTCAGCGAGTACAGCGACAGATCGGCGCCATGCTCGATCGGGCGTTGAAACACCGGCCCGAGCAGCGTGTTGTCGCAGGCGATGATCGGGGTAAAGCCCTGCACCTTGCCGATCATGTCGGCGATGCGCCGCGTGAGCGCGATATCGACCAGGCCATTGGTCGGATTGGCCGGGGTCTCGATGAAGATCATCGCAACCCGGCCCTTCTTCATCGCCTCGTCGGCAGCGGCGCGGACAACGCTCTCGTCGAGTCCGTCGGCAAAGCCTACCGCGCTGATCGAGAAGCCCGCGAGCGTTCTCGTGAACAGCGTTTCGGTGCCGCCATAGAGCGGCTGCGAATGCAGGATCACGTCGCCGGGCCGCGCAAAGGCGAAGATCGTCGTCGAGATCGCCGACATGCCCGAGGAGAACAGCGCGCAGCTTTCGGTGCGCTCATAGATCGCAAGCCGGTCCTCGACGATCTCGCTGTTCGGATGATTGAAGCGGGAATAGACCAGCCCTGCCCCCATCCCTTCCGGAGGCTCGCGCCGGCCCGCGACGAAATCGAAGAAGTCCTTGCCGTCCTCGGCGGTCCGGAACACGAAGGTCGAGGTCAAGAACACCGGCGGCTTGACGGCTCCCTCAGACAGTTGCGGATCGTAGCCATAATTCAGCATCAGGGTTTCCGGATGCAGTGTGTGATTGCCGATATGGGTTTTGGACGGAAACGGTTTGACCACGGCCTGTCTCCTTGTCTGGAGGGAAACGCCGAGTCGGCGGCACATCCCTCAGAATCTGCCGCGAGCATACTCCACCTTTGTGCCATTCCGCCAAAGCACGGCATCAACAGTTCTGGATAACGAACGGCCGGCGTGCGCCCTGCGCCGCCGGCCGTCCGAAAACCATAGTCAGTATGGTGTGTCCCGGTGTCACCCGCCGTGTGACATCACAACAAGCCGCCGATGCGGGCTGCGCGTGATCTGCTCACGCAGCGGCCAAGACGCGGCTACCAGCCGCGGTCCACATTACGCACCTCGCCGGTCCGTGCGTCGACATCGACCTGCATCCAGCGGCCGAGACGGTCGCGGCCCTCGACCTCCCACTCGTCGCCGAGGAACTTCGTGTTGGACACCGTCACGATGCCGAGATTGGTCGCGACGTCGAGTGCGGCCTCCATCGAGATCTGGCTGCCGGAATCATAGGCCATCGCCGGCGTCGCCGCGCCGATCGCCAAGGCCGCGACGACCGGAACAATGAAGCTGCGCATTGTCACTCCTTATGGATGTTATGCCGCATAAAACGAGCGGCGCACGCGATCAGTTCCGGGAACAGGGATGACGGAGCAGCGTGAAACTTCGGCAGTTGCGGCAATTTGGTGGCGTTTCCAGCGTCAACGCGGCGCGCTGCTCGCCTTGCGCTCAACCCTCTTCCACATCCGGAAGCCGCCTTCGAATGCGTTGGCGTTGTCGCCGAACCTCACCTTGGGCGGCGGGTTGTCGACCTTGTCGGCATTGCCGCCGCCCAGCACGATGTAGTCGGGCTCCAGCGCCGCCGACAGGCGCGCGATGACGTCGTCGACGCTCTTGCGCCATTTCTTCCTACCGCGACGCTCAAGGCCTGCGGCACCGACATAGTCCTCGAACGTCTCGCCCTTGCGGTACGGCAGATGACCTAGCTCCATCGGCTCGAACACGCCTTCGACGATCATCGCTGAGCCGAGCCCGGTGCCGAGGCCGAGAAACAGCATCCGCCCGCCCTGGTAGCTGCCGATCGCCTGCATCAGCGCGTCGTTGACGACCTTGGTCGGACGTCCGACAGCTGCGTGAAAATCGAAGCCGGCCCAGCCGCGGCCGAGATTGTGCGGCTCGGCGAGCGGACGGTTGTGAACCACCGGCCCGGGATAGCCGACCGAGA
Source organism: Bradyrhizobium septentrionale (assembly GCF_011516645.4). NCBI lineage: Bacteria > Pseudomonadati > Pseudomonadota > Alphaproteobacteria > Hyphomicrobiales > Nitrobacteraceae > Bradyrhizobium > Bradyrhizobium septentrionale. The sequence continues at coordinate 7,313,374 of NZ_CP088285.1, read as the reverse complement.
TCACATCATAGGACCAGTCCTTGGTCAGCGCTTTGACCTGTCGCACCATCTCGGTCGCGGACAGATTTGGACCTGACTCGAACTCGCGCCTGATGCGCTCCCTGTCGGTCATCACCTTCACATGCGTGCCGCCGATGTCGATCGCCAGCACCGTGCGCCGCGACGCGGGCTTACTCGCTTTCCCGCTTGTTTTCTTGCTGGTTCTCTTGCTGGTTCTCTTGGCCATCAATCCGCTCTCTCCTGCGCGCACCAAGTGGAGCAGAGAAACGCATCGCGCGCCACAGCTCCGTTCTGCATCTGACTCCAATTTGTTCGCAAGGAACGAATCGGAATCGAGCAAATCGGCGCGGCTCAAGCATTAACAAGACGTGTGCATCAGCCCCATCCGAGCAACTGATGTTGTGCCGAGATGGGATTTTTGCTGTTAGTGCAAAATACCGTCGGGTACTTCAGGCGCATTGCATTCAGTTGCTACACTGATGGAGCGGCTAGCAGCACCACAGCCACGTTCCCCATCCGACTCCAGTTTGTTCGCGAAGAACGAATCGGAATCGAAAAATCAGCGCGAAGCATTTCTTAACAACACGTTTGCGCGACTTCGATGCTGATGCATCTTTGTAGGGCGGATTAGCGCAAGCGTAATCCGCCATCTCTCCGCAACATGACTCCGGCGAGTAACACCTCGCAACCTGCGCTACTCCTTGATCGCAAACCCAACGCGAGAGAAATCGACATCGGTTGCGTCCTCGTTGATTGCGGCGCCCTCCAATGTGCGAATGATCCCTTCGCGCAAGAATACGAGAAACGTCATCGGCACGTCGAAACCCTCGATGTCGGCCCATACGTCTTCGATAACCCGTTCACTCATTCGCCCGACGGCGCTTTCGACCTTCAGCTCTGTGAAAAAGCCCGCGCCCGTATTCTTGCGCCCAACAACCGTTGCTCCGTCGATCTGCGCACGCAAGATCGGAGCCAGATCACCGGGCGTGTCCCGCAGGATCCTTTCCAGCACCGCCCGTTCAAGCGAATTGAGCGACGACATGATCGCTTCTCCTTCGCGCATGTCGATCCGCCCGAGCGGATGACCCGCCAATCACGGGAGAAGAGCGCACCATTGTTCTCTATCCGACTCTATTTTGTTCGCAAAGAACGAATCGGAATCGTGCAAATCAACGCGAGGAAATCCTTAACAACACGTTCGCGACCTCGATGCCGACACCCTTTGTAGGGCGGATTCACGCAAGCGTAATCGGCCATTTGTCCCCGGCTTCACTGCGGCGGGTTACGCTTCGCTGACCCGCCCTACGCGCTGCTCTGCGATCTCATACGCAAGCTCAGGCCGCAGCGCGCGCATCTTCGCGGCCAGCCGGCGGCTTGCCGTCTCCTCCGCATGCGCGAGGCGATTGACCAGCGCGACATAGTCCGCATCGCTCTTGTGCTGATTGAGCTTCGACTGGCCCTCGATCTCGTCGACGACGAGATCGATCACCCGGATCGCCGACAGCATCTGTTCGCGCTTGGTGGGCTCCATCTGCGCGAGGTCCCAGGGCTGCTTCGGCAGCCGCGCCTCGGAGGCCGCGAGCAGCGCATCGCCATGGCCGCGGTTCTCGTCGAGTCCGCGCAGATGCGCGACGCCGGACAAATGCACCGCCTCGTAGAGCCAGGTGGAGACGTTGTCGCGCGAGACGTACCAGTCGTTCGAGATATAGGCGTCGTCACCGGAGACGATCAGCAGGAAGCGCCTGACACCATCGGCAAGCTCGACCAGCGGGTTCTTCGCGGTGAGATGGATCTGCACGATCGCGCGATCGTCGCGCCGCTCGATCACGAACGGCACGTGGGAGGCCCGCGGGCAGCGCGCATCGGCGGCGACGACGGCGCCGAAGCCGCGCGCAGCCGCAAAGGCCAGCGCGCGGTCGTCCTCGATGCGAAACTGGGGTCGGAGGATGTGCATGGCGGCGGCGCTCGCGGCTGGAGGGAGACGACCCAGCGAGGCTAGCGCAAGTTTCGCCTGATATCACCGCCATGCACCATCAGGCTCAGCAGATCATCGCGTTGTCGCCGACATCGCAGACGCCGCCGGGCAGGTCGCGGGGCTGCGCCTCGGACTCGCCGAAGCGCGGAGCCGCCATGTGCGGAGGTCCGCCGCTCCAGTGGCTGGCGGCCGCGGCGCCGGCGTGGCCCTTCGCGAACGCGTATGGCCCGGCCGCCGGGGCCTCGTGCGCGATTGCCGATGTCGTCAGCATGGCGCGAGCGGCCAATCCCGCCGCGATGTGTTTGATCCTGATCATGAGTTGCTCCTGTTCTATCGGGCACGCCGGGCATTCCTCGCCCGCCTGCCGATCGGTTCGCGCACACCATGTGATCGACCGCCGGCTGGTTCCGACGCCATGGGGCAAGTGTTTGGATACAGGACGGTCGAACCGCGCATCCTCTTCCACTGCGATCCGACACAATCGGTTGATTGGACCGTGACCGGCGAGATCCGCGACCGGATCGGCCCGAACGCGAAATGGGAGGTGTCTGAATGCGAGAGCTGAGCAGGGCGTCAGCGCGCCTGCTTTCTCCTCGTCATTCCGGGGCTCGCGAAGCGAGAGCCCGGAATCCATTCATCCACGGGTTATGCGGGCCGATGGATTCCGGGTTCGGCCCTGCGGGCCGCCCCGGAATGACAGAAACAGGTGCGACAAAACAACCCGACGGGCAACTCAGCAAAACCTGTCAATATCGCAATAAGAAAATATTCCGCTTGGCGTTTCACCCAACTCAGATGTTCAATTGCCCCGTCTCACCCGATCGAGGGGCGCTTCGCGATCGTCACGAACGCGGTGTGGGATGCGGTGCACGCCGAGTGTGCAAGAGACGAAAGCACGCAAGGCGGACGGTGAAGTCGTGTGGTCCTGACGCCTTAGTGGCCGGTGTCCCCAAAGCAAAGCGCGAAAGCGTTTTGCGAAGGCGGTGACAAAAAAGCCAAGTCTCGCCGGGGAGAGCACGAAGTAAGCCGTAAAACCATCGCGCAGGGAAAGCCGGAGTCTCCGGTTACACCTGTGGTCCTACCTCCCGTGCTTTTTGTTGCACGGGACCCATGGGTGCGATCGGCACCCGGCTTTCCCTGCGCCCTCTGATTTGAGGAGGGCCGAACGAAAAGCAAGACTCGGGCAAATCATGCCGCGAGAATGCAGACGTGTGGCTCAAAAGCAGATGCGTGGCTCACAAGTGGCGCAACAAATTCAGTGTCGTCCCGGCGAAGGCCGGGACCCATAACCACAAACGGCTATTGCTGTGCAGCGCTGGAACGACGAGTCCCGTCCACTACATCTGACGGGGAGTATGGGTCCCGGCCTTCGCCGGGACGACGAATGGAGAGAAACGCGCTCCCGACTCCATCACCGTCATCCTGAGGTGCGAGCCTCTTCGGCGAGCCTCGAAGGATGAATCGGCCAGAGTGGGGCCGTGCATCCTTCGAGGCTCGCCCAGCGGTGCAAGTGCACCGCAAGGCTCGCACCTCCGGCGACAAAGGCGAAGCCTTTGCGCGGGGATGACGGAGCTTAGCAATGCCGGGAAGGCGCGATCCGCCGTTGAACTCGCTGATATCGGCGGGTTACCCTGTCGCCAATCACGCCCTCCCGCTGGAAGGACCACCATGAACGGCAATCGATATTATGGCGTCCGCGTCGAGGGTGCGAAATATGGCGTCGGGTTCGGCTCGGCGCTGGCGATTGCGATCTCCTACACCAACAATCACTCGATCCTGTGGGCGATCATCCACGGCATTCTGGGCTGGCTCTACGTGATCTATGCCGCGCTGTTCGGGTGATGCTGAGGACATGACCGTCATCTCGATCCAGTCGCAGGTCGCGTGGGGCCATGTCGGCAACAGCGCTGCCATTTTTCCGATCCAGCTGCATGGCATCGATGTCGTCGCCGTGCCAACCACGCTGCTGAGCAACCGGCCGGGCTATTCGACCATCCGCGGCCGGGTGCTCGACGTGCAGCTGGTCGCCGACCTCTTGCGCGGCATCGAGGAGCGCGGCGCGGTCGAGAGCGCGCGGATGATCCTGTCGGGCTATCTCGGCTCGGCCGATATCGCGCTCGACGTCGCCGATTTCGTCAACCGCGCCAAGGCCGCGAACCCGGCCCTGCTCTATTGCTGCGATCCCGTGCTCGGCGATCGCGACCGCGGCATGTTCGTCCGACCGGATATTCCGCCGCTGGTGCGCGACCAGCTCTGCCCGCTCGCCGACATCATCACGCCCAATCATTTCGAGTTCGAATTCCTCTGCGGCGCGCGCGTCACCACGACCGATGAAATTGTCGCGCAGGCCCGCGAGCTGATGGCGCGGGGACCCGCGTCCATCGTCATCACCAGCGCCGAGATTGCCGGCACGCCCGATGGCGAGATCGAGACGCTTGCAATCGAGCGCACGGGTCCTGATAGCGTTGGGGCGTGGCGCGTGCGCACCCCGCGGGTGCCGATCAGCCCGTCCGGCACCGGCGATCTGTTCGCCGCCCTGTTCGTCGCCGCCCGCGTGCGCGGCCTCGAGACACCGGACGCGCTCAGCCATGCCGCGTCAGGCATCCACGGCGTGCTGCAGCGTACGGCGCAGAGGGGAACCGAGGAAATGCGCATTGTCGAAAGCGCCGACGTGATGCTTGATCCGAAGCCACGCTTCGCGGCAGTCGCCATTTCCGCGGCCTAACATCCGGGACACGTCCGATGACCGACATCACCACCCTCCTCACCTACGCCGCCGTCGTGCTCGGCCTGTTCCTGATCCCCGGGCCGGCCGTGCTGCTGGTACTCGCGCGCTCGATGACCGGCGGGCCGCGTGTCGGCGTCGCGACCGGGTTCGGCATCGCGCTCGGCGACCTCGTCCACACCGCGATGGCGACGTTCGGCCTGTCGGCCGTGCTCATGACCTCGGCGCTGGCGTTCTCGATCGTCAAATATGCCGGCGTGATCTACCTGATCGTGCTCGGCGTCCGCGCTCTGTTCGAGAAGAATGACGACCTGCATTTGCCGGCGTCGCAGCCGGTCGATCCGCGGCGCGCGTTCCGGCAGGCGATCTGGGCGGAGATGCTCAATCCGAAGACCGCGCTGTTCTTCCTCGCCTTCCTGCCGCAGTTCGTCCACCCCGGCCACGGCTCGGCGGTGACGCAGTTCGCGACGCTTGGCCTGATCTTCGTCGCAATGAGCGCGGCCTATACCTCGCTGCTCGCGCTCGCCGCCGGCCAGATCAGCCCGTGGATCAGGCGGCATCGCCGCATCGGGCAATGGCAGGGCCGCGTCGTCGGCACGATCTACATCGCGCTCGGCGTCCGCCTCGCCTTCCAGGAGCGCTGATGGTTCCGCTCAAGCCGCAGGCCAGCTACGACGACTTCGCCCGCCTCGATATCCGGATCGGCAGGGTCGTCGAGGTGCAGCCGTTTCCGCGCGCCCGCAATCCCTCCTACAAGGTCGGCGTCAACGTCGGCACTGATCGGATCATGTGGTCGAGCGCGCAGATCACCAATTACGAGCCGGCGGCGCTGCTCGGCTCGCTGGTGGTGTGTGTCTGCAATCTCGGTGCGAAGAACATCGCGGGTTTCACCTCGGAACTGCTGATTCTCGGGGCGAAGGACGCCGATGGCAGGGTGATCGTGCTCGGCCCGCGCAGCGAGGTGACGGTCGGCGAGTCGATCTTTTAACCTTAACCGCCGATCACGGCCGCGTGATTCAAATCGTCAGGAATCCCCGTAGTTTACCGATGGGGGATGACCCGGATTCTCCGTGCCCGCGCGCACTGCTATTTTTGTGCGTGAGAATCGCTTCGGCATGGGAATTGGAAGATGTCTGCAGTTTTCTTTCACTGCTCCGACGACAAGCACGTGATCCTGGATCGCATCGGCACCGCGATGGATCTGACGGACGTGCGCGTGTATGCCGAGCAGCTGGCCCGCAGCTACATGATGACACCGAGCGCGGAAGACTGGCGCAACTGGGCGGTCCACGTCACCGACGATATCGGCACCGAGATTTTCGACCTGCCCTTCACTGCCGTGCTCGGCGAGCTGCACTGAGGGCATGTCATGAAATCGATGGAACTTGCACTGCAGCCCCTGCGCCGCCGCCTCGCCCGCCTCATTGCGGATTGCCTGGCGCTGATCGAGAGTGTCTGCCACCCCTATCGCCCCGAGCTGTATTACATGCGCGGGCCCGGCCCGAAATGCCGCGCCAGGCAAGCCACGCTGCGCGACTAGTTCCAGGGCGTCCGCGACGAGAAAAGGCCGGCGGGCGTTACGCCACCGGCCTTCTCCTGCAGCTGCCGGTTCCCGGAGCCCGGTTCCGCCGCAATTCCACTTGGCATTCCACTTGGGCCCAAGCTTGCGACGACAGTTTTAATCAAATCTTAACGGCATGGCGGTGTGCTGGAGCACAGGACTCCTTCGCCGTGCGACGCGTGATTGATCGTTCATCGTGCTGGATGTGCTGCACACCGTTTTTGCGCGATCGCCCGACGATTGTGCGCCACGCATCTTAGGGAACGCACGACTCAGTGTTACCCTGTGATGCAAACCGAAACGGAGACTTCGGAATGCCGTACTACACCTTCGATCTCGTGGTGGGGGACGAGTTCCGCAATCAAGGAACCATCATCCTCGAAGACATCAGCCTCGCCTCTGATCGCGCCGACCAGCTCGCCTGCGAGCTGTCGCAGGTCAAGCCGGAGCTGAAGGCGCGCGGCTGTGCCGTGCGCGTAACCGACATCGACCGGCGCGAGCTCTACCGCACGCCGCTCGATCCTGTGCCGCGTTGGCGCCGGATCGGCTAGCGCCGGCAGCTTGGGGCGTTACGTGATCGCGCGGGTCAGCGCGCGGTTTTGATCATGCTGCGCCCGGCGACCGGGTCGACCAGGCTCGGCAGGAAGCTGAAATTGGCCGACGTCTTGTTGTCGACCAGCGTCGCGAAGTTGTGACAGCTGACGCAGGAGCCAGGACCCGGCAGGCTCGGATCGCTGCCATTGTAGTTCTGGATATAGGTCTCGAGCGTGGTGTTGGAGAGCATGCCCGGCACCGCATTGGCGGGCACCGGATTCGGCGGCGTCGGCGGTTCGAGCTGCCCGCCCCATTGCGTGCCGATCAGCATGTAATTCTGGAACACGCTCTTCAGCGAGCCCAGCGCCATCCGCCATTGCTCGTTCAACACCGTCGTCGTCGGATAGATCTGCCAGCAGCGCACCGCCTGCGGCATCGCCGTTGCCTGGCTGGTCGCGCCGTGCGCATAGGGCCGCGTCGGATTCCACGGGAATTGCGTCTTGGTGCCGAGCAGACCCTGTGGCGCGATATTGGTGCCGAGCCCCGACTGCGCCGGGTCGTAGAAGGAATAATGCGCACCGGGCGCCGCAGCCGCCGGCCCGCAGCTCGGCTTGTTGATCCAGTAGGTCGGCGACGTGGCGCTGCCGCAGCCGTTCGACACGTTGCACGGCTCCTGCGCCAGCGGCGCGTTGTCGACATGCTCGAAGGTCGCCCAGATCCATTGCGGCAGCAGTGCCTTGTTCTGCTCGACGAACGGATTGCGCTGCAGGATATGCATGCCGACCAGCCCCACCTTCTCGCTGCGGCAGAACGGCTTGCCGTTGCGGACGAGATCGCCGGAGACGGCGAGCAGGATGTTCTGCGTGTAATATTTCGACGCGTCGTCCTTCGCCGGATCGAGGATGCGCCAGGCCGCCTTAATCTCGATCGAGCCATTCTTGCCGTCGGGGACCGACGCCGACGCGGTGAAATCGGCGCCCTTCGGATTGGCCTTGATGAAATTGCGCTGCCCGTCGCGCGTCGTCAGCGTCTGCGCCGACAGTCCCTGCGGTGCGCGCAGATACAACGCCTCGATCGCATTGACGCGCCGCTCGAACAGCGTCCAGTTGCCGTTGACATCGATCAGCGGCAGATTGGTCGAGGCCTGCAGGAACTCCTCGTTGTTCGGCGCCGGCTTACCGTTGCCGTAGGAGCCGATGTAGAAGATCGGCAGGGCAAGCGCCTGGGGGCAGCCGGCCCTCACCTTCGAATTGCCGAACAGCGCGCTGACCTTGGGATAGGTCTGCCAGACCCGCGATCCCGGCACCGTCAGCCCCTGTGCGGCCGGTTGCTCCACGCCGCTTGCCGCCCAGTTGAGCGCCACGAACATCTGCCAGGCCATGTTGTCGAACGGCGTCTGCACATCCTCGGATGCACTCCGGGGCGGATCGCCATAGAGGCCGTTATAGCCGACGGTCAGTCCCAGCCGCGAATCCGGGCCGATATAGGCCGGCAGCTTCGAGCACAGCGCGCCGGTGTTGCCGCTGACGCAGAACTGCGCCTGCGGCTGATCGGACGACTGGGTCTGCGCAACCGGCCGCAACGGCGACGCCACGATTGCCACTGCAACCAGCAGCGGCAGCACGATTCCGACAAGCCATGTCTTCATGGGAGTCCCCGAACATGCCCGGCCAACGGCGTTCAAGCACGCACGACGAGAGCGCCGCCGAACCGCCTTCACCGGCAGTCAGCAATTGAGTTGAAACCATCAATCGCACTACCTGAGATTTATAGCACCGTTCGGGCCGCGCCACAACCGTGATGCGGACTCACCATCTAAGATTGTATATACCAGCAAGCGGCAGCGCGCGGCGGACATCTCCCCGTTCAAGACCGGCCGGTGCGAGGCCCGGTCACTTCTTCAGATTCAAGCGGCCGATGAAGTCGCGCTTGCCGAGCGGCGCGCCCTTGTGACGGAGGATGTCGTAGGCGGTGGTTGAATGGAAGAAGAAGTTCGGCAGCGAGAACGACATCAAGAATCCTTCAACCGTGAACAGCATCGACCGCTCTCCGACCTTGAAGGTGATGTCGCGCCCGAGCAGCGCGTTGACCGCATCCGGCGTCAGGTCAGACAATTCGCTGTGCGCGTCCTTCACCAGCGTCTGCAGCCCGGCGTAATCCAGATCGGGCTTGCCGGACGGCGGGGCGAACACGCCGTTCTTCGCGGCCTGCATCGCGCCGCGGGAATGATGCGCGAGCGAGACCACCTGAAAGCGGAACGGCAACATATCCGGAAACAACCGGGTCTCGACAATCTCGGCCGGATCGATGCCTGTCTCCTTGAAATGCGCCAGGCTCTTGTCGAGAAAGCCAATGGCGGCGCCGAGAACCTGCAAATAGTTGGCAACGGTCGCGTCGTAGAGTGAGAAGGTCATGGCGAATTCCCCAAATCAAATTTGTCTGCGGCTTGCCTGAACAGAGTTCCCGGAATTTCCGGCGAAGGCAAGCGGCGCGAGGGAGTTCGCAAAACGAATGAGGCGGCGCGCAGCACCGGATCATTCGATCAGTCATCGCCGTTTCCGGCAGTCAGCTCTGATGCGGTCCGCGCATCATCTTCATGGCGTCCTCGACGTGGCGCCAGTCCCGGGCTTGTTCGGTCTCGCCCTTGCTCTCGCAGTCGACGGCATTTTGCGCCGCCTGGGCGATCGCTTGCAGGCCGTACGTCTGCAACATCTGCCGCGCGATAGTGTGGATTTGCGTCTCGGCTATCATGACGCGCTCCTCCGCTGCCGAATGCCGCGGGGACAGGCGTGACCGCGTGCCCCGCGCGCTGACATTAAAACCGCCGAACGCGCTGTCTGGTTCCAGCCTCACCGCCCTACTCGACGGATTCGGCGGTTCCCACGCGCCGCGCCGGCGGTTACAGAGAGATCACTCCGACCGACACGAGTTGCCGTGCCCATGGCGCAGAACATCTATGACGATCCCGGCTTCTTTGCCGGCTACAGCCAGTTGCCGCGGCAGGTCCGCGGACTGCTCGGCGCGCCCGAATGGCCCGCGATCCGCGCCATGCTGCCCGATATCGCCGGCAAGCGCGTGGTCGATCTCGGCTGCGGCTTCGGCTGGGTGTCGCGCTGGATGCGTGAGCAAGGCGCATCCGCCGTTCTGGGTGTCGACCTCTCGCAGAACATGATCGCCCGCGCCACGGCGATGAGCCAGGATCCGGCTATCGCTTACGAGATCGCCGACCTCGAAACGCTTGAGCTGCCAAAGGCGACCTTCGATCTCGCCTACAGCGCCCTCACCTTCCACTATATCAGGGATTTCGATCGTCTGGCGCGCATGCTGTATCGCACGCTCGTTCCGGAGGGGCACCTGGTCTTCACCATCGAGCACCCGGTCTACATGGCACCCGCCCATCCGGGCTGGGGGCAGGACCAAGACGGCCGCAAGACCTGGCCGGTCAACCGCTACTTCATCGAAGGCGAACGCCGCACCGACTGGTATGTGAAGGGCGTGCTGAAATATCACCGCACGATCGGCACCACGCTCAACGCGCTGATCGGCGCCGGCTTCACGCTGCGCCATGTCGAGGAATTTTCCCCGACGCGGGAGCAGGTCAAGGCCATGCCCGAACTGGCCGACGAGCTCGAACGCCCGATGATGATGCTGGTGTCAGCGCAGCGTTAGAACACGATCCGGAAAAGTGAGAAGCGGTTTTCCCTCGCGACAAACGCAGAGCGTTTGCGCGGAGATCATGCTTAAAACAAAGACCTAAAGCGCGATGACGATCTAACCCAAACTCATCGCGCTTTAGCACTATGCCGCCAGCAGCTTGTCGAATTCCTCGGGCGGGTATGATTTTCCGTCCTTGTCGGTGATCACGACCTGCCATCCTTCGCTCGCCCAGACCTTGGCCTTGGCGACGATGATGAAGGTGCTCTCCCGCTCGATCCTGACCGTTTCGTTCTCGCGTTCTGCGATCATCTTGTAGGCCAACGCTTGTCCCTCGCCGACGCATTCTGCTCCGTGGTGTGTTGGCAGCGGCGTTGGGCCGCAATTCGCCGGGAGCGTGACAATTTGGTGAAAGCGATGGCGCAGGATATGGCAGCACGCAGCGTGCGGTCGCGCCTACGCCAACTTTCCCATCAAGGTCGGCATGTGCCAGGTCTTATGCCAAGGACTTTCCGGAGATGGCTCGGATCCGGTCATCAACTCATGCAGCGAGCAGACCTCAAAGAAAAACCCCGCCTTGGAGGGACAACGCCAAGGCGGGGAAGGTTCATTGGGTTGAAATCCACGCGCCTGGAAATGGAGAGCGCGGGGAAGTAGCGGCAACAATTCTATTTGCTGCGCAAATTCGGACAACAGGATTAAAGCGCGCGAAATGCCGGGACTTTTTCCCGATCGAGCTGGCAAAAATCCCGAACCTGGCTTCTGCCACGCCGTTCACTGCACGACGTCGAGCCTGACATTGGCGACGCCCTTGCCGACCATGCCGAGCGATTGTGCGGCGGAATACGAGACGTCGACGATGCGCCCGGGAACGTAGGGTCCGCGATCGTTGACGCGCACGGTGACGGAACGGCCGCTCTTGACGTCGGTGACGCGCAGCCTGGTGCCGAACGGCAGCGTGGGATGCGCGGCAGTCAGTTCCTGCCCATCGAACTTCTCGCCGCTCGCGGTTGGCTGCGCCTCGCTGTAGAAGCTCGCGACGCCGTGCGACGCGATCTTGGTGTCACCCGTCTTGCGCGAGGCGTAAGGCGTATGCCTGCGCGCAACTGCAACACGTGTGCGTGGCGCAGAGGATACTGCCCGTGTCGGCTCGATCGAGGCTGGCCGGCTCGCGAGCGCCTGTGAGCGCTGGCTGACAACGGAGGACTGCGCGCAGGCCGCCAGCGAGGCCGCGCCGATCGCCACGGCGAACAGCCTGAGCGGCTTTCGGGCATGCACAAACAGCATCGAGGGCGCAGCGCAGTGCGCGCTGCGTTTGACGCCGACGTACGAGATGACTGCATCGTCGCGTGACATGTTGCACCCCCAACTTGCGCCCCAGCCCAAGCCGAAAATCCAACAGTTGCCTATCAGCCGAATCCAAACGGGGCGGAACGGTGGCGGAGCACGGTCAGACGTGCCGCACGTCCCCCGATTTCCCCTCGGCTGTGGTGGATACGCCACACAACCGAGGGAGATTCAGTCCGGAAATGCAGTCCGGCGCCCCTCGCGAGTGTACGTGGACGCTCGTGCCCCCTCGCCTCCGGCTTCGGTTCCCGAAACTCCCCAACCTCTCCACCCTCTCGCCTTGCTTTGGTCAAACCGGACTGGAGTCGTGGGGACAGGGTCAGGGGTCGATACAGCGCGCTAATTTGCCGGCCGCCCATTTGCGGTTGACCTTGGACTGAAACGGGGACCGCCATGCAATCCACACTGAAAGATGCAGATCCGCACGATATTTTCGCGATTGAGCCGAGCTTCGCACCGGCACGTAAGGACGATGCCGCAACACCGGCACAAGCCGGCAAGGCAGCGCCGGACCAGCGCGAGCCGTGGTTCGGCCCGAGCCTCGCGCCCTCATCGGTGCCGCCGATCGCGTCCGTCGCCTCGATGCCACCAGTCACGCCGGTGTCAATGACGCCGGCACCGACCGCGCCAGAGTACAGCGCCGCAAGCCATGACGGCAGACTGGACGACATCAGACTGGAGCGCGCGCCGCGCCCCACCAACAAATGGGCGGTCCGCGCCTTCTGGTTCGTGTTCGCGATCGCCGGCGCCATGGGCACCGCGGCGTGGCAACACTACGGACATCGCGTCAAGCAGGTGGTGGCGGAGTACGCGCCCCAGGTCGAGGCCCTGACGTCGCTGCTGCCAGGCAGAGCCACTCCCGCTCCCGACCAAGCGAGCCCACCCGCGCAGGCGGCTGCCGCCGATCAACCGGCTGAGACCGCTCCGGCCGCTGTGCCACAGGATGTCGCCACGGCCGCGCCCGCTCCAGCCGCAGCACCGGCGGCGGCAGCGGTGCCGGTTGCGCCCGCCGCCCCGGCAGCGCCAGCCGCAGCCGCACCCGACCAGGCGCAGTTGCTGCAGTCGATGGCACGCGATCTGGCGTCGATGGGGCAGCAGATCGAGCAGCTCAAGACCAGCATCGATCAGCTCAAGGCCGGCCAGGATCAGTTGACACAGCGTGTCGCGAGGACGACCGAGACCCGGGCCGTCGAGCCACGGCCGGTCGCACCGCGTCCGCGCGCCGCGATCACACCGCCGCCGGCGGCGCCCCATGCGGCCGTTGCTCCGCCGCCGGTACGCCGGCCGGCCCAGGCCTACATCCCGCCGCCACCCCCGCCGGCATCGGCGGCGCCGCTGCCGGCGCCGGTTGGAGCCGCACCGCAGGCTGCAGCACCACGGCCGGTGCAACCGCAGCAGCAGTCCAGCGTGGTTGATGCCGATGATGGCGGCCCTGTGGTTCGGCCGCCGATGCCGCTGCGCTGAAGGCCAGCCGGCGATTGAAAAGAACGGCGGCCGATCGCGATACGCGATCGGCCGCCACTGCCACTCATCACACGATACGAATTACGCGCTCTGTCCCGGCGGCAGCACGACCACGGTCGCACCAGGCTTGACCCGCTGGTAAAGATCGATCACGTCGGGATTGTTCATGCGGATGCAGCCCGACGAGATTGCCTGCCCGATATATTCGGGCTGGTTGGTGCCGTGGATGCGGTAGAGCGTGTCCTTGTTGCCCTGGTAGAGGTAGATGCCCCGGGCACCGAGCGGATTGGCCGGCCCGCCGGCGACACGCGCCGGATACGGCCCGAGCCGCTCCTGGATATCCTTGGTCGGAACCCAATCCGGCCATTCAGCGAGGCGGCCCACGGTGGCGACACCTGAGAACGCCATCGCCTCCTCGCCCACGGCGACGCCGTAGCGGATCGCCTTGCCGCCGGGCAGCACGTAATAGAGGTAGCGCTTGTCGGTATCGACCAGGATCGAGCCCGGCTGCTCACGGCGTGTGTAATCGACAATGTGGCGCTGGAACTGATCCGGGATCTTGGCGTCCGCATAGGGCGGATGCGCCAGCAACTGCCGATCGCGCGGCGTCATCGCGGCATCCGTCACCGGCGACAGCGTCGCCTGCATGCAGCCGCCAAGTGCAAGCGAACCCACCAGCACAGCAGCAAGCCCCAATTTCGACACGATCATTCTCCCCTGCGTCAACTTCTGCCACATGCTGCCGAAATCGTGCTGAAATCGTGGCAGCCCCTTCTGGAACACGGCCGTTTGATCGGTTCCTATGGCGACTGTGTCCTGCGGGTTGCAGTCGGTTCCCTTGGGCGCTAGCGTAGTAAAAAACGTCCAAACCCTTCGGAGGAATTCCATGCGTTACGCTCTGCTGATCGGCGGCCTGATTGTCGCAGCAACCCCTGCCCACGCCGATCCGCGCGCCGCCTATGTCACGATGGTGCTGCAGGCCTTTGCCGCCAAGGTCGAGTGCCCCGGCACCGATCTGGTCTATCAGGACCTCGTGCAGCGGGCGCAGGACATGCACCTCCCCGACGGCACCACCGAGCAGGTGCGCAAGGCAATCGCCTACCTGCACACCGGCGGCAAGATGGGCGAGAAGCAGCCCGACGACCTGATGACCGAAGTTGCGATCGCAACCCAGACCACCGACCTCGATCAGCGTCGCGCCGGCAGCATGGCGACTTGGTGCCAAGACCAAAAGACGCGGCTTGCGGGCTACATCAGGACCAAGGAGTAACTTCGACTCTCAGTCGAGCTCCGGCGGCGCGAACCAGTTGGTCAGCGACAGACCGCCGTCGACCACGATCGATGCGCCGGTAACGTAGCCGGAGAGCCTGTGCGACAGCACGGCCAGCGCCATCGGCGCGAGATCGTCGGCCTGGCCAAGCCGCCCGAGCGGGATGTGCTTGGCGAGCGCGGGATCGGCGACGAAACCGCCGGCCGCGATCGCGCCGGGCACCAGCGCATTGACGCGGATGCCATAGTGGCCCCAGCTCTTGGCAAGCTCCTTCACCAGCATCGCCATGCCGGCCTTCGCCGTCGAGTAATGCGGCAGGTTGCGCGGCGTGCCGGCATGCAGCGAGGTGAGCAGCAGGAACGAGCCCGGCGTCTTCGCTGCGATCAGCCTGCGCGCCAGTTCGCGCGACAGATGAAAGCCGGCATCGAGATTGACCACGTGCATCTGCCGCCAGGTCTCATCGTCGACCGCCATCGCGTGATCGGCCTCGCGGCGCGGCGGCGAAGCGCTGTGGACGAAATGGGTCACCTGCCCAAGCTTTGCCTGCGCATGCGCCAGCAAGGCGTCGCACGCTTCGCGCTGCGCGAGATCGCCGATCCAGGGCACCGCAAGCTCGGGACGCGGGGCAGCCTTGATCGCGGCCAAAACCCTGTCCTCATGCAGATCGGCGAACACCGTGCGCACGCCTTCGCCGACCAGGGCCTGCGCGATCGCGCGGCCGATGCCGTTGCCCGCGCCGGTGACCAGGGCGGCCTCGCGCGCGGGATCGAAGGGCGATGTGAAAAGGCTCATGATCCCTGAACTCCGAGGACTGGTTCAATACGGCGGCGCCTTGCGCGCCCGCTGCGCCTTGGCGGCTTCCATCCACCAGGCAAGATCGTCGGCAAAGCGTGGGAAGGCGCGCTCGAGCGATTTGCCGCCCTCGCCGATCGGCTGGCCTTCGGCCGACAGGGTCTGCGCGATCGGCCCCGCGCTGATCGTGCTCGACACCACAACCATGCCCATCTCCGACAGCGTGCCGTGCCAGGCGGTCGCGGCGCGCGCCCCGGCGAATCGTCCGGCCGAATAGCTCGCGATCGCCGCGGGCCGCCAGAACCATTCCTCGAGGAAATGATCGGTGAGGTTCTTCAGCCCGGGCTGCATGCCCCAGTTGTACTCGCCGGTGACGAACAGGAAGCCGTCGGCGTCGCGGATCTTTCCGGCGAGCGTTTCGAGCACAGCCGGCGCGTGGCCCTTGGGATGTTCCTTGTACATCCGGTCGAGCATCGGCAGACCGACCTCCTTGGCATCGATCAACTCGACATCGTCGCCGCGGGCGCGAAAGCCCTCGACGACGAAATGCGCCAGCCGGATGCCCATGCGATCCGAACGATAGGAGCCGTAGAAGACGAGAATGCGGTGGGTCATGATGGGGCGATCCTAGCACGGTGCGGCAACAGCGTCCTGCGATGCCACGCGCAGATGTTAATCGCCGTCCCAGTTCGTTTTCCCGGCATTAAGCAATTCGTCGCAGACCATACGCTGCGGCCCAAAATCGCCAGATTTCTTCTCTGGATATGAATTCGCTTCGAGAAGGAGAACCCGACATGCGGATTGCAGGGCTGGTTTTCGCAGGCTCGCTCGCAGCCATCGCTGCCATTGCAACGCCAGCGCTGGCGAAGAGTGCCGAGCGGCAGAAAGCCGACGACAAATCCACCACCACCACAACTTCAGCCGGTTGCCAGGCCTATCAGCAGGCCGCGGACGGCACCTGGACCCAGCTGCCCTGCGGCGAGGCGGGCTCGGGCGGCGCGACCCAGCACCGCCCTGCGACCAAGGGCGCTGACGACGACGAGCACTGAACGCCACGCACGGCGGGGCGGCGCCTTGAACTTTTGGACGGTTGGACTTTCGGGCAGGATGGATAGCCCGGAGCGCCGCGGCTCGCGTATCGTAAACCCAAGCTTAATGCGCACAAGGTACGGTTGAGGCCTCCCCTCTCTCGTCCAGAATGGCGCGCGCATCCCATGAAAATCGGTACTCTCCTGACGGCTGCGATCGTCTCCTTGTCCGCGGTCGGCGGCGGACTGGCGGCTTATGTCGCGGTGACCAAGTACCAGACCATGGACAAGATCTCGACCGCGCAGGGCCGGCTCGAGATCGTCCGCGCCGTCGGCGATATCCCGCGCTACATGAACCCCGAGCGCGGCTACGCCACCAATTTGCTGCTCGGCACCGCCACGATCGATCCGAAGCAGATCGCCGAACTCGACCGTCAGCGCCGGCTGACCGACGGCGCGCTCGCCAAGGTCAACCAGGTGCGCGCCGCGCTGCCGGGATCGCTCGACGACGGCGAGGCGGTCGCGAGCGCGATCGATGCGCTGAAGCTGAAATTTGCCGGGCTGCGCGACGCCATTGCGGCTGCAATCGCCGGCCCGGCCGATGCCCGCCGCGCGGCCGCCGGCAAGATCGTCGCCGACAATTCCGTGTTCAACGCCGGTGTCACCACGCTGCTCGATGAGCAGGTGCGCCGGCTTGCCGGCCTCGACGGCAATGCCTATCGCCAGGCCAGCTACGCCAACGTCGCCTGGACGCTGCGCGACATCGGCGGCCTCAATGCCAGCCTGCACAAGGCGCTGGTCGGCGCCAAGCGTGTCGCGACCGATCAGGAGAAGCTGGAACTCTACCGCTCGACCGGCCGCACCGAGCAGATCCTCTCGACGCTGCAGGAGCTGCGCAACAATCCGGCAACGCCAGCGAACGTCATGACGGCACTCGGCAAGATGCAGGCCGATTATGTCGAGCGGTTCGGCAAGGCGCTGAAGTTCGCCAAGGAAGGCGCGGTGACCGGCAAGTACGAGCAGGACCTCGACACCTACTACCCCGAATCGCAAATCGGCCTCGCCGCCATCATCACCGTGCGCGAGGCGCTCTACGAGAATGCCGAGCAGGGCCTTGCGAGCGCCTATTCGTCGGCGCGGCTCAGCTTCGTGATTGCGCTGGTCGGGCTGCTCGCGGTCATTGCGGTCAGTGCCGGCCTCATCGTCATGGTCGGCCGCCGCATCCTCAACCCGATCGCCGCCCTCACCGGCCGGATGTCGCGTCTCGCCGCGGGCGAGGTCGCCGAGGCGATCCCGGGCGCCGCGCGCAACGACGAGATCGGCGCCATGGCCGCCGCCGTGCAGGTGTTCAAGGACAACAAGATCGAAGCCGATCGCCTCGCTGCCGAGAAGGAAGCCGAGAACGACGTCAAGATGCGCCGCGCCCGCGTGCTCGACGATCTGACCCACGCCTTCGAAGCCAAGGTCACCGAACTGGTCGGCGGACTGTCGGCTGCATCCTCAGTCATGGAGGATACGGCGCAATCGATGTCGGCCACCGCCGCCGCCACCAACCGCCAGGCCGCGGTCGTGGCTGCCGCGTCGGATCAGACCTCGACCAACGTGCAGACGGTGGCGAGCGCGACCGAGGAACTGACCTCCTCGATCTCGGAGATCGCCCGCCAGGTCGCGACCTCGACCGAGATCGCGGCGCGCGCGGTCGACCATGCCCGCCGCACCGGCGACACCGCGCGTTCGCTGGCCGACGGCGCGCAGAAGATCGGCGACGTGGTGACGCTGATCCAGAGCATCGCGGCACAGACCAACCTGCTCGCGCTCAACGCCACCATCGAGGCGGCGCGCGCCGGCGAGGCCGGCCGCGGCTTTGCGGTGGTCGCCTCGGAGGTGAAATCGCTCGCCGGCCAGACCGCGAAGGCGACCACGGAGATCGCCGAACAGATCACCGCGATCCAGACCGCAAGCGACGAGACCGTCACCGCAATCAGGAGCGTCGTCGACGTCATCACCGAGATCGACCAGATCGGCACCGCGATTGCCGCCGCGATCGAGGAACAGGGCTCGGCAACCCAGGAGATCTCGCGCAGCGTTCAGGAAGCCGCGCGCGGCACCCAAGAGGTCAATTCCAACATCTCCGGCGTGCAGCGCGCTGCCGACGACACCGGCGCTGCGGCAACCCAGGTGCTGGGCGCGGCCGAACAGCTCTCGACGCAATCCAAGGACCTCGCCGGCCAGGTCAACCGCTTCCTCTCCGACGTGCGGGCGGCGTAATCAGCCGCGCGCCCTCTAACCGCCGCGCAACCCGAGCACGCGACGCGCGATCGACTGGCGATGGACCTCGCTCGGGCCTTCGTAGACCCGCATCAGGCGGGCCTTCTGCCAGAGCGCGTTGAGCGGCAATTCCAGCGTCACGCCGAGCGCGCCGAGCGTCTGCATGGCGTGGTCGCAGGCGTCATAGGCCATCTCGGTCGCGAACACCTTGATCATCGAGGCCTCGTGGCGGATGTCCTCGCCGCGATCGGTCTTGTCGGCGGCCTCGCGCACCATCAGCCGGCAGGCATGCATGCGCGTGGAGATATCGGCGATCCACCACTGGATGGCCTGGCGCTCGGCAAGCTTGACGCCGAACGTCTCGCGCTGCTTGGCGTGATCGCACATCATGTCGAGCGCGCGCTTGGTGATGCCGACGCAGGTCGATCCCATCTCGAGCCGCCGCGTGCGCAGGCGCAGCTGCATCGGCGCGTAACCCTTGCCGACCTCGCCCAGCACGGAGTCATTCGGGATGCGGCAGTCCTCGAACACGATCTCGTAGGTCGAACCGCCGCCGACCATCGGGATCTCGCGTTCGATGATGAATCCCGGCGTGCCCTTCTCCACGATGAAGGAGGTGATGCCGCCCTGGCGCTGGTCGCTGCCGACACGCGCCATCACGATGATGAAGTCGGCGGCGCGCGCGTTGCTGATCCAGATCTTGCGGCCGTTCAGCACCCATTCTTCGCCTTCGAGCGCCGCGCGGGTCTTCATGGCCGCGGGATCGCCGCCGGCGCCGGGCTCCGAGATCGCGATCGCCGATGCCATGCGGCCCTCGATATAGGGCTGCAGATATTTCCTCTTCTGCGCCTCGGTGCCGACCGCCTGCAGCATGCGCAGGTTCGGCGAGTCCGGCGGCAGCACGAAGGGCACGCAGCTGCGACCGAGCTCCTCGTGCACCGCAGCCATCGTGCGCGTCGGCAGGTCGTGGCCGCCGAGATCCTCGGGCGCATCGAGGCCCCAGAGCCCGAGCTCCTTCGAGACGTCGCGCAGCCGCTTGCGCTGTTCCGGCGTGAGCTCGGGATGATCGCTGCCGGGCAGTTTCGATTTCAGATATTGCGGCTCGAGCGGGATCAGCTCGCGATCGACGAATCTCGCGACGGTCTCGCGGATCATGGCTGTCTGTTCATCATCGCTCATCTGAGATTCCTCGCTTGTGCTGTTGTGGTTCAGAAACCCAGTATCGCATTTTCGATCGGCACAAATAGCGGAAACGCGCGCTCGCACTCACGCTCGCGCGAGGGTTTCACGGCGCGGAATTCAATATCCCGCGGCGTGGTCAGCGCGTGCGTATTTGCGCCGGACGCGCGGGCGCGTCGAGCAGCCGATCGCGCAGCACGAGGTTGTTATCCCCGAGGAAGCGATCGATGATCGGCGCCCAGATCGCTGTTCCCTGCTCGCTGAACAACGTGTGCCCGTCGCTGCCGAAGGCAGGCGTTCGAACCAGCGCGAGCTTGCCGCCAGCTTTCACAAACGCATCCGACAATCGCGTCACGAGTTTTGGGCCAAAGAAATGATCGTTGTCGGCGGACACCCACAGCAGCGGGATGCGCGAGGATTTGCCGAACTGCGCGAACGCGTCGACGAGTTCGTCCTCCTCGCAGACCGTATCGGGGCCGGTCGATCCACGGCCCGGCGCGAACGCGATCGCAGCGGCCAGACCCGGCGGCGCTATCGACGTCAACGCGACCGTGGCAAAGCCTCCCGCCGAGCGGCCGACGCTGATCCACTTCCCCTTGCTGACGTAAGCCTGACCGGTCATGAATTTGGCGGCGGCTGCGACGTCGCTGGCGCCGGCGCGGCCGGCCTTCGCATAGTCCGGGTCGGAGCACCCTCCGTAGGTCTCGGCCCATCCACCCTGCGAGGCGCCGTAGCCGCGGCGCAGGAAAGCCACCGCGACCCAGCCGCGCCGGGCGAACTCCACAGCCTGTGCCCACATCCCGTAAGGGCTCATCGCCGGACGGTCGCTCGCCGAACGCGGTGAGCCGTGATTGAGCAGGATCAGCGGATGCGGCTGCCCGTCATCCGGCCGCAGCACGATTGCGTCGAGCAGCGCGGTGGACGGCCCTGCCCCTCCCGCATTCGGCACCGGGATCTTGAGTGCATCGAGACGTATGCCCTCCGCTCGCCCGGAGCCGAGGGCCGAGATGATGACGACCAACGCGAGGGCAACCGCGCCGGTGATGCTGCGGGTCCGCACTGGTCATATCCCTCTATTCGGCAAAGCCGACATAGCGGACAAAGTTGTCGTTGGCCTCGCGTTCCGACCGCACCGCATTGGCGGCAAAGCTGTCGTCGGGATAGCCCATCGCGACACAGGTCATGATCACCTGGTCTTCCGGGATATTGGCGACCTCGCGCACGATGTCGGAGCGCATGATGCCCTGGCCGTTGATCACGCTGCCAAGGCCGCGATCCCAGGCCGCCAGCACGATGCCGTAGCAGAGCGCGCCGAGATCGAAATGGCAGACCGCGCCCGGATCGAGCACCCGGTCATAGGCGAGCACCAGCGAGACCGGGGCGTCGAACTGACGGAAGCCACGCAGCACCCAATCCTGCCGCATCGGCTTGTCGTCGCGGGCAATCCCCATCGCCCCGAACAGCTTCTTGGCGATGTCGACCTGGCGACCGCGGTGCACGCCTTGGTACTCGCCATGGCTGACGATGTCGCGCTTGGCTTTGGCGCCGGCGATCATCTCCTCCATGTTGCGGCGGCGCACTTCCTCCAACGGCGCCCCGGTCAGGACATGGACGTGCCAGGGCTGGGTATTCATCGAGGACGGTGCGCGCTTGGCCACCTCGATGATCTCCTCCACGGTCGCCCGGGACACCGGCTGCTTCTTGAACCCGCGCACGCTTTTGCGTGTCTGTACCAGCGTCTCGAATTCCATTCCGGGCGTCCCCCATTGTTGTTCCGCGCTGCACGCGGAATTTCCTTGCTCTGATCGGGGCATTTTACCGACAAAATCGGCTGTGGGAACTTGATCGGGCCAAGAATCCGATATCCAATCCGGCCACTGGTTTGGTTTAGGGAGAGCCCAGATGAAGCGGATTTTCTTGGCGGCCGTGATCGCGACCTTTGCCGCCGGTTCGGCACTTGCACAGGACGCCTCCTGCGAGACGAAGGCGGTCGGCAAGGACGGCAAGCCGCTGGCCGGCGCGGCCAAGACCTCCTTCATGAAGAAGTGCACGACGGACGCTTGCGAGACCAAGGCGGTCGGCTCCGACGGCAAGAAGCTCGCCGGCGCGGCCAAGAACTCGTTCATGAAGAAGTGCCAGAGCGGCGCCTGAGCCCCTCGCCGGCACTTCCCCTCCAGCTTCGATCGGGACAAGACCATCGGGTCGCGCCGGGCGCGGCCCGAACGGCTATTGACGGGTGGATCACCTGAGGCGCTCAGAACGAGACGCCGACCCGCACACCCCTGCTCCAGACCCGCCGGCAACGCTTCTTGGTGTTGCCATGAAACATTTCGAAACGTTCGGGCAGCTGGATCGGCTTCTGAAACTCGAGGCAGGCCCCTCCGGCGGAATAGTCCACCAGCCGGCATTCGATCAGCGGCGCCTTGGGTTCGAGCTGCAGCTTGACTACACTGGATACGCATCCTGTCGGACGAACACGCGCAAATCTCCGGGGATGCATCACCGCCGCCTCTGGTGGAATCGTACCAATAGCCTCTTCGGCGGCCGTTAAGATTCCGTTCAGATCGACGGTTACGATTCGTAACTGCCAGCGGCCGTCTCGGCGCGCACGGCGCCAGGGCGGCGCGAGGCGGCCAGCGTCTCCGATGGCGCCTCCCCAAACTGCGACCGATAGCTGCGCGAAAAATCGCTCAGGTGCCAAAATCCGTAGGCCAGCGCGCAGGCCTTGACGCTGTGCGCACCGGCGAGCAGTTGCTGGCGCACCAGCCATAGCCGCCGCAATCTCAAGTAGCGATGCAGGCTGACGCCCCGGTAGCGCTGGATGGCGTCGTGCAGCGTGCGCACCGACACGCCGATCTGCCTGGCGAGTTCGCCGCTGTAGATCGGATGAGCCACGTCGCCGGCCAGAATGGCACGCGCATCGTTGAAGACCTTGAACTGCCGGGTCGTGTTGGCGCGCGTCGCCCACTTGGCCGGCACGATCTCGGCGAAGGCGCCGTCGATCGCCGCAAGCAGCGTTTCCCTGATCGAGGCGCCGGTCGCGAACTGGGCATCATCGGTCTGCTGCGACGTCACGAGCAGAATCTGCCGCACCACTTCGCGCAGCCGATCCTGCGCGCGTTGAGAAATTTCATGAATGCTGAAATGGAGACCCGGTTGCGGCCAACCGCGATCGACAATCTCCGGCGTGAACATCGCCGAGACATATTGCCGGGGCGTCTGCTCCACCGAGGTATAGAACGCGCCGCCGCCGCCAAGCACGATCACCGCGCGATCGCGCTCGACACCGTTGAACCGCATCGGGACACCGTCATCCATCGTGAAGCCGACCGCCGTGGTGTGCCGCGCAAGCTGCGCGTCGACGATCCGCGGAAAGGACTGGGTGTAGTTGAGCTCGCATCCCGGCAAACTCAGGATGATCTGCTCGGCCGAAATCTTCCGCGCGAGTGGCGTGAAATCAACATCCAGATCTCGGATCGAACTCCGGAATGCATCGACATCGTCAAAACGAAAGACTCTCGGCACCAGCAATGGCGCCGTCAAATGACTGCTCCTGTGAAAAGGTCTTGAAAATGTCCGCGCGGCGCAGCGCAAAGCGCGCCGGCCTCATTGATAATTTCCGTGCACAAAATGCGAATCGTCCAATGGGCTCAATCAGGAAAAATGCGGTCCGCTCCTCGAACCGGACAATCAGGCAAAGCAGCGCTGCTGCCGATTTTCGATAGTGTTTGCCGGGATATCCACCACCGGGATCGATCCTCCCATCAATTTCTATACCCCTATTAAAGATTCGGGGAGCAGATTGGTTGTGGGGACGGTGAAGTTCCCCATCGCGGAACATTTTAGGTACCGCAATGACAGTCATTGCCTCGCCCGATCTTATTGCCGAACTCGACCATGTCCTGAAGGCCGGCTCACCAGACCACCGCACGCGCATGCTGCGGGAGGTGGCAGGGCTTTTTCTCGAAGACGCTCACCGGCTCAACGAACACCATGTCGGGCTGTTCGACGACATCCTGGTCCGCCTGACCGAGAGCGTCGAGCTGCGGACTTTGACCACGCTCAGCCGCTCCCTTGCCGACCTGCGTCTGGTGCCGCGGGAGCTGGCACGGCGGCTCGCCAATCATGACGACGCCGATGTCGCCGCGCCGATCCTGCGCAAATGCGACAGCATTCCGAATGCCGATCTGATCGACATCGCCTGGATGCGGGCCGAAGGACATCTCTGTGCGATCGCGGGACGCAAGGCCGTCAACCAGGAGCTCACGGACATTCTGCTGATGCGTGGCGACGGCAGCGTCCTGCGCGCCCTGGCCGAAAATCCCGGCGCGGAACTGACCAGCGCCGGCTTTGCCATGATGGTCGATGCTGCCGAGCGTGACGACAGCATCGCGGACGCATTGATATCGCGCGCCGACCTGCCGCACCGCGTGCTTGCCGATCTCGTCATGCGGTCCACGCCGCGTCAGCAGGCCCGGCTGCTCAAGCGCGCACGTCCCGACATTCAGGACGCGATCCGCGCCGCCATCGACGCCGGCGCAGCCCGCGCCTCCGCAAAACCACCAGCCACGATCGACTATGCGGAGGCGCGGGCCACGGTGATGGCCCTGAACAAGTCCGGACAGCTGAACGATTCCAGCGTCAACCGTTTCGCGATCAGGCAAGAGGTCCGCAACCTCGTCGCGGCGCTGGCGCAGCTCGCGAGCGTTCCGATCGAGACCATCGCGCCGCTGATGGAGGCCGCCACCAGCAACGCGCTCGTCATCGCCTGCCGCGCGTCGCGACTGAACTGGAACACCACGGCCGCGATCGTCAGCTACCGAAAGGCCGGCCTGACGGTCGCACCTGACGAGCTGGAGCGCGCCCGGCAGATGTTTGAAGGGCTGCCGCTGTCGAACGCGCAGCGCATGATCCGGTTCGGTTCGCTCAGCGAGCTGACTGCGAAGCCTTCAGCGAAAGTGTGAGTAGCGTAATGACGTATGGTGACCGCAGGGCGGAGCGGGTCAGGCTCGAGACCCGCTATCCCGTCAATCTTATGGGTGTCGACGGCACATGGCGGCGGAGTTGCATCCTGCTCGACGTCTCGCAGAGCGGCGCCCGGCTCGAGGTCGACGGAACGCTTGATGTGCTGAAGGCCCAGGAGTTCTTCCTGGTTTTGTCCTCGCGGGGACTGGCCTTCCGCCGCTGCGAGCTGGTCCGTGTCGACGGCACCGAGATCGGCGTGAGATTCATCGAAGAGAAAAAACGAAAGGGACGCCCGGTCATTCCGAAATGAGGATGGCGGCATCCGGCCTGAAGGGACGTTGACGACATGACCGTGCAGAGAGCGACAAACATCGTGGTATCGACCATGTCAGCCGCACCGTTGCGCGGGACCATCGCAATCGACTGCGCCGGCACCGTCGCGACGTTCGAGATCGACGAGGAGCTCGCACACCGCCTCTGCACCGATCTCGAACGGTTTCTGACCCAGGCTCCGCACCGGACCCGCACGGCGCGGTTCTGATGATACCGAGCTCCCGACCGTCCGGGTCGCCTACTCCCGCTTGAAGCGATAGTCGAAGCGGTCGCCGTCCACGGTGATCAGGCCGACCGTCGGGGCCGGGAAATGGATCGGCAGGATCAGCGTGTCGGTCCCGGCGACGGAGCCAAAGAATTTTCGCCGCGAGATCGCCGATTGCTTCGGATCCCAATCGGGCTTTGCCGACCATTCCGGCTCGCGGCACTGGATCGCATGATGCATCAGATCTCCGGCGACCACGGCGCGCTGCCCCTTCGAGAAGATGTTGATACAGCAATGGCAGGGCGAATGCCCCGGCGTCGGCGTCAGCGTCACGGTGTCGTCGAGCGCATAGTCGTCGTCGACCAGCAGCGCCTGCCCGGCCTCGACGATCGGCAGGCAATTGTCGCGAAACACCGTGCCGGGCGGATTGGCGCCCTTGGCGTTCTCGGCCTCCCAGGCCGCATACTCACCCTTGTGGAAGACGTATTTCGCGTTCGGGAAGGTCGGTACCCAACGCCCGTCGCGCAGCGTGGTGTTCCAGCCGGTGTGGTCGATATGCAGATGGGTGCAGAACACGTAGTCGATCTGCTCGTAGGAGATCCCGAGCGCGAACAGCTCGTTGCGCCAGCGCTCCTTGCCCGGGAAGTCGAACGGCGGCGGATGCCCCTTGTCCTCACCGGTGCAAGTGTCGACCAGGATGGTATGGCGCGGCGTCCGCACGACGAAGGTCTGGTAGGTGATCACCATCATGCCGCGCGCGGCATCGAACACCTCCGGCTCCATCGTCTTCAGGTGATGCTTGAACACGGCATCGTCATAGGTCGGGAAGAAATCCTGCGGCCGCCGCCACGGCCCTTCGCGCTCGATCACCGCGTCGATCGTGATGTCGCCGATCCTGATCTGCTTCATGCCGTTTCGCTCCCGCTCGCTCCCGCTTTTTTGCGAAGCGTAGCGGGCGGCCCCTCACCTCACAAGCCGAGCACCGTGCAGCGTGCCATGCGGCTTTGCATTGCTGGAGGCAGTCATGCCGTAATTCATCCGAAAATGTTGCTCATGCTGTGGGGATGACCCAGCGCGCGATTCAGATTGCCCTCCTGATGCTCACGACATTGCCGACAGCGGCGGCGGCCGCGCCCGACGCCGTTTTCTTCCCGAGCGCCGACGGCAAGACCGAGATCGTCGGCTATCTTTTTCGGCCGCAAACGCCGGGCCCGCACCCCGCCATCGTGCTGCTGCACGGCCGCGGCGGCCCCTATTCGATCAACGTCAACAAGGACTGCACGCTGGTGTCGCGCACAGCTCCGTCCGCGGCCTGCAATGCCGGCAGCCTCTCCAAGCGCCACGCGATGTGGGGCCGGTATTGGGCCGATCACGGCTACGTCGCGCTGCTGCCGGACAGCTTTGGGCCGCGCGGCAAGGCCCATGGCTTCGGCCGCTTCACGCATGACGACCCCGATCGCGCCGACGTCAACGAAAAGACCGTGCGGCCGCTCGACGCCGAGGGCGCGCTAAGCTGGCTGCGCAGCCAGAAGGATGTCCGGGAGAACCGCATCTTCCTGCAGGGATGGTCGAACGGCGGCAGCACCGCGCTGAACGTCATGCAGCGCCAGGGTACGGCGACGTCGGGCTATCGCGCGGCGCTGGTGTTCTATCCCGGCTGCGGGCCGGCGGCCCTGCTGGCGCCGACGCTCAAGTCGGCCGCGCCGATCACGATGCTGCTCGGATCCGACGACGAGGAAGTGTCGCCCGAGCGGTGCCAGGAGGTCGCGCAGCGTTCCGTCGCCGCCGGCAGCAAGATCGACGTCGTGCTCTATCCCGGCGCGACCCACGATTTCGACGATCCCGGCCAACGCCGGCAATCGAATCCCGCCAACAACGCAGCGCTGAAGGATGCGATGATCAGGGCCATTGCCGCAGTCAACGGATCAAAGGATTAGGCGGCCCAGCCACGCGCCGTTGCATTGCTTGCGCGCTTGGCTCGCCGCAAACCGCAGTCTTAGACGGCGTCCTTAGCGACCTTGAGAGGTGACGCCTTGACTGACTTGCTGGCTGGCTTCGCTGCAAATTCCATCGGCTCTTTCGTAAAAGGATTTACGCCGCTGCGAGCTTCTGTGGCAGGCTTATGCACGACGGACATTTTCACAAAGCCAGGAATGACGAACTCTCCGGATTCGTTCAGCTCTTTATAGCCAACAGTCGCCATGTGCTCGATGACGGTCCTTACGTCGTTCTTCGAGATCTGCGTGCTTTCGGCAATCGCGTCGATCAATTGATTCTTCGTCATCTTGGCCATGCTGAAATCCTCTGAATTTGGGGCGCGCGAGCTACGATGTAACTCTGTCTAGAATGTGGTAAAACCACGCAGCGCGTTTCTCGTTCATGCCAACGGTCATGAAGTCACCGGGCTTAAAACCTATCGAGGCCCAAAACGCAAGCAAGCGAATCGCGAATCCTTCGATAGCGCGCGAATCTGCAGTGTACATTTCCCGACCCGGTCAGCGGCTTGATTCCCACGCGCGGACTTGCTGAACAAGGCGATTGCCGTGATCGACGGAATTTGAGAGCTTGGCCCCCGCAGCAGACAGCAACCACTCTCGCCTTGCCCGCCCGCCGTGATAGATACCACTCCGTGCGAGTTGCCGGATCAAGGACAGTCATATGGATCAATCGACCCCACCCCGC
This sequence comes from Bradyrhizobium septentrionale, assembly GCF_011516645.4. Lineage (NCBI taxonomy): Bacteria > Pseudomonadati > Pseudomonadota > Alphaproteobacteria > Hyphomicrobiales > Nitrobacteraceae > Bradyrhizobium > Bradyrhizobium septentrionale. The sequence goes on along the minus strand of NZ_CP088285.1, from coordinate 7,285,392 downwards.
CCCAAGCTTGCCGAAACCGTCATCGAGCCGACGGTCAGGCTGCGCGAGGTCAAGGTTGGGCGTTGCTGCGAAGTTCTCGGCGACAGCTCGCTCGAATACACCGAGCTCGGCGACTATTCCTACCTCGCCAGCGGCTGCATCGTCGCCGACGCGCAGATCGGCCGCTTTTGCGCGATCGCAGCCCAGGTCAGGATCGGCGCCCCCAATCATCCGCTCGAGCGCCCTTCCCAGCACCGCTTCACCTATTGCCCTGAATATTACACGGCCGCCGCCGAACGGGATCGTGACTTCTTCAGGAACCGACGCGCGGATCGCGTCGTGATCGGAAACGACGTCTGGATCGGCCATGGCGTGATCGTGCTGCCCGGCGTCACCGTCGGAGACGGCGCGGTGCTCGCGGCCGGCGCGGTCGTCTCGCGCGATGTCGCGCCCTACACGATCGTCGGCGGCGTGCCGGCCCGGCCGATCAAGGAGCGGTTCAACCGCCGGATCGCGGCCGAGCTATCGCAGATCGCCTGGTGGAACTGGCCGGTTGAGACCATTTGGGAGCGCCTACCGGAATTCCAGTCAGGCGACGTCGAGGCGTTTTGCGCGCGGTGGCGGGCTTGACTCGGCGCTAACTCCGCAACCCCGGCGCTTCGTGCCCGGTGCGCGCGACGTATTCGGTGTAGCCGCCACCGAACTGATGGATGCCTTCCGGCGTCAGCTCGAGCACGCGGTTGGAGAGCGCCGCGAGGAAATGCCGGTCGTGGGAGACGAACAGCATGGTGCCCTCGAACTCGGAGAGCGCTGATATCAGCATCTCCTTGGTGGCGAGATCGAGATGGTTGGTCGGCTCGTCCAGCACCAAAAAGTTCGGCGGATCAAACAGCATCTTGGCCATCACGAGCCGCGCCTTCTCGCCGCCCGAGAGCACCCGGCACTTCTTCTCGACATCGTCGCCCGAGAAGCCGAAGCAGCCGGCGAGCGCGCGCAGGGAGCCCTGGCCGGCCTGCGGAAACGCATCCTCCAGCGACTGGAACACGGTGCGTTCGCCGTCGAGCAGATCCATCGCATGCTGCGCGAAATAGCCCATCTTGACGCTGCCGCCGACCGCGACCGCGCCGTCATCGGGTTCGGTTGACCCGGCGACCAGTTTCAGCAGCGTCGACTTGCCGGCGCCGTTGATGCCCATCACGCACCAGCGCTCGCGGCGGCGGATCATGAAGTCGAGCCCGTCATAGATCCGCTTGCTGCCATAGGCCTTGTGGACGTTCTTCAGGCTGACGACATCCTCGCCCGAGCGGGGCGCCGGCTGGAAATCGAACGCCACCGTCTGCCGCCGCCGCGGCGGCTCGACCCGCTCGATCTTGTCGAGCTTCTTGACCCGGCTCTGCACCTGCGCGGCGTGGGAGGCGCGCGCCTTGAAGCGCTCGATGAACTTGATCTCCTTGGCGAGCATCGCCTGCTGCCGCTCGAACTGAGCCTGCTGCTGCTTGTCGGAGAGCGCGCGCTGCTGTTCGTAGAATTCGTAATTGCCGGAATAGCTGGTGAGCTGGCCGCCGTCGATCTCGACCACCTTGTTGATGATGCGGTTGATGAACTCGCGGTCATGCGAGGTCATCAGCAGCGCGCCCTCATAACCTTTCAGGAACTGCTCGAGCCAGATCAGGCTTTCGAGATCGAGATGGTTGCTCGGCTCGTCGAGCAGCATCACGTCGGGACGCATCAGAAGAATACGCGCAAGCGCGACGCGCATCTTCCAGCCGCCAGAGAGCTTTCCGACGTCGCCATCCATCATCTCCTGGCTGAAGCCGAGACCGGCCAGCGCCTCGCGCGCGCGGCCGTCGAGCGCGTAACCGTCAAGCTCCTCGAACTGGTGCTGCACCTCGCCATAGCGGGCGATGATGTCATCCATCTCGTCGGCCTTGTCGGGGTCGGCCATCGCCGCCTCGAGTTCCCTGAGCTCGGCTGCCACCACGCTGACGGGCCCCGCCCCGTCCATCACCTCGGCGACCGCGCTGCGGCCGGACATCTCGCCGACATCCTGGCTGAAATAGCCGATCGAAATGCCACGATCGAGAGAGACCTGGCCCTCATCGGGGACCTCCTGACCCGAGATCATTCGGAACAGCGAGGTCTTGCCGGAGCCGTTCGGCCCGACAAGGCCGATCTTCTCGCCCTTCTGGAGCGCCGCGGAGGCTTCGATGAAGAGGATCTGGTGGCCGACTTGCTTGGAAACGTTATCGAGGCGGATCATGCTCAATGCTGGGAACTGAGGGATTGCGGCCTCTTATTCGATCTGGGGCGTGGGTGGAAGCCCATTCCGGGCGTTTCGCGCGTCGCTCCACGCATGCCACGATCATGGCCAATCGATTATGACAGAAAGTCCTTCGGCGACCGGTTTTGGGGCATCACATGCAAGTCTGGTTTCTCTCTCTGCTCGCGCTCGGCGCCGGTATCTGCGTGGCCGTTCAGCAGGTCCTGAACGGCAATCTCCGCTCAGCCCTCAACTCGCCGGCCTGGGCCGGGCTCGTCAGCTATCTCGGCGGTCTCGTGACGATGGCGGTCGTGGTGGTCGCGACGCGCGAGCCGGTGCCGTCCTGGAAGCTGGTGTCGGCCGTGCCGTGGTGGGCCTGGAGCGGCGGCATCCTCGGCGGCGTCTTTATCCTGTTGATGATCCTGCTGCTGCCGTCACTCGGCGCCGCAACCTTGCTGGCGCTGGTGGTCGCGGGTCAGATGGTCGCCGGCATCGCGATGGACCATTTTGGCGTGTTCGGACTGGCGCAACATCCAGTGTCGTTTTCACGGCTGGCCGGCATCGCGCTGATCATCGGCGGCGTGCTTCTGATCAAGGACTAGTTTAAGGTAACGAAGCGGCGCTAGGCGCGTCGCATCAGCCGCAGTTCGGCTGCCAGCCGAAGGCTGCGCTTACCGGCCAGCGCGATGCCTTCGAGTTCGGCGCCCTCCTCGCGACACGACCCAGCAAAGCCGATGCCGACCTCATAACCGCCGAACACCGGGTATTCGCCCTTCGCCGGCGTGTGCTCCTGGTTGACGATCTCGCCCCGCCAGCGACCGTCCGCCGACGTATACGAGCCGAGATAGTAGAAGAACGCATCGCCACCGAGGATACGGCCATCCATCAGCAGCATGACCCCGGAGAGGCCGGCGTCGACACCGTCGAGTGCGCGGAGCTGGATGGAGTAGAGCCCGTTGACGATGCCGCCCGGTCCGACCGCCCCGCGCGGCGGCAACGCCTCATCGTCGAGCGGCGCCAAATTCGCCCAGAACACGCCGTCCGGCATGGCGTCCGCCTTGCCCTCGAGCAGGATGGTCGAGCCCTCGGTGCGGCCGCGCACCTTGATGACGGTGACGTCGGCGCCCATCAGCGGCTTGAAATGCGGATCGTCATTGTGACGCTCGGTGATCACCTCGGCGGCGATCTCGCCCCTCATCACCTGGTAGGTGCCGAGATGGGCGAAGGCCGAATTCCCGCCCAGCATCTTGCCGTCATGCATGCACATAATGCTGCGGCCGAACGCGCCGTTGATGCCGTACTCGACCTTGTAGAGTCCGTTGAGCACGAGAAATCCAATAAATAAAATTGATTCTATTCGCCACATAGCACCGGGCCAAAGGCCGCACCATTGGGTCTTTTGGCGCAGGCAAACCGGCAATGTCCCGGTGTGGACACCGGCCGATTCGTCGCTTAGCTGTAGGCGTCCGCCCGCGTCGTGCCGCGTCAACGCGGGATCTACCTCCAGTTCATTGTGTCCAAGCATTTGCGCATTCCGCGAATGGTCGCGCGGCCGCACCCGGCCCTCGGCATTGGCTGGAGGCATCGAGGAGCATCACATGACCCATCGCCTTCGCCTGGCCGCCGCCTCGGCACTGCTGCTCGGCAGCGGCGGCGCGGCCCTGGCCCAGACGCTGCCCGACTACATGGGACCGATCTCGGGCAAGACCACGTCCACGCCGGCCGATGTCGCGACCAAGGATGTGCTGGCGCTCAACACCGGCATGTTCGAGCTCTATGGCGATGCGGCGCGGATCTTCCAGAAGAACATCCTCGACAAACACCCGGTGATCCTCGGCCTGTTCTCCGGTGCCGGCGGGCGCCTGATCCTCTACCGGCCGGGCAAGCCGCCGACCGAGGCGCCGCAGGTGCCGATCGTCTATCAGCTGCTCAAATCGGTCGGCCACAGCACGATGGCGCTGGCCGAGGTGGTCGGCCCCTATGTCAACAATCCCGACGACAAGGCGTGGCGCGGGTCGATGCAGGCCTATCGCAGCCGGATGCAGTCGGCGCTCGACGGGCTCGACGCGACGCCGATGCAGGCCGACTGGCGCGACAACAACCGCGCTATCCTGCAGAACAACATCGCCTTCATGGATGATTGCCTCACAGCCGGCGCCATCCCCTTCGCCAAGCTCGAGGCGTTCGGCAAGAAGCAGGCGCCGCTGCTCGCCAGGAACGTCGCATGGGCCGCGCAGACCCAGGTCGCGCACTGGATGACGGTCATGGCCGACTGGAAGACCCAGCTCGGTGCCGACTGGGACAAGACCTATGGTGCGAGCAACACGATCTATGTGGCGCGGCAGAACAACGTGATCTTCAGCGTGCTGGCGCAGTTCTTCGGGCCTGATGCGATCAACAGCCGCCTGATGCTGATCGAGACGATCTCCTTCACCACGACGCCGTCGGACATGCTGGAGTCGCTGACCCGGATCATCGCCGACCGCTCGGTCGGCGCGTTGTTCTTCGGCAGCTACCATTTGATGGATTATGAACTGATGGGCGGCGACGCGCGCGATGCGATCATCGCGGAGACCAAGACGCGCGGCATGACGACGTTCCTGCCGCCGCTGGTGCCGTTCGGTTCCAAGCAATGGCCGACGCTGATCACGCCGGGTCCGGGACCGGCGACGATCGCCGACCTCAAGTGAGGCGGCTACGACCTATTGCGGCGTTGCGATCGCGCTCGCTTTGTCGCAATACTTTTGCGTGTGCCACACCGATCGATAAACCCCGGCGCGATATGCCGTCGAAGCGTTGATGAGAGATCACACCATGCGGCCCTCGCGACGCGAATTCGTGAAGTGGTTGTCGGCCGGCGGCATCTCGGTCAGCCTGTCGCATCTGGCGCTCGCCAAGGAACCGACCTTCGCGAGCCGCGAGACGCTTCCCGGGCGCGGGCATTTCAACCCGGCGGCGACGGCCGCCGGCCGCGTCGACGGCGTGGCCAAGGTCACCGGCGCCAAGCTCTACGCCTCCGACTTTCGTGCCGCCGACATGCCGGGCTGGCCCGCGACCACCTCGCACGCCATTCTGGTCCGCGCCGATGACGCGACGCATGTCTATGCCGGCATGGACCTCGCGCGCCTCGATGGCGCGCTGAAACCGTCGGTTATCGTGACCGCAGCCGATCTCGACCGCATCGGCACGCGGGTGCCGGAGTTCTACACTGGCGACCTGTTCTGCCCGGTCGGCAAGACGCCGCTCTATCTCGGACAGCCGGTCGCGCTGTTGATCTTCGAGCGGTTCGACACCTTCGACCGGGCGCGCCTCGCGCTGCGTGACGGCGGCTTCGTCAAGTTCGGCGACGAGACCGGACCGGTCGTCATCCCGAATTACGGCGCGTACCGCTTCACGCGGGTGGCCGGCGCCACGCCTGACGCGCCCGACGTCTATTCGCCGATCCTGGCCGGCTGGGTCTCACCGAGCCGGATCCAGAACGCGGCGCTGCCGGTCTGGCTGCCGCTCGCCAAGGAGACCAAGGCCGACTACGCCAAGGCCGCAACCCATGGCGAAGCGATCCGCGCCCAGCTCGCCAAGGACGATCCGTCGCAGCTCGTGCTTGACCGCGAGTTCGAGACGCAATCGGTCGATCCGATGTTCCTGGAGCCGGAGAGCGGGCTCGCCTGGTACAGCGACAAGGGCGGCAATCTCGAACTGGTGCTCGGCGTGCAGTCGCCCTATGAGGCGACCGAGTCGATCGCCTTCATGCTGGGCAAGGCCCGCCCGCCCTACCGGCCGTCGCACATCAACGCGCAGTTCGCCCATGTCGGCGGCGGCTTCGGCGGCCGCGACCATACGCCCTTCGTGCTGTACGTCGCGCTGGCGGCGATGTTCTTCCCGGGACGGCCGGTGCGGCTGGCGCACGACCGCTACCAGCAATTTCAGGGCGGCATCAAACGCCATCCGATCAAGATGCGCTCGCGGATCGGCATCGATCGCACGAGCGGCAAGATCACGGCGTTCGCCGCCGACCATGTGCTCGACGGCGGCGGGCTCGCCAATTTCTCCGCCAACGTCGCGACCGTCGCCGCGACCGCGGCGATCGGCATCTACGACGTCCCGAAGGTGGACGTCACCACCGTGGCGCTGCATTCGCGCGCCGTCACCGCAGGCTCGATGCGCGGCTACGGCACGCTGCAGACCATGACCGCGCTCGAAGTCCTGATCGACGAGGCCGCCAGCGAGCTCAAGGTCGACCCGATCGCGTTCCGCCGCAACAACGCGCTGAAGCAGAACGGCCGGACCATGACCGGCAACCCCTACATCGTTTCGGTGCGCACACCCGAAATCCTCGACAAGCTCGAGAAGCATCCGATCTGGCAGCAGCGCGCGCAATTCAAGCAGACCGCATCCGAGGGACGGCTGATCGGCACCGGCGTCGCCTGCGTCACCAAGGATTACGGTGCGGGCGCGGATTGCTCGCTCGGCCGGGTCGAGATCGATCCCGAGGGACGGATCGCGATCTTCTGCGATCACGTCGAGATGGGCAACGGCATCGGCACGGCGCTTGCCAACCGGGTCGCGGGCCATCTTGGCGCCGTCGCCGATGAGGTCGCCGTCTCCCGGGTCGACAGCTACGACGCGCTCGGGCTCGTCACCTCGGGCGATCCCTACACGATGGATCAGAAGACCCAGGATCTCGCCGAGAAGAACCCGCGCTGGGTGCCCGCGATCAGTTCGGCGACCAGCGCCTCGATCGGCGCCCATGTCGGCACGCATTCGTCGGCCGAGGCCGCCCGCATCATCTTCCGCTTCGGCCTGTGGCCGGCGGCGCTCGAGCTCTGGCAGATCGGCAAGACCGATCCGCGCGCCCGGCAATGGGACAAGGCGCGCTGGCGGGACGGGCAACTTGTGCTCGACGAGCTCGCGCCGCTGCCATTGCCAAAGCTTGCGGCGACCGCGCACACGCGCGGCTTCGTCACCGGCGCGGTGGCGCACAGCTTCTCGCGCTGGGCCTGGTCGCGCGCGCGCTTCCCGCTGTTCGGCGAGCAGTACCGCGCCGAGATCGACGCGCTGGCGATCCGCCGCGGCCGCAGCGCATTCGAGCGGATCGACCGCGTCAGCGTGAAGTTCCCGCCGACCGACAACAACCGGATCGGCACCGCCTACACCTCGATGTGCGGCACGCTGGTACGCGTCGAGATCGAGCGCGCGACCGGCACCTTGCGCATCGCCAAGGCCTATAGCGTGTTCGAGTGCGGCCAGGCGCTGGTGTCCGAAGTCGTGCTCGGCCAGTCCCATGGCGGCTTCGCGATGGGCGTCGGCTACGCGCTGCTCGAAACCCTGCCGCCGTTCGAAGGTGGCCCCGGCAACGGGCAGTGGAATCTCGGCCAATACCTGATCGCGCGCGGCTCCGACCTGCCACTGCACGATCTCGAGATCGAGATGCTGCCGCCGCTGACGCCGGACGAACCGCCCAAGGGCATGGCCGAGGTGGTGATGATCCCGATCGTGCCGGCGCTGCTCAACGCCATCAACGACGCGACCGGCCACCGCTTCCGCTCATTGCCGGTGACCTCGAGCCTGCTCAAGGGAGCGCTTGCGTGACGACGCTCAACCTCACCATCAACGGCCAGAAGCACGGCCCCGTCGAGGTCCGCGACGACCTCTCGATGAACGATTTCCTGCGCGAGATGCTCGCTACACCAGCCCGACCTGCGTGGTGCCGGCGGCGAATTTCGACGGCAAGGCGATCCGCACCGTCGAGGGCCACGCCAGGGACGGCGAACTCTCGGCGCTACAGCGGGCCTTCATCGACCACTTCGCGTTCCAGTGCGGCTACTGCACGGCCGGCTTCCTCAACGAAGGCCAGGTTCTGCTCGAACGGTTGGCGAAGACGCCGGTGGCACGGGAGCAGCTCGAGACAGTGATTGCCGATGCGCTCGACGGCCATCTGTGCCGCTGCACCGGCTACATCAAATATCACCAGGCGGTGCGCGACGTGATCCTCGCCGATTCCAAACGCTATCTGACCGCCAACAAATGAGCCCGCGCGCGATGACATCGGACACGCGGTTTCGGATCATGGCAGTGCTGACGGCGCTCGCGACCAGCCTATGCGCGGGCTACGCGGCATCGCAGAGCGCCAGCCATGCCCTCGCCTCACCGGAAAGCTTTGCCGGAATCGAGAATGTCGAGCAGCGCTCCGCGGCGATCTTCACCGAGCTCGGCAAGGTTTTGACGCATCCGCGCTGCACAAATTGCCATCCCGCCGGCGACAGTCCGCGGCAAGGCGACATCAGCCGCATGCACCAGCCGCCGGTCACGCGCGGCGCCGACGGCCACGGCGCCAGCGCAATGCGTTGCTCGATCTGTCACAAGCACGCCAATTTCGAGCCCGCGCGCGTGCCGGGCCACCCGGAATGGCACCTCGCGCCGCGCGAGATGGCGTGGGCCGGAAAGACAGTCGGCGAGATCTGCGCGCAGATCAGGGATCCCGCGCGCAATGGCGGCCGCAAGGTCGAGGAACTGATCGATCATATCGGCAAGGACACGCTGGTGGGCTGGGCCTGGCATCCCGGCTTCGGCCGCTCACCCGCACCGGGCACGCAGGCGCAGGCCGGCGCGCTGGTCGAGGCCTGGGTGAAGTCCGGCGCGGCCTGCCCCGCGCCGTAAACCCGCAAATTAGTGCCGTTTGAAATACTGCACGTCGCGCTCGTGCTTCTCCGCCGCCGTGCGCGACTTGAACGTGCCGAGATTGCGGCGCTTGCCGGTCTTCGGATTGACGTTGCGGGAATACAGCCGGTACTCGCCGGAACGCAATTTGCGGATCATGACGTCGCCTCGCCAGTGCCTTTCGCATATCAACGACAGGCTGGGACGAGCGTTCCAGATCACCACCTCGCACTTGTGGCGAAGGAAAGCCGGCATCGCCTTGTCCGTCTAAGGTCTCTGCACCGGCGGATAATACTGCGGCGCCTCAGCGCGCTCGTACATTCCGTAGTCGCGCATGACCTCGAAAATGCGGAAATATTCGGTCCTCGGATCGCTGAAGAGCTGCGCGCCGAAGTCCAGACCGGATTGATAATCCGGCAGGTCGACGAGGTGCGCGAACCGGCCATCGCGATACATGCTTTGGAAGGAATCCCGACGCCACTCCGTCGCTGCCGGCAGATCGGGATTGGTCGACTCCGACGCAATGACATAGGTCGGGGGACGTCTTGCGGGGTCATTGTATGGCGTGCGTCGCTCGGGCTGCCAGATCGGGCGGCCCGGCCTTGCTTCATGGATCACCTGGGCGATCCGGATGCGGTAGTCGGAGAAGACATCCTCGCGGCCGATCTTTTGCACCGCATGATGCCCCGCATCCACGCGCCACGCGGTCATGGCGCCTTCGTCCTGCCAGATCTGATAGGACAGCAGAAGGTTCTTGCGGGTCAGGCTCTGGAAACGATCGATGAAGAGACAGCCGCCCATGGCGTCAAGCGCAGGCCTCAGCGAAGCCGCGAGGTCCATATAGCGGTTGATGTGCCCGTCCTTGATCTGGACTTCGAAGAACTGAGAAATCATCAAATGGTACCCCGGCGTCTGCGACGTTTGCGCAAAGCTGCACTATGCCTGGCGTGAGAGCATTGCCTTCGAAGCGCAAACTGATACCCGCCGACTGTAGAATCAGAATGTGCCGGCAAGAAAGGGCCAGTTTCTTCTATTCCAGGGGCCACCGGAACTAGAAGCAGAGATTGGTCACGGCGTTGCCGCGCTTGTCCTTGATGACATAGGGACAGCGGGCGCGCTCCAGCGCCTTCTTGGCATCCTCGTCGCCGAGCGCCGCCGCCCGCTCATAGTAGGCCTTCGCTGCATCACTATCTTTCGGACCGCCGCGGCCGGCCTGCGCGAACGCCCCCATCCGCTCCAGCGCGCCCGGATGGTTCTGAGCCGCCGCCTTCTCGAACAGCGCGCGTGCGGCAGCGTCGTCCTGCGCACCGCCCTTGCCCTCGGCGAGCATCATGCCGAGCTGGTACTGCGCCTCCGCATTGGTCTCGGCAGATCTGGCGAGCAATTCGCGGGCGCGTGCCGGGTCGGATGCGGTGCCGCCGCCGAGTGCCGCAAGATTGCTGACGCCGCGCGCGTTACCGGCCTGCGCCGCACGCTCGAACAATTTGCGCGCCTGCGCCTCGTCCTTGGCAACGCCGGTGCCATTGCCGTAGAGCACGCCGAGCTCGACCATTGCCGATGTCGAGCCCTTGTCGGCGGCTTTGCGCCAGGCGGCCATCGCTTCCGCCGTCTGCCGGTTGGCGGCATGGGCGCGGCCGAGCGCATACATCGCGCGCCGCGAGGATCTTGCCGCCACCGCGCAATACTTGATCGCGGTCGCGATATCCGCCGATGCGATCTCGCCCACGCCCTTCACGTCGGCCGGCTTGTCGGGATCGGTGGGATCGGCGGCGAGCCGGTCGCACAGCACGAGGTCGGCCGATTGCGCGTGGGCCAGCGCGGGCGCGGCGAGTGCCACGGCAACAACGAATGCATGGAACAGTTTGAACATGGGCGGCAGGTTGCGTCGCGGTGCGGGCAAATTCAAGGCTCGAGCCCGGTCTCCCGCAACACCGGCGCGACATCAGCGGACGACAGATAGCGCAGCAGATGATCGGCGGCCTCTGCGCGTTGCGAGGTGGCTATCCGGCCGGCGGAAAACACCGCCGGCGTCTGCAGGTTCAGGGGAATCGGCCCGACGATCTCGATGCCATCGATCTGCTTCAACTCGCTGATCTGCTGGATCGCAAGATCGGCCTCACCACTGACGAGCTTTTCCGCGGTGAAGCCTGCGGGAATGATCACCGCACGCGCGTTGATGTCAGTGGCGATGCCGAGCCGCTCGATCAGCCGCGCGAACAGGATGCCGCTGGCGCCGAGCCGCGAATAGGCCACCGCCCGTGCACCGAGCAGCGCCGCACGCAGCGCGGCTTCGGTTGTGATGTCGGGATGCGCGGCGCTCGCCTTCACCGCAACGCCGACATAGGAGCGCGCGAGATCGACGGCGCTATCCCGCGCAACGCGGCCTTCGCCGATCATCTCGTCGAGGCCTTCCTTGGTCAAAATCACCAGATCAGCCGCCTCGCCGCCACGCAGGCGCTCGAGCAGCGCCAGCGTCGGCGCGAAATCGGCATCGATCGCAACGCCGCTTGCCGCCTGATAGGCCGAGGCAAGCCGCGCGACCGCGCCCTTCAGCGCCAATGTCGAGAGCACGCGAACCGAATTGCCCATTCCGCTCATGCCCGCCGCATCAGCTTGAGCGCGGCCGTGAGGCGGAGGCTGCGCTTGCCGGCAAGCGCGGTCGCTTCGAGCACCGCGCCTTCCGCGTCGCAAGTACCGGCGAAACCGATCCCGACCTCGCGGCCGCCGAAGGTCGGATGCTCGCCCATCGCCGAGGTGTGTTCCTGATTGAGGATCTGGCCCTTCCAGCGGCCCTTCTCGGAGGTGTAGGTGCCGAGATAGTAGAAGAACGCGTCGCCGCCGAGGATGCGGCCGTTGTTCAGCAGCATCACGCCGGTCAGGCCGCCATCGACCCCGTCGAGCAACTGGATGTGGATCGAATAGAGCCCGTTGATGATGCCGCCCTCGCCGACCCCGCCGGCAATCGGGACTTCGTCGTCGGTGATCGGCGTCATCACCGACTGGAACGGCACGCCGGGCAATTCCCTCAGTTCGCCCTTGAAACGGTAGAGCTCACCGTCCGGCCAGCCTTTGGCGATCAGCGTCGCGTCGTCGGTGCCGGCCATCGCGCGGTAGTTCAGGTCGGGGTTGTGGCGGACGGTCTGGATCTCGACCGCGACCTCGTCGCCGTCTTTCTCATAGGTGCCGATATGGGCAAATGCCGAATTGCCGCCGAGCATCCTGCCGTCACCGACATACATCACGCTGCGGCCGACAGCGCCGCCCAGCTCGAACCGGACCTTGTAAAATCCTTCAAACAAGCGCCGTGTCCCCGGCAGCCAAAATGCAATCGTTATCTAGCGCGGTTCAAAACGCGGCGAAACCGCTTTCGGCGGCAAGCCGCCCGCAAATACTGTCCTTAAAAAGCAAAGGTCCGCCAAGGCGCTCGCCCTGGCGGACCCAATTGCGGTACCGGATGGCTCCATCCGGGTCCGATCGCTGCTTAGGCCGCAGCCACTTAAGCCGCAGCCTTATTAAGCTGCAGCCTTGGCGCCGGTCGGAACCTCGGAGATCGTCTTCAGGATCTGCGAAGCGATCTGGTAGGGGTCGCCCTGGGAGTTCGGGCGGCGGTCTTCCAGATAGCCCTTGTAGCCATTGTTGACGAAGGAGTGGGGCACGCGGATCGAAGCGCCACGGTCAGCCACGCCGTAGCTGAACTTGTTCCACGGCGCGGTCTCGTGCTTGCCGGTCAGACGTTTGTCGTTGTCCGGGCCGTAGACGGCGATGTGGTCCATCAGGTTCTTGTCGAAGGCCTTCATCAGGCTCTCGAAATATTCCTTGCCGCCGACTTCGCGCATGTACTTGGTCGAGAAGTTGGCGTGCATGCCCGAGCCATTCCAGTCGGTGTCGCCGAGCGGCTTGCAGTGGAATTCGATATCGATGCCGTAGCTCTCGGTGAGACGCAGCATCAGATAGCGGGCCATCCACATCTGGTCAGCGGCGGTCTTGGAGCCCTTGCCGAAGATCTGGAATTCCCACTGGCCCTTCGCCACTTCGGCGTTGATGCCTTCGTGGTTGATGCCGGCGGCGAGGCAGAGATTGAGATGCTCTTCCACGATCTTGCGGGCAACGCTGCCGACGTTCGAATAGCCGACGCCGGTGTAGTACGGGCCCTGCGGCGCCGGATAGCCATCGGTCGGGAAGCCGAGCGGACGGCCGTCCTTGTAGAAGAAGTATTCCTGCTCGAAGCCGAACCAGGCGCCTTCGTCGTCCAGGATGGTGGCGCGCTTGTTGGAGACGTGCGGGGTCTTGCCGTCGGGCATCATGACTTCGCACATCACCAGCACGCCGTTCTCGCGCGCAGCGTCGGGATAGCAGGCGACCGGCTTCAGCACGCAGTCAGAGCTGTGGCCTTCAGCCTGCTGGGTGGATGAACCGTCAAAGCCCCACAGCGGAAGCTGTTCGAGGGTCGGGAACGACGCGAATTCCTTGATCTGCGTCTTGCCGCGCAGGCTCGGCGTCGGCGTATATCCGTCGAGCCAGATATACTCGAGCTTGTACTTGGTCATTGAACCTCTCTGTTGATGATGCAAAACCGTGAGGACACCGAAAGCCAGTCGGTCGCCGCACGCGTACCCGGCCACCATCGGCCGGCTCTTACTAAGCAATTAAAATGCCAGTCGCTGCACTGCGGGACCCACCCTGTTCGCGGATGTCCACAACGGACATCGCATTTTTAGCTGCGACATAGCAGCGCGGCAGGCATGCGCCGCGGTCAGCCAAAATCTTCTTTTCGAGCGCCTCGCCGCCCGTTTCTGCAGCAAATTCGGCTACGGCACCGCCTGCCGATTAATGCAGCGGCAGCGCTGTGTGACAGTTCGTGTCCGACCACCGGGCGCCCCGCAACCATCGCCATGGCCCAAGCGTTAATCAGCTGCCTCCTGCCTCGCAGGAGGCAAACCGGGATTTGCTCACGAATTAGACAGTAGATGACTATTTCTTAGTCAACTTGCGCCCCGCCGGGCCCGGGCCGATATCGAAAGCACGGTAACGACACGCGAATGAGTCGGGCGCACCATGGAGGCTCGCTCCGGCCAAAGGAGACTTTGACATGATCACGACGGGCCAAAACCAAGGCCAAAACCAGGGATCGGCAACGATCTATCAATTCCCGGCGGGGGGCCGCTCGGCTCTCGGCGGACGCCGCTATGGCGAAGCGCTGGTGGTGCGCGGACTTGCCAGCGAGGTCGAGACCTCGGCTTGCAGCGAGAGCTGGTACCATCAGGCGGCGATCGACGACGCCAAACCGAGCCGCGATCACTGATGTCGATCAGGCAGAGAGGCGCGACGCAAGAACGTCAGACAGCGTCAGAACAATAAAGAAGGGTCGGAACCAGGCGTTTCGGCCCTTTTTTCATGCCAGCTCGCAGGCCGTCGCTGGCCGCTTGGCATGCCGGAGCCTGGCAAGCCCAGATCGACTGATCTCGAGCGTGACGCCGCCGCCTTTGTAGCGTGTGCCTGTCAGCGACAGGCGCTTGGTCAGCGTCACCGCCTTGCCGTCGAGCTGCAGATGCGCGCGTGTGTCCCCGGTGAAGAACCCCGCAACGAACTGGGTGCCGTCGGCACAGCGATAATTCCGGAAGGCGGACTGTGCCGATGCCGCCTGGGGACCGAAAACGCCCAAGACCATTGCGCCAACGAGAATGGCGCCCCCGCGATAAGTCATATTCTCCCCCTGACGCGCCGGTTATAGACCTGTCTGCGCCAAGATTTCTGCGCCAAGACCTCACCAGCTGCAACAGGCCCGCCATGTCCGAAGCCCCTGCCCGTCATCTCAATCTCGCCGGCGCCACCAATTTTCGTGACCTCGGCGGCTACCAGACGCGTGACGGGCGGACGGTGCGCTGGCGGCAGATCTTCCGCTCCAACCATCTGGCGCATCTCACCGAGCAGGACGTCGCCGTGGTGCGCTCGCTTGGGGTCAAGAGCGCATTCGATTTTCGCGGCGTCGCCGAGCGCACCGAGGCGCTGTGCGGCATGAGCGACGTCACCGTGCATTCGCTTCCCGTCGAGCCGACGGTGGTGGCCGCGCTGCGCGCGATCGCCGGCAGCCGCCAGCTCTCGGAAACGGATGCGATCGACGTGATGCGGGATTCCTACCGCGGCTACGTGCAGGACAACACGCCGCGCTATCGCGCGCTGTTTTCCCATCTGCTGGAAGACCGCGCGCCGCTGGTGATCCACTGCACCGCCGGCAAGGATCGCACCGGCTTTGCCTGCGCGCTGATCCTGTACGCGCTCGGCGTGTCCGATCAGGTGATCGCCGACGACTATCTCCTGACCAATCAGTTCTACAAGCGCGATCCGGCGCACAGCACCGAGCTGCCCGACGACGTCAAGCAGGTGCTCGGTACCGTGCGCGCTGCGTTTCTGGAGGCTGCGTTCGAGGCGGTCGAGGCCGATTACGGCAGCCTCGACGGTTATTTCCGCGAAGGCCTCGGGCTCGGCCAGGCCGAGCGCAAGGCGCTTGAAGGCCGCTATCTGCAGGCTTGATCAATTCGCCAGAGCGTTTTCGAGCGAAGTGGACACCGGTTCGCGTGAAGAAAACGCGTCAAAACAAGAATCTAGAGCTTCGGTTCTGATCCAATCAGAACCGAAAAAGCTCTAGGCCGCCGCGGCCTCGAGCTCGAGTTCTGCATCGAGATCGGCGATCACATCCTCGAACGCCGAGATCGCCTGCTGGATCGCCGCGATCTGCATCAATTCCCAGCTGCTCACCGGCCCGTTACGGTTTTGCAGCGCCACCACGAGATCGCGCCGCTGCTCCTTAAGCTGAACAAGCGGTAAACCGTGATCCGGAAGATATCCCATAGAAAACCCCTACCTTGGCTGGAGTTTCGCTTCTACGGGAAAGGATTCTGCGAACGACTTACGGAACTGCCGCAAATTTTATCCAATCGGCCCTACTCCGTAGTCTTACGTAGTCAGCGTTACGTGATCGCCTCCGGCTTCAAGGCGTCGTCGATGGCGCCAAACAGCGACTGGGTTGCGCAATTCGTCGCCCATTCGCTGGTGTGAAGCAGAAGCTGGCCGCCATCGTCGAGCTCGGTCAGGGGAATTCCGGCTTCGAACCAGCGCTTCATCAGCGCGAAACGGCTGAACAGGTTGACGCCCTTGTTCGACGTGACCTCGGCGATCATCGGCATGATGATGTTGGCGAGATTGAGCGCGGCTGGTGTTCCGACGATCGCCTGCGTGTACTGGGAATCCATCACGACGACGTCAAGCGGCAGCGCGGCGAGCACGTCGAGCCCGGCCTCCAGCGTGGCACGCACCTCGGCCGGATTGTAGCTCTTGTAGACGGCGTTGGTGCCGACCTGCCAGATCACCAGCACCGGCGCCTCGGTCGTGACGTCGGTTTCGATGCGCGAATATTCCTCAGGCGCCTCCTGGCCGCCTACGCCACGGTTGATCACATCGATCATCCGGCCGAAGAAGCGTTGCCGCAGCAGCATTTCGAGCCGCGGCGGGAATGGCAGGATGTTGTCGGCGCCCGCCGTCGACGACGATCCGAGCGCCACCACCTTGACCTTGCGTTGATGCCGCAGCGCTTCCGCAATGTGCGGCAACGGATGGGCGAACTTGACGAGTTCGAGATGGGTTTCGCACGGCCTTGGTGTCGGCATCGCAAACATCCTTGAGGTGAATGAACTGATCAATGCGCGCAGTAGGAGACGGAATGGGCGGCATTGCAAATGAATTCCGCCTGATCATAGTGGGCGGAAGCCTGCTCGCGCATACGGAGACCGCCATGAACAGAAAAGCCATCGTCATCACCGGCGCCCTCGGCGCACTTGGCCAAGTGGTCACCGAGGAGGCCCTGGCGCGCGGCGCGAGCGTCGCCGGGATCGATCATGCAGCCTCAACGCTTGCGCCAACCGCCGACCGCATCGAGCTCGGCGGTGTCGACCTCACCGATCCCGCGCAAGCGAAGGCTGCGATCGACAAGGCAGCCGCGCATTTCGGCCGGCTCGACGGGCTGATCAACATCGCCGGCGGCTTCACCTTCGAGGCCGTGAGCGACGGAGATCCCGCGACCTGGCAGCGCATGTACGCCATGAATGTGATGACCGCGCTCAACACATCGCGCGCCGCTATACCGCATCTCACCAAGTCGGGCGCCGGACGCATCATCAATATCGGCGCGCTGGGCGCGTTGCAGGCCGCCTCCGGCATGGGCCCCTACGCGGCTTCGAAGGCCGGCGTGCATCGCCTGACGGAGTCGCTCGCCGCCGAACTCAAGGGCAAGGTCACGGTGAACGCCGTGCTGCCCTCGATCATTGATACCGCGGCCAATCGCGCCGCGATGCCGAAGGCCGATATCTCCAAATGGGTGACGCCGAAAGAGCTCGCCGACGTCATCCTGTTCCTCGCCAGCGACGCCGCAAGCGCCGTCACCGGCGCGCTGCTGCCGGTCAACGGGCGGGTTTAGATCGCCACGAGCTTCTTGAGCACCGCGAAAACGGAGACGCCGCGCGCTTGAGACCTGGACCTTGCAGTACCTGCTCTGCATCACACCTCAGTCAGCAACCAATAGCCGCAGCCTCGACCTGAAGCGGATGCTCTGCTTGCCGGCGAGCGCCATGCCGTTACCCTCGGCGGTCTCGTCGGTGTAGGTGCCGGTGAATCCAATGGTGACCACCTTGCGTTCCCACACCGGGCGCTCGCCATAGGTCGGCGAATGCTCCTCATTGGTGACCTCGCCCTTCCACTTGCCATCGGCCGCGGTGTAGCTGCCATGGGCATAGAAGAACGAGTCGCCGCCGCGCATCTGGCCGTCGCGCAGCACCATGACGCCCTGATTGCCGCCAGAGACGCCGTCGAGAAATTCGACGGTGATGTGATAGAGCCCGTTCCGGATCATGAAAATAGCCGCGCCTTGTCCCAGCCTCACAATAGCCGCTGGGGCGGGCTTTGAGCAAATTCCGTCCGCGGCGGCAGCGGTCTTTCCGGGCTATGCTGGTGCGAATTGAGTCGCGGCCGAACCGCCGCCGGAGCCGTGCCCGTTGGAAACTGCGCTTTATCTGCCCGTCAAACGCTTCCTCGAAAAGCTCGGCTTCACGGTGAAGGGCGAGGTCGGCGGCTGCGATCTCGTGGCGCTGAGCGGCGACGATCCGCCTGTCGTCGTGATCGGTGAACTCAAGCTCGCCTTCAATCTCGAACTGATCCTGCAGGCGGTCGACCGTGCCGCCGCCGCCGACGAGGTCTGGATCGCGGCAAAGGTCTCGGCCCGCGGCAAGGGCCGCGAGAGCGACGCGCGCTATCGCAATCTGTGCCGGCGGCTCGGCTTCGGCATGCTCGGCGTCACCGACCGCGGCGACGTCGAGGTGCTGGTGCCGCCGCCGACCGCGGCCATCAGGCGCAATCCGAAGCAGCGCTCGCGCCTGATCGCCGAGCACCGGAAGCGCAAGGGCGATCCCGTCATGGGCGGTTCGACACGCACACCGATCATGACCGCCTACCGCCAGCAGGCGCTGGCCTGCGCGTCGGCGCTGTCGGATGGACCAAAGCGGGTGCGCGACCTGCGGGCGGATTTTCCCGACGCCGGCAAGATCCTGCTGCATAATGTCTATGGCTGGTTCGATCGCGCCGAGCGCGGCATCTATCTTCTGACCGATGCCGGCCGTGCTGCACTGAAGCGCTGGCCGCAGCAGCCGATCAATGCGTCAGGGGCGGAAGCCGCCCCGTAAAGCACTGGGGGACATCATGATTGTCGTCACCGGCAGCGTCACCGCCCGCCCCGACACATTCGATGAGGTGCGGCGCCTAAGTCTCGAGCATGTCCATCGCTCGCGCACCGAGCCCGGCTGCATCTCGCACGCGGTGCATGTCGACTGCGAAGATCCCCTCAAGCTGGTGTTTTTCGAGCAATGGGCCGATCGCGCCGCGCTGGCGGCGCATTTTGCGGTCCCGGCCTCCCGTGACTTCGTCCGGTTGCTGCAATCTCTTGCGGCGGCTGCGACCACGATCGAACTTTATGACGCTCACAAAATTGAGAGACTCTAGCTGCATGGCTGGATTGCCATCTCACATTCATATTGCAATGCAACATTAGGGCCCTTACGTATCTCCCGCGATTCAAGGGATGAGGCGGCGATGAGCGGAGACTGGAACACCAAATACGGCACAAGGCGCGTGCGGCATGATCCGCCGACCCTGGAGGAGGCAATCTTCGCGGCCATCGGCATCACCGACGACGTGGAGGCCCAGGCCGAGATCGCATCGTCCCTGATGGGACTGCCCTATGACGAGGTGCTGGCCGAGGTGAAGAAGACCGCGCGCGTCAGCGCCCGGACCGGCACGGCAACCCGTGTGATCGCCGGCGAACAGGGCGCGCAGCGCTCCATTGTGGTCGAGCGCCGCGTGGTCCGCCGCTTTGCGACGGACAAGCGCACCGGCACCTGAACAACGACATCCGATTGCTGAAAGAAAAAGGGCAATCCGCTGAGCGGATTGCCCTTTTTGCGTTTGCTGAGAAATCGGCTCAGGCCGCCCGGCCCCAGCCCGACATCTGCATCACCATCCGCCAATAGGCACGGTTCATGTCGACGATCGCTTGCGCGGCCTCGGCCGGCGTCACCACTGCAGCAGTCGGTGCCGGCTCGGCCTGGTGTTGCTCGGTCAGGTCGATGCTGCCGGTGGACTCACCGTGACGGAAGGTCAGCTGGGCACCGAACTTGGTGGCGAGCGCACGCATCGCATCGTTCTGTGCGCCGGTGGTGATGCGCAGGTTGCTGTAGCCCTTGGCATGCGCCTCGGCGATCAGCTTGCGAAACAGCGTGCTGCCGACGCCCTTGCGACGCGCCGACCGCTCCACGCTGAAGGCGATCTCGGGCTGCGCGTCCGGTGACTGCTCCGGCGGATGCAGCTCGGCCGCGCCGCGGACCACGCCATCCTCGAAATAGGCGATGATGACCGTGCCATCGTTGGCGCAGCGCTCGGCATAGCGGCGGATGAAGCTGTCGTCGATGAAGCCATGAAAGCGATCATGACGGCTGGTACGATCCAGCCGCAGCAGATGATCTCGCAGCAGAGGAAGCTCCTCCTGCTGGCTCAGCGTCCGTACGGTGCCCTTGGCAGACGTCGGACGGATGGAATCGTAGTTCATTTCATAACTCCTCTTGGTAGCCCTCGAGGAGGCGTCGACTCCCTAGCACCCCTATCTTGTGCATCGCACCATATAATTCAAGTACTGAGATTCATTTGAGTAAACAATGATGTGATTGGTAAATCACAATATCGCCTCATCATAATACCAGCTGCGTTTGGGTCACCAGCGCGACCAGCTTGCCATCCTCGGTCTCCAGCCTGGTCTGCCAGACCTGGGTGCGCCGTCCCCGGTGAACCGGGGTTGCCGTGGCGATCACCGTCATCCCCTCCTTGGCGCCGCCGATGAAGTTGGTCTTGCTCTCCAGTGTCGTGGTGCCCTTGGCATCCGCAGGCAGGTTGATCACGGTGGCGGCGGCGCCGACCGAGTCCGCAAAGGCCATCACCGCTCCGCCGTGGATGGTGTGATGGAGGGTGCAGAGGTCCGGCCGCACCAGCATCTTCGCGACCACCCGATCCTGGCCGGCCTCGGTGAAGGTGACGCCCTTCAGTTCCGCGAACGGCATCTTCATCGACTGGATCTTTTCGAGCGGCGTCATTGTTCCTCCGGTTTTTCTGGACGTCATACGCGGGCTTGACCCGCGTATCCATCGTTCTTGGCAAGGCGCTTTCTTGGCATGATGGATTGCCGGGTCGAGCCCGGCAATGACGTCCGAGGTAATGGCGACCATGACGTTATGGTCACAGTGACAATGTGCCGCCAAATCTGCATACCGTCCGCGATGCGCGACTTCCCTCCCCGCCGGATCGTCTGCCTGACCGAAGAGACGGTCGAAACGCTCTATCTGCTCGGCGAGCAGGACCGCATCGTCGGCGTCTCCGGCTATGCGGTGCGGCCGCCGCAGGTCCGCCGCGAGAAGCCGCGGGTGTCGGCCTTCATCTCCGCCGACATTCCAAAGATCCTGGCGCTCGACCCGGATCTGGTGCTCGCCTTCTCCGATTTGCAGGCCGACATTGTCGCCGATCTCGTGCGTGCCGGCGTCGCCGTGCATGTCTTCAACCAGCGCGACGTCGCCGGCATCCTCGTAATGATCCGCACCCTGGGCGCGATGGTCGGCGCCGCCGAGCGCGCCGGGCAGCTCGCGCAAAGCCTCGCAGGACGGCTGGACGCGATCGCGGCGACGCCGCGTCCGGCGTCACGGCCAAAAGTCTATTTCGAGGAATGGGACGATCCGCTGATCAGCGGCATCGGCTGGGTGTCCGAACTGATCGAGATCGCCGGCGGCGAGGACGCGCTGCCGCATCTGCGCGGGCACAAGGCCGCCAAGGATCGCATCGTCGCGCCTGAGGCCGTGCTCGAGGCGATGCCCGACGTGATCCTGGCATCCTGGTGCGGCAAGAAGGTCGTGCCCGACCGCATCCGAAAACGTGACGGCTGGAGCGAGATTCCGGCCGTGCGCAACGACCGCATCGTCGAGATCAAGTCATCGATCATTTTGCAGCCCGGCCCAGCCGCGCTGACCGATGGGCTGGATGCGATCGTCAGGGCGTTGTGGCCGGAGAGCTGATCCCTCCACCGTCGTCCCGGCCGAGTGCGCGATTGCGCACGGAGCCCGGACCCATTACCACGCGTCTTGATTGTCGTGCACCGCTGGAATGACGAGTCCTGGTCACAACATCTGCTGCGGAGTAAGGGTCCCGGCTTTCGCCGGGACGACACCAATTATTGTTGCGCTATTGCGCGAAACAGTCATCGCAACGATGTGGATGCAGCGGAGCTACTACGCCTTCTCCACCCCGCACCATTCCGCGATGAACAGCGCGGTGGCCTTGGTCGACTTCCGCAGCGAGTCCAGCTCCACATACTCGTTGAAGCCGTGCATCGCCGCGCCATTGGCGCCGAAGCAGAGGCTCGGGATGTCATAGTTCAGGCCGTAGAAGCGCGTGTCGGTCAGCGCGGTGAAGGCGCGGTCTTCTACCGCGCCGCCATAGACCGTCTGATGTGCCCTCGCGAAGGCGGCTTCCGGCGCCTCGGAATTCACCAGCTCATAGCCTTCCGACAGGAAGCCGGACCACTCGACCTGCGGCGGATTGTTGGAGAGGAAGCGATGATCGCGCGCCGCGGCCGACACGCAGGCCAAAATCTCCTTCTGGCATTCGGCGATCGACCAGCCCGGCAGCACCGCTATGCGGCAGTCGACGTCGCACCAGGCCGGCACGCTGGAGGCCCAGTCGCCACCCTTGATGATGCCGGGATTGAAGTTGATCGGATGATTGACGTCCTTGAAGTGGCGATCCGCCTTGGCGCGCTCATTCCAGGCGATCTCGAGCTGCTCCAGCGCATGCACCAGATGATACGCCGCCATGATCGCGTTCGAGCCGGCACCGGCCTCGAACACATGCACAGGGAAGCCGCGTACCTTCAGGCGGAACCAGATCACGCCGACCTGCGAGCGGATCATCGTGCCGTTGGTCGGCTCCGGGATGAAGCAGGCATCGGCACGATAGCCGCGCTGCAAGGTCGAGAGCGCGCCGACGCCGGTGCTCTCCTCCTCGATCACGGACTGGAAGTGGATCCGCGCCGTCGGCTTCAGGCCGGCCTTCCTGATCGCATCCAGCGCATACAGCGCGCCGATCGTGCCGGACTTCATGTCGCAGGCGCCGCGGCCGTACATCCTGCCGTCCTTGATGACAGGCGAGAACGGCGGCGTCTCCCACATCTCGAGCGGGCCGGTCGGCACAACGTCGCAGTGGCCCTGCAGGATCAGCGATTTGCCGGCATTGGTCGCCGGGCGGTAGGTGCCGACCACCGTGCGCGCCTTCGAGAAATCATGATCGATCGGGCCGAAGCCGCGCAAATCCCTGAGCTCGTCGAGATTGATGTGCCAGTCGTCGACCTCATAGCCGCGCTCGCGCAAGAG
This sequence comes from Bradyrhizobium septentrionale, assembly GCF_011516645.4. Taxonomy (NCBI): domain Bacteria; kingdom Pseudomonadati; phylum Pseudomonadota; class Alphaproteobacteria; order Hyphomicrobiales; family Nitrobacteraceae; genus Bradyrhizobium; species Bradyrhizobium septentrionale. The sequence continues at coordinate 7,262,490 of NZ_CP088285.1, read as the reverse complement.
ATCGCCGATCATGTCCTGGCACGGCCCCTCGGCGCCGCGGGTCGAGGGGATCGCGACAAAGGCCTGCGTCGTCGCAAGCTGCGCATCGAATCCCTCGTCAACCGCAGCAAGGATTCGTTGTTGCGTCTCGGCAGTCATGCGGCAGCTCCATCGGGGAAATCAGACAGGCGGGAGCCGCACCGTAACCCGATTTCACTCCGCCTTGTATTGCGCAAAATAGGCATCCCGCAATGCATCTTCGAGCAGACGGCCTTCCGAATAGCCATCGAGTGTCGCAGGCCGCATCACGCCGTCGAGCAGCCGCGAACACGGCTCCGGCGCGCCGAGCACGGTGCGCACCGGGATACGCTCGGCATAGATCGGCAACTCGTAATCCTCGTCGTCGTCGGCGACGCCCTTGGCGCGAACCTTTGCCGAGGCTTCATCGATCTCCATCGCGATGAACGAGGTCGCCTTGATCTCCTGCTTGCTGCTGGCGCGCAGGCTTGCGGTGCGCTCCGGAAAGAAGCGGTCGACCATCGCAACGATGGCGCGCTCCTTCTCTTGCGGGTCGGTGACGAGATAGGCAGTGCCGAATGCCATCACCGCGCGATAGTCGGCCGAGTGATTGAAGCCGCAGCGCGCCAGCACCAGGCTGTCGAGATGGGCGACCGTCAGGCACACGCGCTGCCCTTCGGACTGGTTCTCCAGCATCCGGCTCGCGCTCGAGCCGTGCCAGTAGAGTTTGGTGCCCTCGCGCCAGAAGAAGGTCGGCGTGCAATAGGGCTGGCCGTCTATCACGTAGGAGACGTGGCACAGCATCGAGGCGTCGAGGATCTTGTGCACGGTGGCGTGGTCGTAGAAGCCGCGATCATGGCGGCGCTTCACCCGGTTGCGGGACGACATGGGGTAGGACGGAGCGGATGCGCCTTCGGTCACGGCGGTGCCTTTCGAAATCTGGAATCTGTCGAGAGTTGTAGCGGTCCATTTGGTCTGCGATAGTGCCAATTCCATGCGAAAAATTCCGACCAATTTGCGCAAGCCCAATTTATCTGAGCCTTGGCCGGCCAAGGCCGAGCTGCCGCTCGACCTCGCCGGCCCCCACGTCACGCAGGGCGCAGCGTCGCAGCAGCGGCTCTATCAGGCGCTGTGCCACACAATCGTCGGCGGCCTGGTCAAGCCGGGCGAGCCGCTGCCGCCCTCGCGCACGCTGGCCAAACAGACCGGCTTCCGCCGCAACGCCGTCACCACGGCCTATGAGCGGCTGATCGCCGACGGCTTTGCGGTGGCAACCACGGGCTCCGGCACTTTCGTCGCCGCGCGCATCCCGGCCCAGGCCACCGCGCCGCGGCGTGCGAAGATCGAGATCGAGCCGCCGCAGCACAACGCGCTGTCGCTCGGCTGCACCCATATCGACGAACGCGCACTGCAGCGTTTCCGTGCTTTTGCCGGCCGCAGGCTGCGCGCCTTCGGCTCCGAGCATCTGCATTACGGCGATCCCCGCGGCAGCAGCGAATTGCGCGCCGCGATATCAGATCATTTGCTGTCGGCGCGCGGGTTGCGCTGCGATCCCGACCAGATCATGCTGGCGTCGGGCACCTTGCACGCGCTGCGCATCGTGCTCGGCGCGATCCTCAAGCCCGGCGACCAGGTCTGGTGCGAGGACCCCGGCTACCCGGCGGCGCGGCGCGCGATCGAGCATTGCGGCTATCGTCCGGTGTCGGTGCCGGTCGATGCCTCCGGCATGCGCGTCGACAAGGGCCGCGCGTCGGCACCACAGGCACGCGCCGCCTATGTCACGCCGTCGCACCAGTTTCCGCTCGGCGTGCAGATGTCGATGCCGCGCCGGCTCGAGTTGCTCGACTGGGCCCGCGATGCCGGCGCCTTCGTGTTCGAGGACGATTACGACAGCGAGTTCCGCTATGACGGCGCGCCGCTGTTGTCGCTCGCCGGCATCGATCATCTGCGCCGCGTGATCTACATGGGCACGTTTGCCAAGACGCTGTTTCCGGGATTGCGGATCGGCTACTGCGCCCTGCCCGAAGCCCTGATCGGCCCGGTGACGGCGGCGCGCGCCGCGCTCGACCGCTTTCCCGCCACGTTGATGGAAGGCGCGGTCGCCGACATGCTGAACTCCGGCGCCTTCGCCGCCAATTTGCGCAAATCGCGAAAACTCTATCGCGAGGCGCGCGACGTGCTGGCGTCGACGCTCGAGCGCGCATCCGAGGGCAAGCTCACGGTTCCCGTGCCCTCGCAGGGTCTGCATCTCGTCGCGCGGCTCGATCCCGCGACCGATCCGCTCATTGCCGCGCAGGCAAAAGCTGCCGCCGGCGTCGGCGGCTGGCTGCTCGCCGAGACCTATCATCGTGCACGCCCACTGCCCGGCTTCGTGCTGGGATTTTCCGGTCATCCGGTTCCGCAACTCGTCGCGTCGGCGGAACAATTGGCGAAGACAACGCTGATTGCGCTGCGCGCGACGCGCAAGGGACCAGTCAAGGGATCGGTCAAGTCATCCGCCAAACCGCGGCGCGCTATGAGAATCGCAGCGACCTGACTAAGGTCGCGCGCGTTCAGTCAGTGCCAGCGTACGGAGATACCGGATGCCTGCCAATCGCAACGTCCTGTATCTCGTGATCGGCGGGTTGGTCCTGATCGTGGGCATGCTCGGCTACAATCTCTATCAGGCGAAGAAGCAGCCCGACGGCCTGCAGATCAATGTCGGCCCCGATGGGGTCAAGATCCAGAACAAGTGAGGGAGGCCGCGATGCCGCGCATCGGATTCGTCGCGCTGATCGGCGCCGTCATATGTGTCGCCCTGAGCGCTCCCGCCTCCGCGCAGCAGGCCTTGATGCGCGAGGGCGACATCGTCGACCTCCGGGTCGGTCAGCGCGTCCTGGTCGATGACGGCTCGTGCCCGGCCGGGCAGATCAAGCAGGTGATCGGTGCCAAGCTGAGCCAGAACGGCGTTGTGCGGACCCGCAGCTGCGTGCCGCGCCTCGCCAAAAAATAAAGCGCCCCGCTTCCGCGAGGCGCCTGCTTCATCATTGCCTGGCGACGTGCCCGCTCAGTTCGAGATCGGCTCGAACATGCATTGCAGCGTCGGCTTGGCAATCTTGGTGAAGGTCGGGCCGATCTCGCCCTGCTTCGACGGCGGCACCCAATCGGTCTCGATGGTCGGCACGCCGGTCTCGCTGATCCCGCGGAGCAGTGCCTGACGGAGATCGGGGTCATCCACCGTTGCTGCGGCGTGGTCGTGCAGGCAGCCGCAGACGGCTTCGGGATGCGCCCAGCGGCCAAGCATGTGCGGCGCGCATTGGCGAACGAATTCGTCGCGCGGCTCAGTCACCCGGTACAGCGACCGTATCTGCAGCGATTCGAGGGGGAGCTGGGATTGGGCCTGGGCGGAACCCGCGAGGACGAGCGATGCGAACATCGCGGCGGAACAGATACGGAGCAACATGAGTGGCCTTTATCGGCTGTTCTGTTTTTCGCGTCGCGTTCAGTTGGCCTGCGCCATCACCATCGGGGCCACAGTGACCACCGGCGAGCCGTTATAGGAGAACGTGCCGATGCCGGGCAAACCGCTGTCCGGGGAACCAGCCATCGACGAACCGGCCATCACGAAGACGAAGGCGAGGATCAGGCTGATGGTCCGCATGTGACAGTCTCCGTTATTCCGGCTGGCGTCCGCGCCGTTGTGTTGACGGTTTGATAACGAACTGCCGTTTCCGGAGTTCTGCGGAACAAGTCGAAAATGGTTTCATCAACGGGAGAATTGTTTCGTCGGCTGGCGATCGACGAAACATTGGCCGGGAAACATCAATATTTTCAGTGATAGAGCGGCGGCGGAGCGCGTGTTCAAGATTTCGCGCGTCGAGGCCTGCCTTCGCACCCGCCTTGGCGCCTGTCCTTGGGCCTTCCTTGGCACCTGGTTTGGCCGCAGCCAGGGCAATGGCCGATTATGCGTGCAAATTGAGCGGGCTATCGCGCTTTCTTAACTTTCCTCTGCTGAGACAGGAGGCAGCACAGCAGGTCGGCAGTGAACCGGGCGACGGTCCAGCCGACTCATCTCGGCACCGTGCAACCATCTCCGTGGTGGCACGTTGTGGTGATTCCCAATCCAACGAAGGATGTCAGTCGTGGGCAATGGCAACATGGGCGTTGGCAATGAATCCGCGGCCACCAAATCCGGCCCGCAGAAGCAGATGACGGCCGCAATGTCGCAACAGGGTACCCACGTGATGGGCGACAATGAGTGCGCGCAGCAGAAGCTGGTCCGCCTCGTCGGCTGCCGCGACCCGAAGGTCAAGCCGGGCCTCAGCATCGGCGCGAAGCAGTTCGGGCAAACCAACCGCTAGCTCGCCCGCCGCTTCAGCCGAACAGGCCAAGCCCCTGCCGGGGCTATTGAATGAACTCGCCGCACTTCTGGATGGCGGCGTCGGTCGGGCCCCACGGCATGATCGGCACCGACGACGTCGAATTCTTCGGCGAGCCCTCGATCAGCCTGTCCGAATAGACCATGTAGACCAGCACGTTGCGCTTGGCGTCGCAGCCGCGCACGATCTGCATCTTCTTAAAGAATAGCGACCGGCGCTTGCTGAACATGTCGTCGCCCTGGCCGAGCTTGTTCTTGAAGCGGATCGGCCCGATCTGCCGGCAAGCCAGCGAGATATCGGAGACTTCCTCGGCAAGTCCAAGCCAGCCCTTGAAGCCGCCCTTCTCCGGCACCGTGAAGTGACAGGCGACACCTTCGACCTCGGGGTCGTCGACGCCGTAGGTCGCGAGCTTGTCGTTGGGGCTCATTAATTTGAACACCGTGGAACGGCGAAAGATCAGGTCCGGCTCATCCGCCGCAGCCGCCGGACGGGCCAGCCCCAAACCCAGCACCATCAGCAGCACTGCGCACCCCGATCGAGACAACAGTCGCACGTCACACAAGCTCACACTTCTCGATGTCATTGAGGTCTCCGCGGGGTGGGTCCCGCCTATGTAGTGCGCAAACGCAGCACAGGAAGGCGCTAACGGCTCCGTGATCAGGCGGGGCGTTTAACCTCTTGTGAGGCTTTTTTGCTACGCTTTTGGCGAAAAAACACGCCCATCACGGAAGGGTTAATCGCATACGCTGGTGAACGCGTTCCACGTCTGCGACAACCAAGGAATAGTTTGGACTGGGATTCGGAATATGCGCGGAACGGGACGGCGGATTTCGATTTTTGATTCTGCCAATAGGCGGTTCTGGCAGGTTGCGGTTTTGACCGCGGCCGGCACCGTCGCCGCCTCCTCACAGGCCGATGCTGCGCTGTTCTACTGGAACAGTGATTCCGGCTATTACGGTGATTACCAGCCGATGCCGCGGCCGGCCCGGCCGAAGCCGAAGCGCAATCTGACCAAGAAGAATCCGGCGACCGAGAAGGAGGCCGGCGCCAAGCCGCAGGGTCCCCTGATCATCTCGGTCTCGGTCGACCAGCAGCGGGTCAGCGTCTACGACGCCAACGGCCTCTATGCCGAGAGCCCGGTGTCGACGGGCATGAAGGGGCACTCGACCCCGATGGGTGTCTTCAGCGTCATCCAGAAGCAGAAGTACCACCAGTCCAACATCTATAGCGGCGCACCGATGCCGTACATGCAGCGCATCACCTGGTCGGGCATCGCCATGCACGCCGGTGTGCTGCCCGGCTATCCGGCCTCCCATGGCTGCATCCGCATGCCGATGTCGTTTGCGGTCAGGATGTACGGCTGGACGCGAATGGGCGCCCGCGTGTTCGTCACGCCGGGCACGATCACGCCGGAGAACTTCTCGCATCCGCTGCTGGTGACACAGAAGGTCACGCCGCAGCAGCCGGTTGCCGACGAGATCCTGAAGATGGATGCGCCGCTCGGCGTCAAGACCGACAAGGGCGCCGACAAGCAGTCCGATCTCGATTTGCGCACCAGCGTCGGCCACGCCGCCCCGCCCGCTTCGCTGCGCGACAACACCCATACCGCCGACGCCAGCAGTGCGATGCCGGCGGCGAGCACGTCGGTGACGATGTCCGACGCGTCCTCCTCGGCGACACGGGACGCGATTGCTGACAAGCTTGCAGCCGACAAGCCCGAGACGGTCCAAGCTGAGACTGCGACCGACCAGCCGGCCGAGACCAATTCCGCTACCGACGACAAGACGGTCGGCGAAACCACCGGCAGCACCGACACGCCGAAGACCGAGGTCTCCGCGCACGACCCGGTGAAGGCCGAAGCCAAAGCTGACGAGCCGAAAGCGGACGCCGCCAGGCCCGGCATTGCCGAGGCACCCAAGACCGATACGAAGGCCGATGCGCCTAAGGCTGATGCCGCCAAGGACGCGAGCAAGGACGCGGCGAGCAAGGACGCTGCCAAGGCGGTGGATGCAGTCAAGCCGGCTGACAAGCCCGCCGAGCCGGCAACCGCAGCCGACGCACCCGATGCCAAGAAGGATGCAACCAAGGATCCGGCACGGCTGCCGGGCGTCGCCAGGATCGACGTGTCGAAGCGCGCCGGCCAGATCGCGGTGTTCATCAGCCGCAAGGATTCCAAGCTCTATGTGCGGCAGAACTTTGCGCCGCTGTTCGACGTGCCGGTGATGATCGCCGCAAGCGACCGGCCGCTCGGCACGCATGTGTTCACCGCGGAAGCCGATAAGACCGACGCGAACCTGCTGCGCTGGTCGGTGGTCACGCTGCCGACCCGCAATGCCGCCCGTATCGACGCCGACGAGCATGTCTCGCATCGCCGCAAGGTGGCGGCGCCGGTCGAGGCCAAGGCGCAGCCGGCGACGAATACCCCGGCCGAGGCACTCGACCGCATCTCGATTCCATCAGACGTGATGGCCCGGATCAGCGAAGCGCTCGGCACCGGCGGCTCGATCATCGTCTCCGACCTCGGCGTCAACCAGGGTGAGACCGGCGAAGGCACCGACTTCATCCTTCCGCTGCGCTAATCTTCGGGCTGCACCTCTCCAACCCTCTTCCCGAGAGCCAAAATCACTTTCCGTCATGGCCGGGCGTAGCCGTCCGAAGGACGGCGTCGCTTCCGCTCGCCTATGTCCCGGCCATCCACGTCTTTCTCGCCCGTTGGAGCGAAGACGTGGATGCCCGGCACAAGGCCGGGCATGACGGCTAAGATGTTCTCTTCCGTAACGCCTTGTTGAAGGCCTGAGCCTGCGCTCTGGATTATGATGTCAGGCACATCCGATCCGGGGACATCATCATGATCGACCGCCGAACACTGATCGTGACGGCCTTGGCCGCGGCCGCGGGATCGCGTGCGCTGCATGCGGAGCAGCCCGCAATGAGCCGGATCACGGCCTACGCCTTCTCATTCCCGGCACTCTCCGGAGGCGATATCAGCCTTGCCGAATATGCCGGCCATCCCCTGATGATCGTGAACACGGCCTCGCTCTGTGGCTTCACGCCGCAATATGCCAGCCTGCAGCAATTGTGGAGCGAATTCCGCGAGCGCGGCTTCGTCATCATCGGCGTGCCCTCGAATGATTTCGGCGGCCAGGAGCCCGGCGGCCCGACGGAGATCGCCGAGATCGCGCAGCATCAATACGGCGTCACCTTCCCGATCGCAGCTAAGGCTGTGGTCCGGGGCGCGAGCGCGCATCCGTTCTACCGCTGGGCGGCCGAGGCGCGGCCGAAGGACGTGCCGCGCTGGAATTTCCACAAATACCTGATCGGCCGCGACGGCCACATCGCCGACGTCTTCCCTGAGTCGGTCACGCCCGACGACACCCGCATCAAGACTGCAATCGCACGAGCGCTGGCGGCAGCCTGAAAGGCCCCGATAATCCCCGGAATTAACTGGGATTTTGAGCACGCGCCCGCCCACCTTCATTGCCTTGGCGTCGCGACTGCGACTAGGGTACGATCGGTTGGGGGTGAAGCGGTCCGGGTGCGGCAACGCCGGCACGGGAGCGCGATCAGCAAGGAACACGCCATGCGCATTGCGGCAGGTCTGATTTTCGCAGGGACCGTATCGTTGCTCGCGTCGAGCGCAGCTTGGTCGCAGACGCCGCCCGCCAAGGGCGCTGCGGCAGCGCCGGCCAAGGGTGCCGCCACAGCGCCGGCGGCAGCACCAGCGGCCGCAGCTCCAGCGCCCGCCGCCGCGGCACCTGCGCCCGCCGCCGCAAACGCCGCGCCAGTGCCGCCGAAGCAACCGCCGCAGCCGGCGCGCGCTGCCTGCAACAATCCGAACGCGCTCGGCGTCGGCCGCACCGTCGAGATCGACACCACCGGCGGGCCAGGCTTCGGCTTCGAGCATTTCAAGCAGCTCGACTTCCTGCGCGACCATGAAGTGGTGTTGACCTTCGACGACGGTCCATGGCCGGCCAACACACCCGCAGTGTTGAAGGCGCTCGCGGATGAATGCACCACGGGCATCTTCTTCCCGATCGGCAAGCACGCCACTTATCACCCTGAAATCCTGCGCCAGGTCTATGCCGCCGGCCACACGGTCGGCGCGCACACCTGGTCGCACGCCAATCTGAACAACAAGAAGCTGACCGAGGATCAGAAGAAGGACGAGATCGAGCGCGGCTACGCCGCGGTCAAATGGGCGCTCGAGGTTTCACCCTCACCGTTCTTCCGCTTCCCGGCGCTGCAGCATCCGCCGGAGATGGTGACCTATCTCGGCAACCGCAACATCGCGATCTTCTCCTGCGACCTCGACTCCTTCGACTTCAAGTCGAGCAAGCCGCAGCAGGTGATCGACACCGTGATGAAGAAGCTGAACAAGCTCGGCAAGGGCATCATCCTGATGCACGACTTCCAGAAGCACACCGCGGAGGCGCTGCCCGCGCTGCTGCAGCAGCTCAAGGCCGGCGGTTACAAGGTGGTGGCGATGCGCGCCAAATTCCCGGTGACGGTGCTGCCGCAATACGAGCAAGAGCTCGCCAAGGACGTCAAGCTGCCGACCGTGAGCTCGCGGCCGGTGAACAGCGTCGTCACCACGGTCGACCAGCAATAGCGCGCGACAGTTCTAGAGCGTTTTCGAGCGAAGTGGGTACCGGTTCGCGTGAAGAAAACGCGTCAAAACAACAATCCAGAGCCCCGTTCCGATTCGATCGGAACGGAAATGGCTCTGGTGTCTGGGTTGCGTATCGAAGGGTTCGTCATCGTCTCCGCCGATGGCCGGCTGGCGAATGCGCACAATGTGATGCCTGACGATCTCAAGATCGAAGGCGACAAGCGGTTCTTCACCGCGGCCCTCGACCGCGCCGACCTCGTCGTGCATGGCCGTCACTCCCAGGAAGAGCAGCCGAACGCGCCGAAGCGGTGCCGCCTGATCCTGACCGGCAAGGTCGCGGCCACCGCGCCCGATCCGGACAATCCGAAGGCGCTGTTGTGGAATCCGGCCGGCTGCCCGTTCGAGGCGGCGAGCCGCGAAGCCGGCGTGACATCGGGCATGGTCGCCATCATCGGCGGCCCCGGCGTGTTCGGCATGTTCATGGACCGCTACGACACGTTCTGGCTGTCGGTCGCGCCAAGGGTGCGTATCCCCGACGGCGAGCCGTGCTTTCCGGGCGTCCCTGCCCGCACCCCGCAGCAGGTGCTCGCCGCGCACGGGCTGCACGCCGGCGCGCCGCAACTGATCGATGCCGCGCACGACGTCAGCGTGACGCCGTGGCGGCGGGTTCTCTAGTCACTGATCGTGGGGCCGGTTAGCCGAAGGCGTAACCCGCCAGTTTTTCGCCGGGGGAATGGCGGGTTACGCTACGCTAACCCGCCCTACGCAGCTGCGTATCGTCCTACACGTCCCCATACGCCGGCTCATCGCGGCGCGGGCCGCGGCCGTAGCCGGCGATGATGAACAATGCGCCGATCAGCGACAGGTTCTTCAGCGCCTCCATCAGGGTCTTGCCGTTGTCGGGCGCCGCCTGATTCCAGAAATCGTGGAAGTAGAAGGTCGCAAAGCAGACGAAGATGATCAAAAGGATCGCGAAGAACCGCGTCAGCACGTTCACTGCGATCATCAACCCGGCGATGATCTCGAAGGCGCCGATCGTGATCGCCAGGAGCTGCATGAACGGCATGCTGGCGAAGGTTTCGATCTGCTGCGTATAGGGCGCGATCACGGCGGGAATGGTCACCTTGGCCGTGAGCACGTCCGCGGTCACCTGGATGCCGAAGAGCTTGGTCGCCCCCGAATACAGGAACAGCACGGCGAACAGAACGCGCCCGAAGGTGATCAACGCTGGCATGGGTCGGCCTCACTGGATGGCAGAATCGGACGAAGCAGGCGGAGCGATTATGGTCGCTCCACCTGCTTCGATCAAATCGAATCGGTCTCAACCAAACAGCGTCGGCTGCGCGCGGCCGGCGCGCTCCTGGGCTTCGACGGCGGCAACCGCCGTCATGTTGAGAATGCCGCGCGCCGTCACACCGGGGGTGAGGATGTGCGCCGGGCGCGCCGGACCGATCAGGATCGGCCCCACCGGCAGCGCGTTGGCGAGCGATTTGATCATCTGGTAGGCGATGTTGGCGGCGTCGAGGTTCGGCATGATCAGGATGTTGGCCTCGCCTTCCAGCCGCGATTGCGGCAGCACGAGCTTGCGCGCCACCGCCGACAGCGCGGTGTCGCCCTGCATTTCGCCGTCGGCCTCGATCTCCGGATGCTTGTCCTTCAGGAGCTGGGTGGCCCGCCGCATCTTGCGCGAGGAGTCCGTATCATAGCTGCCGAAGTCGGAATGTGACACGAAGGCGACCCTCGGCTTGAAGGCGAAGCGTTGGACGTGAATCGCCGCGAGCGACGCCACTTCGGCGAGCTCCTCCGCACTCGGGTTCGGCCGCACCTGGGTGTCGGCGAGGAAATGCGCGCCGGTGGAGGTGATCATCAGCGCCAGCGCGGCATAGTCGCTGACCCCCGGCAGGAAGCCGATGATCTCGCGGACATGGCGCAGATGGCTCATGTAGCGGCCCTCGACGCCGCACAGCATCGCATCGGCCTCGCCGCGCGACACCGCGAGCGCGGCGATGACCGTGTTGTTGGTGCGAACCACGGTGCGCGCGCCCTCGGGCGTCACCCCGCGCCGGCCGGCGACGTCGATATAGGACTGCACGTAGGAACGGTAGCGCGGATCGTCCTCGGGATTGACCAGGTCGAAATCGCGGCCGGCCTTGATCGACAGGCCGAAGCGCTTGATCCTCGTCTCGACCACCGACGGACGACCAACCAGGATCGGCCGCGCCAGCTTCTCCTCGAGCACCACCTGGGTCGCGCGCAGCACCCGCTCATCCTCGCCTTCGGCATAGATCACGCGCACCGGCTGGGTCTTCGCCTTGGCAAACACCGGCTTCATGGTGAGGCCGGAGCGGAACGAGAAGCGCTCGAGATTGGCGGCATATTCGTCGAAATTGGTGATCGGCCGTGTCGCGACGCCGGACTCGATCGCGGCCTTGGCCACGGCCGGCGCAATGCGCAGGATCAGGCGCGGATCGAACGGGCTCGGGATCAGCGAGCCCGGACCGAACCCCTGCGTCTCGCCGGTCTCGAAGCCATGGGCCACCGCATCCGACGGCGGATCGCGCGCGAGCTGCGCGATCGCGTCCACCGCGGCGTGCTTCATCGCCTCGTTGATCGCGGTGGCGCCGACGTCGAGCGCGCCGCGGAAGATGAAGGGGAAGCAGAGCACGTTGTTGACCTGGTTCGGATAGTCCGACCGTCCGGTGCAGATCATCGCATCCGGTCGCGCCGCCCGCGCCTCTTCCGGCATGATCTCCGGCACCGGATTGGCGAGCGCCATCACCAGCGGCCCATCCCCCATCTGCTTGACCATCTCCGGCTTCAGCACGCCCGGCGCCGACAGCCCGATGAAGATGTCCGCGCCCGGAATCACGTCCGCCAGCACGCGCGCGTCGGTCTTCTGGACATAGACCGCCTTCCAGCGATCCATCGTGGTGTTGCGGCCTTCATAGACCACGCCGTCGATGTCGCAGACCCAGATGTTCTTGCGCTGCGCCCCCATCGAGACCAGCAGGTTGAGCGTCGCGATCGCCGCCGCGCCGGCCCCCGAGCAGACGATCTTGACGTCGGGCAGCTTCTTGCCGTTCAGCAGCAGCGCGTTGACGATCGCGGCTGCGACGATGATGGCGGTGCCATGCTGGTCGTCGTGGAACACCGGGATATTCATGCGCTCCTTGAGCTGCGCCTCGATCTCGAAGCATTCCGGTCCGCGGATATCCTCCAGATTGATGCCGCCGAAGGTCGGCTCCAGCGCTGCCACGGTCTCGACCACGCGCTCGATCGTGTCGGCCTTGATCTCGATATCGAACACGTCGATGCCGGCGAATTTCTTGAACAGCACCGCCTTGCCTTCCATGACGGGCTTGGAGGCCAGCGGACCGATATTGCCGAGACCGAGCACGGCCGTGCCGTTCGAGACCACGGCCACCAGATTGGCGCGGGCGGTCAGGGTCGCCGCCTCGGCGGGGTTCTTGGCGATCTCGGTGCAGGCGGCGGCCACGCCCGGCGAATAGGCCAGCGCCAGGTCGCGCTGGTTGGCAAGCGGCTTGATCGCCTGGATCTCGAGCTTGCCCGGCCGCGGCAGCCGGTGATAGGCGAGCGCCGCGTTATGGAGTTCTTCAGACGATGACGACATGCGTGCTCCCCGCGTTTCCGGCCCAAATTTCTTGTTTCTGTGCTAATCCAGGCAAAAGTCAGTTGTCCGGCAAACCGAGCCGGATGTGAAGCATGTCCAGCCGCTTGGATGCAACATCCGATAACATCCCCGTCAACAGGCCCGGGCGGGCCCGTTCAGTGATGCTGCACCTTCTGGCCGCGGATTGGCAATTTTTTTCCCTTGATGATCCGGAGTTGACCGAATGAAGAAAATTCTGCTCGGCCTGATCGCTGTCATTGTCATTGCGGTCGGCGGCTTCTTCGGCTTCGACCTCTATGCCCAGCGCCGGGTCACGCGCGAGGTCGAGACCGCCTTCGAGCAGGTCCGTGCCACCGGCGCCAAGGCGAGCCACGGCAAGATCGCCTTCGACGTCAAGAGCCGCACCTTGACGATTGCAGACATCGCCTCCGAGACGGGAGCGCAGTCCCCGGTCAGCGTCAAGATTGCCAGCCTCACGATGACAGGCCTCGGTCAAACGGACGCGGCACGGGTCTCCGCCGACAAGCTCGAGTTCAGCGATGTCGAGATTGGCGTGGCGGGGCCGAGCCCGACGATCGCCTCCCTGACCTACAAGGCGCCGCGGATCACGGTGAAGGACTATTCCGCTCCCGCCGGCCTGCCCCAGCTTCCGGCCTCGTCGTCCATCGTCGAGTTGTACCGGTTCGCGTTCGCCCAGCTCGCGCACATCAACGCGTCATCGGTGAGCGTGCCCACCTTGACCGGACCGATGATCTTCAGCGCTGTCGTACATGCCGGCGACGGCGCCAGCGGCGAATTCGCTTACTCGGGCCTTGCCATCGAAAACATGAAGGACGGGAAAATCGCGTCCAGCAAGACCGACAAGGTTGCGTTCACGGTCAACCAGCAGGCGGCCGGCACGCCGATCAAAATGACCGGCGACCTCGCCAATATCGTCGCGACCGATATCGACGTCGGCGCGATGGCGGCGATATTCGATCCCGCCAAGGCCAACGACGACCGGGAGTACCGGATTCAGGGACACGTTTCGGCCGGTCCCTATGTCATCAGCGCCACCCCTGGCATAAACTTGCGGATCGACGGCATGACCGTCGACGACGTCAGGATCAACCCGTCGCGGATGCAACTGCCGGCGCTGCTGGCGATGATCCCGCCACCGGGGAGCCCGCCACCGTCTGCGGCCCAAACACGCGACCTGCTGGAGAAATTCGCTGGCATCTATTTAGGCGCCGGCATCGGAAATGCCGAGATGCATGGGCTTTCGCTTGAGACACCAGAGGCCCCGCTCAAGCTCGCCTCGATGCGCTTCAACTTCGAAAACGGCAAGATCGGCGAGCTTACGGTCGAAGGACTCGATGCAAGTGCGGCGAAGGGCACTCTCAAGGTCGGACGGTTCGCGCTGAAGTCGTTCGATGTCGCCAAGTCCGTCCGGCTGACGGCACAGTTCGCCGGACAGAAGCCGACGCCCGAACAGGCGCTCGCGCTGCTTCCGCTGATCGAGGGAGTCGAGTTCAAGGGACTCGTTTGGCCGTACAAGAACACGGACAAGCTGGTCAAAGTCGACGTCTTCAGCCTCGACTGGGGTCAGTTCGTCGGATCGATCCCGAGCAGGCTGCACCTGACCGCGAAGGTGGCGACACCGCTTGATGCGGCCATCCCCGGGCAGGACGCACTCATCGCTGCCGGGATCGACCGGATGGCGGTCGACGCCGATCTCGGCGCTGTCTGGACCGAGGCGTCGCGCTCGTTCGCGCTCGAGCCGGTCAAGTTCGACATGGCCGGGCTCGTGAAGGCGTCGGCGAAGGTCTCGCTCGGCAACGTGCCGCGCGAGGCATTTTCGGCCAACGCAGCCGAGGCCATGGGCGCGGCAGCGCAGATCGAGGCCAGCGCGATCGAGCTCACCGTCCATGACCTCGGCGTCATCGATCTCGCAATCGCCCAGTACGCGCGCAGCCAGAATGTCGGCCGCGACGCCGCGCGCAGCGCCATCCTTGCGAGCATCAAGGCGCAGGGCGATGCGATCGGCGGCAGCAATCCCGATGCCACCGCCCTCATCACCGCCATCGGCCGGTTCATCGAGACGCCAGGACAGACGCTGGTCGTCAAGCTGACGCCGCGCGCCAAAGCGCCGGCGCTGCAGCTGATGCAGCTGCTCAAGATCGATCCGCAGTCGGCGCTGGCGCAATTCCGGATCGAGGCCTCGACGGGGCTGTGACATGGACTCCCCCTCTCCCCGTTCTTACGGGGAGAGGGTTGGGGTGAGGGGCTGCTTCCGCGAATTCGAGAGATGAGTGTGCGCGGAGGGATGCCCCTCACCCGGCGCTGCGCGCCGACCTCTCCCCGCAAGCGCGGGGCGAGGTGACTTTAAAGGCTAGCTCTTGGCCGGCAGGTTGGTGCGGATGTGCAGCTCCTTGAGCTGCTTCGGCGAGGCTTCCGACGGCGCGCCCATCAGCAAATCCATGGCCTGCTGGTTCATCGGGAACAGCGAGATCTCGCGCAGATTGTTGGTGCCGCAGAGCAGCATCACGATGCGGTCGAGGCCGGCCGCCATGCCGCCATGCGGCGGCGCGCCGTACTGGAACGCACGGTACATGCCGCCGAAGCGGTCGATGACCTCCTGCTCGCCATAGCCCGCGATCTCGAACGCCTTCACCATCGCTTCCGGCTTGTGGTTGCGGATGCCGCCGGAGGCGATCTCGTAGCCGTTGCAGGCGATGTCGTACTGGAACGCCTTGATGGTCAGCGGGTCCTGCGACTTCAGCGCATCGAGACCGCCCTGCGGCATCGAGAACGGGTTGTGCGAGAAGTCGACCTTCTTGTTCTCCTCGTCATACTCGTACATCGGGAAGTCGACGATCCAGGCGAGCTCGAACCGGTCCTTGTCGATCTGGTTCAGCTCCTCGCCGAGTTTCGTTCGGGCAAGCCCGGCGAACTTCCAGAATTTTTCGGGATCGCCGGCGACGAAGAACGCCGCGTCGCCCTCCTTCAGGCCGAGCTGGTCGCGGATCGCAGCGGTGCGTTCCGGGCCGATGTTGTTGGCAAGCGGACCCGCGCCCTCGCCGCCCTCGCGCCACATGATGTAGCCGAGGCCGGGCTGGCCCTCGCCCTGCGCCCACGAGTTCATGCGGTCGCAGAACGCGCGCGAGCCGCCGCCAGTGCCGGGGATCGCCCACACCTGGTTCTTCGGGTCCTCAAGCATCCGCGCGAACACCTTGAAGCCGGAGCCGCGGAAGTGCTCGGAGACTTCCTGCATCACGATCTTGTTGCGCAGGTCCGGCTTGTCTGAGCCGTATTTGCGCACGGCTTCCGCGAACGGAATCCGCGGCCAGTTCTTGGTCACCGGCTTGCCCTTGGCAAAATCCTCGAACACGCCTGTTATCACCGGCTCCATCGCCGCGAACACGTCGTCCTGTTCGACAAAGCTCATCTCGACGTCGAGCTGGTAGAACTCGCCCGGCAGGCGGTCGGCGCGCGGGTCCTCGTCGCGGAAGCACGGCGCGATCTGGAAGTAGCGGTCGAAGCCCGACATCATCAACAGCTGCTTGTACTGCTGCGGCGCCTGCGGCAGCGCGTAGAACTTGCCGGGATGGATCCGCGACGGCACCAGGAAGTCGCGCGCGCCTTCCGGCGAGGATGCCGTCAGGATCGGGGTCTGGAATTCGAAGAAGCCCTGCTCCTTCATCCGCTTGCGCATGGAATCGACTACCGCGCCGCGGGTCATGATGTTCTGGTGCAGCTTCTCGCGACGCAGGTCGAGGAAGCGGTACTTCAGCCTGATGTCCTCAGGATATTCCTGCTCGCCGAACACCGGCAGCGGGAGCTCGGCCGCAGGACCCAGCACCTCGATCTCCTTGATGTAGACCTCGATCATGCCGGTCGGCAGTTCGGGATTGTCGGTGCCGGCCGGGCGGTGGCGCACCTTGCCGTCGATCCGCACCACCCACTCCGAGCGGAACTTCTCGACCTCGGCGAATGCCGGCGAGTCCGGATCGGCCACGCATTGAGTGATGCCGTAATGGTCGCGCAAATCGACGAACAGCACGCCGCCATGGTCCCGGACACGATGGACCCAGCCTGACAGCCGGGCCGTCTGGTCGATATCGCTCTCTCGGAGCGCGCCGCATGTGTGTGACCGGTAGCGATGCATATTCGTTCCAAAACTGATGTCGGAGGGTCGAATCGCGACAGGGCCAAAATGCCCTGTCCGAAGTTGCGGAGGGTTTACCCGACGGGGCCGGGTGCGGCAACCAATGGAACGCCCGGTTTTCGGGCCAAACGGCAGATTTTCCGGACCGGCGCCGCCAATCGTTTGCCTATTCGGCCCGCAGGCCTATCTTCCCGACATGACCATCCATTTCCCCTTCCAGAACACCTATTCGGCGCTGCCGGCGAACTTTTTCGCCCGCGTTGCGCCGACCCCGGTGGCCTCCCCCCGGCTGATCAAGCTGAACCGGTTGCTCGCGCTCCAGCTCGGGCTGGATCCGGACCTGCTGTCGACCCCGGAGGGCGCCGAAATCCTCGCCGGCAAGCGCCTGCCTGACGGCGCCGACCCGATCGCGATGGCCTATGCCGGCCACCAGTTCGGCCACTTTGTTCCCCAGCTCGGCGACGGCCGCGCCATCCTGCTCGGCGAGGTCATCGACCGGGACGGCGTCCGCCGCGACATCCAGCTCAAGGGAAGTGGCCCGACCCCGTTCTCCCGCCGCGGCGACGGCCGCGCCGCGCTGGGTCCGGTCTTGCGCGAATACATCGTCAGCGAGGCGATGTTCGCTTTGGGCATTCCGACCACCCGTTCGCTTGCCGCCGTCGTCACCGGCGAGCCCGTGATGCGCGAGACCGCGCTGCCTGGCGCGGTGCTGACGCGCATCGCCTCGAGCCACATCCGCGTCGGCACCTTCCAGTTTTTCGCCGCCCGCGGCGACACCGACGGCGTGCGGGCGCTCGCCGACCACGTCATCATCAGGCACTATCCCGAGCTGAAGGACGCCGCCCAGCCCTATCACGCGCTGCTTGCCGGCGTCGTCGCGCGACAGGCCGCACTCGTCGCGCGCTGGCTGCTGGTCGGCTTCATCCACGGCGTGATGAACACCGACAATACCTCGATCTCAGGCGAGACCATCGACTACGGCCCCTGCGCCTTCCTCGACGCCTACAACCCGGCGCAGGTGTTCTCCTCGATCGACGAGATGGGCCGCTACGCCTACGCCAACCAGCCGCGCATCGCTTTGTGGAATCTGACCCGGCTCGCCGAATGCCTGCTGCCGCTGTTCGCCGACGACCAGGAGAAGGCGATCGAACAGGCGCAAGTGATCCTCGGCGACTTCCCGGAAAAATTCACCGCGGCCTATCAGGCCGGGCTGCGCGCCAAGGTCGGCCTGTTCACCGCGCGCGACGGCGACGAGGCGCTGATCCAGGACCTGCTCGACGCGATGGCAAAGAACGGTGCCGACTTCACGTTGACCTTCCGCCATCTCGGCGAGGCGGCAAGCGATGACGCCGCCGACGTCCGCGCGCAGTTCCTCGAGCCCACAGCGTTCGACGAATGGGCCACCCGCTGGCGCGCCCGCCTCGCGCTGGAACAGCAGACGCCGGCCGAGCGCAAGGCCGCGATGCGCGCCGTCAACCCCGCCTTCATCCCGCGCAACCACCGCATCGAAGCGGTGATCCAGGCAGCCGTCACCAACGACGACTACGCGCCGTTCGAGGAGCTGCTGACGGTGCTGGCGAAGCCCTACGAGGATCAGCCGCAGTTCGCGGCCTACGCCGATCCGCCGCTCCCCGAGCAGCGCGTGACGCAGACGTTCTGCGGGACCTAGCGGTATCCCCCGTCATTGCGAGGAGCGGAGCGACCGAAGCAATCCATGCATCCGTGCATGCGGGCCGATGGATTGCTTCGCTTCGCTCGCAATGACGCGGAGAGAGCGCTGCTTCGCCACGTGAGCGTTAACTCACCCTGCACCATGCCGGGAGGCTCGCCGCGGTAACCATAAGGCTTAACAGCGCGTCAACGCTCCCCCAACAAGTCTAACTGTTTCTAATGGGGGAGAATGGCCCGTGGACGCGTTTGCATTCGAATTCATGGGATTGGCGATGATCGCGCTGTGTCTCGTCGTGCTGGCCATGCCGGCGGCGCGCCGGCCGTCGAAGAACATGCGCTACGAGTAGAGACGTCTGACGCTGCGAACATCGGCGGATTAGCGGTAATCGCAAGCTCGTCATTGCGAGCGAAGCGAAGCAATCCATTGTCACCGAGCGTGCCGAACGATGGATTGCTTCGCTTCGCTCGCAATGACGCGGTTAAAGATACTGGCAAGCCCACCATCTCGACACCTCAGCCTTGCCTGACCGCGGCCGCACAGCCGGCTTCCGCGGTGCTATGGTCGCGCCGTCCCGCCGCCGCGCCACCTGATTCCCTGCCATGACCGAGACCGCTTCGTCGCTGATCCATCCCGGCTGGTTTGCCGCGATCGCCATCCTGCTCTGGGCCACCAGCCTGCTGCCGGAATTCCTCACCGCGCTGTTGTTCTTCGCCGCGGTCGCGGTGTTTCGCGCGGCGCCGCCGGACGTGCTGTTCTCCGGCTTCCAGTCGGAAGCGTTCTGGCTGGTGCTTGGCGGCTTCGTCATCGGCAGCGCGATCCGCAAGGTCGGGCTCGCCGACCGGATCGCGCGCGCCCTTGCCGGACATCTCACCGGCTCCTGGCTCCGGATGGTCGCCGGCGTCATCCTGCTGACCTATGCGCTGGCCTTCGTGATGCCCTCGAACATGGGCCGCATCGCGCTGCTGATGCCGATCATCCTGGCGCTGGCCGATCGCGCCGGGCTATCAGAGGGATCGCCGGGCCGTCATGCGCTCGCGCTTGCGGTGGGTTTCGGCACCTACCAGCTCTCGGCGTCGATCCTGCCGGCGAATGTGCCGAACCTGATCATGACCGGCGCCGCCGAGCGCGCCTATGGCGTGCGTTTCGATTACATGTCGTATCTTGTGCTGCATGCGCCGGTGATCGGCATCCTCAAGGGCATCGTGCTGATCGGCTGCCTGGTGTGGCTGTTTCCGGCATCGCCCAAGCCGATCGAGGGCAGCACCGAGACGACACCCATGAGCGCAGCGGAATGGCGGCTCTCGATCATCCTGCTTGCCACGCTCGCGTTCTGGATGACGGACTCTCTGCACGGCATCCGCCCGGCATGGGTCGGGCTGGTGTCGGCCTGTCTTTGCCTGCTGCCTCGCGTGGGCTTCCTCAACGGCGAGGAATTCGCCGCCGGCGTCAATGTCCGCACCTGCATCTATCTCGGCGGCATCCTCGGGCTTGCCGCCGTCGTCGCCTGGTCCGGGCTCGGCACTGCGATCGGCAATCTCATCATTCCGCATTTGCCGCTCGATCCGGCGCGGCCGGCGGCGGATTTCGCATCGATGATCGGGCTCGCCAGCCTGCTGAACTTCGTGGTCACCGCCAACGGCGTCCCCGCGGTGTTCACGCCGCTCGCGTCCTCGCTCGCCGCACACACCGGCCTCACGCTGCCGACCGTGCTGATGTCGCAGGTGTTCGCCTATGCGACGCCGCTGCTGCCGTATCAGGCAGCCCCGATCGTCGTCGCCGCCGGCATGGCGCGCGTGCCGACCAGCGCAGCGGTCAAGGTGTGCCTCCTGGTCGGCCTGATCTCGTTCGTCGTGCTCGCGCCGCTCTATCTCGTCTGGTTCCGGCTGCTCGGCTGGATCGGCTGAGCCGCCGTCGCAAGAAATATCGCGCCTAGGGCATGTATGTCACAGAGTATGTACACCTGACGCTGTAACGGAACTCTTCGTCGCTGCTAAACGGCTTGGCATCAACGAAATGCGTTACACCGGACATTTCTTCGCTAGTTTGCCCTGTGTAAAAAAGGAAGCGTGCACCGTTGTACCAAGTGCCATCCAGCAAGTGAGGACCAGGCAGGAAATTTCCCGCTGGAATGTCCGAAGAAAACGTCTGCTTTGAAAAGCCGCGCGTAAGAAGCGCAATATCGCGGGAACGACTCGTAAGGGCCATCGGTCCGATCACCGTTGGCTGCGAGGGAAGTGTGATCCACTCCTGATAATCTTTTCCGGGGTCAGGTCGGTCGGAGATATCCTGCTCTGGAACGTAAAAATGACCGACCTCGATCAATCCTGGATCTGCGTTGGGGTCCTTTTGCACGATCCATATATTGAAATACCCGCGCCCGTCGCCGGCGACTCCATCGTCCACAATGTGCAGCTTATCGAGCGTAATCGTTATCGTGCACCGCTTCGTCGAGAACTCGCGGTGGACGACCTGCCAGCTACCTTGCCTGTCTACCAAGCGAAGCAGGGCGTGGTATGAATTGCCCGGCAGCAAATTTTCGGATGCGATCTCCATTTCATAGATTGTCTTGAAACCATCCGAGACAATCGTCCCCACATCCGGCGGGTCCTCGAAAACCAGCATGCCGGGGGAAATCTCGATTGGCGATTTGGTACTGACCTCCAGAACTGCAAACGTGTCGTTTCTGGTCGTTACGGGCCACAAGAACCAGGTGCCACCAGCGCTTGGCGGATCCACTTCGTTATAGAGGTCGGCCGGTGCACCGACGGCTGCAATCACAAGCCGGGCATCGGGTGGGGGATCCGCAATATTGTGATTAGGGTCTTGATCGTCGTGGAACATCACGTAGTCAAAAACCTGATTCAGCTCGATGTCCTTGTTGAAAGAGCCGCCGCGCGTCGGACCTTGCGAGTCTTCCACGTAACCAGGCTGCGTTGTGGGATCCACCGTTCGCCACGGAATACTGAGATTGCCGGGTTCTCTCACCCAAATCGTGGGCCCGTATGGATGAAACGCGTTCTGGTAGATCATTTGAATGACGCCGCGGAACGGCGGCGTCGGCAAAAGCAGCATCGTTGGATTTGCTTTGAGCACTGAATTAGACATTGCGACCCCCATTGCCTCAATATGTCGTACCCACGCGGCTCTTCGATCAGCAGAGCATGATCTTGCAGCCAATTGCACCGCGCGCTTGTGAACTGGTTTACAAACCACGGCCCTGGACCATATTTGTTTCATTTGGTTGCTGAGGCCCAGGCTGCCTGAGAGCCTTTCCGTTCCGATCAAATCGGAACGGGGCTCTGGATTCTCGTCTTGACGCGTTCTGCTTCCTGAACTGGCGTCCATCCCGGATCAAGTCCGGGACAGGCCTTCGCTGGAAAACGCTCCAGCCATCACCGAAAGGCGATATCCTGCACTGATGAGTCCACTGACGTGCGACGCAAGTCCGGGAATTGACGGCGCTTGAACAACGACATGCAGCAATCCAGCACCCCGCCCTCCACGGCGCGCGCCGCGCATTCGCCGCTGGAGGTGCTGCTGATCTTCCTCAAGCTCGGCGTCAGCTGCTTCGGCGGCCCGATCGCCCATATCGGTTATTTCCGCGACGAGTTCGTCACCCGCAGACGCTGGCTTGACGAGCAGGCCTATGCGGACCTGGTCGCGCTCTGCCAGTTCCTGCCGGGCCCTGCGAGCAGCCAGGTCGGCTTCTCGCTCGGCCTGATGCGCGCTGGCTATCTCGGCGCGCTGGCGGCCTGGACCGGGTTCACGCTGCCGTCAGCGATTGTGCTCGTGCTGTTTGCCTTTGGCGCCGGCGGATTGAGCGGCCCGGCCGGCGCTGGCCTGGTGCACGGCCTCAAGCTCGTCGCGGTTGCGATCGTGGCGCAAGCCGTCTGGGGCATGGCGCGCACGCTCTGTCCCGACCGCGAGCGCGCCTCGATTGCGACGGTGGCGGCGCTCATCATCCTCGCCAGTTCCTCGTCGATCGCGCAGATCGGCGCCATCATTCTCGGCGCCGTCGCCGGGTTCTGGCTCTGCCGGGCACAACCGGCCGACGGCGTCACCCATATCGCAATGCCGGTGTCGCGCCGCGTTGGCGTCGCCGCGTTGAGCCTGTTCCTCGCGCTGCTCGCCGGACTGCCGCTGCTGGCCCGGGCATGGCCCGGCCTCAGCCTGTTCGAGGCCTTCTACCACTCCGGCGCACTGGTGTTCGGCGGCGGCCACGTCGTGCTGCCGCTCTTGCGCGAAGCGGTGGTGACGCCGGGCTGGATCGGCGACGATGCGTTCCTCACCGGCTACGGCGCCGCGCAGGCGGTGCCGGGCCCGCTGTTCACCTTCGCGGCCTATCTCGGCACCGTGATCGGCGGCGTGCCGGGTGCAATCGTTGGCCTCATCGCCATCTTCATGCCGGGAATTCTCGTCCTGCTCGCGGCGCTGCCGTTCTGGGATAGTTTCCGCAAGCAGCCCTCGGCGCAGGCGATGATGCGCGGCGTCAACGCCGCCGTGGTCGGCGTCCTCGGTGCGGCACTCTACGATCCGGTCTGGACCAGCAGCGTGCACCGTCCGCTCGATTTCGGCATCGCACTGGCGGGCTTCGTGCTGCTCACGGCATGGCGCGCCCCGCCGCTGCTGGTGGTCGTCGTCTGCGCGGCCGCCGGCATCGCCACCGGGCTCCTGCAATCGTGAACAGCCGGACTGGCCTCAGCCCCGGCCGGATTAAGGACGCCTTCATGCCTCGCCGCCAGAATGCCGGGCCTGTTCCCCGGAGCGGCGCATGCCGGACGTTCAAGAGCAACCGGGCCCGACCAGGGTTCCGATACTCGACCTGCTGCGGCTCGCCGCGGTCGGGGCCGTGATCCTGTATCATTACGGCTTCTGGGGTCCCGCATCGCACGGTGTTCAGCAGGTCGCGATGCCGTATCTCGCGCCGGTCGCGCAGTATGGATTCCTCGGCGTCCCCGTGTTCTTCGCGATCAGCGGCTTCGTCATTGCCTATTCGGCCGAAGGCCGCACGCCGGTCGGCTTCGCGATCGCCCGCTTCAGCCGCATCTATCCGACCTTCGTCATCTGCATGACGCTGACCTTCCTCGCGACGCTGCTGGTGGGCCATGCCTGGTTCCACGTAACGTGGGGGCAATGGCTGGCAAACCTGTTCATTGCGGCACCGATGTTCGGCCAGCCCTACATGGATGACGCCTACTGGTCGCTGGTGATCGAGGTCGTGTTCTACGTCTGGGTCGCGCTGTTCCTGGCCTGGGGCATCTTCCCGCGGCGGATCGACACGATCATCGTGGCATGGATCGCCATCACCTTCGTCAACGAACTGACCCTCGACATTCCCCTGTTCGAGAAACTCTTCATGGCCGACGATAGCGGCTTCTTCGCCGTCGGGCTCCTGATTTATGAGCACTATCGGGGACGACGCGACACCAGGCTCTACAGCCTGCTGACGCTGGCGATGGGAACGGCGACGTTCCAGGCCGTGCACAAGCTGGAACGGCTCGGCGTCCACACCCACGGCAGCTTCGATCCCATGGTCGTCACGGCCATCTCCATCGTCTCGCTCGGCATCGTTTTCGCCGCCACCCGCATCAAGTCGGTGCCGCTGCCGGCTAGCCTCGTCAGCGCCGTGGGCGGCATCACCTACCCGCTCTATCTGCTGCATCTGCAGCTCGGTTACGTGATCCTGCTTGCGATGACGCCAACGCCGGATGCGCTTTCGACCGCGCTCGTTGTCACGGCCGTCGTCGTGCTGGCGTGGTTCGTCTGGCGCTTCCTCGAAGCTCCCGCGCATGGTCTCGTCAGGGACAAGCTCACACTGCTGGCCTCGCGGCACGGATGGCCGACGCGCCTTCGCGCCGGCGAGCCGCGGATCAAATCGGGCCGCATCTCCGGACGGGTCGAGGCAGAGCAGATCGCCAATCGCTGATTTGCTCGACGGCGCAAGTCGCAACCTCCTTCGTCATTCCGGGGCTCGCGAAGCGAGAACCCGGAATCCATTCGACCACCTGTTTTGCGGCTCAATGGATTCCGGGTTCGTGCTGCGCACGCCCCAGAATGACGACACGATAGAGTTTGCGCCCTGCCACTGAGTTGCCCGACGGCGCAAGCCCCTCACGATAAAATATTTCTGTTTATCGGCACACCCAACTCAGTATATGGTTCGCTCGTCTCACCCGATCGAGGGGCGCTTCGCGATCGTCACGAACGCGGTGTGAGATGCGGTGGACGCCGAGCGTGGTGCTGACGAGAGCACGCGAAGCGGACGGTGAAGTCGTGTGGTCCTGACGCCCTAGCGGCAGGTGTCTCGTCGCAACACGCGAAGGCGTGATGCGAGGGCGGTGACAAGCAAGCCCAGTCTCGCCGGGGAGAGCACGAAGTAAGCCGCACAACCATCGTGCAGGGAAAGCCGGGTTGTTTCCGGTTACACCTGTGGTCCTACCCCCGAGCTTTCTACCCATTGCTCGGGGCCCATGGGTGCGATCGGCACCCGGCTTTCCCTGCGCCCTCTGTTCAAGAGGAGGGTGAAACGAGATGCAAAACTCGAACAATTCATGTCGCGAGAACGCGAGGCTGTATCCTCAGTTCGACTGTCATCGCCCGCGAAAGCGGGCGATCCAGTACGCCGCGGCTTCTCGATTCAAGCACAACCGCCTCTGGAATACTGGATCGCCCGGCCAAGCCGGGCGATGACACTGAACAAGCTGTTTGACAGGTGGAATCAAGAACTATCCTCATCGTCGTCCTGGCCTAGTGCGCAATTGCGCACGGGAGCCAGGACCCATTACCCCGAATGCCAATTGCCAAAAGAGGCCCGGGCAGCGATCCCATTCCTCATCAAATTCGGCCGTTATGGGTCCTGGCTTTGGCCAGGACGACAGACGAATCCGCGGCGCGACCAGGCCGAAAACGCCCCCGAATCACGCCCAATCAATCCAGAAATGCCCTGTCCCTCACCCTGTGCAGGGCCAAAATCCCAGCAAGACCCTTGACATAGCTGCCCTTTCGGCAGAACGCGTGGGGTCAAGCCGTCATGGACTGTTCATGGATCTGATTAGCACGACCCCCGACCTCGCCGCCGCCTGCGACCGGCTCGCTCAACACAAGGTCATCACCGTCGACACCGAGTTCCTGCGGGAGACGACCTACTATCCGCTGCTCTGCGTCGTGCAGATGGCGAGCGCGGATGAAGCCGTCGTGGTCGACGCACTGGCGCCCGGCATCGACCTCAAGCCGTTCTTCGATCTGATGTCGAACGAGGCCGTGCTGAAGGTATTTCATGCCGCGCGGCAGGACATCGAAATCGTCTGGCATCTCTCCGGCACCATCCCGCATCCGATCTTCGACACCCAGGTCGCCGCCATGGTGCTCGGCTATGGCGACAGCATCGCCTATGACCAGCTGGTCGACCGCGTCACCGGCCACCGTCCCGACAAGACCCATCGCTTCACCGACTGGTCGCGCCGCCCGCTGAGCGAGGAGCAGCTGCATTACGCGGTCTCCGACGTCACCCATCTGCGCGAAGTGTTCGCCGCGCTCGACGCCGATCTCAGGAAGCGCGACCGCAGCGACTGGGTCAGCGAGGAGATGGAGGTCCTGACCTCGCCGAAGACCTACGACTTCCATCCCGAGCGCGCCTGGGAGCGGCTCAAGACCCGCGTCCGCAAGCCGCGCGAGCTCGCGGTGCTGATCGAGGTCGCGGCGTGGCGCGAGCAGGAGGCGCAGAGCCGCGACGTGCCGCGCTCGCGCGTGCTCAAGGACGATGCGGTCGGCGATATCGCCACCCATGCGCCGACCTCGCTCGACAAGCTCGGCAATCTGCGTTCGCTGCCGAAGGGCTTTGAGCGCTCGAAATGGGGCGCCGACATCATTGCTGCCGTGCAGCGCGGGCTCGCCCGCGACCAGGCGTCGCTCCCCAAGCTGGAAAAGCCGCGCAACAACTCCAATGGTGCGGCGACCGTCGAGCTGCTGAAGGTGCTGCTGCGCATGACCTCGGAACGCCACGGCGTCGCCAGCAAGGTGATCGCCACCGTCGACGATCTCGAGCAGATCGCGGCCGACGATCAGGCCGAGGTCGGCGCCCTGCACGGCTGGCGGCGCGAATTGTTCGGCGAGGCCGCGCTCAAGCTCAAGCACGGCCAGCTCGCGCTCGCGATCGACAAGGGCCGCGTGGTGCGGGTGGATCGGGGTTAGAGCGTTTTCAAGCGAAGTGGGCACCGGTTCGCGTGAAGAAAACGCGTCAAGACAAGATCTGAAGCCCCGTTCCGATTCCATCGGAACGGGGCTTCAGCTCACGTCGGGTCGGAGCCCTCTGCTGCGCGCGAAGCGGCAGCGCCCCGCACTGTCGGCCAGTGGCCGAATGCGCCATGGCGGCCTCCGCCGACCACAGGCTCCGGTTGCGTCACGCGAAACTACCGCGGCGAGCTGGCTTGCTAAGGCGCAATTTTCGTGTTGCAATCGCTTCACAATCGGATTGCGGCCGTTCGACTGTGCGTTTCGCGACGTTGATATCCAAGGCTTCGAGAGGCGAAACTTCGGACTTGAAGACTTTGGATCTGAAGACCCCCGAATTGAACAGACATCGGAAAGCCCGCTTGTGGCGTGGCACGTGGAAAACGTGGCCGCGTCTTTTTTATGTCTAGACTGGGAGAGAGACGATGCCGAAGGGTACCGTCAAATGGTTCAACCCGACCAAAGGATACGGGTTCATCAAGCCGGCCGTCGGCGACAAGGATGTGTTCGTCCACATCTCGGCGGTCGAGCGTGCCGGGCTAAGCACACTCAACGAGAACCAGACCGTCGAATACGAGCTGGTGGAGAACCGCGGCAAGGCGTCGGCAGAGAACCTCAAGGTTCACTGAACGTCGCTGTCGGCGGATTTCATCCTGATGCCTCCCCCGGCCGCATCACCCCGGGGGATTACCCTCGGCGCGAGCGTGCCCTAGCTCTGCGGCGCGATCAGCGTGCTGTCGGTCGCCGCGCTGCCCTGCGTCGTGCAGCGCTCGCCTTCGAGCTTGAGCCGGCCGGACGCCAGGAGCCGCAGCGCCTCCGGATAGATGCGATGCTCTATACCGATCACGCGTGCGGCGAGCGTCTCGGGCGTGTCGTCGTCAGCTACCGTGACCGCGCCCTGCATCACGATCGGACCGGCATCGGTCTCCGGGATCACGAGATGCACCGTCGCTCCCGACAGCTTGACGCCTGCGCGCAGGGCCTGGCCGTGCGGATCGAGGCCGGGGAAACACGGCAGCAACGACGGATGGATGTTGAGCATCCGGCCGTACCAGTGCCGGGCGAATTCGGCGGTGAACAGCCGCATGAAGCCGCCGAGGCAGATCAGCTCGACCTGCCTGTCGTCGAGCGCTTTCTGCAGCACCGCCTCGAAGCCGGCGCGATCCTTGCCGAACGGCTTGCTCTCGATGACGATGGTCGGAATGTCGCTCGCGGCCGCCTTCTCGAGCCCGCCAGCGTCGGCGCGGTTGGAGATCACGGCCACGATCTCGGCCGGAAAATCCGCAGCTTTCGCAGCCTCGATCAGCGCGGCCATGTTGGAGCCGCGGCCGGAGATCAGGATGGCGACGCGGCGCTTCATCGCGAGAGATCGAGATGACCGTTATAGACCACGCGATGCTCGCCTTTGGCCTCGATCACCTCGCCGAGCAGCGTCACGGTCTCGCCGCCGGCGGTGAAGGCCTCGGTCACCGCGTCGACCGCGTCCGGCTTGACGATCGCGATCATGCCGATGCCGCAGTTGAAGGTGCGCAGCAGCTCGAGCTCGGCGATGCCGCCCTGCACGGCCAGCCATTTGAACACCGGCAGCACCGGCAGCCGCGCCAGATCGATGCCGACGCCGAGATGCTTCGGCAGCACGCGCGGAATGTTGTCGGTGAAGCCGCCGCCGGTGATGTGGGCGAGCCCCTTCACCGCGCCGGTCTCGCGGATCGCGCGCAGGCAGGACTTCACATAGAGCTTGGTCGGCGTCAGCAGCGCTGCGCCGAGCGTCATGACCGGCGCGAACGGCGCCGGCGCCTCATAGGCAACGCCGGATTGCTCGACGATCTTGCGCACCAGCGAATAGCCGTTGGAGTGCACGCCCGAGGAGGCAAGGCCGATCACGGCGTCGCCCGCGGCCATATCGGCCGTCGGCAGCAGGGTGCCGCGCTCGGCCGCGCCGACCGCAAAGCCGCCGAGGTCGTAATCGCCGTCCTTGTAGAGGCCGGGCATCTCGGCGGTCTCGCCGCCGATCAGCGCGCAGCCGGATTCGCGGCAGCCCTCGGCGATCCCCGCGACGATCTGTGCGGTGGCCTCCGGGTGGAGCTTGCCACAGGCGAAATAGTCGAGGAAGAACAGCGGTTCCGCACCCTGCACGACGAGGTCGTTGACCGACATCGCGACCAGGTCGATTCCGATGCCGCTATGGATGCCGGTCTCGATCGCGATCTTCAGCTTGGTGCCGACGCCGTCGGTCGCAGCCACCAGGACCGGGTCCTTGAAGCCGGCGGCCTTGAGGTCGAACAGCCCGCCGAAGCCGCCGATCTCGGCGTCCGCGCCCGGCCGCGCGGTGGCCCGCACCATCGGCTTGATCAGATCGACCAGACGATTGCCGGCGTCGATATCGACACCCGAATCCGCGTAAGTGAGCCCGTTTTTGCGCTCGGTCATGCCCAATTCCAGATGATCAGGGGCTGGTTACGAGGAATTCCGCCCCCGCGCAATGGCTCGCGGCAATGCTGCTGCGATACTATGTAGATAACATCCGGCCAGTGCGCAAAAGAGCCGGATATCGAGTAGAATCAGGCTTCTAGCCGGGAAGCGACTCAAGTTGAACATTCCGAATATCATTACCCTCGGCCGCATCATCCTGGTGCCGGTGATCGTCTGGGCCATCGTGTCCAGCCAGATGGAGATCGCGTTCGCGATCTTCGTGATCGCCGGCGTCTCGGACGCAGTCGACGGTTTCCTCGCCAAGCGCTTCAACATGACGAGCGAGCTCGGCGCCCTGCTCGACCCGCTCGCCGACAAGGCACTGCTGGTGTCGATCTATGTCGCGCTCGGGATCTGGGGCGCGGTGCCGCGCTGGATCGTGATTCTGGTGGTGTCGCGCGACATCATGATCGTCTCCGCCGTGATTGTGTCATGGTTGTTCGACAAGCCGGTCGAGATGAAGCCGCTGATGGTGTCGAAGCTCAACACGGTGGCGCAGGTCGCGTTCGCGGCGTTGGTGCTGGCCTCGCTCGGCTTCGGCTTCCAGCCGTACCCTTACGACCTGATCCTGATGGGTCTCGTCACGATCTTTACTTTGGGTTCGGTGTCCCTCTATCTCGTGGAGTGGGTGCGGCACATGAGCACGATCGAAGCTCGGTAGGCATGATCCCGAAACGTGGAAGCCGGTTTTCCCGCGACAAGCGCGAAGCGTTTGCGCAGAGATCATGCTAAAATAAAGCAGTTTGGAGACTTGCGTGGCCGGTAGCGTTCAACCTCGTCAATTGGCCTTGGCCCTGCCGCACGAGGAGAAACTGACCCGCGACGATTTCCTCGAGGGGCCCGCCAATGAAGCAGCGCTGGCGCTGATCGATGGCTGGCCCGACTGGCCGAACCGAATCATGCTGCTGGTGGGCCCGGACGGCTCCGGCAAAAGCCACCTCGCCGCGATCTGGGCCGAGAGCGCGGGCGCCCGCGCGACCGCGGCGCATGCGCTGACCGCCGAAACCGTGCCGACGGCGCTTGCGACCGGCGCGCTGGTGGTCGAGGACCTGAGGCCGTCGGATTTCGACGAGCGCGCGATGTTCCATCTGATGAATCTCGCGCGCCAGGACGATGCCTTCGTGCTGATCACGGCGCGCATTCCGCCGTCGGCGTTCGAGATCGAATTGCGCGACCTGCGGTCCCGGCTTCGCGCGGTGCCGACGGTGACGCTGCTGCCGCCCGACGACCAGCTGTTCCGCGGCCTCATCGTGAAATTCTGCGCCGATCGCCAGATGAGCGTGGATGAGCCGCTGGTCAGCTACCTCTGCAACCGGATCGAGCGCTCCTATACCGCCGTCCGGCAGGCGGTCGAGCTCCTGGACACCGAGGCACTGCGGCTCGGCCGACCCGTCACACGGGCGCTGGCGGCGGAGCTGTTGCGCGATGCCTGAGCTGTCCCGCGGCTTGACGGCGCAGGCCGGCGGAACATCAATGTCATCGAAACGTCATCGCAATATCACATGGTCTGTGCGGCCCTCGGCTACACCGCTCCGGCTCCCTGCCCCGAATTGGACCAGCACTTGATGGACTCGGCACAAGCTACTGAAATCAAAGAAAAAGAGGCGGAGCTGCCCGCCGTCCCCGCGATCGCATCCAGCCCCGAGCGATTCATCAACCGGGAGCTCTCCTGGCTGCACTTCAACCGCCGGGTGCTCGAGGAATCGGTCAATACCGGCCATCCCGTGCTGGAGCGGGTCCGCTTCCTGTCGATTTCGGCGAATAACCTTGACGAGTTCTTCATGGTCCGCGTCGCCGGCATCAAGGCGCAGGTCCGCGAGGGCATTGCCGAGCGCAGCCCGGACGGCCTGCTGCCGGCCGAGCAGCTGGTGATGATCAACAAGACCGTGTCGCAGCTCGCCTCCGACCAGCAGGCGATCTGGAGCGATCTGCGGGATATCCTGTCCAAGGTCGGCATCCAGCTGGTCGACGGCCGCGACGTCACCAAGTCCGAACGCACCTGGATCGAGGATCACTTCCTCCACAACATCTTCCCGCTGCTGACGCCGCTGGCGATCGACCCGGCGCATCCCTTCCCGTTCATCCCGAACCTCGGCTTCACGGTGGCGCTGCAATTGTCGCGGATCTCCGACGGCAAGGCGATGAACGCGTTGATCCGCATGCCCGGCAAGATCGACCGCTTCATCCGCCTTCCCTCCACGAAGGAAAGCGGTCCGGCGCGGCTGATCACACTCGAGCAGGCCACCGGTCTGTTCATCGGCCGCCTGTTCCCCGGCTACACCGTCAAGGGCCAGGGCGCGTTTCGCATCATCAGGGACTCCGAACTGGAAATCGAGGAAGAAGCCGAGGACCTCGTTCGCCTGTTCGAGACGGCGCTGAAGCGCCGCCGGCGCGGATCGGTGATCCGGCTCGAGATCGAAGCCAAGATGCCCGACGAGCTGCGCAGCTTCGTGCAGCACGCCTTGTCGGCAGCGAACGATGAAGTGATCCTGGTCGATGGCGTGCTCGCGATGAACGAGCCGTCGCAGCTTACCCGCCTCGATCGCCCCGACCTCGAATTCCCGCCCTACGTGCCGCGCCATCCCGAACGGGTGCGCGACCATGGCGGCGATATCTTCGCCGCTATCCGGCAGAAGGACCTCGTGGTCCATCACCCCTACGAATCCTTCGACGTCGTCGTGCAGTTCCTGCAGCAAGCGGCGCGTGATCCTGACGTGGTCGCGATCAAGCAGACGCTCTACCGTACCTCGAACAATTCGCCGATCGTGCGCGCGCTGGCGGATGCCGCCGAGGCCGGCAAATCGGTGACCGCGCTGATCGAATTGAAGGCGCGCTTCGACGAGGAGGCCAATATCCGCTGGGCCCGCGATCTCGAGCGCGCCGGCGTGCAGGTGGTCTACGGCTTCATCGAACTGAAGACGCACGCCAAGCTGTCGATGGTGGTGCGCCGCGAGGGCGGCAATCTCACGACCTATGTGCACACCGGCACCGGCAACTATCATCCGGTCACCGCGCGCATCTACACTGACGTCTCCTACTTCACGTCGGACCCGATCATCGGCCGCGACGCCGCGCGGGTGTTCAACTACATCACCGGCTATGCCGAGCCGAGCGACATCGAGAAGATGGCGGTGTCGCCGCTGACGCTGCGCAAGCGGATCATCGAGCACATCCACGGCGAGATCGCCCACGTCAAACATGGCCGGCCCGGCGCGATCTGGATGAAGATGAACGCGCTGGTCGATCCCGACATCATCGACGCGCTGTACGAGGCCTCGCAGGCCGGCGTCTCGATCGAGCTCGTGGTGCGCGGCATCTGCTGCCTACGGCCGGGGCTGCCGGGATTGTCGGAGAATATTCGCGTCAAATCGGTGATCGGCCGGTTCCTGGAACACGGCCGGATCTATTGCTTCGGCATGGGTCAGGGCCTGCCGAGCACAAAAGCTGCTGTGTATATCTCGTCCGCCGACATGATGCCGAGGAACCTCGACCGCCGCGTCGAGGTTCTCTGTCCGCTGCAAAATCCCACGGTGCATCAGCAGGTTCTCGAACAGATCATGGTCGCGAACCTGAAGGACACCGAGCAGAGCTGGCAATTGTTGCCGGACGGGTCGTCAACGCGTATGAAGGCCGCGAAAGGCGAAGAGCCGTTCAACCTGCATGACTACTTCATGACAAATCCGAGTCTGTCCGGCCGTGGTAAGTCTCTCAAGGAATCTTCACCGCGCCGGCTCACGCGTCGCAACGAGCGTCAGCAGCCATCGTCTTAAGGGGGCCTTCCTGTGAAGCGGCCGCGGAAGCGCGCTTCCAGCGTCGCTGTGATCGATATCGGCTCGAACTCGGTTCGTCTCGTGGTCTACGAGGCGATGGCGCGCAGCCTCGTCACGATCTTCAACGAGAAGGCGCTGTGCGGGCTCGGACGCGAGGTGCAGAGCACCGGCCTGCTCGCGACCGATGCGGTCAACAAGGCGCTCACCGCGCTGCGCCGCTTTCGCGCGCTGTGCAGGATCCAGCAGGTCGGCCGCGTCTACGCGATCGCGACCGCGGCCTGCCGCGACGCCAAGAACGGTCCCGACTTCATCGCCAAGGCCGAGCGCATCTGCGGCGCCAAGATCGAGATTCTCTCCGGACCGCGTGAAGCGAAACTGTCCGCGCTCGGCGTCGTGTCGGGCGTGCACAATCCGAACGGCATCGTCGGCGATCTCGGCGGCGGCTCGCTCGAACTGATCGACGTCAAGGGCAACCGCGTGCGCAGCGGCGTGACGCTGCCGCTCGGCAGCCTTGCGCTGCAGGACCTCTCGGACAAATCGATCAAGCGCGCCGAACGCATCGTCAAGAACGAGCTGCTCGGCGTCGCCCAGCTCAAGACCGGGCGCGGCCGCACCTTCTACGCAGTCGGCGGCACCTGGCGTGCGCTGGCGCGTATTCACATCATCCAGAGCGGCTATCCGCTCAAGGTGATGCACGGCTACTCGATCCTGGCGGCCGACGCGCTCGACTTCGCACAGCGGCTGCGGCGGCTGGCAGCGACCAACATGCTGGCCAACATCGAGTCGGTCGCCGATGCCCGGCGGCCCCTGCTAGCTTACGCCGCGCTCGTGCTCGAATACATCATCCGCGTCGCCCAGCCGAAGACCATCGTGTTCTCGACCTTCGGCGTGCGCGAGGGCCTGCTCTACGAGATGCTGCCGCAGGCCGAGCGCGCCAAGGACGGGCTGGTCTGCGCCGCGCAGAACCTCAACGAATTGCTGTCGCGCTCGGCCCGCCACGCTCAGGAGCTGACGGCGTGGACCGACCGGCTGGTGCGCGTCGTCAGGCTGCGCGAGACCGAGGAAGACCGCAGGCTGCGTCACGTCGCCTGCCTGCTCTCCGACATCGGCTGGCGGGTGCACCCCGATCATCGCGGCGAGGAAACTCTCAGCCTGATCATGAACGGCAATTTCGGCTCGATCACCCATCAGGGACGCGCCTTCGTCGCGCTCTCGGTGTTCTATCGCTACGCCGGCCTCAGCGAGGAAAACGAACCGCCGGCGCAGATCCGCGCGCTGGTGACGCCGGCGATGGACGAGCGCGCGCGTGTGCTCGGCGCCGCGTTCCGCGTCGCGCATCTAATCACCGCGGCGCGCACCGGCGTGCTGCCGGCAACCCATTTCCGCACGCAAGGCCGCAAGCTGATGCTGGTGTTCGAGCACCGGATGGTGGATCTGGTCGCCGACCGTGTCGGCAGCCGCTTCAAGCAATTGGCGCGGCTGGTCGGGCGCGCCGGCTCGATCGTGCGGCGCTAACCCTGGGCCTTGCATCAAGCGACTTGGGGCCCGTCAGTCCGGCGATTTTCTTGAAATGAGCGACCGCAGCGCGGGCGCCCGCCGTCTTGGTGAGAAGGTCGAGCGTCTCATCGCCGTCGTCGCTGACCGGCGTGAGCGCGCGGTCAAGATAGTTGCCGGCCCCCGGGGTGTAGGCGATGACCGTTTTCCAAATCAACAACCGTCCGATCGCCACGGTGAGGACGCTGTGCTTCACGAGCGTCTCGCAACCAAAGCGTAGCCAGAACAGCCAGGGGTTCTCGCGCGGCAAGCCTGGTCGCCGCTCGGACGGATGCTTGAGGCGGAAAATCCCACCCTGAAGGGGATGTACCTTTTCGAGGCGATCCGTCGTCGAAAAAGTGAGTAGGTACTTTGCGAGATTGCCGATCGGAACGCCGGTGGCCGCGGCGCGTCGCAGCAGAACCTTCATGTGCTTGGGCGTATAATAGAGCTGCCAGGCCTCGTGATAGATGTCCTGCCACTCTTGCTTGCTCATCTTGGGATGGGCCGTACAGACGTGTTCGACATCGTAGCTGTTGAGGTCCGCTTCCATGGCTGTGCCGTTCTTCCAGAGCGTCTGGTGATCTTCAGAGCCGGGCAGCGGCGTCAGACAAAAGAACTCGAGAAGGTCGATCGGCAGTTCTTCCTGGATGATGGCGATGTCGCGTTTGATTGTCTCCGGCGTGTCGGCTGGAAAGCCCAGGATATAGCCCGCGATGGTCAAGATGCCCTGCTCCTTCCAG
Organism: Bradyrhizobium septentrionale; assembly: GCF_011516645.4. Taxonomy (NCBI): domain Bacteria; kingdom Pseudomonadati; phylum Pseudomonadota; class Alphaproteobacteria; order Hyphomicrobiales; family Nitrobacteraceae; genus Bradyrhizobium; species Bradyrhizobium septentrionale. The sequence continues at coordinate 7,227,329 of NZ_CP088285.1, read as the reverse complement.
GCCAGCAGCATCTTTCGATACTCGGTGATCTTGTTCTGCCGCTTCTTTGCTAGCGCCAGGTTGTCGGGGTTGATGTTTTCAAGTCCAATGAAGACCTTTGTTACTCCGGCGCGTTTTGCCTTTTCCATGAAGTTGGGGATCTTGTGACATAACGTGTCGACCTGGATCATCAGGCCGAGCGGGATGCCGTCCTTTTCGCGGAGCTGGATGAGGCGATCGAAGGTCGATTCCCACTCTTTGTTGCGCGCAAAGTTATCGTCGGTGATGAAGAATTTTCGAATGCCCTGGGCCCAGTTGAGGCGCACGATGTGCTCCACATCGTCTGCCGATCGGTAGCGCGATTTGCGGCCTTGCACGTTGATAATGGTACAAAACGAGCACTGGTAGGGGCAGCCGCGGCCGGCATCGAAACTGGCGCTGGAGCCAAGCGTCCGTTCGATGTATCGCTTCGGGAGGAACGGCACCGGCACGCCGTCCATGCCCGGCAACTCTTTCATGTGGTTGTAGAGCGGCGCGAGGCGTCCCGCGGCTACGTCGGCAATGACGGATTCGAGACGCCCTTCGGCTTCACCCGCGAATATGGCGACGCCCATCTCCCGGCAAGCGTCGAGTTCCACGGCGCGGCCATCCAGCATCGACAGGCAACCCGAGACATGAAAGCCACCGATGGCGACCGCAATCCCGGCTGCCCGGAACGAACGGGCGATGTCGAGGGCGCGCGGATATTGGTTCGATTGAACGCCGATCAGGGCCACGCATCCGAAACCGCCGTGACTCCTGAAGCGCCTCAAGAGCCCCGGGATGTCGATGCGCGTATTGGTCTCGTCGATGGCTTCAATATCAAAATCGACATCGGGCCCGAGTACCCGGCGTTCGGCGCAATCCGCCGCAATGCCATACACGGCCGCCAGCGAATTCGACGGCGTCATGGCGCGCCACCAGCGGATTACGTATCCGTCATCATCGTAGTGAGACGGCTTGACCAGGATGAGCTGAAAGCGTCGCCTCGCCGCTATATCGGAATGCAGCACTCACTGTCTCCTGATTGGCGCAGTGCTGAAAATAAACACCGCGGCGGCTCATCTGCTGAAATCCACATCAGCAGCGGCGCCCGGCATTCGGTGCCTACTGATCAGTGCTTTCAGCTTTCATTTCGCCCTGCAGCCTAACCGATTAGTGTGAATTCGGATGGATCGAGATGCCCGTCGCGGTTGCGATCGGTTAGGGTAAAAAGCCGTGCAAGGTAACTCTTCCACTCATCGCAGGTGTGGATGACGTTATGATTGGCGGCCCAGATGTCGGGTCATCTTTTGATAACGGTGGGCCGCGGGCGTCGCCACGCGCCCGGGGAACCGACTGTGCAGAAGCATAGGATGCGGTTCGGACGGAATTAAGGGCAGATCCGATATCAGTGATGTGCCGTTACAAATCAGGAATCACCCAGCGGCCTTGTACCGGGCGACGTCGAGGACCGGACCAAGCGATCGCTCGAGGGCCTCGCGCGCCCTCACGCCGCCTTGGCGGCGCGCTTGGCCTTCCGGACCGCGTGGCGGCGCCAGAACGATCCCGCGACCAGCACCACGACGATGCCGAGCACCGCGAGCGTGATCTCGCCGCCGTTGCCGCCATGGCCGAATTGCGGCGACATCCCGATTGCGGCCAGCCAGGAATCGAGCTTGGCGCCGAGCGATCCGGCGAACAGCGCATCCAGCTTCGGATGCACCGCCGGATCGGTCGCGATGACGTCGCCCGCGATCCAGCCGAGCAGCGCGGCACCGGCCCAGACCAGGACCGGCAGCTTGTTGAGCAGCGCCATGATCAGCGCCGCACCGGCCACGATCAGGGGAACGCTGATCGCAAGTCCGAGCACCAGCAGCGGCACGCTGCCATTGGCGGCGGCGGCCACCGCGATCACATTGTCGAGGCTCATCACGATGTCGGCGACGACAACGATCTGAACCGCGGCCCACAGATGCGAGGCCGCATGCACGCTGTCCTCGTCCTCCTGCTCCGGCACCAAAAGCTTGGCGGCGATCACGATCAGCGCCAGTCCGCCGACCAGCTTCAGGAATGGCAGCTCCATCAGGCTGGCGACGATGCCGGTGAAGATGACGCGCAGCAGCACCGCCGCGGCGGCGCCGAGAATCATGCCCCACAGCCGCTGGCGCGGCGCGAGCCCGCGGCAGGCGAGCGCGATCACGAGCGCGTTGTCGCCCGACAGCAGGACGTTGATCCAGATGATCTTGCCGACGGCGACCCAGAAGGTCGGCGTCGCCATCTCGTTCTTGAACTGGGTGAAGAACGCGCCGATGTACGCGGGATCAAAGATCTGCCACAGCCAGTCCACAGCGCGTCCTATTCGGCCTTGCGGCCGCCCCTGGCGGCGGTCGTCCGCCGCTCCCCGGTTTAGTTCGACACGGTCCCGTCAGGGGACCGTGCCACCTTCAGTTAGACGGCGTTAGCCGACGATCTCGTTGCCGGCGAAGAACTGCGCGATCTCGATCACCGCGGTCTCCGGCGCATCCGAACCATGCACCGAATTCTCGCCGATCGACTTCGCATAGAGCTTGCGGATGGTGCCCTCGGCGGCCTTCGACGGATCGGTCGCGCCCATCACGTCGCGATATTTCAGGATGGCGCCCTCGCCTTCCAGCACCTGAACCACCACCGGACCCGAGGTCATGAAGTCGACCAGTTCGCCGAAGAACGGGCGCGCCTTGTGAACGGCGTAGAAGGTCTCGGCCTGGCCGCGGGTCATGCTGATGCGCTTTTGCGCCACGACCCGCAGGCCCGCCTTCTCGATCACCGCATTGACCGCGCCGGTCAGATTGCGCTCGGTGGCGTCGGGCTTGATGATCGAAAAGGTGCGTTCAATCGCCATGATTTCGTCCTTGTAAACGGTGGCTGGGAGTTGCCGGGGCTTATATCGGCGCGATGGGGTAACGGCAAGCGACCCTGTGACGCGTTAGCCTTTAGTTTTGACGCATTTTCACAACGAAAACCGTCATCTGGGCGGTCCCCGGACGGATGCAGGTTCGGCCGACTTACCGCGATTTCACCTAGGTGAACCCATTCTGTCAGCGTCGTGCCGCTGTCGTTCAGCTCACCCCGCCTAGGCTCTCCATCGATCGGACGCCTTGCCGGCCCACCGCAAGCCTCACAGGACGTCTCGGGAAACGATGTCACCGCGGGCGCGTCACGCGCCCATAGCTCGAGGAGACGATCATGTTACGCAAAATTTCGCTTGCCGCAGTCGCCGCGATTTCGCTCGGTGCCGCGGCGCTCGCCCCAACCTCCGCCTCGGCCTGGGGTGGTGGGCATGGCGGCTGGCACGGTGGATGGCATCACGGCTGGTGGGGTGGCCCGCGCGTCGTCGTCGGAGGTCCCGCCTACTACGGCGGTTACGGCTACGGTGGCGGCTGCTATGTCCGCCGCGTGGTGCCGACGCCCTGGGGACCGCGCTGGCGCCTGGTGAACCGCTGCTACTGATCTGGCTGACTTCCCCTATGCTCCCCTGACTTGCCTCGCCCCGGCCCTGCGCCGGGGCTTTTTTTCATGTCTACGGGAACCTGCACCCCTGTGACGCTCCGCACGACTTCCAGGCGTGAGCAAGGCTGGACGGAAACCAAATTCGGGGTCGCGACTTGTTATGACGAGAATTGACTCGACCATGCGAGGTGGAACTCGCCGAAAGATATGCCATGACAATGAGCCAGATCGAGAACGATCCAGATCAGATCGATCACAAGACCTGCCGTTACATCTGCGATGCCGTGGGTGAACGACTTCAACAGAATATCCGGCCGGAGCCGGCGCTTTCGTCCCGCCTGCAGCGATTGCTCGACGAGATGCGTCGACGGGAAAGCGATCAGCATTAGATGTTGCGGGCTGTCCAGCAGCCCAGTTGCGCTTTTCCAACAGCTCCCCCAAGAGACTTTACGAAGAGATTTTACGAACAGATGGGTTGCGTTTGGCAGCGGGTCCGGTGACAACGGCCCCATGCTCTCCATCACTGACATCTCGGTCCGGATTGCCGGACGGCTGTTGATTGATCACAGTTCTGTGCAGATTGTGCCCGGTGCACGGGTCGGATTTGTCGGCCGCAACGGCGTCGGCAAGTCGACGCTGTTTCATGCCATCCGTGGTGACCTTCCGGTCGAGAGCGGCAGCATCGCGCTGCCGCCGCGCTGGCGGATCGGCAGCCTCGCGCAGGAAGCGCCCGACGGCCCCGAAAGCCTGATCAATGTCGTGCTGAAGGCCGATCTCGAACGCGACGCGCTGCTGCGCGAGGCGGAGACTGCGCACGATCCGCATCGGATTGCCGATATCCAGACCCGGCTGGTCGACATCGACGCCCATTCGGCTCCCGCCCGTGCCGCGGCGATCCTCTCGGGCCTCGGCTTCTCGACATCAGACCAGGCACGGCCATGCGCGGAATTTTCCGGCGGCTGGCGCATGCGCGTGGCGCTGGCGGCGACGCTGTTCTCCGCGCCCGATCTGCTGCTGCTGGACGAACCGACCAACTATCTCGATCTCGAAGGCACGTTGTGGCTGGAGAACCACCTCGCCACCTATCCGCGCACCGTGATCGTGATCAGCCACGACCGCGATCTGCTGGACACCTCGGTCGATCAGATCCTGCACCTCGATCGCGGCAAGCTGACGCTCTACAAGGGCACCTATTCCTCGTTCGAGGAACAGCGCGCCTCACGCGAATTGCTCGACGCCAAGCACGCCAAGCGGCAGGCCGACGAGCGCAAGCGCCTGCAGGATTTCGTCGACCGCTTCAAGGCCAAGGCCTCCAAGGCGCGGCAGGCGCAGTCGCGCGTCAAGATGCTGGAGCGGATGAAGCCGATCACCGCGCTGGTGACCCAGGATGTTCGCGAGATCTCGTTTCCGGCGCCGGAGAAACTGCTGTCGCCGCCGATCATCGCCGTTGATGACGTCTCGGTCGGCTACGAGCCCGGCAAGCCGGTGCTCAACCGTGTGACGCTACGCGTCGACACCGATGACCGCATCGCGCTGCTCGGCTCCAACGGCAACGGCAAGTCGACGCTGGTCAAGCTGCTGGCGGGCAAGCTCGCGCCGTTCTCGGGGAGAATCACCAAGGCGGACAAGCTGTCGGTCGGCTATTTCGCCCAGCATCAGGTCGACGAGCTCAATCTCGACGGCTCACCCTATGATCACATCCGCAAGCTGATGCCCGAAGCGCCGGAGAGCAAGGTGCGCGGCCGCGTCGGCGCGATCGGTTTCTCCGGCAAGGCCGGCGACACGCTGGTGAGGAGCCTGTCGGGCGGCGAGAAGGCGCGGCTGCTGCTTGGGCTTGCGACGTTCTACGGCCCGAACATGATCATCCTGGACGAGCCGACCAACCATCTCGATATCGACAGCCGCGCCGCGCTGGCGGAGGCGATCAACGACTTCCCCGGCGCCGTGATGATGGTCTCGCACGATCGCTATCTGATCGAGGCCTGCGCCGACCGATTGTGGGTCGTGGCCAATCAGACCGTGACCACCTATGACGGCGATCTCGACGACTACCGACGCATGATCCTGTCGGCCAATGACGGCCGCCCGGCATCACGCGAGCGCGTCAAGGAGCCGGCGAGGCCCGAACGCAACCGCAATGACAAGCGCTCTTCGCCGAGGCAACGGATCGCGCAGGCCGAGGCCGAGATCGAGCGCATCAACGGCATCATTGCCAAGATCGATACCGCGCTGGCGCTGCCCGATATTTTCACGCGCGATCCCAAGCAGGCCGCACAGCTGACCAAGGCGCGTGCCGGCGCGGAAAGCGCATTGCAGCGCGCCGAGGAAGAGTGGCTGGAAGCCAGCGCCGAACTTGACGAGGCCGCGAACTAATCTAGGTTGCGATGAAAGATCCCGGCCGGTTCGGCCGGACTACGGCGCCTGCCGATCCGGCGAACCGCCCTAGCTATGCGCGGTCTTTTTCTTCTTCGGCTTGACTGCCTTCGGCTCCGGCGCAGGATCCGGGCCACGCTCGACCGACGTCAAACGCCCCGAGCTGAACGTATAGATACCGGCGCGCGCGCCGCGCGACCAGGTCACGACGGCGACGCGCTCGCCGCCCGGCCCGCTCGACAAGTTCACGCTGTCCGGGGCGCCGATGCCGCGCACGACGTCGCATTCGGTGTGGCCAAGCGCGACGCTGCCGCCCGACGGCTGCGGCGGCGGTGCCGCGGCAGCACCGTCGGCCAGCGCGTTCGCACCGGCGGCACCGGCCGGCGGCACCATGCCCGGACAGCCTCCGTCAGCGCTGACGAGATCATCGTTGGTCACCGGCTTGTCCGGCGTCAGCGGCGGCGATTCGATCGAGATGTTGCGGATGAACACCCGCCCGGGACGCGAAAACCAGTCCGCGTCGCGCGAAAAAATGTCGGATGCACTCGAGCAGCCGGCAAGACCCGGCGCAAGTACCAGCAAGGCCAGCAGCGACTTCCGACTGAATGTTCCGTCTCGCACGATCGACAAGGCTCCTGACCCCTTTAGCTTAAGGGCTTGTCCGAACATCACTTTGCGGCATGACCGTGACCCGCCCAGGAAACCCCGAAGGAAACCTCGAATTATCATTAATTCGTCGATATCGCTATTGGCGGCGTTGCCAGCGCCCCCGCTCATCGGTCTGCCAATAGGTGACCTCGAAGCCGCGCGCTTTGCAAGCGGTCCAGCTTTCCCTGGCTGAAGCCAGCGCGTCGGGGTCGTCACCGTTGAACACGAGCACCACCCGCTCGTAGCTGTCGCAGTCGGCCGGGAGCGCCGCATTGTCGACCAGGAAGCGGACATTGGCCCGGTTCGGGTTACCCTCCTCGATCGACAGGATAATCGGCTGGTCCTGCGCGTCGGCGACCCGCGAGGTCGCGTGCGGCAGGAATGAATCGTCGCTGTAGGTCCACAAATGCGCGTCGAGCGTCTCGGCGCGCTCCTGCGACGTCGATTGCACGACCACGCGCCAGCCGCGCTCGAGTGACTTCTCGAGCAGCGGCGGCAGCACGCTTTCCAGCGTCATGTTCTGCAGATGGTAGAACAGAACCTCGGTCATGCGGCGGCTGACACTTTATTTCTTGGCCTCATAATACTCGGAGACCAGCCGCTCGAGCAGCCGGACGCCATAACCCGATCCCCAGCTCTGATTGATCTCGGTCTTCGGCGCGCCCATCGCGGTGCCGGCGATGTCGAGATGGGCCCAGGGCGTGCCGTCGACGAAACGCTGCAGGAATTGCGCTGCCGTGATCGAGCCGCCATTGCGCCCGCCGGTGTTCTTCATGTCGGCGAATTGCGAGTCGATCTGCTTGTCGTATTCGGGACCGAGCGGCATGCGCCAGACTTTCTCGCCGGTCTCGATACCGACATTGGCCAGGCGCTCGGCGAGCTCGTCATTGTTGGAGAACATGCCGGCGTGGTCGGTGCCGAGCGCGACCATGATCGCGCCGGTCAGCGTTGCGAGATCGACCATGAATTTCGGCTTGAACTTTTTGGCGACGTACCAGAGCACGTCGGCGAGCACGAGGCGCCCCTCGGCGTCGGTGTTGATGATCTCGATGGTCTGGCCCGACATCGAGGTGACGATGTCGCCGGGACGCTGCGCATTGCCGTCGGGCATGTTCTCGACGAGGCCGATGGCGCCGACCGCGTTGACGCGGGCCTTGCGCGCCGCGAGCGCGTGCATCAGCCCGACCACGCAGGCTGCGCCGCCCATGTCACCCTTCATATCCTCCATGCCGCCGGCCGACTTGATGGAGATGCCGCCGGTGTCGAAGCAGACGCCCTTGCCGACGAACGCGACCGGCGCCTCGCTCTTCTTGCCGCCGTTCCAGCGCATGATCACGGTACGACTTGGCCGCGCCGAGCCCTGCCCAACGCCGAGCAGCGCGCCCATGCCGAGCTTGGTCATCGCCTTGACGTCGAGCACCTCGACACTGACGCCGAGCTTGCGAAGCTGGCTGGCGCGACGCGCGAACTCTTCGGGGTACAGCACGTTCGGCGGCTCGTTGACGAGCTCACGCGCCAGGTTCACGCCGTCGACAATGGGCGCTTCGGGCGCGAAGGCCTTCCTCGCGGCAGCAACATCGTCGACCGCAATCGAGACGTCGGCCCGCACGGCGCCGTCCTCGTGCTTCTTCCTGGTCTTGTAGCGGTCGAACTTGTAGGCGCGCAGGCGGATGCCGGTGGCGATCGCCGCCGCCTGGTCCGCCGCCATCGCGGCATCGGGCAGTTCGGCGAAGACGGTCATCGCAGCGCTGCCAGCGTTGAGCTTGCCGGCCGCCAAACCGCCGAATTTGAGAGAATCCTTCTCCTTGAGGTCGGCCGGCTTGCCAGTGCCGATCACGATCAGCCGCTCGACCTTGATTCCCTCGGGCGCCAGGATGTCGAGCGTTGCCCCGCTCTCGCCCTTGAACTGGTTGGCGGCCGCGGCCCGCTTCACCGTCTCGGCGGCAGCTCCCAGCGCCTTCCGGGTGACGGCTCCCAGCTTCAACTGCTCGTCGCAAAAGACCACCAGGATGCCGCGAGCAGACGCGGAGAATGGGACAAAGCCGACCTTGACGGCGTCGGACATAGGAAAATCCTCCAGAACTCAGGGTGTTGCTCGGACCTGAGGCGGTCCTTCCGGCACGCGGGATGAGCATTGCGATAGCGGTCCGGAATGCCCCGGACCGGGCTTGTGACACACTATGACCTGTCGGCCGCGCCGCTGCCAAGCGCCGGAGTGGCCGGAAGGTCACAAAAGCGAATAATTAACCATAAATTAAGCGTGCCTTGGCTCGGCCATTTTGTTGAGGGATCAAAGGGATGGTAGTCAGAGTGTGAGCCGGACGGGTCCGCGGCTCGACCAAAGGGGAACCCGGGTTGACGGGATTGGTCGAAAGCCGTGCGTTTTGGCGTGCGAAGGGGGTCGTGGGGGTCGTGCGGTAGCAATGGGGTCGATCGACAAGTACATCTTCAAAACGACGCTGGCGTCGTTTGCGCTTGTCCTGGTCAGCCTCACCGGCGTGATCTGGATTACGCAGGCGTTGCGCGGCATCGACCTGATGACGAGCCAGGGTCAGACCATCCTGACCTTCCTCGGCATCACCAGTCTCGTGATTCCGGCCCTGGTCCTGATCATCGCCCCGATCGCGCTGATGATCGCGATCTCCCACACGCTGAACAAGCTCGCGACCGATTCCGAGATCATCGTGATGAACGCGGCGGGCTTCTCGCCGTTCCGGCTGTTCCGGCCGTTCTTCTTTGCCACCTGCGTGGTCGCGGCGCTGGTCGCCTTCATCGGCGCCTATCTCGCTCCCGACGGCATGCGCCGAATCAAGCAGTGGGATGCCGAGATCACTGCCGACGTGCTGACCAACATCCTGCAGCCCGGCCGCTTCGCCCAACTCGACCAAAATCTGACGATTCGCATCCGCGAGCGCCTGCCCGGCGGCGTGCTCGGCGGCGTCTTCGTCGACGACCGCCGCGATCCGCAGCAGCGCGTCACCATCGTTGCCGACCACGGCACCGTGCTGAAGAACGAGAGCGGCTCGTATCTCGTGCTGGAGGACGGCAATCTCGAGCGATTCGAAGTCGGCAAGCGCGATCCGACGCTGGTGGTGTTTCAGCGCTACGCCTTCGACATGTCGAAATTCTCGCAAGGCCGCGACGTCACGCTCGGGATTCGCGAACGTTACCTCTGGGAACTGATGTGGCCGGACGAGAACGATCAGACCTATCAACAGCTGTCGGGCCAGTTCTTCGCCGAGCTGCATGATCGCTTCATGGCGCCGATCTATCCGTTCGCGTTCGCGGCCCTCACCTTTGCCTTCCTCGGTGCGCCGCGCACCACGCGCCAAAGCCGCAATTTCTCGATCGGCGGCTCGGTGTTCGCGGTGTTCGGGCTGCGCATGGTCGGATTCGCCTGCTCCGTCATGGCGGTGAAGTCGCCGCTGGCGGCGCTCGTGCAGTATCTGATGCTGTTCGGTGGCATCGGCATCGGCATCTGGATGATCGTCGGCGGCGTAGTCGTCGAGCCGCCGGCGGCGCTGATGGAAGCGATCAACAGGAGCAACGAGCGCATTGCGCGCCTCTTCCGGAGGCCGGCAACCGCATGAGCATGGTGACAAACACGCTCGGGCGTTATTTCGCAGGCCGCTTCGTCGTCGCGGCGGTGGGCGTGTTCGCGGGCATCTTCGTGCTGCTCGTGCTGGTCGATTACATCGAGATGGTGCGCAAGACGTCGGGCCTCGTCGGAGCCTCCGCGATCACGGTCGCGGAGACCTCGCTGTTTCGCGTGCCGCAACTGCTCGAGAAGCTGATGCCGTTCTGCGTGCTGATCGGCGCGATGACCTGCTATCTCGCCTTGTCGCGACGGCTCGAGCTCGTCGTGGCGCGCGCCGCCGGCGTCTCGGCCTGGCAGTTCATCTCGCCGGCGCTGGTCAGTGCGATCGTGCTCGGCGTCTTCGCGACCACGGCCTACAATCCGGTGTCGGCCAATCTGCGCGAACTTTCTAAACGCATGGAGGCCGAGCTGTTCGGCTCGGCGCCGGGCGGCGGCATCCAGGATGCGGCCGGCTTCTGGCTGAACCAGATCAACGACGAGGGTCAGGCGATCATCAATGCCGCCCGCAGCGAGCAGCAGGGCGTCCGGCTGACCGGCCTCACCGTGTTTCGATTCGATACGGCGCTGCAGTTCAAGGAACGAATCGAAGCCCGCGAAGCGGCGCTCGAAGAAGGGCGCTGGGTGTTCAAGGGCGTACGCAGATACACCCTCGACAAGCCTCCGCAGGACCAGGACACCTTCTACCTGACCACCACCCTTACTCCGGCACAGGTGCGCAACAGTTTCTCCACCCCCGAAACTGTGTCCTTTTGGCAACTGCCGACCTACATCCGTTCGTCGGAGAGTTCGGGGTTCGCGACGGCGGGCTATCGCTTGCAGTATCAAAAGCTCATCGCGCAGCCATTTTTGCTGGCTGCGATGGTGATGTTGGCGGCTTCTGTGAGCCTTCGTTTCTTCCGGATGGGCGGCGTGCAGAAGATGGTTTTGAGTGGCGTGGGCGCAGGCTTTCTGCTCTACGTTCTGTCGAAAGTAACTGAAGATTTGAGCAAGGCTGAGTTGATGCATCCCATCGCTGCGGCGTGGTTGCCTGTCGTTGTGGGTAGCCTCACCGGCTTCTTAGCCTTGCTGTACCAGGAGGACGGGTAGTGGCTACCGTCGCCGCCCGCCAGTTGATGTCGCCTGCATTCGGGCGGCGCAGTGCCCTGCGCCGTCAACGGAGCCGCGTGGCCGCGTTTGGCGCCACCATCTCCGCCCTCCTCACCGCGTTCGTCGTGGTCGGCGCGCTCGACATTGTCGTGGCGACGCCGGCGCACGCGCAGTCCTTCACCTACAATCCGCGTCCGCCGAAGCCGACCCGCCCGCCGGCCAAGAACGACGGGCAGATGCTCGTTCAGGCGACCGAGGTCGATTACGACTACAACAACAGCCGCATCTCGGCCGTCGGCAACGTGCAGATGTTCTACAACGGCACCAGCGTGGAGGCCGACAAGGTCATCTACGACCAGAAGACCAAGCGTCTTCATGCCGAAGGCAACATCCGCATGACCGATGCGGAAGGCAAGATCACCTACGCCAACATCATGGATCTCAGCGACGACTACCGCGACGGTTTCGTCGATTCGCTGCGCGTCGATACTGAAGACCAGACCCGGATGGCGGCGACCCGCGCCGATCGGTCCAGCGGCAATTACACGGTGTTCGACAACGGCGTTTATACCGCCTGCGCGCCCTGTAAGGATGATCCGAAGAAGCCGCCGCTCTGGCAGGTCAAGGGCGCGCGCATCATCCATAACCAGACCGAGAAGATGCTCTATTTCGAGAACGCCCAGCTCGAGTTCTTCGGCGTTCCGATGGCCTATCTGCCCTATTTCTCGACACCCGATCCGACCGTGAAGCGCAAGAGCGGCTTCCTGATGCCGGGCTTCACCTCGTACACGGCCTTCGGTTACGGCGTCGAAATCCCCTATTATTGGGCGATCGCGCCTGACATGGACGCTACCTTCAATCCGCGCATCACGTCGCGGCAGGGCGTGCTGTTCCAGAGCGAATTCCGCCAGCGTCTGTCGAGCGGCTCCTATCAGGTTCGGCTCTACGGCATCGACCAGCTCGACCAGGGCGCCTTTACCGGCCAGCCCGGCGATCGCCAATTCCGCTGGGGCGTCGACACCAAGGGCCAGTTCGCGCTGAACGACAAATGGGTCTGGGGCTGGGACGGCGTGGTGCTGTCCGACTACTTCTTCATGTCCGACTACCGGCTCGCCCAGTACAAGGACCCGTTCGGATCCTTCCTGTCGCTGCCCACCGAGGCGATCTCGCAGCTCTATCTGACCGGTGTCGGCGACCGCAGCTACTTTGACGCGCGCGCGATCTACTACCTCAGCTACTCGGGCAACCAGAACCAGGTGCCCGTGGTCGCCCCAGTCGTCGACTACAACAACGTGATCAACAGCCCGATCCTGGGTGGCGAAGTCAGCTACAAGATGAACTTCGTCAACCTGACCCGCGAAACCGCGGTGTTCGATCCGATCACGACGATCGCCAACACCGCTGGCCTGTGCAGTTTGACGTCCGCCGATCCGCTGGCCCGGACGCCGTCGCAGTGCCTGCTGCGCGGCATGCCGGGCACCTACACCAGGCTGACGGCCGAGGCGCAGTGGCGCAAGTCCTACACCGACCCGCTCGGCCAGATCTGGACGCCGTTCGCCAGCATCCGCGCCGACGCCATCAACGCCGACGTCTCGAACCAGCCGGGCGTTTCCAACTTCCTGCCGGTCGGCGACACCCAGACGGTCCGCATGATGCCGACTGTCGGCTTCGAATACCGCTACCCGTTCATCAATGTGCAGCCGTGGGGCACGACCACCGTCGAGCCGATTGCGCAGGTCATCATCCGGCCCAACGAGCCTGATGCCGGCAAGCTTCCGAACGAGGATGCACAGAGCCTGGTGTTCGACACCAGCAACCTGTTCGCGGTCGACAAGTTCTCCGGCTACGATCGCGTCGAAGGCGGCGGCCGCGCCAATGTCGGCGTGCAGGCCACCACGCAGTTCGATCGCGGTGGTAGCGTCAAGACGATGTTCGGGCAGTCCTACCAGATGTTCGGGCTGAATTCGTTCGCGGTCACCGACATGACCAACACCGGTGTCGACTCCGGCCTGCAGAACCCGCGTTCCGATTATGTCGCGAGCGTCGCCTATTCGCCGAACCGCACCTATACGTTCAGCGTGCGCTCGCGGATGGATGAGGAAACCTGGAACATCAACCGGTTCGAGGCCACGGCGAGCGCGAATTTCGACCGCTGGTCGGTCGCCGTCACGTATGGCGATTATGCAGCGCAGCCGGAGCTCGGCTACCTGACGCGCCGCGAAGGCATTCTCACCAGCGGATCGGTCAAGGTGGCGTCGAACTGGGTGGTTCAGGGCGCGGCCCGCTGGGACCTTGAAGCGAACAAAATCAACCAGTATGCGTTCGGCGCGGGCTATGTGGACGACTGCTTCGTGCTGGCGGCCAACTATGTCACTTCCTATACCTATCAGGCGGGCTCGACACCGCCCGTCCTCAGCCACGCGTTCATGTTCCAGATCGGCCTGCGGACGATCGCGCAAACCTCCACGACCAGCAGTTCGGCTGGTGTGCAGTAGCGAGTGAGGGGCTTGGCTTGAATTGCCCGGGGGCCTGTGGCTCCGGCTTGAATTGGTTTAAACGGCTGACATGACAATAATGACGACTGCTAGCCCGCCGACGCGCCGCCATTCCCTGTTGTTGAGTACCGTGCTGGCGCTTGCCCTCCTGCTGGGAGGCGGTGCGCGATTGCACGCCCAGACCATCGCCGTGATGGTCAATGGCGAACCCATCACCAATTACGACATCGAGATGCGCGCCAAGCTGAACGCCCTCACCGGCGGCAAGGCCCCCGATCGAAAGGCCGTCCTCGACGACCTGATCGATGAGAAGCTGAAGATCAAGGAAGCCAAGAAATTTGGCGTCGATCCCTCCGCCAACGATATCGAACAGTCCTACGGCGGAATGGCGCAGCGGATGCGGCTTTCGAACGATCAGCTCACCAAGGTGCTGGAAAGCAAGGGCATCCGCCCGGATACGCTGAAGCAGCGCATCAGGGCCGACATGGTCTGGACCAGCCTGGTCCGCGGCCGCTTCAAGGAAAGCCTGCAGGTCGGCGAAAAGGACGTGAACAACGCGGTCAAGGAGACTGGGGAAGCCGCCGACGCCGAAGCCTTCGAATACAGGATGCAGCCGGTCGTCCTGATCATCCCCCGCGGCGCGCCGCAGTCGGAGTTCGAGGGCCGCCGCAAGGAAGCGGAGAGCCTGCGCGAGCGCGTGACCTCTTGCGAGGAGGCCAACACCTCCTTCAAGTCGATGCGCAACGCCGCGATCCGCGAAATCGTCGTGAAGACCTCGGCCGACCTGCCGCAGGCGCTGCGCGACATCCTGGACAAGACCCCGGTCGGCCACCTCACCCCTCCTGAAGTCACCAAGCAGGGCATCGAAATGGTCGCGCTCTGCGGCAGGAAGGCAACCACCGTGGACACGCCGAAGAAGCGTGAGGTGCGGGACAAGATGTACGTGCAGAAGTACGAGGCGAAGTCGAAGGCCTACCTGCAGGAAGTCCGAAAAGCCGCGATGATCGAATACCCAGGCGGGCGATGATCGACTATCGTTGACGCATGGCTCAACCTCTCGCACTGACATCCGGCGAGCCCGCAGGCATCGGCCCCGACATCACGCTCGCAGCATGGCTGCGCCGCCGCGAACTCGATCTGCCGCCGTTCTACGTGCTCGGCGACCGTGCCTCCCTTGCCGAACGCGCCAGGACGCTCGGGCTTGCCGTCGAGTTTGCCGAGGTCAGCGCCGAGGAGGCGTCCACGGCATTTGCACGCGCCCTGCCCGTCGTTGCGACCGGCAAGGCGGCGACGGCGCGACCGGGCAAGCCGGACGACAGCAGTGCCGCCGCCGCGCTGGCCTCGATCCGTCAGGCCGTCGCCGATGTTGCCTCCGGCAAGGCCGGCGCCGTCGTCACCAATCCGATCGCCAAGAACGTGCTGTACCGCGCCGGCTTCCGTCATCCCGGCCATACCGAATTCCTCGCCGAGCTGGCCGCCCGTAGCGGGCGCGCACCGCAGCCGGTGATGATGCTGTGGTCGCCGGCACTCGCCGTCGTCCCGGTGACGATCCATGTTTCGGTCCGCGAGGCGCTGGCGCAATTGTCGACCGATCTGATCGTGTCGACGGCGCGGATCGTGGTCGCGGACATGAAGGCGCGGTTCGGCCTCGCGGCCCCGCGGCTTGCCATCGCCGGCCTCAATCCGCATGCCGGCGAAGACGGCACGCTCGGCATGGAGGACGTCGAGATCATCGCGCCCGCCGTCGAGATCCTGCGCCGCGACGGCATTGCCGTCCGCGGCCCGCTGCCGGCCGACACCATGTTCCACGCAGCCGCGCGAAAAAACTATGATTGCGCGATCTGCATGTATCACGATCAGGCGCTGATCCCGATCAAGACCGTCGCGTTCGAGGACGCCGTCAACGTCACGCTGGGACTGCCCTTCATCCGGACGTCGCCCGACCACGGCACCGCGTTCGATATCGCCGGCAGCGGCAAGGCCAATCCCTCGAGCCTGATCGCCGCGTTGCGGCTCGCCGCGCGCATGGCAGCCGCGCGCACGACGTGAGCGCGATCGACGATCTGCCACCGCTGCGCGACGTCATTCGCGAGCATTCGCTGTCGGCGCGCAAATCTCTCGGCCAGAATTTCCTGCTCGATCTCAATCTCACCGCGCGGATTGCCCGCGCGGCGGGTCCGCTGGAAGACTCCACCGTGATCGAGGTCGGGCCCGGCCCCGGCGGGTTGACGCGCGCGTTGCTGGCGCTCGGCGCCAAGCGCGTGATCGCCATCGAGCGCGACGAGCGGGCGCTTGCCGCGCTCGACTACATCGTCAAGCGCTATCCCGGCCGCATCGAGATCGTGCATGGCGATGCGCAAGATTTCGATCCACGTCCCCTGCTTGACGGCGGCAAGGCCAAGATCATAGCCAACCTGCCCTACAACATCGCAACCCAGCTCCTGGTCGACTGGCTGTCGATCGAGCCTTGGCCGCCTTGGTACGACACCATGGTGCTGATGTTCCAGCGCGAGGTCGCCGAGCGCATCGTCGCCCATGAGGATGAGGAGGCGTATGGCCGGCTCGCGGTGCTCGCCAACTGGCGCGCCGAGACCAAGATCCTGTTCGACATTTCGCCCGCAGCATTCGTGCCGCAACCGAAGGTCACCTCCTCGGTGGTACGATTGATACCGCGCGCCGCGCCCGAACCGTGCGATCGCCGCATGCTCGAGCAGGTGGCGGCCGCCGCCTTCGGCCAGCGCCGCAAGATGCTGCGCCAGAGCCTGAAATCGCTGTCGGTCGATCCGGCGCGGCTTGCCGCCGCAGCCCATGTCGATGCGACGCGGCGCGCCGAAACCATTCCGGTCGCGGGCTTTGTTGCCATGGCTCGGGAATTGGCCGATATACGGTCCACAAAATAAAACATCAGGAGAAAACGTAATGGCGCGTATGGTCCGCCAATCCCTTGTCAAATTCGATGCGCCGCTGTGCGAAACCATCGTCGACACACCGAAGCCGCAAGGGCGCGAGGTGCTGGTGCGCATCGAACGCTGCGGCCTGTGCCATTCCGATCTCCACATCCAGGACGGATACGCCGATCTCGGCGGCGGCAAGAGGCTCGACACTACCCGCGGCATGACCCTGCCCTTCACGCTCGGCCATGAGATCGCTGGTGTCGTCGACGAGGTCGGTCCCGATGCGCCGAAGGATCTGGTCGGAACGAAGAAGGCGGTCTTCCCGTGGATCGGCTGCGGCCAGTGCCGCGACTGCCTTGCCGGTGACGAGAACCTCTGCGTCAAGCAGCGCTTCCTCGGCGTCTCGATCGACGGCGGCTTTGCCACCCATGTGCTGGTGCCCGACGCAAAATATTTGCTCGATTACGATCCGCTGCCGGTCAATCAGGCCGCCACGCTGATGTGCTCCGGCGTCACCGCCTATGGCGCGCTGAAGCGCCTGGTCGATCGCCCGCGCCAGCGCAATCTGCTGCTGATCGGCCTTGGCGGCGTCGGCATGATGGGCCTGTCGTTCGCGCAAGCGATGTTCAAGCAAAAGATCACGGTCGCCGATCTGAGCCCCGCGGCGCGCGAGACCGCGCTGAAGAACGGTGCCGCAGCCGCCTACGACCCCGCCGAGCCCGATGTCGTCAAGCGCATGCTGAAGGAGAGCGACGGCGGCTTCGACGGTGTCGTCGACTTTGCCGGCAACGAGAAGTCGATGGCGTTTGCGGTCTCCACGGTGGCGCGCGGCGGCAAGATCGTGGTCTCAGGCCTGATGGGCGGCCAGTTCGCGCTGCCGATGGTGCAGTGGGTGTACAAGCGCATGACCATCGAGGGCTTCATGGTGGGCACGCTGGCCGAAGGCCAGGAGCTGATGGCGCTCGCGCGTGCCGGCAAGATCAAGCCGACGCCGATGAAGGAAGAGCCGATGGCCGACGTCCAGAAATGGATCGACGAACTGCGCGCCGGCAAGGTCGTGGGACGCATCGTCCTGAAGAATTAACGCATGATCCGCAAAAGTGTGAAGCGGTTTTCCCTCGCGACAAACGCGGAACGCGTTTGCGCGGAGATCATGCGCACTTGACGAAGACGCCCCGCCGCCGCGCAAGCCCCCGGCGGGGTACTCCCTGTGCGATGCCACTGAGCGCAATTGGTCGCGCCCGGCCGGCCGGACTGCTGCTTTTGTCCTCCCGCGCACGCTGGTAGTCTGCCAGCGAGGCTGAGAGGATCACGGGGATGCACGGGGCTGTGCAAGGCAGGAGCCTGGCGGCAGCGGCGCTGCTGGCGCTGCTGTGGCAGGCATTGATTGGCGTGGCGCAGGCGGCGACCGAAAAGCGCGTCGCGCTGGTGATCGGCAATTCCGCCTACCAGAACGTCACCCGGCTCGATAATCCCCGCAGCGATGCCACGCTGATGTCCGAGACGCTGGCAAGCCTCGGCTTCACCCTGATCGGCGGCCGCGCCCAGCTCGATCTCGACAAGCCGGGCATGGACATCGCCGTCCAGAGCTTCGGCCGGCAGGTGCAGGGCGCCGACGTCGCGCTGTTCTATTACGCCGGCCACGGCATTCAGGTGTCCGGCGCGAACTATTTGGTGCCGGTCAACGCCAACGCCACGCGCGAGGCCGACGTCGATTTCCAGATGCTCGACGTCAACCTGGTGCTCAGGCAGATGCAGGGCTCCGGCACGCGCCTCAACATGGTGATCCTCGATGCCTGCCGGAACAATCCGTTCGGCGGGCGCGGCCTGCGCGCCGCCGACGGCGGCCTGGCGCAAATGCGCGCCCCTGAAGGCACGCTGATCTCCTACGCCACCCAGCCCGGCAACGTGGCGCAGGACGGCACCGACGGCCACAGCCCCTACACAAGGGCGCTGGCCTCTACGATCAGGCTCGCCGGGCTCGACATCTTCCAGACCTTCAACCAGGTCGGGCTTGCCGTGAAGCGCGCGACCGGCGGATCGCAGCAGCCCTGGGTCTCGTCATCGCCGATCGACGGGACCTTCTATTTCGTACCGCCGGCGGCCGCAGCCGAGCAGAAGGTTGCGGTCGCGCCGCAGCCCGAACCGCAATCGCCGGGCACGTTGCGGCCCGATCCCGATCGCATTCAGATCAGGGATCCGGCGTTGCTGCGCGAATTGAGCGACCGGCTCTATGAGCACAATTTCGATCCCGAGCCGATTGACAGCAAGAACGGCATGCGCGCGGCGATCAGCAAATTCCAGGAGAAGGTCGCGATGACGCCGACCGGCGAAGCGACCGAGGGCGTGCTGACACGGCTGCGCAAGATGGAGGACCTGCAGCCCTGGGGATCGATCGTCTATGGCCCCGACGTCGACAAATGGGGCATCTCCTGGAAGCATGCGTCACGGCGCGCCGCGGTCGACGACGCGCGCGCCAAATGCGGCGGCGCCAAATGCACCCTCGAGCTTTCATTCTACGGCTCGCGCTGCGGCGCGTTTGCAATCTCAAGCAAGTCCTGGTCATTGATCCAGCGCGACACGCTCGATCGCGCCAGGACCGCCGCACTTGACGAGTGTGGCAAGGCCGGAAAATCCTGTCGCATTATCGATGCCGTCTGCGCCGACGGCGCCGGACACTGAATTTGCCGACGATCATTTTGGACGAATTTGAGAATGACAAGCATGTTTCACTCGATGCCTCGATCCCTCCTGTTTTCCGCGTTGCTGCTTTCCGCCCTCGGCTCAACGGCTGCGCTTGCGCAGTCCGGCAGCTCGGGCGGCAGCATCGGCAATGACGAGAAGTCGCTGTCCGGCTCGCGCGCTGCGCCGCGCTCGGTCGAGACCGATCGACCGACCCGGCGCAGCAAGCCGGAAGCAGAAGAGCCGCGCCGCGCCGCGCGCAAAAGCGGTGGCGGTGGCGGTAGCGTTGACGGCGCCTGGGTCGTCACGTCAGTCGGTTGCGGCGGCACCGGCTCCGGCGCGGTCGTGATCACGAGCGGTAGGATCATCGGCGAGGGCCTCACCGGCTCCGTCAGCCCCAGCGGCGCGGCGCGCTCCGTCTTCCAGGCCAACGGCTTGACCTCGATCGGGTCGGGTCGTCTGTCCGGCCGCAGCGGCTCGGGCACGTTCCGCCGCTCCGACGGCTGCGGCGGGACCTGGTCCGCCACCAAACAATAGTGACGGCCCGGACCACTGAATTTGCAAATCAAGAATTTGGACACGCCCGACAATGCACACGATGCTTCAGCCGAACGTCCGAATGACCCTGTTCTCTGCCCTGCTCTGCCTCTCAGGTTCAACGGCCGCGCTCGCGCAATCCGGCAGCAGCGGCGGCAGCATCGGCAATGACGAGAAGTCGCTGTCCGGGACCCGACAAGCGCCGCGCGCCGTCGCGCCGTCGAAGCCTGCCCGAAGCTCGGAGGCGCCGCGCCGCGCGACGCGGAAAACCAGCAGCGAGGGCGGCGGTGGCGGCAATTTCGACGGTTCGTGGGTGGTTGTCGCCGAGGGGTCGCTTTGCGGCTCCAGCACCGAACGGCTGGTGATCTCAGGCGGCAGCATTTCGGGAGAGCTGAGTTCCGGACATGTCAGCCCCAATGGGTCCACGACGGGAAGCGGATCGGCCGGCGGCTTGAGCTGGACCAGCTCGGGCCGTTTCTCGGGCCGCAGCGGTTCCGGCTCGTTCGTGCGATCCGACGGATGCAAGGGCCGCTGGTCCGCATCAAAGCGGTAGGCCGTTCCCTATCGACCAGCGAGATTTTCTGGCCACCGGCGCGCCGCAATTGCGGGGTGCCGCAAGCCCCAATTAAGCCCTACCCGTTCCGGATTTGCGGCGCATTGCGACCCAACTCTTTACCGAGATTGGCGTCACCAGCGTTTGCGTAAAAAAGAATACCGGGGACGCGTATGTCAAATCGTTCAGCGAAATTCGCTGCGGCGCTTGCCGCCAGCATCCTGGCCGGCGCCAGCTTCAGCGCCATGGCCCAGACGGCCGCCAATACGGCGAGCACCAATACCGCGAATACGGCGGACACCTGTCTGTCCGCTCCCAAGGCAACCGCGCCTGCGGGAAGGCACTGGTTCTACCATCTCGACCGCACGAAGAAGAAGTGCTGGTATCTCGGTGAGGCCAAGAACGAGACCAAGAACAAGGCTGCCAAGACCGCGACCACGCAGCAGCAGCCGGCCGCCGCGCCCGACACGGCGACGGCCGACGCGGCGCCGCCACCGACCAAGCCGACGCCCCAGCCGGCGATGCGCAAATCGGTCTCCGATGCACATGCCGAATGGCCCTCGCCGCAGGCCGCGGCCGCGCCGGTCGCAGGCCCTGGTGCCGGTCAGGCCGGCGGCGCGGCGGCAACCGATCCGGCGGCGTCTGCTGCGCCGCCCGACGCAACCGCCCAGCCGTCAACCGTGAACACGAGGTGGCTGGATTCGTCGAGCATGGCCGGAACCCGGCACACCGCAGACCAGCCGACCGTGGTCGCGCAGGCGGATACAACGCCGCAACAGGCGGCCGCGCCCGCTCCTGCCGCCTCCGCCACGGCCGAGGCGCCCGCGGAGAAATCGTCGTCCTCGACGCAGATGCTGCTGATCGTGATGGTCGGCGCCCTGGCGCTGGCCGGCCTCGTCAGCGCGTTGGTGTTCGGCCTGACGCGCACGCGGACGCCGCCTTACGAGATCAAGGAGGAGTGGCGCGCGCCCTGGGATTCACTCCACACCGAGCCGGCGCCACCGATGTCCGTGGTCGGCCGGGACCGTCCGCTGCGCCTGTCGGAGGCGGCGCCGCGCCGCTCCGAGACACCGGTGCCGCGCCGCGCCGAAACGCCGGCGGCGCGCCGTGCCGAAACGCCGGCGGCGCGCCGTGCCGAGACGCCGGCTCCGCGCGGCGAGACCGCGCGTGATCTGAATCAAAGGGAGCAAGACAACCAGCAGATCGCAGCCATGCTGCAGCGGCTGGCGCGCAGCGCGGCGAACTAGCGAGGATATGAAGACGTGATGCGATCCCCGCGATCGCATCACGAGCGCGGTCAGCTACTTCTCCAGCTGACGCTGCAGGCCGCGCACGAATTCGGTGAGGCCGGTGCGGCGCTCGCGCTTGAGACGCTCGGCCTTCAGGATCGACTGCACCTCGGCGAAGGCGTCGTCGACGTTCTGGTTGACGACGATGTAATCGTACTCCGCCCAGTGGCTCAGCTCATGGGTGGCGCGGTTCATCCGCCCGCGGATGACCTCCTCCGAGTCCTGCGCGCGGGTATGCAGCCGCTTCTCGAGATCGGCGGCTGACGGCGGCAGGATGAAGACACTGACCACGTCGGCCCGCGCCTTCTCGCGCAACTGCTGGGTGCCCTGCCAATCGATGTCGAACAGCACGTCCTGGCCGGCCGCGAGCGCCACCTCGACCGGCGCGCGTGGCGTGCCGTAGCGATTGTCGAACACGGTGGCCCATTCCAAGAGCTCGCCCTGCTTGGCCATCGCCTCGAACTTCGCCTTGTCGACGAAGAAGTAGTCGCGGCCCTCGACCTCGCCCGGCCGTTTCGCGCGCGTGGTCGCCGACACCGACATTTTCAAATCCGGCATGCGCTCGATCAGCATGCGCGACAGCGTCGTCTTGCCGGCGCCCGAGGGCGACGACAGCACGAACATCAGTCCGCGCCGCTCAACGCCGTCAAAACCCTGCGCCGTCATCATTCACTCCAGATTCTGGACCTGTTCGCGGAACTGCTCGACCACGTTCTTCATCTCAAGTCCGGTATTGGTCAATTCGACGTCGTTCGACTTCGAGCAGCAGGTGTTGACCTCGCGGTTGAACTCCTGGGCGAGGAAGTCGAGCCGCCGTCCCACCGGCCCGCCCTTGCCGATCATCTCGCGCGCCTGGGCGATGTGGGAGGCGATGCGGTCGAGCTCTTCGCGGATGTCGGCCTTGGTGGCGATCAGGATCGCCTCCTGGCTCAGCCGGTCGGCATCGAAGCGATCGGAGGTCTCCAGCAGCGCTGCGATCTGCTCGGCAAGCCGCGCCTTGATCGCATCGGGCTTGCGGCCGGGCGCCGCCTCGGCGCGCCTGGCGAGCCGCTCGATCTCGTCCATCCGCTGCATCAGGATCGCGCCCAGCGCATCGCCTTCGCGGCGGCGCATCTCGACGAGGCTGCTAAGCGCCTGCTCGAACGCCTTCGCCGCCGCCTCGCGTGCCGCCTTGTCCTCGTCCTCGTTGCTGTCAGGCTCGACCACCTCGATGACGCCCTTGATGCCGAGCAGCCCATCGATGCTGGGCGCCACCGCGTCGATCCGCTGCGCGAGCTCACCTGCGACCTTCACGACGGCGGCCAGCACGTCCTCGTTGATGCGGATGGTCTGCGCCGCATCGGTGCGCTTGACGGTAAGATTGGCGTAGACCGTGCCGCGCGACAGCAGCTCGCCGGCGCGCTTCTTGGCGAGGGCTTCCAGTTCGTCCCAGCCCGGCGGCATCCGCAGCCGCAGGTCAAAGCCCTTGGCGTTGACCGATTTCAGCTCCCATTCGAACGTGTAGGGACCGCTTCCGCCATGGCTTCGGGCAAAGCCAGTCATGCTCGACAGCGCCATCGCGTGAAACTCTCCAACAGAAGGATATGGCACTCACCCGGAGCCTAACGAGACTCGGGGGGAGCCGGTGCGACCTTAAAACGGATTCCGTGAAAGTGGAATTACGTCCACCCCCGGAAAATGCAGAGCTGGGGCATGAACCGGAAAAGCGTGAAGCGGTTTTCCGGAAAGATCATGCCCAAACAAGAAGCTAAAGCGCGACGACGATACAGCCCAATCGCATCGGGCCTTAGCGCTGCACGACGGGCGGCGAATTGGTCTGCTGGGCTGCGCCCTGGCGACCGCTGCGCGGCGGCTTCTTCTGATTGGTGGGCTTCGGCGGCGTGGCCGCCGTGGGGTTGTTGTCGGCTGCGCCCGGCGCCACGGCGGCCGGCGCCGGATCATCCGCGGGCTCGACGGTGTCGTTCTGGATCTGCTTCTCCGAGGCGCGCAGCTTGGCGACGTTCTTCGCGTGCTGGTCGTAGGTCTCGGTAAAAGCGTGGCCGCCGGTTCCGTCGGCAACGAAGAACAGGTCGCGGGTGCGCGCCGGATTGGCGGTCGCCTCCAGCGAGGCGCGGCCGGGATTGGCGATCGGTCCGGGCGGCAGGCCGTCGATCACATAGGTGTTGTAGGGCGACGGCTGCGTGATCTCGCTGCGCTTGATCGGGCGCCCCAGCGTGCCCTTGCCGCCCACCAATCCGTAGATGATGGTCGGATCGGACTGCAGCTTCATCTTCTGGCGCATGCGATTGACGAACACGGCGGCGACGCGGCTGCGCTCGTCGGAGCGGCCGGTTTCCTTCTCGACGATCGAGGCCAGCGTCACCAGCTGGTCCGGCGATTTCAGCGGCGTGTCGGTATTGCGGCGCTCCCAGATTTCGGCAAGCACGCGCTTCTGCGCCTGCTGCAGGCGCTGGATCACCTGATCGCGCGTGGTGCCGCGCGGGAATTTGTAGGTCTCCGGCAGCAGCGTACCCTCGCGCGGAATCTCGCGCACCGAGCCGGTGAAGATGTCGTTGTCGGTGAGCCGCGTCACGATCTGCTCCGAGGTCAGACCTTCGGGAATCGTGATGGCGTGCTGCACCACCTTGCCGTCGACGATGGTGGCGATGACGTCGCGCAGGCTGGCGTTCTTCTGGAACGAATATTCGCCGGGCTTGAGGTCGGAGCTCGCCTTGAGCGCAAACACGCCGCCGATGAAGACCCACGGATTGACATTGATGACGCCCTCGCGCGAGAGCACGTCCGCGATGTCGCGCTTGCCGGCGCGCGCGGGGATGTTGACGATCTTGTCTTCCTGCAGCGGGCCCGGGGATTCCAGCGCCTGCTTGCCGTAGTAATATGTAGCGCCCGCGCCGATCATCAGGATGATCAGGATGGTGAAGATGGCATTGCCGACGATCACGAAGGGATTGCGGGCACGATCCGAGCGCTTGGGCGGCGGCGGAACCTGTTCGGGCTCCAACGCGGCACGTGGACTCCTCGGTGAAATGGGCGGCCTCTCACTCATCGATGCAAACCAATATCCTGCCGGTTGAATCGTGGCCAGGCAAACCCCTGCCCTGCCAATAGCATACGCCCGCTATTAGGAGTCACCGCGGAATACGGCAAAACGGTGGACTAGTTCTAAAGACCTACTAATTGGTCACGCGCTGCACGATCACGGAGGCGTTGGTGCCGCCGAAACCGAAGGAATTGGAGAGCGCCACATTGACGTCACGCTTGCGCGACGTATGTGGCACAAGATCGATCGCCGTTTGCACCGACGGGTTGTCGAGATTGATGGTCGGCGGCACCACATTATCGCGAATCGCAAGCACCGCGAAGATCGCCTCGATCGCGCCGGCCGCTCCCAGCAGATGTCCGGTCGCGGACTTGGTCGACGACATCGAAACCTTCGAGGCCGCATTGCCGAGCAGACGCTCGACCGCGCCGAGCTCGATCTCGTCGCCGACCTGCGTCGAGGTGCCATGCGCATTGATGTAGTCGAGATCGGATGCCGCGAGGCCGGCGCGCTTCAGCGCCATGCTCATGCTGCGGAAGCCGCCATTGCCGTCCGGCGGCGGCGAGGTGATGTGAAAGGCATCGCCCGACAGGCCGTAGCCGGTGACCTCGGCGTAGATCTTCGCGCCGCGCTGCCTGGCATGCTCGTATTCCTCGAGCACGAGGACGCCGGCGCCCTCGCCCATTACGAAGCCGTCGCGATCCTTGTCGTACGGCCGCGATGCCTTTTGCGGGGTATCGTTGAAGCCGGTGGACAGCGCGCGCGCCGCGCAGAAGCCGGCGATGCCGATGCGGGAGATCGGCGATTCGGCGCCGCCCGCGAGCATCACGTCGGCATCGCCGAGCGCGATCAGCCGCGCCGCGTCGCCGACCGCATGTGCACCGGTCGAGCACGCCGTGACGACCGCATGATTGGGCCCCTTCAGGCCGTGCTCGATCGAGACGTAGCCGGACGCCAGATTGATCAGGCGGCCCGGAATGAAGAACGGAGAGACCCTGCGCGGTCCGCGCTCCTTCAGCAGCACCGCAGTCTCGGCGATGCCGGTGAGGCCGCCGATGCCGGAGCCGATCATCGTGCCGGTGGCGAACTGGTCCTCATCGGACTTCGGATGCCAATCGGCATCGTCAAGCGCCTGCCTGGCGGCGCACATCGCGTAGAGGATGAAGTCGTCGACCTTGCGCTGGTCCTTCGGCTCCATCCACTGATCGGGATTGAAGGTGCCGTTGGTGCCGTCGCCGCGCGGAATGTAGCAGGCAACCTGGCTCGGCAGGTCGGAGACTTCGAACGTGTCGATCTTCTTGCCGCCGCTCTCGCCTGCGAGGATGCGCGCCCAGGTTGCGTCAACGCCGCAGCCGAGCGGTGTAAGCATGCCCAGCCCCGTGACGACAACCCGTCTCATTTCCACGCCTCCGGCCAGCAATGGGCGGCTAATAGTAAGAAACCGGGGGACCGCTCAACCGCGGTCCGTCCGGCTCCATCAACTCCGCGATCGGCGTCAGCTCTTCGCGTTCTTCTCGAGAAACTTGGTCGCGTCGCCGACGGTGAGAATCGTCTCCGCCGCGTCGTCGGGAATCTCGCAACCGAATTCTTCTTCGAAGGCCATCACGAGCTCGACCGTGTCGAGGCTGTCGGCGCCGAGGTCATCGATGAAGCTCGCGCCATCGACCACCTTCTCGGGTTCGACACCAAGGTGCTCGACCACAATCTTCTTAACCCGCTCGCCAATCTCACTCATCGTTCAACCTCGTTGTTCCATTGGACCCGACCCCAAGACGATACGAGCCATCGTGGTCGTCTCGATTACTCAGTCGCGCATAGTCTTGATTCGGCCCGGTCGTAGCCGACTAAAGCCCCGGCGAACGGCAGGCGTCGCCACGCCAATATACAGGGTTTCAAAATCCTGCAATGGCGTTCTTTGCCCATCCATGGGGGGTTCAGCTATCATACTTCCCAAGCCTTGACTACACGCCTGAACCGGCTCCCGAAAACGGCTTTTCGCCGCATTGCGAGAGCCAGTCAGCAGCTCAAATCATCGCCATCCCGCCGTTGACGTGAATGGTCTGTCCGGTGACGTAGGCAGCCTCGTTCGAGGCCAGATAGACCGCCGCCGCAGCGATGTCCTCGGGCGTTCCAAGCCGCGCCGCAGGAACCTTCGCCAGGATAGTTTCGCGCTGCTTGTCGTTGAGCGCATCCGTCATCGGCGTCTTGATGAAACCCGGCGCGATGCAGTTGGCGGTCACGCCGCGCTTGGCGTATTCGGCACCGAGCGTCTTGATCAGGCCGATGATGCCGGCCTTCGAGGCGGTGTAGTTGCCCTGCCCCGGATTGCCGGTGACGCCGACGATCGAGGTGATCGCGATGATGCGGCCGAAGCGCTTGCGCATCATCAATTTGGTCGCCGCGCGCGCGAGGCGGAATGTCGCGGTCAGGTTGACCGCAATCACGTCGTCCCAATCCTCGTCGCGCAACTGCACGAACAGATTGTCGCGGGTGATGCCGGCGTTCGCGATCAGGATGTCGACCTGGCCCATCGCAGCTTCCGCTGCGGGCACCAAGGCCTCGACATCATCCTTGCTGGAGAGATTGCACGGCAGCACGTGCACGCGCTCGCCGAGCTTGGCCGCAAAGCCGTCCAGCACCTCGCGCCGCGTCCCCGAAATCGCGACCGTCGCGCCCTGCGCGTGCAGCGCCTGCGCGATCGCGCCGCCGATGCCGCCGGTTGCGCCCGTGACGAGCGCCGTCTTGCCAGTCAGATCAAACATCGAATTCTCCTCCCGGCTGCTTCAAGCCGAAGCTGCAAGCGCGTCCTTGGCCGCAGCAATATCGTTCGGGCCGCTGACGGACACGCCGACCGCGCCATCGGCGATGCGCTTGACGAGGCCGCTCAGCACCTTGCCGGCGCCGATCTCGAAGAACCGCGTCACGCCCAGTCCAGCCATATAGGCGACCGACTCGCGCCAGCGCACCGTGCCCGTGACCTGTTCGACCAGGCGGCGGCGGATCTCGTCGGGATCGGTGATCGCCGAGGCCAGCACGTTGGAGACGAGCGGCGCCGCGGGCGCCTTGATCGTGACGCCGGACAGCGCCTCGGCCATCGCATCGGCCGCCGGCTGCATCAGCTTGCAGTGAAACGGCGCCGACACCGGCAGCAGCATCGCGCGCTTTGCCCCCTTGGTCTTGGCGATCTCGACCGCGCGGTCGACGGCGGCCTTGTCGCCGGAGACCACCACCTGGCCGCCGCCATTGTCGTTGGCGGCCTGGCAGACCTGGCCCTGCGCCGCCTCATTGGCGACCGCCACCGCCGCCTCGTAATCGAGGCCGAGCAGCGCGGCCATCGCGCCGGCGCCGACCGGCACCGCCTTCTGCATCGCCAGCCCGCGGGTGCGCAGCAGCCGCGCGGTGTCGCTGACGGTCAGGCTGCCGGCGGCGGCAAGGGCCGAATACTCGCCGAGCGAGTGCCCGGCGACAAAGGCCGCGTTGCGGCCGACCGAGAAGCCGGCTTCGCTCTCGAGCACGCGAAGGGTGGCGATCGAGACCGCCATCAGGGCCGGCTGGGCATTTTCCGTCAGTTGCAATGTCTCGCCCGGACCATCCCAGATGATCGCGGTCAGCTTCTCGCCCAGCGCGGAATCGACCTCGTCGAACACCACTTTGGCGACCGGAAAGGCGTCGGCCAGGGCCTTGCCCATGCCAACCGCCTGCGAGCCCTGCCCGGGAAACGTAAATGCTGCCGTCATCGGCGATCCCTACCTTGTTGAGCGTGATCCCCGCGCAGGCGCTGGCGCCCGCCGCAGGGGAAACGGTATCCGCGTCGCGCGAAACGCGCCACAGCGGGTCCGGGCCCTGCCGCACACCCGGCCCTGGACCGGGCCGTAAGACACTGATGGGGGGCGCGATGTCAAGCCGCGCCGGAGGAACCCTGGGGATGCCGGACGGGCTTCCGGCTAGAACCCGCCCGCGTTCTGGTCGGCGTTAACCTCGGCGCCGGCCCTCGCCCGGCGGGCGCTGTTGACCAGTTGTCCCGGACGATCCTCGTGGGCGGGCCTAGCCGTCGCAAGCCGCAGCACGGCGGCGTAGCCCGGCTGCACCTCCATCCGGTCGACATAGCGGCTTCCGCTCAGGATGCCGTGCACGCGCGGCAGGTTGTAACAGGGCACGTAGAACAGCAAATGATGCTCGAGGTGATAGTTCACGTAGTACGGCGCGATGAACAACCGCTCGACCACATTGGCGCGCGTGGTGCGGGTATTGCGCAACGGATCGGAGCTGTCGGGCACGACGGCATGTTCGGCAATGTTGCGGATCCGCGTGATCACCATCATCCAGGTGAAGAGCGGCACCAGCCACAATAGCGGATAGGCCCACCACACGCCGGCGGCGGCAAGGCCTGCGAACAGCAGCGCATTGGTGACGCATTGCGGCCCGAGCTTGTCCCAGAAATTCGCGGCACGCTGCGACAACGGCCAGTCCTTCGGCCCGAGTGCGTTGAGCAGTTGCGCCTTGCGCTGCTGGTAGCCGGTCTGTCCGGTGATATCGCGGAAGAATTTCCGGTGGTAGCTCATCTTCGTGATCGGAAACGGCGCCGACAGCACGAGATCCGGATCGTCCTCCTGCTGCGTCCGCGCATGATGCTGCAAATGATAGCGGCGATAGCCGCGGGTTTCGGCGAAGATCGGATAGGCACAGAACCATTGGCTCAGCGTGAGATTGGTCTTCTCGTCCGCCGAGAGACAGCCATGCGCGCCGTCATGCATCAGGATCGCAAGCCCGAGCTGGCGCGAGCCGATGATCGCGACTGCAAGCAGATAGGTCAGCGGATTGGGCCACCACGCGACCAGCGCGATCGCACCCAGGATCAAGGCCCAGGCATGCACGATCAGGGCTGCGCCCTTCCACGTGGTGCGCTCACGGACCGCCACCAGTTCGTCCTCGGTGAGAAAATCGCGGGCACGCATACGAAGCGCGGTCATGAGCTGGTCTCCCCGTCCGTGGAGGGTGAATTGTCGCGATCGCCGACCAGGCGCAGGCGCGATCCATCATTGGCCGACGTCGATGTTGCGGTCGCCTGCTCGCCGAGCGCGCGCAGCAATTCGCGGCACATCTCCTCGGAGCCGCGGCCCATGGCAAAGCCCTCGACGATCACGCCGATCGCAATCGCCCAGAAGCGCCGCGAGCTCTCTTCGGGGGCGCGCAGCGAGCGCCAGCCGTGCCGCTCGACCTGGCCCGCATAGGCGCGCGCGCCTTCGCTGTGCAGACGTTCGATGGTGCGCTCGACCAGCGGCGCGAGATCCTGCCGACGCCGCGTCAGCGTCAAAGCCTCGGCGAAGAAGGCGACCGTGTCGGTCGCCGTCACGGTCTCGGCCAAAGCGTGCGTGTACTCCCGCGGCGTCTGGGCCTGCAGCGCAGCCTGCTCGGTCGCGCGCGCCAGATAAAGCATGTCGCGGCTGGCGGCTTCGACGAACAGCGCCTCCTTGGTGCGGAAGTAATAGGTGATCTGGCTCGGAAAGGCGTCGGCGGCTGCGGCGATATCGGAGATCGACGTGCCCGAGAGCCCGCGCTCCTTGAACAGGCGGCTGGCGGCATCGAGCAGCAGCGAGCGCATCTTGCACCCCGCCGACCGTGTCGCGCGGACGGCGTGCTTCGGATCGGACGCGGACATGCCGCTGGCGGTCTCCGAACCCATTGATCGTCCTCCCGGAGATGTTTGTATGATATACAAACAAAGAAATCAACATGGAACTGCGAAAGTCGGCTATGGAGCGATGGAGGGCCCGCCTCCTCGCGAAATCCGAGGGACGACAACCCTTGCCTTCGCGGCCAAAATCCGTATAAAGCGCGCCATTCGTGGGCTCCGGCCGGGAGCTGAACGGACGGTCTCAGCAAATTCACCCGTTGATTTTGATGTGGCAGGGCCAGTCGGCCCGTCGTCCCGTGCTCCCGCCTTCTGAGCAGCTCGAGTCCTTTCCGAAGGTCTCGAAGGGCTTGTCGCCGGAAACCCGCGCCAACACAGGAAAGGACAACCATGCCTCTTTACGAGCATGTTTTTCTCGCGCGTCAGGATGCGAGCACCCAGCAGGTGGATGAGCTGACGGCCCAGATGACGGGGATCGTCGAACAGGGCGGCGGCAAGGTCACCAAGACCGAGAGCTGGGGCGTGCGCTCCCTCACCTACCGCATGAACAAGAACCGCAAGGCGCATTTCGTGCTGATGAACATCGACGCACCGTCGGCTGTCGTCACCGAGATCGAGCGCCAGGAGCGGATCAACGAAGACGTCATCCGCTATCTCACCGTGCGCGTCGAAGAGCACGAGGAAGGCCCGTCCGCAATGATGCGCAAGGCCGACCGTGATCGCGAGCGCGATGACCGTGGCGGCGGCTTCCGCGGCGACCGCGAAGGCGGCTTCCGTGGCGACCGCGAGGGTGGTTTCCGTGGCGACCGTGGCCCGCGCCGTCCGCGCGAAGAAGAAGCTGCGACCGAGGAGTAATGAATCATGGCTGATGCTGGTGCCCGCCGTCCGTTTTTCCGTCGCCGCAAGTCCTGCCCGTTCACGGGCGCGAATGCGCCGAAGATCGACTACAAGGATTCCAAGCTGCTGATGCGTTACGTCTCCGAGCGCGGCAAGATCGTGCCGAGCCGCATCACGGCCGTGTCCGCCAAGAAGCAGCGTGAGCTCGCCCGCGCCATCAAGCGCGCGCGTTTCCTCGGCCTGCTGCCCTACGTTATCAGGTAATTGTTTCCGGCCGGCGGCACGCGCCGCCGGCCGCTTATTCTCATAAGGCTTCCGGGTCGTCCGGTCGCCGATGGTTGGGGTTCTCGACAGAGCGCCTCTAACCGCTCGAAAGGAGCGGGACAGCTGATGATAGCTATACTCATCGTTGCACTTGCAGCCGGCGCCGCGTCGGCGCTGATGTTCGCCTCGATCAGTTCGGGCGCGCTGATCTCGTTGTTGCTGTATTTTCTTGCGCCGCTGCCGCTGATGGTGTCGGCACTCGCTTGGGGACCGCTTGCCGCGGCCATCGGCGGCGTCGCTGCCGCCACCGTTCTCGGCGCTATCTTCGGACTTCCCTATTGCATCGCGTTTGCCATGATGGTCGCCCTGCCCGGCTGGTGGCTCGGCCACCTCGCGCTGCTCGGACGGCCGATCGCGGGCGCAGCCGGCGACAGCATAGCCCAGCAGCCGCCCGCGCTCGAATGGTACCCCGTCGGCCGTATCCTGCTCTGGGTCGCGGCCTTCGCCATCATCACCACGACCGCCGCGCTGCTCACGCTCGGCTCGGATGCCGACACAATCACCGGTACTTTGCGGCGAGGCCTGCTCAAGGTGCTGAGCGCTGGCGAAGGGCTGCCAAGCGGTGAGATCGAACGATTGGTCGACATGCTGGTGATCCTCGCGCCCCTCGCCGCAACAATCCTCGCGATGGTCACGCTGACGCTGAGCCTGTGGCTCGCCGGCAAGATCGCACAAACCTCCGGTCGGCTGAATCGACCGTGGCCGGATTTCCGAACCACCGCGCTCCCCGCCATGACGCTGGTCGC
Organism: Bradyrhizobium septentrionale; assembly: GCF_011516645.4. Lineage (NCBI taxonomy): Bacteria > Pseudomonadati > Pseudomonadota > Alphaproteobacteria > Hyphomicrobiales > Nitrobacteraceae > Bradyrhizobium > Bradyrhizobium septentrionale. Next base: position 7,195,106 of record NZ_CP088285.1, on the reverse strand, counting down.
GCTGTCGGTGGCGGTAGCAGTCAGCTTCGTCGGCGGCATGCTTGCGCTGCTGGCGCAGATCGTCACCGCGGCGCTCGTAATCGCCTATGCGCTCGTCGGCTTCGCCGTTTTGCACACCCTGACGCTGTCGCTCACCAATCGCGGTTTCTGGCTCGGCGGCGTCTATGCGGTCGTCGTCATGTTCGGCTGGCCAATCGTGGCGATGTTCGCGCTCGGCATCGCCGACGCCGTGTTCGGACTGCGCCAGCGCTATCTGCAAACAAGACCGCCGCCTTTGCCGGTGGCGTGACATTCGATCCAACCACTTCAACCCGATACTTTGCATCTAAAGGAGAACGAAAATGGAAGTCATTCTGCTCGAACGCGTCGCCAAGCTTGGCCAGATGGGCGAAGTCGTGCGCGTCAAGGACGGGTTCGCCCGCAACTTCTTGCTGAAGCGCGGAAAGGCGCTGCGCGCCACCGACGCGAACCGCGCCAAGTATGACGGCATGAAGGCCGAGCTCGAGGCCAACAACATCAAGGCCAAGGGCGAAGCCGCCGTGGTCGCCGAGAAGATCGACGACCGCGACATCGTCATCATCCGCCAGGCCTCCGAATCCGGCCAGCTGTTCGGCTCGGTCACGGTGCGCGACATCGTCGTTGCGCTGGCCGCCGACGGCGTCACGGTTGCCCGTCCGCAGGTCTGGCTCGACTCGCCGATCAAGACGATCGGCAAGCAGAAGGTGACGATCGCGGTTCACCCCGAGGTCGAGACCAGCGTCACCGTGACGGTCGCCCGCTCCGCCGAAGAGGCCGATCGGATCAAGCGCGGCGAGGACATCTCGACCCGCCAGGAAGACCAGGACGCTGCCGCCGAGGCGATCGCCGCCGCCGGCGAGTTCTTCGATCCGGAAGCCCAGCACGACGAAGCCGAGCCGGCCCCGGCGGCCGAAGAGAAGTAAGCTTCTCTTCATCACTCCACCGACTGAAGCCCGGCCTTAATCAGGCCGGGCTTTGGATTCGTGCCGCCGCCTGATCGTCGAGCATCGCGATCGACGCCAGTGCTGTCGCGGTGTGCTTCTCCTTGCCGTCGATGATGCAGAACACGTCGGCCGCAACGACGGCGACCTGACGTCCCGGCTTGATCACCCGCGCCCGGCAGATCAGGCGATCGCCCGACGCCGGCGACAGCAGGTTCAGCTTGTACTCCGCCGTCAGCGCCGGCTGGCCGCGCGACGTCGCCGCCGCGATCGTGGTGGCGTTGTCGACCAGGAAGGCCGTCACCCCGCCGTGAAACAGGCCGTGCTGCTGCAGCAGCTCCGGCCGCCGGTCGACCGCGAGCGTGCAGGTGCCGCGCGACAGCTCCGCCACTTCGGCGCCAACCAGCCCCATGAATCCCTGACGGCCGACATTGTCGCGGATCCGCGTCGCGATCGGCGCAAAGTCCGGATCGGTCTCGCTCATGACGTCCCTCCTGCTCGCTCCGGCGCCCCCGGCGCCACCACCGCGCGGATCGCGCAGGCGATCAGCGTCTCGACCTGTTCGCGCGGATCGCTCTGATGGCGGCCCGACAGATAGGCGCGGCAGAAGATCTGCGCCGGCCCGATGATCTGGCTGAAGAACAGCGTGGCGCTCATCGGCAGCAACTCGCCGCGCGCGAGCAGCGGCGCGCGCCAGCGCTCGATGCCGTCAGCGAGCCGCGAATTCTCGGTGCGCTGCGCGCCGCGCACCTCCTCGCCCCACTCGTTGCGCGAAATCTCGAACAGGAAGCGCGCCTCGCGCCTGAAGGTCACGACCCAATCGAGATGGGCGTGGATCAGCCGCGCGACGCCCTCGGCGGCGCCGCATCTGGCGTCGACCGAGGTGATGATCGCGGCGTGATAGGCCTGCAGGATCTCCAGGAACAGGGTTCCGGCGAGCTGCTTCTTGGAGGCGAAGAAATGGAAGAAGCTGCCGTTGGAGGCGCGCGCCCGGGAGCGGATCTCGGCCACCGTGGCGCCCTCGAAACCGTCGCGGTCGAACACCGCCAGTCCCGCCGCCAGCAGATCTTCGCGCGCCGTGGTCAACCTGTCTCCCTCCCGACTAGACTGTTACTCTAGAGTCTTGCTCTAATGACTGTCAAACGATAACGCCGGACCTCGCGGCCCGGCGTTGGCAATTACCTCGAGGTCGGAGCTTCCGGTGGACCGGAGCCCGGCGTCGTCGGGGGCGGTGGTGGCGGCGGCGCCGTCGCGGTCACCGGCGGTGCGGCGGGCGCCGGAGCGGGAGACGCGGCTGCAGCGGGCTCGGGTGATGACGAAGCGGCGGGCGCCGCCGGCGACACCTGCGGAACCGGATCGGGCCGCGCCGCGGCCGGCTCGCCGCTGCTCTTGGGCGCATCGACCTTGGCCGTGTCAGGCTCGCTAGCGGGCTTCGCCGGCTTCTCAGTCTCACCCTTGTCCTCGTGCTTGACGGCGGACTGGGCCTTCGGCTCGTCGCCCGTCGCCGCGCCCTTCGCCTCTCCCTTGGGCGCCTCGTCGGACTTGGGCTCGTCGACCGGCTTGCCGCGACGGCCGTGCTTCTGGCGCGATGGCTTGCCCTCGCCCGCGGCCTGCGGGGTCTGGCCGTCCTCCGGCTTGACGCCCTCCGGCGCCTCGCTCGGGCGCGCCATCCGCCTGCCGCGATGGCGTCCTTCACCTGGGGCCGGCGTCAGACCGTCCGCGTCGGGCTTCGACGCTTCCTTGGCGCCTTCCTCCGGCGCAGCACCCTGATGCTGGCGGCGCGACGGACGCTCAGCCGGCTGCTCCGGCTGGTTCGCCTCCTGCCGGCCTTCCCTGCCGCCTTTGGCCCCCTTGGGCTGATCCTTGGCCTGGTAGCGGGGGTCGTTGGCGCCGTTCGAAATCAGAAAGGATGAAAGCACCCCGGCCATGTCGCTTGATGTCGTGTAGTGCTGGCGCAGGAAGCCCGGCAGCGAACCGGCCGGCACGGTCTTCAGCAGGCCGCGCGGGCTCTTGTGGCAGGCTGTGCAGGTGTTTGCGAAGATCTGGGAGGGGCTTTTGCCGGCCTCGAGGTTTTGCGCTTGCGCCGATACGGCTGACAGGCAGCCAATCAGAAGCGTCACCGTCGCCAGACTGAGGGCTCGGCTCAACATTCCTTAAGTCTCCAGATTCCGGAAAAATCGCCGCATGAGCCTCATGGATCGGCCGCGGCGGTGACCTTTTAGCCGATTATCACGCGAATGGAAGCGCGCGCATGACGCATCCACGCAATTGTCACATTTTGGAATATCGGCTTTGACCACAACGCAATAGCGGCTTTTAATTCCCTGCCTATGTTGAGGATGGGGACACATTGGAGTGATCAGCTCCGGTGGTGTCGGTGTGCAGCTTGCCGTTCCGTTGGTGTTTCGATGGACCGATTGTTGCGATTCTTCTTCGGGCGCTTCATCCGCCGCGGCTCGATCACGTTCACGACCGCGAGCGGCGCTCAATTCATCTGCGGTGACGGCACCGGCGTCCCGGTTGCCGCGCGCTTCATGACCCGGGCGGCTGAAGTGCGCGTCCTGGTCGATCCCGAGCTCTATCTCGGCGAAGCCTTCATGGACGGTACGTTCGTGGTGGAACAAGGCACCATCGCCGAGGTGCTGTCTGTCCTGATGGGCCAGGCGGCGATGCTGCCGAACTTTGCCAGGCTGCAGGCCTGGGTGCGTTTCCTTGGACGGCGGGCCCAGCAGATCAATGTGCGCGGCCGCTCCAGGAGCAATGTTGCCAGCCATTACGATCTCGACGGCCGCCTCTATTCCCTGTTCCTTGACGCGGACAAGCAATACAGCTGCGCCTATTTCGAGACTCCGGACGCGACGCTGGACGATGCCCAGCTCGCCAAGAAGCGCCACCTCGCCGCAAAACTCCTGATCAGGCCCGGTGACCGCATCCTCGACATCGGCTCCGGCTGGGGTGGGCTTGGGCTCTATCTCGCCGAGATGAGCGGCGCCGACGTCACCGGCGTCACGCTGTCGACCGAGCAGCTGCAGATTTCGAACGCCCGGGCGGCGGAGCGGAACCTGTCGAATTCGGCGCGTTTCCTGCTCGAGGACTACCGCGACATCCCCGGCCCGTTCGACCGCATCGTCTCGGTCGGCATGTTCGAGCATGTGGGGGTCACCTACTATGAAACCTTCTTCAAGCGGTGCGCCGAACTCTTGAGCGACGACGGCGTGATGATGCTGCATTCGATCGGCCGCTCGACCGGGCCCGATGTCACCAGCCCCTGGATCCGCAAATACATCTTCCCCGGCGGCTACATTCCAGCGCTGTCCGAGGTCATGCCGGCCATCGAGAAGGCCGGCCTGCTGATCTGCGACATGGAGATCCTGCGCCTGCACTACGCCGAGACGCTGAAGGCGTGGCGTGAGCGCTTCATGGCGCGCCGCGAGGAGGCGGTGCGGCTGTACGACGAGACCTTCGCCCGGATGTGGGAATTCTATCTGGCGGCCTCGGAGATGTCGTTCCGGGTGCAGAACATGATGAACTTCCAGCTGCAGCTGACCAAGCGTCAGGGCGTGGTCCCGATGACCCGCGACTATATCGGGCATGAGGAAGCCCGGCTGCGGCTTAGGGAAGCCGGCGCCGCCAAGCCCCGGCTGCAACTCGCCGGCGAATAAGTCTGAAGGAACGCTATCTGCTAGTTGCGCAGGCTGTAGGCCGAGCCGCAATGGGCGAAGGTCGGGGCCGGACGCGCCAGATGGGCGGCAGCGGCCGCGATCAGACTGGCATCGCAGGGAACACTCCGGACCTCCGGACGCGCCGCCTGCTCCATGGCCTCGACAAGCGCCGCCAGCCAGCGGCGGTCCGTGCCACCTGCCCGGCCGATCTGGAATCGCGCTGTCTGAAACTCGTGAGCCATGGACCCCGTATCTTCCCTGAGCGAATACAACCCGGAATCCGCCGGGTCGTTCCCGCGATCCTGACGCAAAGAAAGTGCGCCAGGTGTGATCTGCTTCACAGAAGTCCGTTCCGGTCTGTCGTAGTGGTCCGGAATGACCCGAGAAACGCACCAGACGATGTTGGACCCGCAGCGCGACCTCGTGACCGACTACGCGCTGATCGCAACCGGCGTGGCGGCCGCCTTGATCGCACTGGCTTTCCTCATTCTGGTCTGAGGAACCGGGGCCAGCAGCGACTTCGCTTCGGATTGGGCGCGGCAGCCCGGCAAAAGGTTCAGGCCGCGTCGAATTTTTACCAACGACATCCCTGATCGGCCGCGCTCCCCCCCGGTTTCGGGCAAAACCCCGTCAAGCGGAATGCATCCGGCCGTGGCGGATTCACACATCGCGTTGTGTGAATCGTGCATAAGGCACATCCGTCCTTTCGCTTCGTGCCGGGCTGGCGCTTGATCGCCGCCCCGCATCCGAAAATCGCAGTAACGACGAAATCAGAAGAATAAGCTTGTCCATGGCCTTGATTGATTCGAACGTCCACAAGCTCGCGCCCGACGCCGCGTCCCCGACCTATCGGAGTGCGCCGCACAACATCGAAGCGGAACAGAGTCTTCTGGGCGCGATCCTGGTCAACAATGACGCGTTCTACCGCGTCTCCGACTTCCTGGAGCCGAAGCATTTCTTCGAGCCGCTGCATCAGACGATCTACGAGACCGCCAGTTCCCTGATCCGGATGGGCAAGGTCGCGACCCCCGTGACCCTGAAGACGTTCCTGCCGGCCGATACCGACATCGGCGGCATGACGATCAGCCAATACCTGGCGCGGCTCGCTGCCGAAGCGACCACCATCATCAACGCGCAGGATTACGGACGTACCGTCTATGATCTCAGCCTGCGTCGCGACCTGATCCGGATCGGCGAGGACATCGTCAACGTCGCGTTCGACGCGCCGGTCGACTTTGCCCCGCGCGCGCAGATCGAGGATGCCGAGCGGCAGCTCTACAGCCTCGCCGAAACCGGCCGCTACGATGGCGGCTTCCAGCGCTTCGCGCAGGCACTCACTGTCGCCGTCGACATGGCGGCGAAGGCGTTTCAGCGCGACGGCAAATTGTCCGGCATCTCGACCGGCCTGCGCGACCTCGACGCCAAGATGGGCGGCTTGCAATCCTCCGACCTCATCATCCTTGCCGGCCGTCCCGGCATGGGCAAGACATCGCTTGCCACCAACATCGCCTACAATGTCGCCAGGGCCTATGAGGGTGAGGTGCAGGCGGACGGTACCACCAAGGCGATCAACGGCGGCGCGGTCGGCTTCTTCTCCTGCGAAATGAGCGGCGAGCAGCTCGCCACCCGTATTCTCGCCGAACGCTCCGGCATCCCATCGAGCTCGATCCGCCGCGGCGGCATCTCCGAGCTCGATTTCGAGAAGATCCGCGACTGCTCGATCGAGTTGCAATCGCTGCCGTTCTACGTCGACGAAACCGGCGGCCTCTCGATCTCGCAGCTCACCGCGCGGGCGCGGCGGCTCAAGCGGCAGAAGGGTCTCGACCTGATCGTGATCGACTACATCCAGCTGTTGCAGGGCTCGGGCAAGAAGGGCAACGACAACCGCGTACAGGAAATCACCGAGATCACCACCAATTTGAAGGCGCTGGCCAAGGAGTTGAACGTCCCGATCATCGCGCTGTCGCAGCTGTCGCGTCAGGTCGAAAACCGCGAAGACAAGCGGCCGCAGCTCTCCGACCTGCGTGAGTCCGGTTCGATCGAGCAGGACGCCGACGTCGTGATCTTCGTGTATCGCGAGGAATATTACCTCGCCAACAAGGAGCCGCGCGCGGGTACGCCGGAATACGAGAAGTGGCAGATGGACATGGACCTCGCCCATGGCAAGGCCGAAGTCATCATCGGCAAGCAGCGCCACGGCCCGACCGGCACGGTCGACCTGCACTTCGAGGCCAGCGTGACTCGGTTCGGCGACCTCGCACCCGACGGCCAGGTTCCGGATCGCCCTTCTTACTAGTGGAGGGGCACAGTTGAACGCCGCTAGGGCCGCGCGTACAACTGCGCCATGAACATCGTGACCGACGCGAAATCGCAGCTGACGCCCGAAGCCAGTTTGCTGGCGACCCATCCGACCGCCAACGGTATCCTCACTGTCGACCTCGACGCCATCATCGCCAACTGGCGCAAGCTCGAAAAGACCGCAGTCCCGGCGGAATGTGCCGCGGTGGTCAAGGCCAACGCCTATGGCTGCGGCGCCGAGCAGGTTTCGCGGGCGCTGGCCAAGGCCGGCTGCAAGACCTTCTTCGTCGCCACCGTCGAGGAGGCCGCCGTGGTGCGCGCGGCCGTTCCCGAGGCCACGGTGTATTCGCTGGGCGGCTTCTTCCAGAACACCGGCGATGCTTACGCCAGGATCGATTGCAAGCCGGTGATCGGCGATCTCAACGAGCTCGCCGAATGGGACGTGTTCTGCCGCCGCTCCGGCTGGTCCGGCGGCGCCGCCATCCATATCGACACCGGCATGAACCGGCTCGGGCTCACCGTCAGCGAGGCCCAGGGCATCATCCCGCGGATCAATGCCGGCGACCACGGCATCACGCTGGTGATGAGCCACCTCGCCTCCGCCGAACTGCTCAACAGTCCCGCCAACGCCAGGCAGCTTGCGAGCTTCCGCGAAATCGCGAGCCTGTTCGCCGGCGTGCCGGCGTCGCTCGCCAACTCCTCCGGCGTGTTCCTCGGCGCCCCGTTCCAGTTCGAGATGGTGCGGCCGGGCTGCGCGCTCTATGGCGTCAACCCGACGCCGGAGGCCGACAACCCGATGCAGCCTGTGGTCGATCTCAAGGCACGCATCGTCCAGATCCGCAACATCGATCGTGGCGAGACCGTCGGCTATGGCGGCACCTGGACGGCACGCCGGCCGACCCGGCTTGCGATCGTCTCCGCCGGCTATGCCGACGGCTATTTCCGCGCCGCCAGCGCCAATGACGGCACCCGCGGCGCCGAGGTCGTGGTCGCCGGCAAGCGCTGCCCGATCGCCGGCCGCGTCTCGATGGACCTGATCGCGGTCGACGTCACCGACCTCGACAAGAATGCCGTGCGGCGCGGTCACATGGTGACGCTGATCGGCGAAGGCATCACGGTCGACGAAGTCGCGCATCATTTCGGCACCATCGGCTATGAGGTGCTGACCAGCCTCGGCCGCCGCTTCGTGCGCATCTACAAGGGCGGCGACGCCGTCGCCGCGCGAAGTGACGCCACAGCAGAGAAGAGCGAGCCAGCCGCCGCCGAGAAGAGCGAGACCGCTGCACCCGCCACGCCCGTGGCGCCTCCGGCCTTGCCGACAGCGGCACCAGCTGCGCCGCCACCGCTGCCCGCCGAACCAACCCCGCCATCCGCCTGACGCAATGAATCGTCGCGATTGCCGGTGCGCATGAAGATCGCGACCTTCAACATCAACAACATCAATCGCCGCCTGCCGAACCTGTTGCGCTGGCTGAAGTCGGCGAAGCCCGATGTCGTCAGCCTGCAGGAGCTCAAGGCGTCCGACGCCGAGTTTCCGGCTGCGGCGATCGAGAAGGCCGGCTACGGCGCGGTGTGGCAGGGACAGAAGACCTGGAACGGCGTTGCCATCCTCGCGCGCAAGGCCGAGCCGGTCTTGATCCGCACCGCCCTGCCCGGCGACGCCGGCGATCACGAGGCGCGCTATATCGAGGCCGCGGTGCGCGGCATCGTCGTGACCAGCCTCTATCTGCCGAACGGCAATCCGCAGCCCGGACCGAAATTCGATTACAAACTCGCCTGGTTCAAGCGGCTGCGCGCCCATGCCGCGAAGCTGCTCAAGCAGGATGTCCCGGTGGTGCTCGCCGGCGACTACAACGTGGCGCCTGATACTTTCGACATCTATCCGACCCGCTCCTGGGACAAGGACGCGCTGATCCAGCCGAAGAGCCGCGCCGCGTTCAAGGCGCTGGTCGATCAGGGCTGGTGCGATGCGATCCGCACGCTGCATCCGGATCGTCAGATGTTCACCTTCTGGGACTACAAGCGCAACCGCTGGCCGCGCGATGCCGGCCTCCGGCTCGATCATCTCCTGCTCAGCCCCCAAGTGGCGCCGCGGCTGTCGAAAGCCGGCATCGACCGCGACATCCGCGGCGAGGACGGCGCGAGCGATCATGCGCCGGCGTGGGTGGTGTTGAAGTGATGGATGGCGTGCTCTGCGTCCCACTCTCGCTGTCGTCCCTGCGAAAGCAACACGCGTCGCTATTCGCTCCCGTCATCCTGAGGTGGCCGCTTCTTCAGCGGCCCTCGAAGGATCGACGGCCACCAGCCGGGCCGTGCATCCTTCGAGGCTCGCTCCGCTTGCACCTCAGGATGACGGGATATGCGCTTGTCTTCTCGCGGCACGTTTCGCCCGAGCTTTGCATTTCGTTCCGCCCTCTCTTCACACAGAGGGCGCAGGGAAAGCCGGGTGCCGATTGCACCCATGGGTCCGGTGCAAAAAAAGCACCGGAGGTAGGACCACAGGTGTAACCGGAAACAACCCGGCTTTCCCTGCGCGATGGTTTTACGGCTTACTTCGTGCTCCCCGGCGAGACTGGGCTTGCTTGTCACCGCCCTCGCATAAGGGCAATTGGGCCGACCTCTCCGGCTCGAATCCGTCCGTCGTCCCGCTGTTCGCGGGCTTCGCCAACCGCTCGAAGATCGATGCCATCGGCCTGTTCACCGGGCAGATCGGCTATTCCTGGAATTCCTTCCTGCTGTACGCGAAGGGCGGCGCGGCCGTCGTGCGCGATCGCTACGAGAGCTTCATCACGCCGGCATTTGGACCCGGCGTGCCGGTCGGATTCATCGCCGATCGCAGCGACGAGACGCGCTGGGGCGGCGCTGGCGGTCGTATACGACCATCTGTTCATGGGCACCAACAATGTCCGCATGACCTACGATCCGGTTTTCATCGCCGCGCTCAACCATGACGAACGCATCCGCCAGGACGTCGACATGGTGACGGTGCGCGTCAACTACCGGTTCGGCGGCCCGGTCGTCGCGAAGTACTGACGCGCCTCACGATCGCATATTCGTGGTTCAGGAGCGCCCTTGCGCCGTCTCGAACCATCAGGTCACAGTGAGCTTCCGATCCCGAGACGCGCATCCAGCGCGGCTCGGAATCAGATCCCGGAGCGCGCAGGTGGGCTTCCTCTTCGTCCTCATCGTCGGCCTGGTCGCCGGCACCATTTCCGGCATCGTCGGCACCGGCTCGTCGATCATGCTGATGCCGGTGCTGGTCTATCAATACGGGCCGAAGCAGGCGGTGCCGATCATGGCGGTTGCCGCCGTGATAGCCAATCTGTCGCGCATCCTGGCCTGGTGGCGCGAGGTCGACTGGCGCGCCTGCGCGGCCTATTCGATCACCGGCATTCCGGCCGCAGCGCTCGGCGCGCGGACGCTGCTCGCTTTGCCCTCGCATGCGGTCGATATCGCGATCGGCGTGTTCCTGATCGCGATGGTGCCGGTGCGGCACTGGCTGGCGCGGCACGAGCTGAAGGCCAATCTCTGGCATCTCGCCATCGGCGGCGCCGTGATCGGCTATCTCACCGGCGTCGTGGTCTCGACCGGCCCGCTCAGCGTGCCGCTGTTCTTGTTTTACGGCCTCAGCAAGGGCGCGTTCCTCGCCACCGAAGCGGCCAGCTCGCTCGGGCTCTATGTCAGCAAGTCGGTGACGTTCGAGCGCTTCGGCGCGCTGACGCCTGATATCGCATTCAAGGGCCTGATTGCCGGGGCATCGCTGATGTCCGGTGCCTTCATCGCAAAACGCTTCGTGCTGCATCTCAAGCCCGACGCGTTTCGTCTGATCATGGACGGTATCATGCTGGCGGCGGGCGTGTCGCTGCTGTGGTCTGCAATCGCGTCGTAGGCTCGCGGGTATGTCGTAATTCTACGGGGGTTTTGCGCGTCGGAAGTTTGTGTACTCCGAAAGAGCCTAGTTGAGCGCTCACCTTCCGTTGTTATCCGGATTGCCGACATCCAGCCACTGCGTTTATGACAGCTTCATTACCTGCACTCGACCGATTGCGGACAAGAACTTTGCTCCAGCAGGCATCACGGGGTTGATCGACGACCCGGATGCGAATCCCGAGAGTCACATGGTGCGCAATCGAGCGCGCACCTCAGCACCTGATGTCGGCCTTACGGATTCGGGACCGCAAGTCGAAGCATTGGGAATAGCGGGTTGTCAGAACCCACGACTGGCGGGAAAGGCAGACGTGCGATGCGGAAGATGATGATCACAAGCGTGGCGGCCGTGACATTCGCTGTTGCCGGTGCGGCCTTCTGGCCGACAGCAAAGCCCGATGTCGAGCACTTCGGAGACAGCGTCTATGAGACGATCTGGGTCTGGCGAATTCCGGCCTACGCGAACAATCCGTCCTGGCGCGTTCGCTGGAGCTGGACCGATCCGCTGCGCGCGCACGCAAGATGCTGCCGGGCTTTGCCGACGGCTTCGGTGCCGCGCGAGAATTCGCCGCTGCTGCTGTCGGGACGAGATATCCGCGCTTGAACGCGGCCGTCGATCGGGCGGCCGCGCATTTGATTCAAATTCGCGCTGTAGTTGAACTTACTTTTTATCCTTAACCAGAAACCCGATCTTTAATTTACATCTGCAAGATGCGGTTTACCTTGTCTCCGCGAACACAGCGGATTCAGGGACAACAACAAGATGCGCCAGTTGAGCCTCACGCTGTCGTTGGCCTTCTTTCTTACAGCACAAGCCTTGAGCGTCGCCGCAGACGATACAAAACCGGGCCAACCGGGTTCGGCTGTCGCCGTCAATCGCGTCGCATGTTCCCTGCAACCAAAAGCTGAACCGTCCGATCCGTCATCGACCTCGGCTATTCCTCGCGCTGAAAAGTTCGTCGCACGGGAACATTTCAAGGAGGACATCGCGTCGAGCGCGTCGGTGAAAATCTCCTGGTTGGGTGCGACCTTCGCGCGCCGCTTCACCGACAAGGTCGAGGACGATACCGGCGGCGCATCGTTGCAAACCTATGTGCTGAGCGCCGCCGCAAGCGACAAGGAAATCCTCGCCAAACTCGGTCAAAGCCACGAGAGTAGACTGGCCGACGTCTGGTGCGCGTTGAAGCAGCAGCCCAACGGCAACGGCGGCCCTCTGGAGACCAACGCCAAGCCGAACGTGTTTTACGTCCGCGATATCGCGGGAGAGCTTGGTGCCGTCGACGTGCTCTGGGGAGGCGTCGGATGGGAGATCGGCGCAAGCCCGGTGGGAGACAAGCCGCGATGGTCGAGCGGAGCACGGATATTCTCTCGCTGAGCCCGTCGTCCGATCGGGCGCTCCGGCTTCGATGGATCGTGCGCGCCGGCCGAACCGTGCTATGCATCAAGCGCGATAGCGCGACTCACCTCACCCATGGCCAAATCGACCCTCTCCTTCGTCTGCCAGAACTGCGGCGCGGCGTATAATCGCTGGCAGGGCAAGTGCGATTCCTGCGGCGAGTGGAACACGCTGGCCGAGGAAGACACCACGGGCTCGGTGCCGGTCTCGATCCGCAGCAAGCGCAAGGGGCGGACGTTTGCGCTGGAATCGCTGTCCGGCAAGACCCAGGACGCGCCGCGGCTGTCGTCGGGCATGGCCGAGCTCGACCGCGTCACCGGCGGCGGCTTTGTCCGCGGCTCGGTACTGCTGGTCGGCGGCGATCCCGGCATCGGAAAATCCACGCTGCTGACCCAGGCCACCAGCATGATGGCGCGCGCCGGCCATCGCGCGGTCTATATCTCGGGCGAAGAGGCGGTGGCCCAGGTGCGGCTGCGGGCCGAGCGGCTCGGGCTCGCCGACGCGCCAGTGCAGCTGGCGTCGGAGACCTCGGTCGAGGACATCGTCTCGACGCTGTCGGAAGGCGCGGTGCCGCGTCTGATCGTGATCGATTCGATCCAGACCATGTGGACCGACACCGTCGAGTCCGCGCCCGGCACCGTGACCCAGGTCCGCGCCTCGGCGCAGGCCCTGATCAGGTTCGCCAAGAAGACCGGGGCAACGATCATCCTGGTCGGGCATGTGACAAAAGACGGCCAGATCGCCGGCCCCCGCGTGGTCGAGCACATGGTCGACGCGGTGCTGTCGTTCGAGGGCGAAGGCTCGCAGCAGTTCCGCATCCTGCGCTCGGCGAAGAACCGCTTTGGCGCGACCGACGAGATCGGCGTGTTCGAGATGACCGGGCTTGGGCTGCGCGAGGTCACCAACCCCTCGGAATTGTTCCTCTCGGAACGCGAGCTCGGCAGCCCCGGCACCGCTGTTTTCGCCGGCATCGAGGGCACCCGCCCGGTGCTGGTCGAATTGCAGGCGCTGGTGGCGCCGACCTCGCTCGGCACGCCGCGCCGCGCCGTGGTCGGCTGGGACCCGAGCCGACTGTCGATGGTGCTCGCGGTCCTGGAAGCGCATTGCGGGGTCAAATTGTCCGGACATGACGTCTATCTCAATGTCGCCGGCGGCCTGCGCATCCAGGAGCCGGCCGCGGACCTTGCCGCGGCGGCCGCGCTGGTGTCCTCGCTGGTGAACGCGCCGCTGCCGACGGACGCGGTCTATTTCGGCGAGATTTCGCTGTCGGGCGCGATCCGCCCGGTGGCGCAGACCCCGGCCCGGCTGAAGGAGGCGCTCAAGCTCGGCTTCGGCCGCGCCATCCTGCCCGAATCGGTCCGCGGTGAGAGCGGCGGCGATGCCGGACTTGTGCTGAACAGCGTCGGCAATCTGACCACGCTGGTCGCCGAAATTGCCGCACGCGGAACACCCCGAGGCGGCCGGAATCCGTCTTCGGGCGACCAAGACGGTTCTGGGCGCGCTGAATCGGCTGGGAAAAATGCCACACCGGCCCGATTCCGTCGCGACAACGGCTAAAGCGGGCGTGACGTCTCAGCCCCTCGCCGCTATACATCCGCCGCGCGGGACAGGTGGTGTTGCGGACTTGCCGGACGCCCCCGATGCGCCTCATTTAGGACGGCACCGACTTTGCCGATTCGCGAGAGCCATTAACAGCGTAAGCCCTTAACAGCGTACCGAAACGTACCAGCGGACCTGACCAGCCGATGCCCGTAACGATACTCGATCTTGTCCTGCTCGGCGTGATGCTGATCTCGGGCCTGCTGGCGATGGTGCGCGGCTTCATGCGCGAGATCCTGTCGATCGCGGCCTGGGGCGCCGCGGCGCTGGTCACGCTGTATGCTTTCTCGAAGCTGCTGCCGACCGCCAAAACTTACTTCAATAACGACACGGTCGCGGCCGTGGTGGTAGTGGCCGGCACCTTCATCGGCACGCTGATCGTGGTCTCGGTGATCACGGTGCGGATCTCGGACATGATCCTGGATTCCCGGATCGGCGCGCTCGACCGCACCCTCGGCTTCCTGTTCGGGCTCGCCCGCGGCCTCCTGATCGTGGTCGTGGCGTTCATGTTCTTCACCTGGCTGGTTCCGGACAAGCAGCGGCCCGACTGGGTCACCGGGGCGAAGTCCCGCGTGGTGCTGCAGGGAACCGGGGATTGGCTGATGACGCTCTTGCCTGACGACCCCGAGAACACCATCTTAAAGAAGTTCAAGAAGAATAAGCCAGACGACGATTCTGCGGCCGATACCAACGATCAGGCGACGCCGGCGTCGGGTGATGGCTATAGCAAACCTGCGCGTGACAGCTTGAAAAAGCTGATCGAGAAACCCGCGGGCCGATAAACTATTTGGGCCCTTACGAGAGGCGATGAACGAGATGCAGACCCCTTCGGATCAAGCCGACCAGATGGATCTCGACCTCGGCCCGATCGAACTGCAGGAACATCTCCGAGACGACCCTCTCAGATACCACCCAGATCTCGATGGCGACACGCTCCGCGAGGAATGCGGCGTGTTCGGCATCTTCGGCCATCCCGAAGCCGCCGCGATCACCGCGCTCGGCCTGCACGCCCTGCAGCACCGCGGCCAGGAGGCCGCCGGCATCGTCACCTTCGACGGCGGCCGCTTCCACAGTGAACGCCGCCTCGGCCTGGTCGGCGACGCCTTCTCCCGCCGCGAGGTGATCGAGCGCCTGCCCGGCAATGCCGCGGTCGGCCATGTCCGCTATTCCACCACGGGCGGCACCATCCTGCGCAACGTGCAGCCGCTGTTCGCCGAGCTCAGCGCCGGCGGCTTTGCGGTCGGCCACAACGGCAACCTCACCAACGGCCTGACCTTGCGCCGCGAGCTGGTCAAGGGCGGCGCGATGATGCAGTCGACCACCGACACCGAGGTGATCCTGCATCTGGTCGCGCAGTCGAAGCGCACCCGCTTCATCGACCGTTTCATCGAGGCGCTGCGCACCATCGAGGGCGCCTATGCGCTGGTCGCGCTGACCAACAAGAAGCTGGTCGGCGCGCGCGATCCGCTCGGCATCCGTCCGCTGGTGCTCGGCGATCTCGACGGCCATCCGATCCTGACCTCGGAGACCTGCGCGCTCGACATGATCGGCGCGAAATATGTCCGCGACGTCGAGCCCGGCGAGATCATCGTGTTCGACGAGCGAGGGGCGCACAGCCACAAGCCGTTCCCGCCGAAGCCGGCGCGGCCCTGCATCTTCGAATACATCTATTTCGCGCGGCCGGATTCCATCGTCGGCGGCCGCTCGGTCTACGACGTGCGCAAGGCGTTCGGCGCCCAGCTCGCGCGCGAGAGCCATCCCGAGGTCGACGTCGTGGTGCCGGTGCCTGACTCCGGCGTGCCCGCCGCGGTCGGCTACAGCCAGTATTCCGGCGTGCCGTTCGAGCTCGGCATCATCCGCAACCACTATGTCGGCCGCACCTTCATCCAGCCGACCCAGAGCGTGCGCGAGCTCGGCGTGCGCATGAAGCATTCGGCCAACCGCGCCGCGATCGAGGGCAAGCGCATCATCCTGATCGACGACTCGCTGGTGCGCGGCACCACCTCGAAGAAGATCGTGCGCATGATGCGCGACGCCGGCGCCCGCGAGGTGCATTTCCGCCTCGCCTCGCCGCCGATCCTCTATCCCGACTATTACGGCATCGACCTGCCGGACCGCGGCGGCCTGCTCGCCGCCACCCATTCGCTCGAGGAGATGCGCGACATCATCGGTGCTGACTCGCTCGCCTTCCTGTCGATCGACGGCATGTACCGCGCGATGGGCTATGAGGGGCGCGACCCGGCCAATCCGAGATTCGCCGACCATTGCTTCACCGGCGCCTATCCGACCCACCTGACCGACCAGAGCGAAACCGAGGCCCCGCCGCGCCAGCTCTCGCTGCTGGCCGAGGCGAGCTGACGCGGGAGCGCAGCGATGCAGCTGATCATTGGCATTTTCTGCGGCGTGCTTTTGGTCGGCTTCATCGTGTTCGCATTCCGGCAGGGCATGAAGGTGTCCCCCGACGGCTCGGGGAACGGAACGAGCAGCGACCACAACTCGTATCCGGGCGGTAGCTGAGACCGCAACAGCAAGGAATTCGTCGTGGCCGGGCTTGTCCCGGCCATTTCTGTCTGTAATACCCCCGGCAAAGATGCGGATAGACAGACATGACAAAACCCCTCGCCTCCCGAATTGCCCTCGTGACCGGCGCCTCGCGCGGCATCGGCTATGCGACGTCAGTCGCGCTGGCAAAGGCCGGCGCGCATGTCGTGGCGGTGGCGCGCACGCAAGGAGGGCTGGAAGAGCTCGACGACGCGATCCAGAAGGAAGGCGGCAGCGCCACGCTGGTGCCGCTCTCGCTCACCGATTACGACGGCATCGCGCGGCTCGGGCTCGCGTTGCATGAGCGCCACGGCAAGCTCGACATCCTGGTCGGCAATGCCGGCACCGCCGGTCCCTCCTCGCCGCTCGGCCATATCGAGCTGAAGCCGTGGAACGACGTGTTCGCGATCAACGTCACGGCGAACTTCCAACTGATCCGCTGCATGGACCCGCTGCTGCGCCAGTCCGACGCCGGCCGCGCGGTGTTCGTGACCTCGGGCGCCGCCCACAAGGCCAATGCCTATCTCGGCCCCTACGCAGCCTCGAAGGCGGCGCTGGACGCGCTGGTGCGTTCCTGGGCCAACGAGACCGCCAATACGGCATTGCGCGTCAATTTGTTCAGCCCCGGTCCGATCCGCACCCGGATGCGCGCGCAGGTGTTTCCCGGCGAAGACCCGATGACCTTGGATACGCCCGACATGGCCGCCGAATACATCGTGCCGATGTGCTCGCCCGCGTGGACCGAGACCGGCAAGCTCTACGACTACAAGGCGCGCACGCTGCGGAATTTTCAGCCGCCGGCTTAGTCCACCAATGAAGAACCGTAGCCCGGATGCAGCGAAGCGTAATCCGGGATAAGTCTCTCCGCCGAGAGGCTGCCCCGGATTTCGCTTCGCTGCATCCGGGCTACACACGGTTGGGCGATTGACTCGCCCCCATCCTCACGATTGACTGCCCTCCGTAGCGGGACGACCGCCAAAAAAATCTCGGGAGGCATCATGACGCCGACGTTCAATCGCGCGCGCTCCATTCTGTCCAGATTGTTTCTCTTCGCCGGCATCGCATCATCAGCCCTTTTCACTTCGCCCTCGCCCGCCAACGCCGGCGACGTCCCGACCTTTGCGGTCGACGCCTCCTGGCCCAAACAGCTTCCGAACAACTGGATCATCGGCCAGATCGGCGGCATCACCGTCGACTGGCAGGGGCACATCTGGGTCATCCATCGTCCGCGTTCGCTGACTGATGGCGAGAAGGCTTTGAGCCTCACGCCGCCGCGCGCGAAATGCTGCGTGGCGGCGCCGCCGGTGCTCGAATTCGACGTCGACGGCAATCTGCTGCGATCCTGGGGTGGCCCCGGCGACGGCTATCAATGGGTCGGCCGTGAGCACGGCATCGAGGTCGACGAGCGCGGCTTCGTCTGGATCGGCGGCAATGCCGACGACGACAGCGCGATCCTGAAGTTCACGCTCGACGGCAAATATCTCGGCCAGATCGGCAAGATCGGAGCCCGCACCAACAGCAACGACACCACCCAGCTCGGCCGGCCCGCCGAAATGGCGATCGACAAGGATGCCAACGAGCTCTACATCGCCGACGGCTATGGCAACCGCCGCGTCATCGTGTTCGACGCCACCACGCTGGCCTACAAGCGGCACTGGGGCGGCTATGGCAAGCTCCCCACCGA
Source organism: Bradyrhizobium septentrionale (assembly GCF_011516645.4). Taxonomy (NCBI): domain Bacteria; kingdom Pseudomonadati; phylum Pseudomonadota; class Alphaproteobacteria; order Hyphomicrobiales; family Nitrobacteraceae; genus Bradyrhizobium; species Bradyrhizobium septentrionale. The sequence continues at coordinate 7,177,040 of NZ_CP088285.1, read as the reverse complement.
CGACAAGCAGCCGCCCTACGATCCGAGCGCCGCGGTGCAGGAGCAGTTCGGCAATCCCGTGCATTGCATCAAGATCGCCAATGACGGGCTGGTCTATGTCTGCGACCGCAGCCAGGACCGCATCCAGGTCTTCCAGAAGAACGGCACCTTCGTCAGGGAATGGTTCTACGAGAAGAACACCCGTGGCGACGGCGCGGTGTTCGACCTCGCGCTGTGGCCCGATCCGAAGCAGACCTATCTGCTCAACGCCGACGGCGCCAATAACGAAATCCGCGTGCTCAAGCGCGACGACGGCACCGTGGTCGGCACGTTCGGACATAGCGGGCGCAATGCCGGCCAGTTCGCGCTGCTGCACGCCATGGCGGTCGATCAGAAGGGCAACGTCTACACCGGCGAGGTCGAGGGCAAGCGGATCCAGAAGTTCAAGCTGACCTCGGACGCGCTGAAGTGACGGCTCGCCGGACGGCGCATCGAGAGCGCCGTCCGGCCTCACACAACCCAACGAGAACAACCATGATGCCGATGCTTCCTCGCCTGAGCGCAACACTGTCCGCCTTCGCCATCTCCGCCTGTATCGCACCGTCGGCCCTGCTCGGCCTGCATGCGCCAGCGCAGGCCGGCGACATCCCGACCTTCACCGTGGATGCGTCATGGCCAAAGCCGCTGCCGAACAACTGGATCCTCGGCCAGGTCGGCGGCATTACGGTGGACTGGCAGGGCCATATCTGGATGATCCACCGGCCGCGCTCGCTGACCGACGACGAGAAAGGCGCCAGCCTCACTCCGCCGCGCTCGAAGTGCTGCATCTCGGCGCCGCCGGTGCTGGAGTTCGATGCCGACGGCAATCTGTTGCGCGCCTGGGGCGGCCCCGGCGACGGCTATGAATGGGTCGGCCGCGAGCACGGCATCGAGGTCGACGAGCGCGGTTTCGTCTGGATCGGCGGCAATGCCGACAACGACAATGCGATTTTGAAGTTCACGCTCGACGGCAAGTTCGTCTCGCAGATCGGCACGATCGCGCCGAGCAAGGGCAGTAACGACACCACCCAGCTCGGCAAGCCGGCCGAGACCGCCATCGACAAGGACGCCAACGAGATCTATGTCGCCGACGGTTACGGCAACCGCCGCGTCATCGTGTTCGACGCCACGAGCGGCGCCTACAAGCGGCACTGGGGCGCCTATGGCAACAAGCCCGATGACGCCAAGCAGCCTCCTTACGATCCGAAGGCGCCAGTCGCGCAGCAATTCGCCAATCCCGTGCACTGCGTGAAGATCGCCAATGACGGATTGGTCTATGTCTGCGACCGCATCAACAACCGCATCCAGGTGTTTCGGAAGGACGGCAGCTTCGTGAAGGAGTTCTTCTTCGAGAAAAACACGCTCGGCAATGGCGCGGTCTGGGACATCGCGCTGTGGCCCGATCCCAAACAAACCTATCTGCTCAGCGCCGACGGTGAGAACAACGAGATCCGCATCGTCAGACGCGACGACGGCACCGTGGCCGGCAGCTTCGGCCGCAACGGCCGCAATGCGGGGCAATTCCACTGGGTGCATGCGCTCGCGGTCGACGCCAAGCGTAACGTCTATACCGCCGAGGTCGACACCGGGAAGCGTATCCAGAAGTTCAAGCTGACCTCGGACGCGCTGAAGTGAGGATTACAGCTGGATGACGCTTCCCCGCGCTTCATTCGGCTTTATGCGGATTGCCGCTTCGCCTCGGACAGGGTAAGCGGAAACTCGAACGACCGGCACAAGGCTCCACAAGAGGGCCATCCGGAAAATGACAATGGAGGGAATTCTCATGACGACGACGCTCGTGCGGCGCCACGCCGTGCTTCTCGCTTGCGCTGCACTCTGCCTTGCAACGCCTGCCTTTGCCCAGGACAAGAACGTCAAGATCGGCGTGCTGAACGACATGTCGGGCCTCTATGCCGACATCGGCGGCCCGAACTCGGTGGCCGCGGCCAACATGGCGGTGGAAGATTCCGGCCTGCGTGCCAAGGGCTGGAAGATCGACGTGGTCAGCGGCGACCATCAGAACAAGCCCGACGTCGGCGTCAACATCGCGCGCCAATGGATCGACAACGAGAAGGTCGACATCATCACCGACACGCCGAACTCCGGCGTCGCGCTGGCGGTGAGCAACCTCGCCAAGGAGAAGAACTCGATCGTGCTCAATTCGGGCGCGGCGACCGCCGATCTCACCGGCAAGGCCTGCAACGCCAACACGATCTCCTACACGTTCGACACCTACATGCTCGCCCACGGCACCGGCAAGGCGCTGACCAAGGCGGGCGGCGACACCTGGTTCTTCCTCACCGCCGATTATGCGTTCGGCCATGCGCTGGAGCGCGACACTACGGCGGTCGTCACCGCCAGCGGCGGCAAGGTGCTCGGCGGCGTCAAGCATCCGCTCAACACCGCTGACTTCTCCTCCTTCCTGCTGCAGGCGCAGGCCTCCAAGGCCAAGGTCATCGGCCTCGCCAATGCCGGCGGCGACACCACCAACTCGATCAAGCAGGCCTCTGAATTCGGCATCACCGCGGGCGGGCAGAAGCTTGCGGCGCTGTTGCTGTTCGTCAACGACGTGCACGCGCTCGGCTTGAAGATTGCCCAGGGCCTCACCTTCACCGAGTCGTTCTACTGGGACATGAACGACCAGACCCGCGCCTGGTCGAAGCGCTTCCAGAAGGTCTCGCCGAAGAATGCGATGCCGTCGATGACGGTCGCCGGCGTCTATGCCGGCGTGCTGCATTACCTGAAGGCGCTGGACGCGATGGGCGGCAATCCGCATGACGGCGCCAAGGTCGTCGCCAAGATGAAGGAGATACCGACCGACGATCCGCTGTTCGGCAAGGGCCCGCTGCGGATCGACGGCCGCCGCATCATTCCGGCCTACCTGTTCGAGGTGAAAAAGCCGGAAGAGTCGAAATATCCGTGGGACTATTACAAGCTGATCGCCACCATCTCGCCGGATGACGCCGCCAAGCCGCTCGAGGCCAGCGAGTGTCCGCTGGTGAAGAAGTGACCGCGTAGCGGTCATTCCGGGGCGCGCAACGCGCGAACCTCAGGTGCGCAATTGCGCACCGGGGAATCTCGAGATTCCGGGTCTGGTGCTTACGCACCATCCCGGAATGACTCGCTCCTTCTCAGTGAGCGAGCAGCCGTAGCTGCGTAGCTAACCCACCCTACTCCACCTCTTCACTTCGCGGCCGCCTTCTTCGCCTGCGCCGGCAACGACGCCCATTCCCTGTCGGCGCGCGGGCCGCCGGGATCGCCGGTCAGACCGACGAGCTGTCCAGCCTGCACGTCGAGCGTCTGGGTCCAGGTCTGGGTCTGGCACAGCAGCTTGAGCAGGCAGCCCTTCAGCTTCAGCCGGTCGGAGGCGTCGCGCCACAGCGAGACCGAATAGGACTTGCCGTCCTCGGCATTGTAGATGTCGCCGTCGAACCGGCCCTCCGGCGTGACCTTCAATCCGAGGATCAGCTGATGGCCGAGCAGCGCGCGCGTTCGCTTGTCGGGATCGGGATTGAAGCTGTCGCGGAACGGCTGGCCGCGTGGATCCACCGGATCCTTCATCCACACGATGAAGCCGCAGATGCGGTCACGCGCGGTGCCGCAGCGCTCGAGGCGGATGCGGGCGCGCCCGTCCTCGGTCAACCAGGTGCCGCCGGGATCGACCGGAGCAATCGTCTCGGCGCGGCCAGTCGAGCTCATCAGCAAGGCGGCGACGAGGCTGCGCAGAAACATGCGAACCAGAAAGTTCATGGCAGAGGACCTTTCATTGCCGGGATGGTCTTAAGGACGCGCGACGCGCGCCTCACTTGAGTTTGCGCCATGAAGGCATCGGCGCCCTTGTCGATGCCGGCGGTGGCGGCGGCGAGATCGCCGACGCTGGCCTTGATGTCGTAGGCGTTGGGATATTGCTTGCTGACGTAGGCGCCGAGCAGCCGCGAGGTCGAGCTGTCGAACATCTCGACGGCATAAATCACCGAGCCCGTCATGGTGCCCTCGCCGTCGCGCGCCGCCTGCACGCCGTTGTAGACAGCGCCGGCCAGATCGAAGCGCGACAGCGTGCCGAGCACCGGCGTGTTGGCGACTGCGCCGGTCAGTGTCAGCCGCAGCCGAAACGTGTTCGGCCCGCGCGTGTTCACCAGCGTGAAGCGGCCGCGCAATTTGTCGGCGAAGCGAGTCTGCATGTAGGCGGCGAGCGTTTCCTTGTCCTTCTCGGACATGTCGCCGAACTGATGATCCGCGCCGCGATAGATCACGACCGGATCGAGCATCACCTTGTTGTAGCTCCGCCACTCGACCGGCGGCGCATAGCGATACGGCACACGGCCGGAAGAATCCGACGTGTCGGGCGTCATGTAGGCCGACGAGGCCACCTCCGAATAAGCCACCGGCGTGACGGCGGCACATCCTGTTGCGAGGACGCAAAGCGCCACCGCTCCCAGACCGCGCGCGGCGATCGAGCTCTCCATTCCAGTCTCCTCATCCGACCTGCGGAAAAAAAGCAGCTCGGCCGCAGCCGCGTCCGGGGCTGAAAGTGCGGCTGCGGCCGCCACTGCCGACCTGGCTCGCCGTCCGGGCGCCGCCAGATCTAGCCTCAGTGCGACAAACTATAAAACCGACCAGTTGGTTTGTAAAGCTGCAATCGCGAGAAACCCATGAGAAAAATGCGGCGGTCGAAAGTTCGGAAAATTCGGTACTGTCCTAGCTAGGAAGTCCTGCCTTGGACGCCGATGGAACGGCAGCAACTATTCAATGAAGTTCTAGAGAAGTTGTCGCGCTGGGGCATTACGCAGCGCTATCGCTTGCCCATTACCGCGGAAACGGAAGTCTTTCACGATCTCCGTATTTACGGGGACGATCTATTTGAGCTTGTAATATGGCTGCATAAGCGATTTGGAGTCGCGACCAACCTCGACCTTGGCCGATATGCTCCACCGGAAACGCCTTTCCCATTCCTGCGGCTCAATGCGCTGATCGCACGCCGACAGTACGATAGCCTGACGTTGCGCGACGTGATGGCGGCAATTCAAGCGAAGAGCTGGTTTCCTTCAGCGGGGCTTGCGGACTGAGACCGACTTTGCAGCGCGTGCGCCAGCAGTTCGCGGCGATGCGGCACGCGCCGCTGCGGTCCCGGCTGGCTTTGCAGCCTCGGTCGTACCCTGCTCGATCGGAGCCCACTTGCTGTCGTCGAGCAATCGTTCGAACAGGCGATCACGCTCGGCATCGCTCAGCGATGACAGGCCGAACAATGAACTCAGCAGCAGCCCCCTCGCCGCCGCCCAGCGCAGCAGCGCGAGATCGGGGTCGCGCGCCTCGGCCTTCATTAGCGCGATCTTCTTGACGTCGACATCGCGCGGCATCGCCATCAATTCGGGATTCTCGTTCATCGCCGCCAGCAGCGCGAACGCGCCGGCCCGCGGCGTTGAGATCGCCTCCCGCAGCGTGGCGATCTGCGCCGCGAGTTCGGGCTGGTCCGTGGTCTCGCGCGCCTTTTCGATGTAGCGCTTCGAGAACTCCTCGAAATGCGCCATCTGCTGCTCGAGCAACGCGCGCAGCACCGCTTCCTTGGTGCGGAACTGATGCATCACGCCGCCCTTGCTGAGCCCGCTCTCGCGCGCGATCGCGTCCAGCGTCAGGCGGCCCGGGCCATCGCGCGTCACGATGGTGATCGCAGCCTCGAGTGCGGCGTTGCGGGAGCGTTCCGAGCGAGAAGGATTATCCATGGGGTTACTTACTCAGGAAGGAGTCGCTTGAGCGCACAGTATCTCAGCGGCCTCGGTCAATCTCAAGCGCTGCATCTGATTCTGCCAGGCAGCGCGAACGACGTACCCGAAATGCCTGCGTCGGCCTCGGGTGGCGCATCATGCGAACGAATCGATCATCGAGCTATCTGATCGCTCACGCGCACGCGCGTACGGTACCGCGAACCGTCTGCAGCAAGCGGCGGCGCAGGCCGTGAAGGAAACCGTGCGCCATTCGGCCAATGACCTTCTCTCCCCGGCCCCGCCGGCGGGCGATCGATTCCGCATCGGCATAACTGGCGGCGACGATCGTGCCGTGCCTGTTCCCCTCGAGCTTCAGGTCGTCGGTGAGATAGACGAGGCCGCGCGACGTCAGCAGCGCCGCCTGCGCGTCGCTGAAGCGGCTCAATTCATCGCAGATATCAACAGCCTCGTCGTTCACCCTGCTCTCCTGCCGGCGCGGCTCCGGGCGAGGCGCGCGTCTTTGATCCAGTGCCACCTTCTTTACAAACCAACCGGATGGTTTGTAAATGGGCAAAATAGCGCAGTCCGCCAGATTCGGCCGATTGGGCGCATCGGCTTGTCGGATAGCTGCCCTCGCATTCGTCCTCGAAGCATCGATCAGCCAGCACTTGGAGCGAGCGATGTCACAAAGCCAGACAACCGAAATCAGGGCAATCATCGAATCCTGGGCGGACGCCGTCCGCAGGCACGACTATCCGAGCGTTCTCGCCCATCACGATCAGGACATCGTGATGTTCGACGTTCCCCCACCGTTGCAGTCGCGCGGATTGGATGAGTACCGGAAGACGTGGGATCTGTTCTTCAAATACAACCGCCCCTCCTACGCGTTCGATATCGAGGAGATCGCGATCACGGCCGGCGCTGACGTAGCCTTCGCGGTCGCAGTGATGCGGTGTGGCGCGCCGCAGAGCACCTTCCAGTTCAGGCTGACGATCGGATTGCGCAAGGTCGACGGCAGCTGGCGCATCACGCATGAGCACCATTCGGTGCCGGCGACCGACTAGAATGTAGAATTGTAGATTCCATGGGGCGGTGAGCGTGGCCTTTCCGATAGGTTTGGGTTTCCACACTCGAACCATCGGAGAAGTCAGATGCAAGCATTGACCACAGGCACGCCCACCGCCGACCATTGTGGCACAATTTTCGTTGCGGTCGAACTGAGTCAGAAGACGTGGCTTGTGACGTTGCACAGCCCGGACCGGGATCGGATTTCGCGCCACAAGCTGGAAGGGGGCGATCACACCGAACTACTGGCGTTGATCGAGCGGATCCGCGCCAAGGTGGCGGAGAAGTTCGGGTCGGCGCCCGGTGTGGTGAGCTGCTATGAAGCCGGCTATGACGGCTTTTGGCTGCACCGGCTATTGGAAGCAGCCGGGGTTACGAACTTTGTATTCGATCCGGCAAGCATTGCGGTGGAGCAGCGCGCGCGGCGGGCGAAGACGGATCGGATCGACGGCGAGCTTCTGTTGCGCACCCTGATGGCCTATCTGCGGGGCGAGCCGCGGGTGGTCCGGATCGTTCGCGTGCCGCGGGTGGAAGCGGAGGACGCCCGGCGCGCCAGCCGCGAACGCGACCGGCTGGTCACCGAGCAGACCGCCCACACCAACCGGATCAAGGCGCTGCTGCGCCTTCTGGGGATGGCGGTCGGCAACCCACGCCGACGGGACTGGCTTGCCTGGCTCGAGCGGCAGCGCGACTGGCAGGGCGAGCCGCTGCCGCCGCATCTTCTGGCCGAGATCAAGCGCGAGCACGCGCGGCTGATGCTGGTGCGTGAGCAGCTCGCGGCGCTGGAGCAGGCCCAGGCTGCGGACGCTTCTCCGGCCGTTACCACGCCGATGGTCGAGCGGCGGGATCAATTGCAGCGGCTCAAGGCGCTCGGCCCGGCCTTCACCGCAACGCTGGTGAATGAGCTGTTCTACAAGGACTTCCGCAATCGGCGCGAGGTCGCCAGCTATTGCGGATTGACGCCCAGTCCCTGGAAGAGCGGCGGCATCGATCGCGAGCAGGGCATCAGCAAGGCCGGCAATCGGCGCGCCCGACACAAGGCGATCGAACTGGCCTGGCTGTGGCTCCGCCACCAGGGCGACAGCGCGCTCAGCCGCTGGTTCCGTGCCCGCACCGCCGACGCCGGCAAGCGCGCCAAACGCATCGCCATCGTCGCCCTGGCGCGCAAGCTGATCGTGGCGCTGTGGCGTTACCTCACCACCGGCCTCGTTCCCGAGCTGGCAACCATGAAGGCGTAGAACAAACCACACCACCACGCACCGCGGCTTCGCCGCGCTCCGTGCAGGATGGATGATGACCGTGCCACCCTAGGGCTTCAACCGCCGTTTCGTAGATGGGTCTCATCCGCGCCAGGCTTCCTCGCCGCAAGCATGCGGAAGGTGGGTACGGACATTGGTCCGACCGGATATGAGGTGATGCAGTGAGCTGCAGAAATCTTCGGAAGCCAATCCTCGCCTCGGACCAGGTCGTCGCGCTGCGCTACGCATGGCTCCGCGCGCCGCCCTCTTGCCGTCAAACCCCAACCCTGACTTCTCGAAGAAGCTTGATTTACAAATCCCCATATGAGGGTGGGTGAGCCAACAGGTCCGCCCGCAGGGCGGCCCGATGACAGGCTCGGCGTAGCCCACCAACTTCGTGCGGCGAAGAAGATGGTGCGTTACGCCTTCCGCCTTCGCTCGTTGCGCTACAGCGGACGTAGTCGGCTAACCCACCCTACGCAGTTGTCTTCGCCGCCGTCGCGCGCCACGCAATCGCGAGCGCGAGCAGCAATAGCGTGCCCGCCAGATAGAACGGCGCGCCGGGCAACCTCACGGGCGCACTGTCGCCGATGAAATACGCAAACGTCAGCGTGAACAGGAACGGGCCGATCAGCTGCGAGACGCTCTGCACGCTTGATGTCGCGCCCTGCAGCTGGCCCTGCTGGTCTGCCGCAACGAGCCGCGTGGTCAGCGCTTGCGTCGCGGCGCCCGCGACGCCCCACAGCGCCATCACGGGAATGCCGATCCAGAATTCCGGCCCGGTCGGCGCCGCACCGAAGATAAAGAAGCCGGCCGCCCCAAAGCCGAGCCCGAGGAACAGCGTGTTGCGCTCGCCGAAACGCTTGACGATTGGGCCGATCGCCGCGCCCTGCACGATCATGGCGCAGACGCCGACCAGCGCCAGCGTCGCGCCGACGGTGCCGGTGCTCCAGCCATAGCGATAGGTCGCGTAGAGCACGAACACCGAGGGCAGCACGACATGGGCAAGCTGGGCGAAGAAATTCGCCAGCGACAGCCCGGCGAGCACCCGGCTCGAGCGCAACAGATGCAATGCGCCGACAGGATTGGCGCTCCGCCAGCGGAACGGCGAGCGGCGCCCGGCGGGCAGCGACTCCGGCAGGATCAGCAGGCCGTAGAGGCCGTTGGCGAAGCTTAAGGCCGCTGCGACCCAGAACGGCAGCCGCGGATCGAATTGGCCGAGCAAACCGCCGAGCGCCGGCCCGAGGATGAATCCCGCGCCGAACGCGACGCCGATCTTGCCGAACACGGCGGCGCGCTGCTCGGGCGCGGTGACGTCGGTGATATAGGCGAACGCGGTCGAGATGCTCGCCGAGGTGATGCCCGAGATCATCCGGCCGATGAACAGCCAGCTCAGCGTCGGCGCCAGCGCCATCACCACATAATCGGCGGCAAGCCCGAAGTTCGACAACAACACCACGGGCCGGCGACCGAAGCGATCGGACAGCGCCCCCAGGATCGGCGAGCAGAAAAACTGCATCAACGCCCAGATCGTACCGAACAGCCCGAAGATGCGCGCGGCGTTCGCGGTGTCGTTGTTGACGAAACTCTCGATCAGTTTCGGCAGGATCGGAATGACCACACCGAGCGCGAGCGTGTCGAGCAGGATGGTGACGAAGATGAAGATGACGGCGGCACCGCGCGCCTGCGGCGCGTCCGCTGCGTCTTTCTCGTTTTGACGCGTTTTCTTCACGCGAACCGGTACCCACGTCGCTCGAAAACGCTATGCGCCACCTCGCCGCTCATGACGGGCGTTTGCGCTTGTGGGCGAACGGATTGGCCTTCTCGCGCAGCGTGATCCTGATCGGCGTGCCCGGCAGATCGAAGGTCTCGCGCAGCGAGTTGGTGAGGTAGCGCAAATAGGATCTCGGGATCGCGTCGGCGCGCGAGCAGAACAACACGAAGCTCGGCGGGCGCGCCTTCACTTGCGTGATGTAGTTCAGCTTCAGCCGGCGGCCCGAGACGGCCGGCGGCGGGGCGGCCTGGATCGCCTGCTCGAACCAGCGATTGAGCGCGGCCGTCGGCAAGCGCCGGTTCCAGACCGCATAGGCCTCCTGGATCGCAATCATCAGGCGGTCGATGCCCTCCCCCATCAGGCCGGAGACGGCGACAACAGGCACGCCCTTGACCTGCGGCAGCCAGTGGTCGGCATCGGTGCGCAGCTGCGAGATCTGGTTCGGCTTGCGCTCGACGAGGTCCCATTTGTTGACCGCGAGCACGATGGCGCGGCCTTCGCGCTCGATCAGGTCGGCGATGCGCAAATCCTGCTCCTCGAACCGGTTCTGCGCGTCCATCATCATCACGACGACTTCGGCGAAGCGCACCGCGCGCAACGCGTCGGCGACCGAGAGCTTTTCCAGCTTCTCCTCGATCCGCGAGCGGCGGCGCAGGCCGGCGGTGTCGAACACGCGGAACTGGCGGCCCTGCCAGGTAATCTCGACCGCGATGGAGTCGCGCGTGGTGCCGGCCTCGGGGCTGGTCAGCAGCCGCTCCTCGCCGAGCAGGTGGTTGATCAGCGTCGACTTGCCCGCATTGGGGCGGCCGACGATGGCGACGCGGATCGGACGCTGCGCGATCTCCTCATCCGACCAATCCTCGACACCCTCGATCTCCTCTTCCTCCTCGACGGGCTCCGGCATCAACGCACTGAGCACATCGCGGAGATCCCCCATGCCCTCGCCATGCTCGGCAGATATCTGGACGGGATCGCCGAGGCCGAGCGCGTAGGACTCCATGGCGCCAATCTCGCCATGCTTGCCTTCGGCCTTGTTGGCGACCAGCACCACCGGCTTGTTGGCCTTTCGGGCGAAATCGGCGAAGGCGCGGTCGGTCGGCGTCAGGCCGACGCGGGCGTCGATCACGAACATCAGGGCGTCGGCAAGCTCGATCGCGGTCTCGGTCTGCTCCTGCATCCGCGCCGTCAGCGAGCCCTTGGCGCCCTCGTCGAGACCCGCGGTATCGATGATGGTGAAGTCGAGATCGTAGAGCCGGGCCTGGCCCTCGCGGCGGTCACGCGTCACGCCGGGCTCGTCGTCGACCAGCGCGAGCTTCTGGCCGACCAGCCGGTTGAACAGCGTCGACTTTCCGACATTGGGCCGGCCAATAATGGCGATGGTGAAGGACATGGATCATCCAGGCGCGGTCTGCGACGCGCGGGTCAAGGTGCTGGCAAGAACTACAGCAGGAATGTTGGTCGGTCGAAGCAAATGATCGGGCACCTTCCCCCTTCGTCGTAGGCGGGGGCGAGGTGGAACTCAGCTAGCGGTTAGCGTGTAAAGCCGCCGCTCGGTAGCGGCGCGGGGAAGCCGCCGCCGGATTGTTGCGAGGTCTGGGTCTGGGCCGGCGCCGCAGGCTGCGCCTGCTGGTCGTCGGCCGGCGGCGCGGTGGTACGGCGGCGGACGATCTTCTTCGGCTTCGGCTCCGGCGGCAGCGCGGCGGGCGCGCCCTCCTCCGGCGCGGCGTCGGGAGCCGCCGCCTGATCCGCCGCGGGGGCTGCGGCCGCCGCCGCCCGGCCCTTGGCGTTCTTCTTGGCGCCCTTCGGCGGCTCGGGCGGCGGAGCCGCCTGGGCCGCTGATGCCGCGGCGTTCTGCTGGTCGAGCTGTTCCTGCTGCGAGCCCTTGTACAATTCCTTCGGCACGCCCTGCTCGAGGCCGGGCACGCCTTCCGGGAATACTGGCTTGCGGTCGCCGGCCAGCTTCTTCTTGGTGTCGAGGAAGTCGAGCAGGTCGCTCGGGTCGAAATTGGACATGCCACCACCGCCGCAGCCCGCCAACACGCTGCAAAGCGCGACGAGAACTGCGGCTGCGATCAGGCGTTGCGAGCGGCGCATGGTCGATCTCTCACTCAGACTCGGGTTTCGCGCCGATCAGCTCTTGGCGACCGGCGGCAACAAGGCCTGCAGCGCTTCGGCACGCGAACGCAGGCTCGGCGGCGTCTCGCCGTCACTGGCTATCTGCTCGAGCCATTGCCGCGCGGCGGTGGCATCGTTGGCGCGCAAGGCCGACAGCGCCAGCAGCTCACGCGCGGAGTGGCGGAAGGTCGAATCCTTCGCCGTGGCCGTCGCCTCGAGCCGCTGCAGCATGTTCGGATAGGTCGTGGTTTCCATCAGGATCTGCGCGGCGCGGATCCGCGCCAGATCCTGCTCGGGACCGCCGACGCTGCGGTCGGCTGCGATCTCGTCATAGAGCTTGGCTGCGGCCGGCTGGTCGCGGGTCGCGACCTCGGCGGCCATGCGCAGCCGCGCCAGATTGCGGTAGCCGGACGGCGCCTTGGGGATGAGGTCGGCGAACGCGGCCTCCGCCTCGGCGTGCTTGTTCTGCTCGGACAGCTCGGCCGCGCGGTCGAACGCCGCACCGGCCTCGGCCGCCTTCTTGGCCTCGAGATATTGGTAGCCACGCCAGCCACCGACGCCGGCGACCACCAGGATCGCCAGGGCGATGATAAAGATCGAGTACTTGTCCCACAGCTTCTTGAGCTGATCGCGACGGACTTCCTCGTTGACTTCGTCAAATAATTCAGACACTTAAGGCTATCCCATCCCCTCGGGACCGCGAATCTCGGTGAGGCCATGCCCGCACCCGATCCCCACATCGCGGCGGCGTTACCCTAACGGTGTGGCGGAGGCAAGGCAAAGCGAGGCGGATCAAAGCGTTAACCGGGGAAGTTTGTCCTGCCCCGGGCTCACGCCCCCGCCAGACTCTCGCGCAGCTGGCGCTTGATCACCTTGCCATTGGCGTTGCGCGGCAGCGGCTCTGATGTCAGTGCCATCGTCTCGGGCACCTTGTAGTCCGACAGGCGCTCCGCGCACCAGGCGCGCAGGCTCTCCACGTTGACGTCGGTGCGGGTCACGATCACGGCGTGGACGCGCTCGCCGAGCACCGGGCACGACTTTGCGATGATCGCACTCTCGACCACGGCCGGATGGCCTGAAAGCACCGACTCGACCTCGGCGGAATAGATCTTCAGGCCGCCGCGGTTGATCATGTCCTTCTGGCGGTCGAACACGCGGACGAAGTTTGCGGTGTCGACCGAGCCGAGATCGCCGGAATGCCAGAAGCCGGCGGTGAAGCTCTCCGCGGTCGCCTTCGGATTGTTCCAGTAGCCCTTGATGACCGAGGCGCTGCGGATCCAGAGCTCGCCGATCTCGCCGCGCGGCACCTCGCGGCCGTCAGGCCCCATCACGATGATCTCGGCGCCGGGACACGGCAGGCCGACGCTGTCGATATGGGCCGCGGTCAGTTCGCCCGGCATCAGCGTCGAGGGCGACGTGGTCTCGGTCGCGCCGTAGCAATTGGCGAGCTTCAGCCCGGGAATCTTGGCGTCGAGTTTCTCGATGGTTGCGACCGGCATCGGCGCGCCGCCGAAGCCGCCGATCCGCCAGCTCGACAGGTCGTAGCTGTCGAAATCCGGCTGCATCAGGCAGAGATTGTACATCGCCGGCACCATCACCGTGTAGGTGACGCGCTCGCGGGCGGCGACCTTGAGATATTCCGCCGCCTTGAACTCCGGCATGATGATCAACGCACCGGCGCAGCGCGCCATGGTCGTGACGTTGGCGACCGCGCCGGTGACATGGGCGAGCGGCACCGCGGCGATCGAGCGATCGGCCCTGGTCAGCTTCAGGCAGGACGCGAACACCTGCGAGGAGTGGATGATGTTGCAATGGGCGAGCATCGCGCCCTTCGGCCGGCCGGTGGTGCCCGAGGTGTAGAGGATCATCGCGGTGTCCTCTTCCCTCACCTCCGCCGGCGCTCGCGCCGGAACATGGTCGCGCAGACCTGCGAATTGCGAGGCACCGTCGTCGCTGACCGAGATGCGATGCTTGAGGCCGGGAATATCGGCAACGTCCGGGATGCGACCGGCAAGCGACGCCTCGTGGACCAGCAGCGTCGCGCCGCAATCGTTCAGCACATAGGCGATCTCGGGCTTCTGCTGGCGGGTCGAGAGCAGCACCGTCACCAGCCCGGCATGGGCGGCGGCGAACATCGTCAGCACGAACTCGATGCGGTTGCCGAGCAGAATCGCGACGCGGTCGCCGGGCGCAAGACCAAGCGCGGCAAAGCCCGCCGCAACCTTCGCCGATTGCTCGGCCACCTCGCGCCAGCTCAGGCGTTGATCGCCGCAGACCAACGCCTCGCCGTCGCCGTTCTGCGCCACGGCCTCAGCGATCATCGCCCACAGGCTGCCCGGCCGCTCCGGGAAAGCCGGCACGACGCGGTCACCGAAGCGCGGCTCGAGCCGCATCGGCGGCAGTGCGTGTTGCGACCAGTCCATGCCCGCTCCGTCAGCTCTTCTTCATGCCGTAGACGTGCTCCGGCCCGGGGAAGGCACGGCTCTTGACGTCGCGCGCATAGCCCGCGATCGCTTCCTCGATCATTGGCCCGAGATTACCGTAGCGGCGCACGAATTTCGGCGCGCGCGGCGACAGGCCGAGCATGTCCTCCAGCACCAGCACCTGGCCGTCGCAGGCCGCACTGGCGCCGATGCCGATCGTCGGCACCGCGATCGATTGCGTGATCTTGCGCGCCAAGGGCTCGGCCACCGCCTCGACCACGATCGAGAACGCGCCGGCTTGCGCGATCGCGTGAGCGTCGTTCTCGATCGGCGCCCAGTTCTCCTCCTCGCGGCCTTGCGCGCGGAACGAGCCGAGCGTGTTGATCGACTGCGGTGTCAGGCCGATATGGCCCATCACGGGAATGCCGCGCTCGGACAGGAACGCAACGGTTTCCGCCATCCGCGCGCCGCCCTCGAGCTTGACCGCGCCGCACAGCGTTTCCTTCATGATCCGCACCGCCGATTGAAACGCCTGCTCCTTCGAGCCCTCGTACGAGCCGAACGGCATGTCGACCACGACGAGGGCCGCCTGCGAGCCGCGCATCACCGCGCGGCCCTGCAGGATCATCATGTCGAGCGTGACGGGCACCGTGGTCTCGAATCCGTGCATGACGTTGCCGAGGGAATCGCCGACCAGGATGGCGTCGCAATGACGGTCGACTAGCGCTGCGGTATGCGCGTGATAGGACGTCAGCATCACGATCGGCTCGCCGTTCTTGCGGGCGCGCAGATCGGGCGCGGTCTTGCGCTTGATGGCGGATTGAACAGACATTGTCAGGCTCCCATGACAGGCACGCCGATCACGACCGGGTGGAACGCAAACGCCAGCGCCAGATAAGCGATGACACCGACCGCGATCGCGATCAGGTCGTTGGTTGGGCCGCCTACCGGGATCGGCGGCGCGCCGGCATCCGTGCGGCGTTTCAGCGAGATGCGGTCATAGACCGCCCAGCCGAGAATCGAACCGAACAGGATGATCGAGCCGAGGTCGCCATTGGCCAGCAGATGCGCGAACGCCCACAGCTTCACGCCCGCCAGCATCGGGTGCTTCAGCGTGGTGTAGATGCGGCCGCGGATATAGGAGGCAACGACCAGGATCACGGCGGGCAGCATCAGCGCCACCGCGATGTGCTTCAACGCCGTCGGCGGCGTCCAGACGTCGATCCATCCGGTCGCGCGGTAGTGGCCGAAGCCCCAGACAATCAGGAACAGCCCTGCGGCGGCGGCGAGCGAATAGACGATCTTGTAGGCGCCCTCGCCCATCGTTTTGATCAGGCCGGCACGCAGGTCGCGCAGGCTGGTCAGCACATGGATGCCGAGGAACAGCACGAGACCCAGGATCATGACGAGCAGTCCCACGATGTTCCTCCCCTGATCGATTGAAGTCTTCGCGTAACATCTTCGCCGGGCGGGTGGCAATGCATCATGCCGGGCGGCGGATCAGGGGTTGCCGACCGGCCTGGCGAGCTCGCGGTTGTCGACATAGCGGATCATGATCGGGCGCCCGGCCAGCGCGCCGCCGAGCCCGCCGGTGAATTTCAGCGGCAGGCAGGCGCCCAGCGAGGCGTTGATCGCATTGAGGTAGGTCGTGCGGGTGTCCGCCGGGACGCCCCGCGTCGCGAATGTCAGGCGCGGCGTGCCGATCATCTCGCCCGTCCGCTTGAAGCTGAAGCGCACCGACATCTGCATGCCCTCGCGCGCGTCGTCCGGTGGCGGCGGTGCCCAGCAGGAACGCAGCGCCGCGAAGAGATCGCCGATGGTATCGAGATCATGGTCCGGCTTGTGGTACTTCTGGGCTTGCCCCTCGGGCGGCACGGTCAGGATCGTGAGCTGGAGATTTTCGCCGTACGGATAATCCATCTCGGGAAGGCACGGGCCGTGGTTGAACACGCTGCAATAGGATGGCGTGCAGGGCCCGCTGTCGAGCACGCTGCAGGGCGTGTGCGCGAATGGCACCGGGTTGGTCTGTTGCCTTTCCTGCGCGCCGGCCGCGCCCACGAGGCCGATGGCCAGCACGGCAAGAGCGAGGTAGATGATGACGCGTCGGAGCATGCAGCTGGATCCGGAAGGCACTCCGGAGAAAATGGTACCGCGGCCGGACCGGAGCAAGCGGGGACGAGTTCACGTCCTCGCGCTTTTCGCGTCACAACCCCATTGTCATCGCCCGGCTTGTCCGGGCGATCCAGTATTCCAGAGACGGTTGTGATCAATCGATGGGCCGCGGCGTACTGGGTCCCCCGGTCAAGCCGGGGGACGACAGCGGCAGGCTTGGCGACACTACGCCCGCTTCTTCACGTCCTCGCGCTTTTCGCGCCACAACCCAACTGTCATCGCCCGGCTTGACCGGGCGATCCAGTATTCCAGAGACGGTTGTGATCAATCGATGGGCCGCGGCGTACTGGGTCCCCCGGTCAAGCCGGGGGACGACACCGAGGAATGGGCCTTACGCCTTCTTCTTCACGTCCTTGACGTTGGAGAAGGTGATGCCCTCGGCGCGCTCGCGGGTGTAGCCGAGATAGAACTCGTTCTTGGCCATGAACACGGGATCGCCGTCGACGTCGTCAGCGATGCCGGAATTGTTGGCGGCAACGAAGGCGTCGAGCTTCTTGCGGTCGTCGGAGGAAATCCAGCGCGCCAGCGAGAATTCAGAGATCTCGAATTCGACCGGCAGCGAATATTCCGCATCGAGCCGCGCCTTCAGCACGTCGAGCTGCAGCGGGCCGACCACGCCGACCAGCGCCGGCGCGCCGTCGCGCGGGCGGAACACCTGCACGACGCCCTCCTCCGACATCTGCTGCAGGGCTTCCTTCAGCTTCTTCGCCTTCATCGCATCGGTGAGCCGGACACGGCGGACGATTTCCGGCGCAAAGCTCGGCACGCCGACGAAGGTCAGATCCTCGCCCTCGGTCAGGGTGTCGCCGATCCGCAAGGTGCCGTGGTTGGGAATGCCGACGACGTCGCCGGCAAAGGCCTCGTCCGCCACCGAGCGGTCCTGGGCGAAGAAGAATTGCGGGCTCGACAGGCTCATGTTCTTGCCGGTGCGCACCAGCTTGGCCTTCATGCCGCGGCTCAGCTTGCCCGAGCACAGCCGGGCAAAGGCGATGCGGTCGCGGTGGTTCGGATCCATGTTGGCCTGGATCTTGAACACGAACGCGCTCATGCGCGGCTCGGCCGCCTCGACCTTGCGCAGATCGGAATCCTGCGCGCGCGGCGCCGGCGCGAACTTGCCGAGGCCTTCCAGCAGGTCGCCGACGCCGAAATTGCGCAGCGCGCTGCCGAAATAGACCGGCGTCAGATGCCCTTCGCGGAACGCCGCGAGCTCGAACGGCTTGCACGCTTCCGAGGCCAGCGCGAGCTCGTCCCTGACCTCGGCGACGTCGAGATTGGGGTTGCGCTTGCCGAGATCGCCGATGTCGATCTGCTCGGTGGCGCCGGTCTTGGCGCCTCCGCCCTCGAGCAGCCGCACGCCGCCACTGACGACGTCATAGGTGCCGAGGAAGTCGCGGCCGCGGCCGACCGGCCAGGTCATTGGCGTGGTATCGAGCGCCAGCGTCTTCTCGATCTCGTCGAGCAGCTCGAAGGTGTCGCGGCTCTCGCGATCCATCTTGTTGATGAAGGTGATGATCGGGATGTCGCGCAGGCGGCACACCTCGAACAGCTTTCGCGTCCGCGCCTCGATGCCCTTGGCGGCGTCGATCACCATGACCGCGGAGTCGACCGCGGTCAGCGTCCGGTAAGTGTCTTCCGAAAAGTCCTCGTGGCCCGGCGTGTCCAGGAGGTTGAACACGAGGTCGTTGAACTCGAAGGTCATCACCGAGGTGACGACCGAGATGCCGCGCTCGCGCTCGATCTTCATCCAGTCCGAGCGTGTGTTGCGCCGCTCGCCCTTGGCCTTGACCTGGCCCGCGAGGTTGATGGCGCCGCCGAACAGCAGCAGCTTTTCCGTCAGCGTGGTCTTGCCGGCGTCCGGATGGGAAATGATCGCAAAGGTGCGCCGTCGCGCCACTTCCTCTGACAGTGGCGAGCGGGACGGCGATTCGGTTGTTGCAGCGGTATCGGACATGGCGGGGCAGCGTTTGGCAGGGAAAACGGGCGCAATCAAGGGCGTTTTGTCGCAATGCGGACGGGCGCACCATCCCCATATAGGTGCGAGAAGGACGACCTTCTCCTCACCATACCGTCAGCGGGGACGACCCTGCCTTATCTGGAGGGTTCGTGATGGCTTGGGCCATTCTCTTCACCGCTGGCCTGCTCGAGATCGGCTGGGCGATCGGGCTGAAATATACCGAGGGTTTCTCGCGGCTGGTGCCGTCGGCGCTGACGCTCGCGGCGATGGCCGGCAGCGTGATCCTGCTTGGTATCGCGCTGAAGACGTTGCCGATTGGAACCGCCTATGCCGTCTGGACTGGGATCGGCGCGGTCGGCACCGCGGCGCTCGGTATCATCCTGCTCGGCGAACCCGCGACCGCGATGCGGCTTGCCAGCATCGCCCTGATCGTGTCCGGCATCGTCGGACTGAAACTGGTCGGGTAGGTTCTGTCTTGGCCACGTTTTCTTAGCGCGAACCGGCTTCCACTTCGCTCGAAAACGCTATGGTCACTTCAATACCTGCACCACCCAATAGGTCGCGGCCGCGACCGCGGCCGACGCCGGGATCGTGATCACCCAGGCATAGACGATCGAGCTCGCCACATTCCAGCGCACGGCGGACAGCCGCCGTGCCGCACCGACGCCGACAATGGCGCCGGTGATGGTGTGGGTGGTCGATACGGGAACCCCGAGATAGGTCGCGATGAACAGGGTCGCTGCGCCGCCGGTCTCGGCGCAAAAGCCCTGCATCGGCGTCAGCTTGGTGATCCGCAGCCCCATGGTGCGCACGATCCGCCAGCCGCCCATCAGGGTGCCCAGCGCCATCGCGCTCTGGCAGGACAGCACGACCCAGAACGGAATTTCGAAGGTGTCGCCAAGATGGCCCTGCGAGTAGAGCAGCACGGCGATGATGCCCATGGTCTTCTGCGCGTCGTTGCCGCCATGGCCGAGCGAATAGAGCGACGCCGAGGCGAATTGCAGGATGCGGAAAGCGCGATCGACCGCGAACGGCGTCGAGCGCACCGAGAGCCAGGACACGATCGCAACCAGCACCAGCGCCAGCAGGAAGCCGACCAGCGGCGACAGCACGATCGCGAGCAAGGTCTTGGTGAGCCCGCTCCACACCGCCGCGGAAATGCCCGCCTTCGCCATGCCGGCGCCGACCAGGCCGCCGATCAGCGCGTGCGAGCTCGACGAGGGAATGCCCAGCGCCCAGGTGATCACGTTCCAGACGATCGCGCCGACCAGCGCGGCGAAGATCACGGTCGCGTCCACCACCGACGGCTCGATGATTCCGGTGCCGATGGTGTTGGCGACATGCAGTCCGAACACCAGGAAGGCGACGAAGTTGAAGAACGCCGCCCAGAACACCGCATATTGCGGCCGCAGCACGCGGGTCGAGACGATGGTCGCGATCGAGTTCGCGGCATCGTGTAGGCCGTTCAGGAAGTCGAACAGCAGCGCGACCGCGATCAGGATGGTGAGAACCGGAAGACCCAGCGTGGCGTCCACGTGATGGCCCCGCTCTACTGTGCTTCTTTGAGCATGATCTCCGCGCAAACGCGTTCCGCGTTTGTCGCGCCGGAAAACCGCATCACACTTTTCCGGATCATGCTCATACTTGCTCGATCACGATCGAATTGATCTCGTTGGCGACGTCGTCGAAGCGGTCGGCCACTTTCTCGAGGTGATCGTAGATCTCCGCGCCGACGATGAAGTCCATCGCGTTGGCGTTGCGGTGCTTCAGGAACAATTCCTTGAGCCCGATATCCTGGAGATCGTCGACCCGGCCCTCGAGCTTGGTCAGTTCTTCGGTGATCTGGGTCAGCATCGAGACGTTCTGGCCGATCGCCTGCAACAAGGGCAGCGCGCGGACCACCAGATTGGCGCATTCGACGATCAGGCCGCCCATCTCGCGCATCGGCGGCTCGAACTCACGCACCTCGAACAGCATGACCGCCTTCGCGGTCGCCTGCATCTGGTCGACCGCGTCGTCCATCGCGGTGATTAGGTTCTTGATGTCGCCGCGGTCGAACGGGGTAATGAAGGTGCGGCGAACCGCGGTCAGGACCTCACGGGTGACACTATCGGCGTCGTTCTCGAACTGATTGACACGCTGGCAGAAGACCGGGGTCTCCTCCCCGCCCTTCAGCATGTCCTGCAGCGCCAATGAGCACTGCACGGAGGTATGGGCGTGGCGGGCGAACAGGTCGAAAAACCGCTCTTCCCTGGGCAGGAAGGCGCGAAACCAGCGCAGCATGTCTCAGTTCCATCGTTCCGGGACAGCCCTTTTAGCGACTGTCACAAAACTGTCATAGAGCATCTGGCAGGAAAACCACCGATCGACCGCCCGAACGGGCGGTCGTCCACCGCTATTCAGCCGGAAATCGCAGGCCGCGCCCTGCCCTACAGCGACCGCCTGAGCATATGGGCCAGCTCGCCGACCAGGCCGCGCCGGAACAGCAGCACGCAGGCGACGAAGATCACGCCCTGGATCACCGTCACCCACTGGCCGAAGCCGGCGAGATATTGCTGCATGGCGATGATCACGAATGCGCCGACCACCGGTCCGAAGATGGTGCCGAGACCGCCGACCAGCGTCATCAGCACGATTTCACCGGACATCGACCAGTGCACGTCGGTAAGCGAGGCGTTCTGCGCCACGAACACCTTCAGCGAGCCGGCGAAGCCCGCCAGCGTGCCCGACAGGATGTAGGCGAGCATCTTGTACTGGTCGGTCTTGTAGCCGAGCGAGATCGCGCGCGGTTCGTTCTCGCGGATCGCCTTCAAGACCTCGCCGAACGGCGAGTTGATGGTCCGGTAGATCAGCAGGAAGCCGGCGAGGAAGCCGACCAGCACGACGTAATAAAGCACCAGCGGCTTCGAGAGATCGAAGATCCCGAACAGCCGCCCCTGCGGGATGCCCTGGATGCCGTCTTCACCATGGGTGAACGGCGCCTGCAGATAGATGAAGTAGAGCAGCTGCGACAGCGCCAGTGTGATCATCGAGAAATAGATGCCCTGGCGGCGGATCGAGATGAAGCCGGTGACGAGGCCGAGCAAAGCCGCGGCGGCGGTGCCGACCACGATGCCGAGTTCGGGCGGCAGTCCCCACACCTTCAGCGCATGCGCGGTCACGTAGCCGGCAGTGCCGAGGAACATCGCGTGGCCGAACGACAGCAGGCCGCCATAGCCGATCAGGAGGTTGAAGGCGCAGGCGAGCAGCGCAAAGCACAGCGCCTGCATCACGAAGAAGGGATAGATCCCCGTGAACGGCACCACTGCCAGCAGCGCCGCCATCACGGCGAATACGATCATCTCGTCGCGCATCGCGCGCGGCGTCACCGGAAGTGTATCGTCGGTCAATGCTGACATATCAGGCCGCCCGTCCCGTCAGTCCCGTTGGCTTCACCAGCAACACCACCACCATCAGGACAAACACCACGGTGTTGGAGGCCTCGGGATAAAAATACTTGGTCAGTCCCTCGATCACGCCGAGCGCGAAGCCGGTGATGATCGAGCCCATGATCGAGCCCATGCCGCCGATCACGACCACCGCGAACACCACGATGATGAGATCGGCCCCCATCAGCGGGCGGACCTGGTTGATCGGCGCCGACAACACGCCGGCGAGCGCGGCAAGGCCTACGCCGAGCCCGTAGGTCAGCGTGATCATGCGCGGCACGTTGATGCCGAAGGCGCGCACCAGCGTCGGGTTCTCGGTCGCGGCGCGCAGATAGGCGCCAAGCTGCGTCTTCTCGATCAGGAACCAGGTGGCAAGGCACACCACCAGCGAGAAGATGACGACCCAGCCGCGATAGATCGGCAGGAACATGAAGCCGAGATTGACGCCGCCCTTGAGCTGATCCGGGATCGAATACGGCAGACCGGAGGAGCCGAAATAGTTCTGGAACACGCCCTGCACGATCAGCGCGATGCCGAAGGTCAGCAGCAGTCCGTAGAGATGGTCGAGGCCGGCCAGCCATTGCAGCATGGTGCGCTCGAGGATCATGCCGAAGATGCCGACAATGACCGGCGCGATGAGCAGCGCCCACCAGTAGTTGATGCCGCCCAGATTGAGCAGGAAATACGCCACGAAGGCGCCCATCATGTAGAGCGCGCCGTGCGCGAAATTGATAATGTTGAGCATGCCGAAGATGACGGCGAGCCCCAGACTGAGCAGCGCGTAGAACGAGCCGTTGATCAGTCCCACCAGAAGCTGTGCGTAGAGAGCCTGCATCGAATGAGCTTTCGCTGGATAGATGAAGCCCGCCGGCCACGCTCATGGCCGGCGGGCATGACCGTCACTTCTTCAGAAGCGCACAGGTGCTCTTGTCGAGCGGCGTGAAGGCCTGGTTGCCCGGCACGGTGCCGACCAGCTTGTAGAAGTCCCACGGCCCCTTGGACTCCGAGGGCTTCTTCACTTCGAACAGATAGGCATCGTGGGTGACACGGCCGTTGGCCTCGACCTCGCCCTTGCCG